>NZ_CP174345.1:440000-1020000 GCF_045401165.1 Halobacillus sp. SY10 | reverse complement strand
GAGTTCCTTAACGAGAGTTCTCCCGCTCACCTTAGGATCCTCTCCTCGCCTACCTGTGTCGGTTTGCGGTACGGGCACCTCTTTCCTCACTAGAGGATTTTCTTGGCAGTGTGAACTCAGGAGCTTCGGTACTCTATTTCCCTCCCCATCACAGCTTGACGTTGCCGGACGGATTTGCCTATCCGACCGTCTCACTGCTTGGACGCGCACATCCAGTGGCGCGCTCTCCTTATCCTCCTGCGTCCCCCCGTCGTTCAAACGGAAAGGAGGTGGTACAGGAATATCAACCTGTTGTCCATCGCCTACGCCTTTCGGCCTCGGCTTAGGTCCCGACTAACCCTGAGAGGACGAGCCTTCCTCAGGAAACCTTAGGCATTCGGTGAAAGAGATTCTCACTCTTTTTTCGCTACTCATACCGGCATTCTCACTTCTAAGCGCTCCACCAGTCCTTACGGTCTGACTTCACGGCCCTTAGAACGCTCTCCTACCACTGATCATAAGATCAATCCGCAGCTTCGGTGGTGTGTTTAGCCCCGGTACATTTTCGGCGCAGAGTCACTCGACCAGTGAGCTATTACGCACTCTTTGAATGATGGCTGCTTCTAAGCCAACATCCTGGTTGTCTAAGCAACTCCACATCCTTTTCCACTTAACACACACTTTGGGACCTTAGCTGGCGGTCTGGGCTGTTTCCCTCTCGACCATGAACCTTATCACCCACGGTCTGACTCCCAGAACAAAGTCTATGGCATTCGGAGTTTGACTGAATTCGGTAACCCGATAGGGGCCCCTCGTCCAATCAGTGCTCTACCTCCATGACTTTCTATTCTGAGGCTAGCCCTAAAGCTATTTCGGAGAGAACCAGCTATCTCCGTGTTCGATTGGCATTTCACCCCTACCCACACCTCATCCCCGTAATTTTCAACTTACGTGGGTTCGGGCCTCCAGTCAGTGTTACCTGACCTTCACCCTGGACATGGGTAGATCACACGGTTTCGGGTCTACGACCGCATACTCACTCGCCCTATTCAGACTCGCTTTCGCTGCGGCTCCGCTTCTGCTGCTTAACCTCGCATACGGTCGTAACTCGCCGGTTCATTCTACAAAAGGCACGCCGTCACCCATTAACGGGCTCCGACTACTTGTAGGCACACGGTTTCAGGTTCTCTTTCACTCCCCTTCCGGGGTGCTTTTCACCTTTCCCTCACGGTACTGGTTCACTATCGGTCACTAGGGAGTATTTAGCCTTGGGAGATGGTCCTCCCGGATTCCGACGGAATTCCTCGTGTTCCGCCGTACTCAGGATCCACTCCGGAGAGAGAAAGATTTCGACTACAGGGCTGTTACCTGCTCTGGCTGACCTTTCCAGATCGATTCGCCTATCTTCCTCTTTGATAACTCCAATGGAGTGTCCTACAACCCCAGAAAGCAAGCTTTCTGGTTTGGGCTGATTCCGTTTCGCTCGCCGCTACTTGGGAAATCGCATTTGCTTTCTCTTCCTCCGGGTACTTAGATGTTTCAGTTCCCCGGGTGTGCCTGCCTATACCTATGTATTCAGTATAGGATACTGTTCCATTACGAACAGTGGGTTTCCCCATTCGGAAATCTCCGGGTCAAAGCCTACTTACGGCTCGCCGGAGCATATCGGTGTTAGTCCCGTCCTTCATCGGCTCCTAGTACCAAGGCATCCACCGTGCGCCCTTATTCACTTAACTATCTTCGTGAAAAGACGTTTACAATTTCAATTAGATGTCTTGTCATCAATTGTCTCATCGTTAGATGAAGACAATGATTCCTTATCCAGTTTTCAAGGTTCACAAGTTGAAAGATCGTTTGATCTCTCAAAACTGAACAACCAACACAGTACGTTTCCGTTATATCCTTAGAAAGGAGGTGATCCAGCCGCACCTTCCGATACGGCTACCTTGTTACGACTTCACCCCAATCATTGGCCCCACCTTCGGCGGCTGGCTCCAAAAAGGTTACCTCACCGACTTCGGGTGTTGCCAACTCTCGTGGTGTGACGGGCGGTGTGTACAAGGCCCGGGAACGTATTCACCGCGGCATGCTGATCCGCGATTACTAGCGATTCCGGCTTCATGCAGGCGAGTTGCAGCCTGCAATCCGAACTGAGAATGGTTTTATGGGATTTGCTACACCTCGCGGCTTCGCTGCCCTTTGTACCATCCATTGTAGCACGTGTGTAGCCCAGGTCATAAGGGGCATGATGATTTGACGTCATCCCCGCCTTCCTCCGGTTTGTCACCGGCAGTCACCTTAGAGTGCCCAACTGAATGCTGGCAACTAAGATTAGGGGTTGCGCTCGTTGCGGGACTTAACCCAACATCTCACGACACGAGCTGACGACAACCATGCACCACCTGTCACTTGGTCCCCGAAGGGAAAGCCCTATCTCTAGGGATGTCCAAGGATGTCAAGACCTGGTAAGGTTCTTCGCGTTGCTTCGAATTAAACCACATGCTCCACCGCTTGTGCGGGCCCCCGTCAATTCCTTTGAGTTTCAGCCTTGCGGCCGTACTCCCCAGGCGGAGTGCTTAATGCGTTAACTTCAGCACTAAGGGGTGGAAGCCCCCTAACACCTAGCACTCATCGTTTACGGCGTGGACTACCAGGGTATCTAATCCTGTTTGCTACCCACGCTTTCGCACCTCAGCGTCAGAAACAGACCAGAGAGTCGCCTTCGCCACTGGTGTTCCTCCACATATCTACGCATTTCACCGCTACACGTGGAATTCCACTCTCCTCTTCTGTCCTCAAGTTCCCCAGTTTCCAATGACCCTCCACGGTTGAGCCGTGGGCTTTCACATCAGACTTAAGGAACCGCCTGCGCGCGCTTTACGCCCAATAATTCCGGACAACGCTTGCCCCCTACGTATTACCGCGGCTGCTGGCACGTAGTTAGCCGGGGCTTCCTCGTTAGGTACCGTCAAGGTACCGCTCTATTCGCACGGTACTTGTTCTTCCCTAACAACAGAACTTTACGATCCGAAGACCTTCATCGTTCACGCGGCGTTGCTCCGTCAGACTTTCGTCCATTGCGGAAGATTCCCTACTGCTGCCTCCCGTAGGAGTCTGGGCCGTGTCTCAGTCCCAGTGTGGCCGATCACCCTCTCAGGTCGGCTACGCATCGTCGCCTTGGTGAGCCGTTACCTCACCAACTAGCTAATGCGCCGCGGGCCCATCTGTAAGTGATAGCAAGAAGCCATCTTTCAACTTTCCTTCATGCGAAAGAAAGTATTACCCGGCATTAGCCCCGGTTTCCCGGGGTTATTCCGATCTTACAGGCAGGTTGCCCACGTGTTACTCACCCGTCCGCCGCTCGTTCCACGAGCTTCACCCCGAAGGGATCCACTCGCTTCCCGCGCTCGACTTGCATGTATTAGGCACGCCGCCAGCGTTCGTCCTGAGCCAGGATCAAACTCTCCATAAAAGTTAAGTTTGACTTGCTCATTTGCACACCGAATGTGCTTGTTTCAAATTTCTTCTTTAAAGAAGAAATGTTTTGACGTACTGGTTGGTTCGTTCAGTTTTCAAAGATCAATGTTTTGTTTGCCGCTTCAAAACAGCGACTCAATCAATATATCATGTCCAGTTGTTTGTGTCAACGACTTTTTATGATTTATTTTGTTAAGCCGTTTGCGGCTGGCCGCTCTCTTAATGCGACAAGTAATAATTTATCATGTATGTCGTTTTGTGTCAACAACTATTTCATGATTTTATTTAGCTCGTTGCCGCTCTCTTAATGCGACGCTTATTAATATAGCACGCTGTGAATTCTACCGTCAATAACTTTTTACAAAAAGATTCCCTCTTCTTTTTCCTACTCAGAAGAGGGGATCTTTTCACTGATCTACATATTGGTCAACAGGCTTGTATCTTCTATGGAATATTTGCGGCCCTTTCGTATCCTGAGGCACAACTTCAATGACATGATGGTCTACAAGATATTCAATCATTGAAGATAAGTCCAAGATGTATTCTTGAATTTCAGGATGCACCTTCAGTTCTCCAAACGACCAGGGCTCTTCTCTTTCACTCATGAGCTGCAGCAAATGCTGAGCACTTGCCCTTGACCTTTTACTAATCGAGTGTTCCACAGCCAGGATCATTAACTGTATTCTTTTCTCTGTAGGTTCATCACTTTCAATGAGTTCCTGGTAAAGTTTATAGATTTCTGGTTCAATCCGCTTCACCTGGTTCCAAACCGTCACTTCTGGGTGGAACCCTTTTTCAATAATGGATAACCGCGCTAGATAATGAAGAGAGTTTACCATGCGACTGTAAGAATCCAAATACTGCTCGGAATCATACAAGTCTTTAGATTCGCTATAACTACGAATCAATTTTGCAAATTCAATCGCCTTCTTTAAATTGCGGGTTTGTTGAGGGAACTCCCGCAAGTGTTCCTTTAGATTCGTCAGATACTCATTTCTCTCAAAAATGACGTTGCCGTTAATGACCCATTCTACTGCTCGACGATAAGAACTTGTATCGATCCAATGCTGGAGGAGCTTTTCATCCACTATATGCATTGCTGCTGATTTATTTTCAAATTCATAATGTTTAACATACCATAGTTCCTCCGCGTCTCGGACAATAATGAATAGAATGACATCAAAATTATCCGTTACAGGACTAATCGGTTTCTTCTTCTCTAAAATAAGAATGCCCAGCGTGTTACTTTGACTGGCTTTCTCTTGATAAATCGGGCGTAATAGATCTTCCATATTCTTTCCCCCACATTCAATTTCCCTTTCTTTGTGTTTATTCGCTATGTTTAGGCAAAATCCTTTTTTCCTATTATATTTGCCTAAAGAAAATATGCTATACTACGTGGTAGATAGTAAGGAGGGACCCTGAGTGGCGTTAAAATACAGCAGCAA
Organism: Halobacillus sp. SY10; assembly: GCF_045401165.1. Taxonomy (NCBI): domain Bacteria; kingdom Bacillati; phylum Bacillota; class Bacilli; order Caryophanales; family Bacillaceae; genus Halobacillus; species Halobacillus sp. SY10. Next base: position 1,015,096 of record NZ_CP174345.1, on the reverse strand, counting down.
AATCAACAAGATTCGTTCCTTTGCTTTCTGGCTGATCTTCCTTGGCATCGGCGTGATGTACATCGGGTTGTTATTCAAAGATACGATGTGGGCAATGGCTACATTCATGATATTGGGCGTGGGGTTTGTCGGCCTCAGTACAGTCGTATACTTCTGGATCGGCATGCTTTCAACAAAAACCGTACAAATTGTTTGTCCGTCCTGTGAAAAACCGACCAAGATGCTCGGTCGTGTGGATGCATGCATGCACTGCGATCAGCCTTTGACGATGGACAAGTCTTTAGAAGGAAAAGATTTTGATGAGAAATATAATAAAAAGCGATATCAGAAGGAAACTCAAGGACAGTAATTCATGAACGATCCAATGATTTCAAGCAAAAAAACTCCGCTGCACGTGCAGCGGAGTTTTTTTTATGATTTATCATAAAAAAACTGAAAGCCTAGCGCTTCCAGTTTTAGTGAGCGTTATTCGATTGGCACTCTGTACATGTTCCATAGACTTCCATGCGATGATGACTTACATTAAATCCAGTCACCTGTTCAGCTAATGATTCCACTTCGTTCAAACTTGGATAGTGGAAGTCAACAATTTTACCGCATGATTCGCAAATCGCATGATAGTGATCGCTTGTATTACAATCAAAGCGGCTTGAAGAATCACCGTAAGTAAGCTCCCGTACGAGTCCAATTTCCCTGAATACACGGAGATTGTTATAAACCGTGGCTACACTCATATTCGGAAATTTACTTTCTAAAGCTTTATAAATTTCATCAGCTGTTGGGTGAGTCATAGAATTCAGCAGGTATTCAAGCACCGCATGACGCTGTGGAGTAATTCGTACACCAGAGCCTTTCAGTGTATCAATGGCATCTTGGAGTCGATGGTCTGACACGGTCATGCACCTCGCTTTCATAAACTGATTCTTGATTTATAATATTATTAAATTAGAATCCTTACAATTAGTGTAACCTTTCCTTAAAGGAATTGTCAATATAAAGCACTGCTCAAAAAGTTGGTCTCTCATACATCCGGGTCTAAAGGCGTCTCTGTTCCACCAAGTTGACGATTCACATATCGAGCCGCTACGAAGAGGAAATCAGATAGTCGATTCAAATAAGAGACGACGAGCTGGTTATCCAATTCTTCTTCTAGTGCCACCGATATCCTTTCTGCCCTGCGAACCACCGTCCGGGCAAGGTGAAGAGAGGCGGACGCCTGATGCCCGGAAGGCAGTATGAAATTCTTCAAAGGCTCAAGTGACTGATCCCATTCATCAATTTGTTTCTCCAACTCATCAATGTGCTCTTTTTTCAGCTTCCACATGACATCTTTCCCTTTAGGTGTAGCCAGTTCTGCCCCGACATGAAAAAGGACCGTCTGGATTTTCTGGAAGGTTTGAAGAAAAGCTTCCTTATCCGTCCAATCTTCACGATTCAAATGGCTGAGAGCAAGACCGATCATAGAGTTCGCTTCATCACATGTGCCATAAGCCTCTACTCGGATATCATTTTTAGCTACACGTTGACCATATATGAGAGAAGTTTCCCCTTTATCCCCTGAACGTGTGTAAATCCTCATCTTAATACCCCCGTTTTGGATCAATAATATTTCGTAATTCTCCATCTCCACTTATAAAAACAGACAGATTCTTTTCAAAGAGATCGAACCCTCTTGGGACATAGTGAGGAGAGATCCCTGATAAGTGCGGTGTTACCGTTACATTTTCTTCCCGCCATAGCGGATGATCTTCAGGTAAGGGCTCCTCCTCAAAGACATCGAGCACCGCGTGTGAAATCTCTTTCCGCACCGCATTTAAAATCACTTCCGATGCAACCAAGTCCCCTCTTCCCATATTGAGAAAAATAGCACGCTTGGGCATTACTTTAAAATGTTTCTCCTCAAGTAAATATTTCGTGTCAGGGGTACTCGGAAGAGCAGCCACAACGAAATCCGCGCGTGGAAGAACAAGTTCCAATTGTTGAACCGGAAAAGCCTGGTCGAAGTGCGGTTTCTTTTTCCCCGACTTGGATACACCGATCGTTTTCATTTGAAAAGCTTTTGCTAAACGGGCGACTTCTTGCTGAATGGCTCCTGTTCCGAGCAGAACCATCGTACGTCCGCTTATTTCATTCATTACGGGGCGGCGGCTCCATTCTGCATTCTCTTCTTGTTGTATGAGGGTTTTCGCTTTACGGGACACTTGCAGCAACATGGAAATCGCATACTCTCCCATAGGTTGTGCATGAATGCCTCTTACATTCGTTACGAGTATGTCTCTTTTGGCAATTTCATCAAAAGGCATCAGATCCATTCCTGCAGATAAGACCATAATCCATTTCAGTTTCTTAGCTGACTGTATCTTTTCTCTATCCAAATCTTCTCCATATGTAATGAAGACATCCGCTTCCTCAAGGTAATATTTAGCTTCTCCCATACCATGACAGAAAATGAAGGCAGCTTCAGGAAAACGTGTTTGAAGTCTCAGTTGGATTTCATCCGGGACTCTTTTAATGGCAGAAACGATCTTCATGAAATCAACTCCTTCCCCTTTACTTCTATATTAGACGATAAAGAAACCATAGTCACTTGTAGACTATGGTTCGGTTGATTTTACGATAGGTTTTCTCTAATATATTCCAGAGCGGATTCGACGTGGCCCTGGACTTTAACTTTCCGATATTCTTCAGCAAGCTTCCCTTCTTTATCAATGATAAAGGTGGAACGCTCAATGCCATAATATTCTTTCCCAAAGTTTTTCTTCAGTTTCCATACACCAAACTGTTCTGCCACTTGATGGTCTTCATCTGCAAGCAGAAGGAATGGAAGATCATGCTTGTTGATGAATTTTTCATGGGACTCCACTGGATCAGGACTGACACCTAAGATGACTGCATCCAGATCTTCGAAGCTCTCGTGATGATCACGAAAATCGCAAGCCTCCGTCGTGCAACCAGGAGTCATGTCTTTTGGATAAAAATAAAGGACTACGTTCTTCCCTTTATAATCAGAAAGGGATACGGATTCGCCGCTGTTTGCTGGTAGTGTGAAGTCTTGTACTTGTTTTCCTTTTTCAACTGTCATGATAAGACCCTCCTAAATGGTTTCTACCATTTAGGTTACCTTAAAAATAGACAAACTTCCAACTTCAGCGTTCCTCTTTATGCTTTAACCAAACTTTCGCAACAAGTGCAGCCGGTAGAGTATACCCCACCATCGCCTCGATGATTGCAATCCATTTTCCGATCCCTACAGGCGTCAAATCTCCATAACCGACAGTAAATAAGGTAACCCCGCTGAAGTACACACTTCTTATCATATCGTGAATCCAATAACCTTGGATAAACGGCACGTCTGCCTTGTAAACTTCTACCCCTTGGAGGATCAGGGCAGCATAAATAATTCCAAATCCAACCATGACAATCGTATATAACATCATAACAGACACAAAGAGTTGAACAGAAAATATTTTGTGTTCAAATTCGAGGGAGTGAAAAATCTGACGGAGACTCATTCCAATCAGTGCGAGGGAAAGAGTAGAAATAATGATCGTAATCATAGATAAGCCCCTTTTAAAACGAGTAAACAAGCCCTACTTGTTCATATGAATGCAAGGGGTCTTTTATGCTATGCCTCTTATAGATCGAACTGGTTGAAGGTCCATTTTTCAGGCAAAACCGGGCGAACGCACAGCCCGAGGATCAAAGTCTGCATAAGATACAGTAAACAATGGAAAGGGGGAATTGTGAATGAGTTACGGATATGGCGGAGGCTTTGCGCTAATCGTTGTTCTTTTCATCCTTCTAATCATCGTTGGTGCAGCATTCCTATACTAAGAACAGTTTTCACTGAGGCTTAAGTGTCCTCTGTGTTACTTTCCTCGTAATCGATCGGACTACTGTTTCAACGCTCTAGAGTGAAGGAACCTTTCAAAGGATGCTTTCCGGGTCCCTGGATCTGGGAAGCACCTTTGTGATTCAGGATGGACAAGCATGCTACAATAAACGTTGAAAAAGATTGTTTAGGAGGTAACTTATGAATTTTTCTCAATCGGAACACTTATATAAAGAAGCAAAAGAACATATCGTCGGGGGAGTCAACTCTCCTTCCCGCGCGTATAAAGGCGTAGGCGGCGGAACTCCTGTTTATATGGACCGAGCAGAAGGATCCCATTTCTATGATGTCGACGGAAATGAATACATTGATTACTTAGGAGCATATGGCCCAATTATCACGGGACATGCTCATCCGCATATCACAGAAGCCATAACCAAAGCTGCGCAGAACGGTGTACTGTACGGAACACCGACCGTCCTCGAAAACCGCTTTGCTAAAATGCTCAAAGAAGCCATTCCTTCATTGGACAAAGTAAGGTTCGTCAATTCAGGTACAGAAGCAGTGATGACGACCATTCGAGTTGCCCGCGCCTATACCGGCAGAAACAAAATCATTAAATTCGCCGGATGTTACCACGGGCACTCTGATTTAGTCCTCGTAGCTGCAGGTTCTGGTCCATCGACTCTAGGGACACCAGATTCTGCAGGTGTACCGGCATCGATTGCACAAGATGTCATCACCGTTCCTTTTAATGACATCGAACCATTCAAGCAGGCCCTTGAAAAATTCGGCGATGAAATTGCAGGTGTGCTCGTTGAACCGATTGTAGGAAACTTCGGAATCGTGGAACCAAAACCAGGTTTCCTCCAAGAAGTCAACGAACTTACCCACAACGCCGGCGCTTTAGTCATTTATGATGAGGTTATTACCGCTTTTCGCTTTACATACGGAAGCGCTCAGCAACTCTTAGATATAGAACCAGACATGACAGCTATGGGTAAAATCATTGGTGGCGGCCTTCCAATTGGTGCTTACGGTGGTCGCGCGGACATCATGGAACAAGTCGCTCCACTAGGACCTGCCTACCAAGCAGGAACGATGGCAGGTAATCCTGCTTCCATGTCTGCAGGTATCGCTTGTCTCGAGGTACTACAAGAAAACGGTGTATATGAAGAAATGGACAGGCTCGGCGCCCGTTTGGAAAAAGGAATTCTAGAACATGCCGAAAATTACGGCGTGCAAATTCAAATCAATCGTTTGAAAGGCGCGTTGACTGTATATTTCACGGATGAGAAAGTCGAAAATTATGAACAAGCAGAAAATACAGACGGAGACCGATTCGCTCGCTTCTTCAAGCTCATGCTTGCTGAGGGGATCAATCTCGCTCCATCTAAATATGAAGCATGGTTCTTGACGACCGCTCATACGGATGAAGATATCGACCAAACATTAAAAGCCGTCGAAAAAACATTCCAGACCATGGCCAACGATTAATCCCCCCTCTCCCCTATATCCCAGGGGAGATTTTTCTACTATTTTTTTCTGAATATTTAGTTGATTATATAAAATCTTCATGCTATTATATATACATAATTCTGAATATTCCCACGAATTATGATCTTTGTTTCATTTCTTTCCCTTTTCATAGGTTCCAGCTTAGGCTGGTTCCCCTTTGGCTTATGCGTATGACGCATAAGCTTTTTCTTTTGTTCTCCTCCATATAAAATGATGTATAATGGGAACATCCGGCTTTTCAATATAAAAGTCTCTTTTGTACGATTTTTCTTAATAAGATATTTTTACGGTTAAAGGATGATGACTTCCATGAAATTAGGCGCACGAATGATGAAGACAGGATTAGCTGTAGGGATTGCCCTTTATATCGGGCATTTGATCGGTTTCGTCTCCCCTCTACTCGCTGCGATCGCTGTCGTCTTTTCCATTCAACCTTCCATTTATCGATCTTATCAATCCATCATTGAGCAAGTACAAGGAAACACAATTGGTGCGTTGATTGCCATTATTGCCGTCTTTACCCTCGGCAACGACCCGTTCATCGTAGGTTTTGCAATCATTCTTGTCATCGGGATGACAACGACATTAAAAATGAACGAAAACACGATAGCCCTAGCCGTTGTAGCTGTTATTGCCCTGATGGATTCGACGGACCAAACCTTTTTATACTTCGCAGGTTCCAGGTTCACTTCCATGCTGCTCGGTATTCTCGCGGCATTTATCGTCAACCTTGTCTTTCTCCCACCGCGATATGAAACAAGGCTATTTACGAAAATTGACCGTGCAACCAACGATATTTTGCAATGGCTGAGAGTGACTACAAGAAACTTATCCGATGAACCTGCCCTTAAATATGAAATCACAAGAATCCAGGACGATATGCGTTGGATTGACCATACCTATCTTCTTTATTCAGAAGAAAGAACTTATTTCAAAGGGAGTCACTTCTCTAAAGGAAGAAAAATGGTGCTCTTCCGTCAATTGATTACAACAACAAAAAAATCTTTCGATGTCCTGAAAGCTTTTTACCGATTGGAACACAAAATTGAACAAATTCCAGAACAGTTTCAAGATGCCGTTGTACAAGAGCTCGATAAATTAGTCAATGCACATGAAAAATTAATTCTGAGTCTTAAGGGACGTATCAAGAATACTCACAAACAATCTTTGAGACGCATTGAAGAACCTGACATCCCTTTGCTCGTTGAACGACTGATGAGCGTTTATGAAAAAAGCAACAATCCTGATAAACTGGTATTCCTTCCCCTTGCCTCGCAATTGATGGAATACCACTATCAGTTAGAGCGACTCAAGAAGTTACTGAAAAGTTACCAGGCGCACCATCAAGATGACTTTATCCAAACATCAGAAAAATAGACGCCCAAAGCCGAGTATGCCTAGCATACTCGGCTTCTTTTATCCCCTTTACCAACACAGCTCCCCATTCTGTAAGACTCACATATTATTGAAAATCTCTTCATGCAAGAACGATAAAAAGAGCTCAAGGTTTTGAACCTTGAGCTCTTGATTACGTTCCCATATATTCTTGTTTATGATCATCCAGTTCCTGCACTTGGTACAGGTCATAATAATGGCCCTGCTTCTTCATTAACTCCTGGTGAGAACCGACCTCTACGATTTCACCATTCTCGATGTGGACGATCCGGTCCGCATGGGTGATAGTAGAAAGTCTATGAGCCACGATAAATGTTGTCCGTTCAGAAGCTAAACGTTCAAGAGCATTTTGAATAAGGTGCTCACTTTCCAAATCAAGAGCAGAAGTCGCTTCATCTAAAACGAGTAACGGTGGGTTTTTCAAGAATACCCGCGCGATTGCCACCCTCTGTTTTTGACCACCAGATAATTTCACACCTCTTTCACCGACTAACGTATCATAGCCATTCGGAAGCTCCATGATGAAGTCATGGGCATTAGCCGCTTTAGCAGCCTCGATCATCTGTTCATCGGTGGCTTCCGGGTTCCCCATTCGTATATTCATCGCAATGGATTCACTGAAGAGGATGTTATCCTGCAGCACCATTCCGATGTTATCTCTGAGAGACCTGGCTTCAAAGTCTCTAATATCTGTTCCATCAATAGAGATTCGACCTGCAGTGACATCGTAGAAGCGAGGGATTAAACTAATCAATGTCGACTTTCCTCCACCACTCATGCCGACAAAAGCGATGGTCTCTCCTTGTTTAATGTCCAAGTTAACATTTTTAAGGACGAGGGGATCTTCTTCATCATATCGAAAGGAGACATCCTCTACTTTGACATCGCCTCTCACGTGTTCCATTTTCTTTGCCCCCGGTTTATCGACAATGTCATATTTTTCATCCACAAATTCAAAAACACGATCCATGGAAGCAATGGATTGTGTAAGCACGGTCGCTGAATTCACGAGGCGCCGAAGTGGATTATACACCCGATCCATATATCCGACAAAAGCAACCATTGTACCGACGGTCAGGGAACCTGTAATGACTTGATACCCCGCAAAGGCAATGACTAATAATGGAGCAAGATCTGTAATCGTATTGGTCACAGAATAGGTGTAGGCGTTCCAGTTTGTATGGGTGATCGCTTTATCCAGGAAGTTCTTATTCTTCACATCAAACTGTTCCTGTTCATGATCCTCCAGAGCGAAACTCCTCGTTACAGGAACCCCCTGTACCCGTTCATGCAAATGTCCCTGAACTTCTGCAAGAGCCTGTGAACGATCGCGGGTAAGCTTTCGTAACCTCGCATAAAAATATTTGACCGCAAAGCCGTAAAAAGGGAACAAAGCAATAGATACCAATGTCAGCCACGGATCCATCGTCAACATAATAATGATCGCGATGACAATCGTAATCATATCCAGCCAAATGTTCATAAGGCCTGTAATGACGAACGTTTTCGTTTGCTCCACATCATGAATGACACGGGAGATGATTTCCCCTGTTTTCGTTCTAGAATAAAAGCGTAAACTCAAACGTTGGATATGGTCGAAAAGCTTCTCTCTAATATCATATAAGATGTTACTCCCAATCCATTGCGCCAAATATTGTCTGATGTATTCGATGGGCGGGCGCAAGATGAGGAAAACGAGAAAGGCTCCACCTAAAATGAGAAACAATTGATCCAGTCGTTCTGCCTGAGTCATGTCTTCCGCATTGATGATATCATCAATGACATATTTAATAATGAGCGGCATTAACAAAGGGATAGAAAATTTAACGATTCCTATAAGTACAGTGAGGATGATTTTCCCTTTGTAAGGCTGCACAAATCGCAAATACCTTTTTATACTGTCCAAAACAACACCTTCTTTCTAAACCATTCAAACAACAACGAAGCGCACTTTTTATAAGTGCGCAATCGGTCATTATCTATACGTTAAGTACCTTTCATACCACTGATCGATGAATTCTGGAGAAAACGGTCCTTTACGCTGACGAATCCATCTGATTAAAATATCAATGTTGTTATAGAGGATGCGATCCAACACATGAGGATAGTTCATCCGTTTTTTATGAATTTCATATTCATCTTCATCGAGTATTTTATAGGTCATATCAGGGAAAATTTTCACATCAAGGTCATAATCAATATATTTAATGGTTTCATCTTCATAAACGAAGGGAGAACTAATATTGCAGTAGTAATATACTCCATCATTCCTTAACATACCGATAATGTTGAACCAATATTTAGAGTGAAAATAACAGATGGCCGGTTCTCTGGTGATCCATCTTCTGCCATCACTTTCTGTTACTTCCGTACGGTCATTGGCACCGATGATCACATGTCTTGTCCCTTTCAATATTGTGGTACTATCCCAAACTCGGTGTAACTGCCCATTGTGCTTATAGCTCTGGATTTCTATCCGTTTACCTGCTTCTGGGCCGGGCATACAATCCCCCCTTCCCTTTCTATTCCATTTCACCTTCTACCTATTATAACGACAAATGAAGTGGATTGAAAACAATTGGACCAGAGCCAAGAGTATCACGAACAAAACATCCCCATTCTTCCACAATAGCTCCCTATTCTGGAAGACTCAGTTTCGAGACTTTTGGTGAGTGGATAGGGGCTGCGGGGAATAGCTCGCTTTCCGCGGGAGCGCGGTGAGCCTCCTCGGACTGCGTCCTGTGGGGTCTCACCATGCACTTTTTTCCCGCAGGAGTCTCGCCATTCCCCTCCGCCCCTTTGCCATATAAGGATCTCGAAACCACATCTGGAATAAGCTGCTATTATGCACATGGTAATTGGAGGGGAATCAACTCCCAAGGACGCTATTACGTATGCTAAAAGGTTGTTATAGTGCGCTTTATGCTTAAAACACCAGGATAGTGGAAGGCACCCTCTCACAGTGAAGGGGTTCGTTTCCTCCTGCATCGAACGGGGTGGTTGAGAAGCTGCGAGACTCCCGTGGGAGAAGGAGAAAGGCGAGATCCCGCAGGACGTAGTCCGAGGAAGCTCGGCGCTCCCCCACAGGAAAGCGAGTTGCTTCCCAGCCACCCCCACCGCTCAATACGGCAAACGAAACCCGAAACATCTCGAAATCAAGTCTTCAAGAAACCTGCCATATTGTTGAATAACATTATAAAGATATGTAAATAAAAGAAGCCGCCCGCTAAAGGGGCGACTTCTTCAATCGGGGGATTGATACAGGCTAAAAGGCAGCCTGGCCAACCTACCAACGACTCAGGTTATTTTTTCTTAGCCTGAGATTTTTGGTTCTGCTGCTGTACGTGCTGAGCGTCAGTTTGTTGAGCGAATTCAGCACCGTATTGGGATTTCCCTTGTGCAGCTTGTTGGTTTTGTTGTTTCACGTGGTTAACGTCTGTACCAGCTGCTGTTTTGTTTTGTTTCGGTTGCTTAGCCATGTTTATCACCTCCGCAAAAATTATTGTGCACAGGAGATGGGATTTTCATTCAAAAATCTTCTCAAAAAATAAACCGCTCCTTAAAAAGAGCGGTTTTGGATTAATGGGATAATCTTTTCGTACCGATATAACGTTGACTCCAGTAGTTACTGGACAATGAACTAATCTCAACACCATTTGTAGATCCAGTGTGGATGAAACTGTTATTACCTACATAAATCCCGGCATGGGAAGCACCTGGCTTATAAGTTTCAAAAAACACAAGATCTCCAACCTGACGATTTGAACCACTTACAGAATCCATTCTGCTATCTGCATATATAGATGCAACGGTACGTGGGATGCTTAAGCCTTCCTGAGCAAACACGTATTGAAGGAAACCACTGCAATCGAATCCTGCCGGGCTTGTACCTCCCCACTGATATGGTGTGCCTATATGCTTTTTCGCTTCCGCTATAAGACCAGAGCTTGACGCGGTGTTATTGTTCGTAGAAGTTTGCGTCGGTGAAGGAGTGACTTCACCGGCCACTTTTAACTTTTGCCCTGAATGAATAACATTACTGGATAGGTCATTCAAGTTCTTAAGATGAGAGACAGAAATTCCGTATTTAGTAGCAATCACCCATAAGGAATCTCCACTCTTTACCGTATATGTATCATTTGTTTCTTGTTTTGGCTCAGCCTTCTGTTCCTCGGACGTTCCTTTTTTAACAGGAGCGGATGGTTTTGGACTCACTTCTCCTGTGACGGTTAAATTTTGCCCCGAATAAATCACGTTACTTGTCAATCCATTCAACTCTTTCAGTTCTGACACCGACAAACCATAACGTTTAGCAATGGCCCATAGAGAATCTCCACTCTGCACTTTATAAGTAGTGGCTGAAACGGTTTCTGTCTTTTCTGGCTGTGTTTGTGGTGCAGCATCAGTCCCCTTTTCGACGACCAAGGTCTGTCCTACACGGATAAGATTTGAATCAAGTTTGTTCCATGATTTGATTTCGGAAACGGATGCATCGTATTTCGTGCTGATCCTCCATAATGTTTCCCCGGATTTGACTTTATGTAATTCATCAGCAAAAACGGAACTCCCCCACAATGACGCTCCAATCAAAGACCCACAGACAGCGGTTACCACTTTCGTTTTATTCATCTATAAAACCCTCTCATATGTATGGTATAAGTCAAAATGGATAATCGTTATGTTCTATTACTAATTATTCACAAATGACACCGAATTGTAAATAGTCTAAAACTTCGCCAAACGAGGTCATTTTTTGTCTTATCCTTGTCACATAAAGGATTGGATGGTTACGTTACATTTAAGTTACAAGTTTGTTACGTTTTATTAGGTGACTTTTTACATGTATGAGGAGGTCAGATGTACATAAAGTATCTAAGAAGGAGGATGAAATGGTATGTATGTAGGACGAGATTTATCCGCTTTATCTATGGAACCGAAACAAAAGTGGCAGGAAAAAGAGCTTGGTTACTTTCACTATGCACTTTCACAGTCTTCTCCGTATTTGAACTCGGAAGGAATCACCCTTTTACGTGAAATCAATGAAGAAATTAAGCGCCGCGGCGGCTTGGAGCAGCAAGAAGCTACTTGGACCAGCGGCACTCATCCTGTCATCGATTAATATGAGGGTGTGCTTTCTGATGGGACACCGGAAATGGATAGTCTTCCATGTCTTCAGGTGCAATGAATATTGCACGCTCATGGTCAAGCGTTCCTTCTTTTACAGTAACCTTGATGACTTCCATTTCCCATATCAAATGAGAAAATACGTGTTTGATGCGATCCACAGATTCCCCAACTTCCACCTTCAAACCATATTCACCATAAAACCAATTTGCAACCGCTTCATGACCTACGTCTTCAAGAGGAACCATCGGGTACTGCCATAAGGAAGCGAGCAGACCTGTGTCCGGTCTTTGCTCTATAAGTACATCTCCCTTTTCGTTTTGCACGAGAAGCAGTAAATATGGAGATTTCTTCTGTTTCTTTTTAGAAGCTTTAACCGGCAGCTCTGTTTCCACTCCTTCATCAAAGGCTCTACAGTGCTCTTGGACTGGACATAGCATACAGGAAGGGGTTTTGGGTGTACAGACAAGGGCCCCAAGTTCCATCAATCCCTGATTAAAAGAAGAGGGATCCTCATCAGATATCAATTCTTTTACAAGCCCTTCAAAAAGCTTCCTCGTACTTTGTTTGCTAATGTCATCTTCAACACGAAGAATTCTGGATAGGACCCTCATCACATTCCCATCCACAGCCGGTTCCGGTATATCATAGGCTATACTTAAAATAGCCCCTCGCGTATAGGGTCCTACGCCTTTAAGGTTGCCTAATTCTTCAGCATCAGCGGGAACGACTCCCTCGTACTCAGATACAACCTCTCTCACAGCGTTTTGCAAATTTCGCGCACGGGAATAGTATCCTAAGCCCTCCCACGCTTTCAAGACCTCCTGTTCATCTGCCTGGGCTAAAGCGTCAGGTGTAGGAAACTTATCCATAAAATGATTAAAATAGGGAATGACCGTATCAACACGTGTTTGTTGGAGCATAATTTCTGATACCCACACACGGTAAGGATCTTGATTTTCCCTCCATGGGAGAATCCGCTGCTCTTCTTTAAACCAATGAATCAGATCCTTTCTGTAGGATTCCTTGTCGAAGTTATTTAAAATATGTTTAATTCTTTCGGCTCTTTTCATCTTTCTTCACCCTTCGTGATAAACTACTGTTGGAATGTCCGACCTGCCAAAGGAGGTATGGAACTTGGATACAGGCACACATGTCGTCATGGGCGTCGCCTTAGGGGGACTGGCTACGCTTGATCCTGTTGTTAATGCAGACCCCGATCTTTTCAATGCTGTTCTAATAGGAACAATGATCGGATCACAGGCGCCCGACTCAGACACGGTACTAAAATTAAGGAACAATGCGGTCTACATTCGGCACCACCGCGGCATCACACATTCCATTCCTGCTGTGATGCTCTGGGGGATCAGCATTCCCAGCATCATTTATCTGTTCACTCCTGAGGTGAATTTTCTGCACCTTTGGCTTTGGACTTTTCTTGCTGTCATACTGCATGTGTTCGTTGATGTATTTAATGCTTATGGTACCCAAGCGTATCGCCCTATTTCCAAAAGATGGGTCGCTTATGGGTTCATTAATACATTCGATCCGTATATTTTCACCCTTCACATTGCAGGGATTGTCGCATGGAACTTAGGGGCAAACCCCGGAACTTTATGGCTGATCATATATTTTGTCATCGCACTCTATTACCTGAAAAGGTACTTTGACAAAAGAGAACTTGTTCGTCTGATTCATGAAAACATCAAGGATGTTAAACAAATTGCGACCTCCCCTACAATGAAGCAAAATGTTTGGAGGATTGCCATCACTACGCCTACTCATTATTACGTGGGAAGGGCGGAAAACGGACATTTAACTATCCTTGATACATTCACCAATAAACCAATCGATTATGAAGATCCCGTCATTCAAAAAGCTTTGACCGATCATAACATCAAAGCCTTTTTATCATTTTCTCCCGTGTACAGGTACGAGATGAGCTACTATGATGAATATACAGAAGTAAGGTTCATTGATCTTCGGTATCGCTCACGGGGACGTTACCCGTTTGTTGCATTGGCTCAAATTGATGATGAGCATGGAGACAATTTAAAAATTCTCAATTCCTATACAGGATGGGTGTTTACAGAAGAAAAACTTCAAAACAAAGTAAGCCCCATGTGAACGTATTGTAAGCGGGAGGAAAACATAAAGAAGGAGTCTCTCAAGATGAGAGGCTCCTTTTCAAATCCTGTGCTTTTTAATGGAAATACCCTTTTTTCTCAAGCATCTTTTTGTATTTGGGATTTGTAGCGACAAACTCATGAAGCTTCGGGCCATAATGGTGGATCCACTGCACGACAATCTGTTCAGTCACCTGTTTCCCTTGGTAATCATGCCCAGCTTTTGCTCTTGTTGATTCAAAATCTTCCCATAAAAGTTCCACCCATGTTCTTGCTTCGTCTATCGTAAGTTCCGGATTCTTCTCATATAATTTTTCAGCTAAACGCTGGTATATTTCATTCATGTGACCACTCCATATTTGGCAATGTTTACACTGCAATTGTAACACATACAGACGCAAAGAAGGTACATACTAATATTGTCTCTTCATTGAGACTCCTGAGGAGGGTAACTGATGCGTAATAAGGCAAAGAATTTCCCTAATGTAAAAATGACGCATGCACCGGATGATCAAAGCGAATATCTCGCGAAGCGTCCAGACGGTACGATCAATAGCAAACCTCAAGAGAGAGCGGCTAGATCGAGACATCGTGATGTCAACGATGTAGGGAGGAATTACCATGGGTAAACGTAATTTCAAATCGAAGGCCTCTGCCAACTATTCACACCGCAGCATCAAACATTTAAGCAGCCGTGTGAATGGGGAAACAGAACAAACGCAAGCAGACCAAATCACTGAAATCCAAATGCGTAAACGTAACTAAAAATACCGGGCACGTGTATACGTGCCCGGCTTCTTTAAATGTCGTCCAATTTGTGCCCTAACATAGAAATCGGCAAAGCTTCTTCGTCGTCGCTTGCTTTCTCCCCCTGTTTAGTTTTCCTGTATCCCCATGCAAACACGCCGTTCATATATTCAATATAAAACGTGTGCTCCGGATCTCCATCAATTTCGTAGGTTTCCCCAGCTTTAAAATCACCCGGGTTCATCATATAGGATTTAGCCATAATGATTTTCCGTTCATGAACAGCAAATTCGTTTACCATTCCTAATTGTTCCGCCTTTTGAGCTTTTTCAGTCAACTCCGCAATTTCAAGGCGCAACTCTTCTTGTGTATATTCACTATATCTTTTTTCCATAAAGTAAACCTCCTCTATTGAAGCTCTCTTTACATTCTAGCAGGGTTTGTTCACAATGAATATAAAGCAATACAGATAAGGAGAGATGAGGATGAAGAATGTTTGGATTACAGGAGCCGGAACAGGCTTGGGACGTGCTCTTGCCCTGATTTACGCAAAGAACGATTATAAGGTATTCCTTTCAGGAAGAACGGCTGAGCATTTACAGGTCACTCAAAACGATATTATAAAACAAGGCGGAAAAGCAGAGGTTCTCATTTGTGATGTGACGGAGCAATCATCAATAAAAGAAGCTGTTAAACAGATCGATTCCTTACATGTATTGATCAACAACGCTGGTCTTGGACATTTCGGGGAGCTATCCTCCTATACCGAAGAAAAGATAGATCAACTTCTCAACACAAACGTCAAAGGGACCATGTTGACCACCCAACTTGCATTTCCGATGTTAGAATCCACAGAGGGTCGTGTATTGAACATCATCTCAACCGCCGGCCTACGCGGAAAGAAGAATGAAAGCATCTACTGTGCAAGTAAATTTGCTGTACGCGGATTTACTGAGAGCCTGCACAAAGAATGGGAAGACTCACCTATGACAGCGACTGCCATATACATGGGGGGTATGAACACTCCATTTTGGAACGAGACGGAGCATGTGGCAAATCCAGATAAGTTAAAAGGTCCAGAACTTGTGGCTGAACAAATCTTTGCAGAGGATGACGGTCGAAACGAAATTTTCATCGATCGCTAATCGTAAAAAGAGAACAATTGCTTTTAAATATGAAACGAGCGCCTATTTGGACCGGTACACGCGTTCTTTAGCGCGGTCCACCCGTCCTTTGGCGCGATCTCAATACGTACATAAAAAAGGCTTGCCGCAACGGCAAGCCCTTTTTTTATGATCAGTGAGATTACTCTCCAAGACCTTCTTCTTTTGCTTTTGCTACAACAGCTTCTACAGCTTCCGCTTCGTCAGAACCTTCCGCCTTGAACGTTACTTCTGCACCGTTCGGGATTCCTAGAGACATGACGCCCATGATGGACTTCATGTTTACAGATTTACCTTTATACTCGATGTTTACATCGGATTGGTATTTCCCTGCTACTTGTACAAGTGCTGTTGCTGGACGTGCGTGTACACCGTCAGCTGCTGTAATTTTCATTGTTTGTTCTGCCATGTTAAACTCTCCTCTTTATTCGTTAATTTCAATGATGTCTGGATCATTGTGATTGACTTGACCTGATGCCTTGATGTTTACAGACTGTCCTTCTTGAAGGTTCGTAAAGACAATCGGCGTTACGATGGATGGAGCATTTTCTTTCACGTAATCCAGGTCCACTTCCATCAATGCCTGACCTTGCTTCACTTCGTCTCCTTCAGAGATCTTAGCTGTAAATCCTTCCCCTTTTAATCCGACCGTATCGATTCCGATGTGGATCAGGATTTCCATGCCGTTTTCGGCTTCAAGGCCAATGGCATGTTTTGTAGGGAATACGTTCAGGACTTTACCATTAATCGGTGAAACAATATTACCATCTTCCGGCTCAATTGCAAAGCCATCGCCCATCATCTTACCAGAGAATACTTGATCCGGCACTTCTGTGATTGGCATGATCTTACCTTTGATAGGACTTACAAATTCCAGATCACCATCAGTGACCGGCGCTTCTGCAGCTTTTTCTGCGTTCTTCATTTCAGAAGCATCTTCTCTTGATTTTGGTGTTTTCCCATCAATGATGTCTTGCATTTGGCCACGCAAGGTATCGGATACTGGTCCGAAAATGGCCTGGATGTTGTTACCGACTTCCATTACACCGGAAGCACCAAGTTTTTTCAAGCGATTTTTGTTTACATCATTTTTATCATTCACGGAAACACGTAGTCGAGTGATACATGCATCCAAGTGGGCGATATTCTTTTGTCCACCCATCGCTTCTAGAATTTCGAACGGCAGATCGCCGACTTCGCCATCTTCATCTGCATCTTCTGCTTCATCTTCACGTCCAGGTGTCGCCAGGTTGAACTTGAGGATTGCCCAACGGAAACCAAAGTAGTAGATCACAGAGAATACGAGACCAACGATGATGACCCACCACCAGTCGGTACGGTTTGGAAGAACACCGAACAGAATGAAGTCAATCAGACCACCTGAGAAGGTTTGTCCAATTTTAACGCCAAGAATCTCCATTACCATGAAGGAGAAACCAGCAAATACAGCGTGAATCGCGAACAATAGTGGCGCAACGAATAGGAAAGAGAACTCAATTGGTTCTGTGATACCTGTCAAGAAAGAAGTCAAGGCTGCAGAAGCCATGATTCCTCCGACCACTTTTTTACGTTCAGGTTTTGCTGTGTGATAAATCGCAAGTGCAGCAGCTGGAAGACCGAACATCATGAATGGGAATTTACCAACCATGAATGTTCCTGCAGTAAATTCAACACCGTCTCTCAACTGTTCGAAGAAGATCGTTTGGTCTCCTCGGACAATCTCACCGGCAGCGTTCGTGTAAGAACCGAATTCAAACCAGAATGGTGAATAGAAAATGTGATGCAGGCCGAATGGAATCAAGGAACGCTCAATCAACCCGAAGAAGAAAGCAGAAACGGTCTGGTTCCCCTCCAACATTAAGTGTGAAAGAGCATTCAATCCTGTTTGAGCAAATGGCCATACCCACAGCATGATAATCCCTAAGAAAAGGGATGAAAAAGCGGTGATGATTGGTACGAAACGCTTCCCGGCAAAGAACCCGAGAAACTGCGGTAATTCAATATTGAAGAACCGGTTATAAAGAGCAGCGGCCAAAATACCAACGATGATACCGCCAAATACTCCTGTTTGAAGCGTCGGTATACCGAGGACTTCCGCATAAGCAGGATCAGAGGTCATATCGGCATCAACATTACCGAGTACCCCCATAACCACATTCATGATCAAATAACCGATGATGGCAGCAAGACCTGCTACCCCATCCCCTTTTGCTAAGCCGATGGCAACACCGACAGCGAATAACAACGGCAAGTTGTCAAATACAATTCCTCCGGCTTCAGCCATTACTTGCAGCAGTGTCTGAACCCAAGGTGTTCCGAAGAATGGCACTTTATCAACAAAGTTGTCTTGAGCAAAGCTTGTACCAAAAGCAAGAAGAATACCAGCCGCAGGCAAAAGTGCGACAGGAGTCATCAAGGCTTTACCAACTTTTTGCAGTGTGCCGAAAGCATTCTTGAACATTATGTTTTCCTCCTTTTTATTTTGTGACGCAAGCCTCTGGCCCCATAAAATCCATTTGTCAGAAAAATAAAACGTTTTCAACAACAAAGGAACATTAAGCGTCCTATTGAGGACGCCGATTATGGATAATAGCTCGTCCCACTATTCACCAGCAGGACAATAAAAAAACATGAGCACAAGAGGTGAATGGGTTCCATAAGGATAGTCCTATCCCTATGATAACCACTTCACCTTCATGTACTCATGCCTGATCGTGTCAGTAACACGTACGTTTTAGGTTTTATGGGTTAAACGCTGCAAATGGATCGTCAAATAAATCGCTTCCGACTCATCCACAGGCTTATTCAGTTGCTTTTGCATCACTTTTATCAATTTCCATGCTAAATTATAGCACACAGGATATTCTTCTTTCAACATATTAGCCAAACGAATTTCGTCTCCCACGTGTTCATCTTGATAAACCCGGTCGATGGCCCTGTGCAAATGCTGAACAAGTCTGTGGTAGTCCACACTCTTTTTATCAATTTGAACGTCCATCGTATCCTCAACAAGCTGCACAAGATGTGTGATGAGCTGGTTATGGCGGTTGAGTTCCCTTAATGTCTTGTCCGTTACCGCACTGTGAATATGAAGAGCGATGAACCCTACCTCTCCTTCTGGAAACTGGATGCCCATTTTATCGTAAATCATCGTCACGACTTCCATCGCAATTTGATATTCCTTCGGATAAAGGGATTCAATTTCAAGTAAGAATGGATTCGAGAACTGAAGGTCCTTTTTTGCTCGATTGATTGCAAATGCAAGGTGATCCGTCAGCGCGACGTGAATATGTTGGTTGAGCTCTTGTCCCATTCGCGATTCGACGTGATGGAGGATATCACTCATGAAGTCAATCAAATTCTCGTCGATGTACGGCAATAAACTCATATACTGTTCTTTTTCCTGTTCATTACTCAGTAAAAATGTCTTGTCGGCTTTTTCGGAAGAAATTTCGTCTCCCTTCTTCCGGTTAAAACCGATTCCTTTCCCAATTAATACCACTTCTTCATAAGTTGGGTGGGAAGCAATGACTACATTATTATTGAGCACTTTTTTTATCTTTATCTGCTTTTCCATAATGGTCCCCCACTTAAATTACACTAAAAGCGTTTTCAGTCATCTCATAACCTCTATCCTATATTTGATTTGTTTTTTTTACAAGTGGAAGGCTAAGGAATAAGCTTTCCTCTTTGTGTGAAAGCGATTACGTCGTGTACAATCATTTAGGTGCTGGGAAAAGCCCCGCAGAGAAAGGAGACGAAACAATGATCAAACTATTTGTCACAGACCTGGACGGTACCCTTCTTGGTGTCGATCATTATATTAAAAACGAAGATATTGATGCATTGAAACGAATGGTGGAAGATGGTCCCCCTCTTGCTGTCGCCTCCGGACGTATGGACCATGAAATTGCAGAGGTTCTAAAGCGTGTAGGTGTAAACGGTCATCGCGTCAGTCAAAATGGAGCTTTTGTATTCAACGATGAAGATACACCAATTCATGCCAAAACGTTTGAATCAGAACTTGCCCAACGAATCATTCAGACCATCGACCAAGAACCGATGATTAAAACAGTTTCTACAGCAGATGAAACGTTCACGAAAGAATCGAACGCTTTTGTGGATATGATTTCTGAACAGATGTTTCACGAGATCATCGTCAAACCTGAATTGAATGAACAGGTCGGCCAAACGATTATCCCTTCAAAAATTGCGTTGCACGGGAAAGAAGCCGATGTCATGAAAGCTGCCGAAAGGATTAAAGAGACATTCGGAGAAGAAATTGACAGTTTCATTTCTCATGAAACATGTGTCGATATGATGCCTAAATCGATCAACAAACAAAGCGGACTCAGGCAGTTAATTGAAGGCCTCGGCATTCAACCCGAAGAAATCGCTTGTGTCGGAGATTCTTTCAATGACTTGAGCATGTTTGAAATGACCCCTCACAGCTATGCCATGTCAACAGCTCATGATCAGGTGAAGGAAAAAGCAAGTACAGTTGTCGATCATGTGCATGAGGCGATTGAGGACTTGGATAAAAAAGGACTTTTGAGTAAAAAAGAACAAGCGGCTGACATTTAAGTCAGACGGCTTGTTCTTTTTTTATTCCTTCACATACTCATCGATAAAACGATCAATAAGATCGAATGTAAAACCTTTCCTGTATAAACCGGATTTGACTTTCTGCTTCAATTCATACCCTTCAGCTTTGGACTTAAATTTGCGAAGTAGCTTTTCCCCCTGATAAATGACTGCTTCCCATTCTGTGTCTTCATCCTCATCTTCCGGCAAGTTAGCAAGGACTTCTTGAATGACGTCTCCCTGAAATCCTTTTTGCATCAGCGTCTGTTGTACATTTTGAACTTGCTGACGATAAGATTTCCGGCCATCGTTCTTCAATTTCTTTTCCGCAAATTTCAACGCTTTATCATATTGCTTATCAAAAGAGTAATGAGTGATGGCTTCATCCGCTTTCACAGCAGAAACCCCTTTTTCCAGCAATTCCTTTTTCAAAAGAAGCGGCCCTTTGCTGGAAGTCATGATTCTTGTTCTCACCAGGGAATTTGCGAACTCCTGATCATCCAACAATCGTTCTTTGTTCAACCGTGAAACGATTTCTTCGATATGCTCCGGGTCCGTCTCTTTGTCTTTCAAATAATCACGGATCTCTTTTTCCGAACGCATGCGATAGCTTAAATAATTGATCGCAAGGGTATAAGATTTATGAAGCGTATCGGTCTGAATCAGTGCGTTGATTAAAGCATCATCAAGTTCCATGTTCTTCTGGAGACGATATTTCACGAGAACGTCTTCATCAACACTGAACCCGTACTCTTCTCCATTTCCTTTATCCAGGAAGATATTGTATCGATTCTTATGTTTTTTCTGTGTCGTAATTTTCGTAAGTTTAGCCATCCGCTTCACCTCTTTGACCATATTTTATCATGGAATTCGGCTTGCGTATCGTCAAACCGAACCAAATGGAGTAAACTATTGACAACCTCACACTCACAGGAGGAATGAACATGAAAATCGCCATCACAGGAGGTACTGGTTTTGTTGGTACCCAATTGAAAGAGAAGTTCGTACAAGAAGGGCATGACGTGTACATATTGACACGAAGTCCGAAGAAGTACAAAGGCACGAATCAAGTGACTTATGTCGGTTGGTTGAAAGAGGAATTCCATCCAGAAAAAGAACTTCCTGTTCTTGATGCCATTGTGAATTTAGCAGGGGAATCATTGAACAGTGGCCGTTGGACAGAGGAAAGAAAGCAGTCCATTTTAGAAAGTCGAATCAAATCGACAGAGGGCGTATTATACTTGATCGATGCACTGCCAGAAAAGCCGGAAGTGCTCGTTAACGCCTCCGCTGTAGGATATTACGGACAATCAAAAACCAAGACATTCACAGAAGAAACAACCGAACCCGGGAATGATTTTCTAGCCAATGTTGTGGAGGAATGGGAAGCTCGCGCTTCACAAGCAGCCGAAAAAGGGGTTCGGACAGTCTATGTCCGCTTCGGCATTATTTTAGGAGAAGAAGGAGCTCTTCCTAAAATGACCCTCCCCTATAAAATGATGATCGGTGGTAATTTAGGTTCAGGAGAGCAATGGATGTCCTGGGTCCATATCGATGATGTGATCGGGCTTGTTCATTTCGCAATCCAAAACAAAGATATTCACGGCCCTTTAAACGGAACAGCCCCCAACCCGAAAAGAAACAAAGATTTCGGCCAAACCCTTGGGGATGTATTGAATCGCCCCCATTGGATTCCGGCTCCCTCCTTTGCTCTGAAAGCTGCACTAGGAGATATGAGTACACTTCTATTAGATGGACAATGTGTCATTCCAAAAAAAGCGATGGCCTCTGGGTACACGTTTCACTACCCAGAATTACAAGCTGCACTCTCATCCGTTTTAAATAAGTAAACTTGCAATGAGCAAAGCTAAGCTTTGCTCATTTTTGTTATCCAAAAGGCTTTTTTAAAGTATAATAATGGTATATCGAAGGGAAAGGCTGTATGTCTATGAACACTGTTATAAAAAATGTCCATATCCACCCCATTACATCTCCTTCTATAAAAAATGGATATGTCCATGTGGTTGACGGAAAAATACACGATTACGGTAAAAACATCGAGTTACCGAAGCAAGCAGAATTTATCGATGGCAAAGGGTTGGATTTATACCCGGGATTCGTTGATGTCCACACCCACCTCGGCCTTTATGATGAGGGAACGGGCTGGGCTGGCAGTGATGCAAATGAAACGATTGAGGCCGTAACCCCACACCTGAGAGCAATCGACGGGGCCCACCCTCTTGACCCTGCATTTTTTAACGCGAGGAAAGCGGGCGTTACCACAGCCCATATCATGCCCGGGAGCGCAAATATGATCGGTGGTACGACCTCTGTTATCAAAACGGTAGGACATACGATTAATCATATGATTCTCAGACAGACGGCAGGCCTAAAACTTGCTTTAGGAGAAAACCCTAAACGAATCCACTCCCAGTCTAAAAATGCTTCCATCACTCGACTAGGCATTATGGGGACCTTAAGGGAGACCTTTTATGCAGCTATGAAAGATCCCGATCCCGGCCTTCGTGTAAAACCGATTCTCATGGCATTGAACAAAGAGATTCCTGTTAGAATTCATGCCCATAGAGCGGATGACATCATTACAGCCTTACGGTTTGCAGACGAGTTCGACCTCGATTTGAGAATCGAACATTGCACGGAAGGACATTTGATTGCGGATCAACTAGCAGGTAGAGAATTACAAGTCTCTGTCGGCCCCACTTTTACGAGATCATCTAAGATCGAGCTTAGAAATAAAACTTGGCAGACATATAAAATTTTGCATGATCACGGAATCCGCGTGTCGATTACAACTGACCACCCTTATACACCGATACAATACTTAAACATTTGTGCAGCACTCGCTGCTAGAGAAGGTCTGGACATCGAGGACGCTCTTCGCGGGATCACGATCACCCCCGCTAAGAACCTTGGTGTCGATGACCGGGTCGGTTCGATTGAAAAAGGGAAAGACGCTGATCTCGTATTATGGAGCGGGCATCCATTCGAGTATCTTTCTAAACCCATATGGACGATGATTGACGGAAAAATGGTATATTTCCAAGAATAGTGAAGCACTCTAACACCGGAAGGATTTTCCGGTGTTTTTCTATGTTCCCAAAAAACATATTGAGCATAGCCAAAGGTTTGAAAGTTGTACAAAGGGTGTATATGATTGATATACAAAACTTGCACAAGAGTTTCATAACGCATTGTGAAAACCCCCATTGTAGAAATTGCCGGTCTAACGCTCGGCAATGGATATAAAAAATTTTAAGGAGTGGGAACATGAAAAAATTGTTTTCGTCATTAGCTGTTGTTGTATTGATCTTGGGAATCTTCGCACCTTCTGTGTTGGCTGACAGTCACGATCAGAACGCCATGCTACGCGTTCTACACGCATCCCCTGACGCCCCTGCTGTTGATGTCTACTTGAATGATGAAGCTGTTGTTGAAGGTGCTGAATTCAAAGCTGCTACTGATTACATGGAAGTGCCGGCCGGCGAACATACCGTAGAAATTTATGCAGCTGGAACAAAAGGTGAACAAGATCCTGTCATTTCTACCACAGTGAATGTAGAGGCAGGTATGGCTTATACAGCTGCAGCGATTGATAACTTAGAAAACATTCAATTGAAGGCCATCCAAGATTCTATGGAAGCAACTGAAGGTATGGCCAAAGTCCGTGTCGGTCACTTTATTCCTGGTGCACCAGCCGTTGATGTAGGTCCAATTGGTGGAGATGCTTTATTCTCCGGTGCAGAATTCCCAATGGTCACCGATTATATGGAAATTGATCCAGGTTCCTACGACCTTGAAGTACGTACAACAGATGGAACACAGTTGATTGATCTTTCAGGTACAAACCTTGAAGCAGGAAAAGTTTACAGTGCTTTCGCTGTTGGAACAGCTGATAACCCAGAAGTATTGCTTCTCCAAGACTCTGCCGCTATGCCGACAATGATGCCTGCTACTGGTTTAGGTGGAACAGCTGACTCCTCATCGAATGCTTGGATGTATGCTGCTCTTCTAGGTGTACTAGCCATGGGTGCTGGCTTTATGCTGACACGTAAACGCTCAGAAGCCTAAAAATGGTAAGAAAACTTTTCCCTTTAGCCCTGGGTCTCCTCGTATTTTTCATCAGTTTCCAATGGCTGAATGAAGAACCTGTAGAGGACCCCAGGGTTCTTTCTACATCTGAAACAACACGCACCCAAGGTGTAGAAGTTAAAAAGGAATCTATAGTCACGGACCAATTAGAGAAGGCACCAGTTAAACAAAATTACAAGCCTGCTGTTCATGCGTCTTCCGAACAATATGGCATCACACCTGACCGGATTGAAATTCCTACGATAGACGTGGATGCCTCGATTCAAGCTCTTGGTTATACACCGGATGGCGGTATGGCGGTTCCAAAAAGCTTGACTGATGTCGGATGGTTTGAACCAGGGACGATGCCTGGAAATCAGGGGAACTCTGTCATTGCAGGACATGTGGATGGAAATAGCGGACCAGCCGTTTTTTATGACCTTAAGGATTTAAGTCCAGGTGATGAAATTCATGTGTACGATGAAAACACCAAGTTGACGTTTGAAGTAAGCAGAATCGAATCTTATCCCTATAAAAATGCTCCCATCAGGGAAATTTTCGGTCCCACAAACACACGCAATTTGAACCTCATCACATGTACAGGGCCTTATGATGATGAAGCTTCTACTTATTCAGAACGATTAGCTGTATTTACTGTTTTAACAGATCGACAGGAACTTTAAAAATTAGTAAAAAAATCCACGTCCATTTTACAAAGATTTTATTCACTTTTTTGATGGAGTGGATTATTATAAGTTTAGATGATATTTTATAAGCTTTTGGTGTAGGGAAGGCAAATGGTGCGCCACCAGTCATGACACTGGTTCTAGTGGGTTCGATTCCCACCCCGAATTTTTGTGAGCAATTGATAAAAATTCGAGGGTGGTCCGAACCGGCCAGTGAACGCCTATTTCCTATGCGTTCGGACCACCCTCCTCATTCAAGGAGGGATTTTTTATGCTAAAAAAGCGTGACTTACATGACGCCCCGGTTTTATTTGAGTTGATGAGCCATCCTGAAGTGTTTCCTTACGTCCGTCACAAAGCATCTTCCAGTGACGAGTTTTACTTTTTGACCAAACAAACCATAGAAGCTGAAGATCGGGGGGAATTGGTTTCACGTACCATCCTTGATGAGTGGGGGCAGCCCATTGGAACCATCAACCTATTCGATATACAGGAAAGCAAAGGCTTTTTAGCTACATGGATCGGTCAGCCTTATTTCGGCAAAGGATACAATCAAATGGCCAAGGAAGCGTTCTTTGAGGAATTGTTTTTCCAATTGAATATAGAAGCTATTTTTATGAAAATCAGACGTACCAACGTCCGTTCGATGAAAGCTGCTCTTAAAATTCCCTATGTATCCATTGGAAACGAGGCTTATCCTGAAGTGTTTTCTTGGATCAACCGCACAGATGATGTCTATGACCTGTATGTCATTACAAAAGATCAATATTTGTTTCATTACTACGGAGAGCAAAATGAAGAAGAAATGTTGGAAGCATAAGCAGTGCTTATGCTTCTTTTCTTTTTATGTTATTAACATTATCCACAAGGTTGTGCACAATGTGAGTAAACGGATTAAACAGCCTAAATACAGAGGTTCTAAACTGCATCCCTTTGTGGGTAAAACTCCCTCCACCAAATGTTAATTATGTGGATATCCTTTAAAAAACGCACTAATACACGATTCAATGTGTGGATAATGTATAGGAAGGTAAAGGAGGCACTTTTTTCTCTAATTCTTCCTTAAGAATTCCTTTTAAAGGGACTGAAATCTCAGGAGTTCCATGGACGCCAGCAGCGACTTCAAATTTATTGAATACGAGCACAAGATGGTCATCCTTCACATAAAAAGCGGTGTTATCTCTTACACCAGCAAACGGCTCTTGCAAATACATCTCCGGATCAGCTTCCAACGCTTTCTTCACTTCCTTATTTAATCGATCGATATACACGAGGTCTTTTAACTTCTTTATTGATCCCCCTCGGTCATCTTGAAAATTGATGGAAGTGACGGTTGAATTGTAGCGATTTCCCCTGGATATGTGGGAGGTCATCACTATAGAATAAAAGGTCTTTTCTTTAAATACCGATGTTTCTTCATAATAAAGATAAGGGACACCCATCATTTCTCCGGCCCCTCTCTTTACGTCTCTCAACGTATCTTCAAGTTTCTGAACGATTTGAAAATTAACGGTATCTTGAAGATCTTTACTTTCCAAGTGCTCAAACCTTGGATAATCGACATGGACTTCCCAATCTTCCGTCACTTTATCTTTATGGACAATTTTATATTCGCTTTCAGCCGTAACCGACTGCCCTGAAATCATAAGTACTCCAATGATGAAAAAAACGATTGAAAAGCGCTTCAAAGAGCATCCCTCCTGTACCTTTTAGTTTGACCTAAATTCCTAAAACTAATGGGATGTTTTAAATAATATTGGCTTTTCACATGCTGATTCCTTTTAAAGAAGAATCAAAAGAAGTCAAGAAAAAAGAGACGGTTGAAATCCCCGCCTCTTTCCTCATTCAATCAAGAAAGCTTGTGTCCACCAGACCAGTCAAGTCCGGCTTTTCTTTCAGAAACTCAAGATCATAAGAAGCATCCGCGAATTTCTGAAGGTTTTCTTCTTTCACTTCATACGTGAAATCAATACGCTCCCATGCACGATCGATAACTTCTTTTGAAAGTTCTTGATCCGTGATGTCTTTGATTTTATTAATGGCGATCTGTTTCGCTTCTTCCGGGTTTTCATTAATAAAGTCTGTCGCTTTTTTGTGAGCTTCTACGATGCTTTCCACCATATCAGGATTTTCATCCACAAGTTTTTGAGAAGTGACGAACACGGCTGCGGGCAATGTTTCACCAAAAGCAACATCCTGGGTGTCGACAAGGACTTTACCGCTTCCTTGTTCCTCTATAGAAGATGCCCAAGGTTCAGGAACGGTGGCCACATCAACATTTTTCGTCTCAAACAAGCTTGCATATGTCGCAGGTTTTCCTGTGACGTGCTTCATTTCTCCATCAATACGGTCGGATGTCAAGCCGAATTCCTCTTTCATCATCGTTTCAAATTGCACATCATGTGTACACCCTACTCTTGGTGAAACAAATGTCTTACCTGCTAAGTCTTCCGGAGATTTAATATCCGATCCTTCTCTAGCCATGATCACTGTACCACCCGTTGAGCCTGCTGCAACAACATTGACTTCCGCTCCACTTGTGAAGTGGTTCATCGCTGGGCCGGGTCCTACAAGTCCTCCTTGGATGTCACCTGTTTCGATTGCTGTCATAAACGAGGAACCATCCGGGAAGTATTGGTAGTTCACTTTTGTCCCGTCCGGCAATGTTTCAGCATACAAATCCTTCGTTTCTGCCACCATACCCGCTACGTGGTTGATATTCGGAAAGTAACCAATCGTAATTTCTTCTGTACTGCCACCATCTTCAGAATTCGCTCCAGCATCATCACTACCGCAAGCAGCGAGCACCAGACTCATGACAGTAAGTGCAACAATGGATAACCACTTTTTCATATTCTCCTCATCTCCTATCTATGATTTCAATAATCCCCAGCGTTTCCTTACATTTCTTTCTAACTTAGAAAAGACCACTTGATCGACCACGGCACCAATGACACCAATGATAATAATAATAGCAATCACTTGATCCATACGTGCATAATCCTGAGCGTACCGTAAAGAGTAACCCAATCCAGGTCCATTGCTTAACAACTCACCAGCCATAAGGGCTCTCCAACTGAAGGCCCAAGCGAGCCTGAGACCTGTCATAAAATAAGGAATACTCGATGGAACTTCCACTCTGAAAAACAAGGGAATTCCATTGGTCCCCATCGTCCTCGCAGCCCGGACCAACTGCGGGGGAACACTATAGATGGCCGTCCGTACGTTCAAAGCCATGACGAACGTACCTCCAAGGACGACAACGAATACAACGGCAAATTCAGAAAAACCAAAAAGCATGATCGCAAGCGGCACCCAAACAATGCTCGGAATACTCTGTAAGGCGATGAGATACATTCCTGCCGTTTCATCCGCCTGCTTCGATTTCCCGAGCAGGACCCCTATTACGGTCCCAAACAAAATAGCAAGGGACAAGCCCATGAATAAATGACGGAAACTCGCGCCCAATGCTTTAATGAAATCACCATCAGCAAAACCTTCGTACAAAGCGCCGGCCACTTTGATTGGTGATGGAAACACGATATCTTCAAATACACCGATGGAATACACTAACTGCCATAAACCTAAAACAACAACTAAAAATCCAATCCTCTTAATAGCTAGCTTCATGAAGTTCTTCCCTCAATACTTTATTGATTTCACCTTCCAGCAAATCCATCACCTTCCGCTCAAGCTCGATGACTCTTTCATCGTCCCTCTTCCTAGGCCGTGGAAGGTCGATGGAAAAGTCAGCGATGATCCGTCCTGGTCGTGTACCCATGACGACGACCCGATCCGATAATTTAATCGCTTCCTGAATGCTGTGGGTGACGAACAGAATGGTCTTTTGTGTCTCCTGCCAAATCTTCATCAGTTCTTCATGCAGAATATGTCTCGTCTGTTCATCCAGGGCCCCGAACGGTTCATCCATGAGTAACACTTTAGGATCCATGGCAAGGGCTCTTGCAATCGCTACCCGCTGCTGCATTCCTCCAGAAAGCTCATGGGTGTAATTTTCTTTAAATCTGCTGAGGTGGACCATCTGTAAGAAACGATCCGCTCTCTCTTCCGCCTCTTTTTTTGACCCATGCCCCTTCAAAGGAAAAAGAACATTTTCCTTTACATTCAGCCATGGAAAAAGCGACGGTTGTTGAAAGACCATTCCTCGGTCAGGTCCAGCTTTCTTAATTTCTTCTCCCTCCAACCGGATGGAACCTGATGTGACGTCTTCCAGCCCTGCAACCATTGAAAGAAGCGTCGATTTTCCACATCCGGAGGGGCCTAGGAGTGAAACAAATTGATTCTCCTCAATATTCAAATCGATTTCAGAAAAGACCTCAAAACTGCCTTCTTCTTTATCGTTAAAGGTCTTTCCGACTTCCTCCATCTTTAAAAACAATATGCCTCACCCTTATCATTATAATTCCTATCGAAATAGTATGCTTTGTGGTTATATTATTAGATTATACAGTTGAACAGAATATTGTGTCAATGGACGGTTAATATTCCTTCCACTGTCTTTAAACTCTTCATGTTTCACTTCGTTTATTACGTGTTAAACACTTAGTAAAGCAACAAAAATTTATTTAGAAGGGTGGTTAGCCAATGGATCAAATAATCTTCATTCAGACAGGTACTGGAATTGATGTTCATGGTCAAGATATTACAAAGGCATCCGTTCGCGCCATCGAGAATGCCATCCATTCAAATTCAATGCCGGGTGTCCAGGAAGCATTGCCAGAAGAATCTATGGAAAATATGAAAACCACTGTCAAACTAGCCTTACCTTGCGACATTGATGAATTAAATTACACCAAAATTAAAGAAGCGATTCCGTACGGGCAGGTGGAAATCAAGTTAATGGATGGCGGAATGCGCACGACAAGTGGCATCACTTTAAATGAAGAGGGAGATCATAACGACCAAATGTATATGGTCAATGCTTCTGTAGAAGTGGGATATTGATCTTCTAAAAGTCAGGGACTACTCCCTGACTTTTTATATAAGAATAGCGATAACGCTATGGAAATCAAAGTAGTTGCTTTTCACATTATGCTATGATGGAGAAAAAGAAAAGGTGGAATATAAGTGGAACAATTGATGTTTATTCAAACTGGAATGGGAACAGATGTGCATGGTCAAGATGTGACAAAAGCTTCAATTAGGGCCATCAAAAATGCCATACATACGAATTCCATGCCAGGAATCCGTTCTGTACTTCCTCAAAAGTCTTTAGACAATATGAAAATTAACGTGAAATTAGCATTACCCTGCGACTTGGACAAAATTGATTATGATCAAGTCAAAGAAGCCATTCCTTACGGGGAAGTTAACGTAGAAGTATTGGAAGGCGGTATGCTCACTACGAGTGGCATCGTCTTAGAGGATAAACAAGATAAAAATGACCTCATGTATATTGTCAACGCAGCAGTAGAAGTCGGATATTGAAAGAGACATTTCCATACAAAACGCCAGGGCGATCGCCCTGGCGTTTTAGTTAGTACTTATCTTCTGCTTCATCCTGACTATCCATGTATTTATCATAATGCTCATTACGCTGAAAGCTTACCCCATCAGGGCCTGTATAACCATTCATATCTGTAGATACAAAAGGCTCGAATTCTTCTACATACCCCACACCATCTTGATTATCCATTAAAGATGAATCGTCATAAGTCATGCTGCTCTGATTAAAAGAAGCTACTTGTTCATAAGCATTTTGTTCATTATACTCCGGATCATCAGCGTTACGACCATAGTTATTTTCTAAATCTGTAATCACATCTTCTTCCACAGGTCGATCTCCTGATATATCTTGATTCGACGAAGCTTTCGCAATGGTCCGTGCAGTCGGAATCGCCGCTAACCTTTCCTTCGGAATTTGTCTTCCTGTTTCTTCACAAATTCCATAGGTACCCTGTTGAATTTGTTTTAATGAGTATTGAATATCTGATAATTCTTCTTCCAAATGCCCAAGCAAGGCCATATCTTTTTCACGCTCATAAAGTTCAGTGCCTGAATCAGCTGGGTGATTGTCATATTGTGACAATTCCCCTGATGCCATATCACTTGCGAAACCTCTATCTAAGCCAAAGTGATTATTGTCAATCAAACGTTGTTCGATTTCTCTTTTACGATCTTCCAATTGTTTTTTATAATGTGTGTAATCCATGTCATCTTCACTCCTGATCGATTATCCTTTTTAGTGTGGCTCAGGTGATCAGGAGCTATACAAAAAGGAGCGCCGCTTTACAGAAGTGCTCCTTTTCCTACTACTTTCTTAATGCTTGTAAAAAATCTTCCTTCAGATCCTCGATATCTTCAAGGCCGATGGATACGCGGACGAGACCATCTGTAATGCCGAGTTCTGCACGTCGCTCTTTTGGAATAGAGGCGTGAGTCATCATCGCAGGGACTGAGATAAGACTTTCGACGGCTCCAAGGCTTTCTGCCAATGTGAAATATTTTACGTTGCGGAGAACTTGATCGGCTTTTTCTCCACTGCCGACATCAAAGCTGATCATACCGCCGTTCCCGCGCGCTTGTTTTTGGTGAACGCCGCTTCCTTTATGATGGTCGAGGCCTGGATAATAGATATCTGTCACTTCTGGAAGTTCTTGTAGAAACTCGACGAATTGTCTTGTGTTTTCTTCAATTTCTTCCATGCGGATCCCGAGGGTTTTGATTCCTCTCATAAGAAGCCATGAGTCCTGGGGACCTAAAACACCGCCAGTAGAATTCAGTACAAAATGGACATCTTCTGCAAGCTGCTCATTGTTCACTACGACAAGCCCAGCAACGACATCGCTGTGCCCTCCTAGATATTTGGTTGCACTATGCAAGACAATGTCAGCTCCAAACTCAATGGGATTTTGCCAGTATGGGGTGCTGAAGGTATTATCGACGATAAACGTCAAGTCTTGTTCATTCGCCAAAGCGGACACTTTTTCTAAGTCCGTCACTTTAAGCAACGGATTTGTTGGTGTTTCCACATAGATGGCTTTTGTACGATCCGTGATCGCTGACTTGATATTATCTACGTCACTTGTATCAATAAAGCTTGCTTCTAATCCAAAACGCTGGATGACTTTGGATACAAGACGGTACGTGCCCCCGTACACATCATCTGTAAAAATCACATGATCTCCATGATTAAAAGTCATAAGCACAGCTGTGATGGCAGCCATACCTGAACCAAAAGCGAAACCTTTGTGGCCGCCTTCTAAATCCTTGATCAGTTCTTCCAATGCAAAACGTGTCGGATTTCCCGTTCGAGAGTATTCATATCCACGATGTTGACCGACTCCATCTTGTTTGTAGGTACTCACCTGATAGATAGGAACGCTGACAGCTCCGGTCTTTTCATCCCCTGTAATTCCCCCGTGGATGAGCTGTGTTTTTTTCCTCATGTCATCACTCCTCATATATGCCTTGGCTTAAATATCGTTCGCTACTGTCCGGAAAGATGGTTACGATTCTTGCTCCTGGCTTCGCCTTTTCAGCTTCTCTCCATGCAGCTTCAAAGGCTGCTCCAGATGAACTGGCTACGAGCAAACCTTCATTTAAAGCCAGTTCTTTTACACGGCGGAAAGCTATTTCATCTGAAATGGTATGAATCGCATCAAAATAATCGGGATTCATATAAAAAGGCAGAAACTCCATTCCTATTCCCTCTGTACGGTGCGGTCCAGGTTCTCCCCCATTTAAAATGGAGCCTTCTGGTTCAACGATCACAGTTTTAACATGTTCCATTCGCTCTTTTAAATAACGGGAAGTCCCCATAAATGTACCACCAGTACCAGCACCAGCGACGAAAACATCAACATCTCCATTCATATCATTAAAAATTTCCGGTCCGAGGGTATCATAATAAGCATCTGGATTCGCTTGATTATGAAACTGCTGAGGGCTGAATGAAGAAGGAATTTCCTTGCACAATTGTTCGGCTTTCTCTATAGCGCCCTTCATCCCTTTTTCAGTAGGCGTGTTTACGACTTGAGCTCCTAAGGCTCTCATCAAAGTTTGTTTCTCTTGACTGAACTTCTCTGGTGTCACAAAAATGACGGTGATTTCTTTTCCAATCGTAGCAAGTGCAAGGCCAATTCCTGTATTTCCTGCCGTGGGTTCAATGATCGTTCCCCCAGCCTTCAACAATCCACGTTCTACCGCATCCTCAATCAGTTTTAAACCCAGACGGTCTTTGATGCTTCCGCCTGGGTTCATGAATTCAAGCTTAGCAAAAATTCTAGCTTGATTCGGGATTTCGGAATGAGTGAGTTCGATCATAGGTGTCTGACCAATTAATGATTGTATATTCTTCACGTAACCCATCGCATCCTCATCTCCCGTTATTATTGAAAAACTTCCGTCCATTCATCGCGTTTTTCCAGTAATTCTTTCGCAAGCTTCTGTGCTCCTTCAAGGCTGTGACTCGCAGCAAATCCGCACTGCACTTCATTGCAGGCAGGAACTTCGTCCGCTTCCAAAACATCCTGAAGAGTCTTCTCGATTACATCAAGCACGTTATCATAGCTGTCGTCATTCAGGATGGCAATATAGAAGCCTGTTTGGCAGCCCATCGGTCCAATATCGACAATGCGATCATGGTGATTCCGGCTGTTTTCTGCCATCAAATGCTCGAGAGAATGAAGGGCTGGCATTTCCATATGTTCCTGGTTCGGCTGCTTGATACGAAGATCATATTTGTAGATTTTATCTCCGTTTTCTCCTTCTGTCACTCCTACTAGACGTACGTAAGGGGCACTAACTTTCGTGTGGTCAAGATTAAAGCTTTCAACATTCATTTTTGGCATGTGATCATCCTTCTCCTTTTTCAGCCTGAATGAGCCAGGCGTATTTGTTCAGTTGTTCAAAATTCACCTCAAACCCGTTGAGGACAAACATCTCTCTTAGTTCTTCTAGAAATGGGTAGTATTCTTCCTGCAAATCCTGCGCTAAATTTAAAAATCCTTGTTTTTCTGCGGATATAATTAACTGTTGTTTATGTTCTTCGTTCTTAAAGATGGTGTCTATAAAAACTACTTTCCCATCATTTTCAAGACGATTTCGAAAGCTCTGAATGGCTTCGACTTTCTCACTGGTCGTCAAATGATGAAAAGCGAATGAACTGATAATGGACCGGATGGGTGTTAAGAGTTTAGGGTAATCCAGAAAGTTGCCATCATAAATAGCTGCTTCCGGGCACTTGACTTTAGCGATTCTTCGCATTTCAGAGGAAGGCTCAATGCCAAGCACGACCTTGTTCTGATCGATGACCTTTCTCGTCAAATTTGCTGTACCCACTCCGAATTCCATAACCGGGGATACGGAAAGCTCCGCTAAGCGCGCCAACATTTCATCGTACCCTTCAAACACTTCACGATATTCCGGATCTTTACCAGCCACTGTATCGTCATATGAACTCGCCCATTGGTTGAATAGGTCGACGAATTCCATCCCCATAAATTTCATCTCTCCTCATTATTTATAATTCCAATGCGTTAACTCGGAATTATGTTTATAATGTATCATATTTCATAACTCCCCTCAATGTTATTGTTTTTTATCAGTAATTTTTTTTAATGAAAAAAGCAAAAACCAGAGTCTAGAAGGGACTCTGGTTTTTGCTTATCTTCTTCGTTTTTTATGTCGGGAAGTTTTTTCTTCCTCTTTTTCTCTTTTTCCAGGGGAAAGATGCTCCATAGACCTTCTTTCTAACTTTTGTTTGATATGCTGTTCAATTTGTTTAAGAGCAGTCTTATCTTTAGGCGCAGCAAAAGTAATCGCCAACCCTTTGCCTCCTGCTCTTCCTGTTCTGCCGATCCTGTGAATATAACTTTCAGGGTCTTGTGGAATATCATAGTTGAACACATGGGTGATTCCTTCTACATCCAGGCCTCTAGCCGCTACGTCTGTAGCTACAAGGTACTGAATTTTAGCATCACGGAAACGCTGCATGACTTTCTCCCTTTTGGCTTGAGAAAGGTCACCGTGCAGCTCATCGGATTCATATCCTTTGGCGGTCAAGGCGTCATTCAACTTTTTCGCTCTGCGTTTCGTTCTACAGAAAATGACCGCAAGAAATGGTCGGTGTTCACTCATGATTTGAATAAGAGCATCTTGTTTAGCTCGATCGGTCGTTTCATATAACAGTTGTTTGATGTTAGAGACCGTCACTTTCTCTTCTTTCACTTCAATACGCTCTGGATCATGCGTGATTTTTTTTGCTAAGGAATGGACTTGTGAAGTGATTGTCGCTGAAAATAACATCGTTTGCCTTTCTGCTCCACACTGTCCAATAATCTCTTGCACATCAGGAAGAAATCCTGCTTCCAACATTTGATCGGCTTCATCAATGACAAGCTGCTGAATATTGGTCAGTTCGACAGTTTCTCGTCTTAAATGATCCAACAAACGACCTGGAGTCGCGATGACAATATGGGCTTTTCCATTCAATTTGTTCGCTTGTTTAGCTACATCCTGCCCACCATACACCGCAAGGACATGAGTTTCATCATTTTTCAGCTTGTTCACTTCATGAGTGATCTGCAAAGCTAATTCTCTTGTCGGGGTGATGATTAAAGCTTGAACAGTTCCCAAGGACGGGTCTACCTTTTCTAAAATAGGCAAAACAAATGCGAACGTCTTCCCTGTCCCGGTCTGTGCTTGGGCAATGATGTCTTTTCCATCCATTAGAGGTGGAATCGCACGTTCCTGTACAGGAGTCGGAGAAGCAATCCCCTGCTTCTGCAGCTTTTCAGTCAACTCTTTCGATATTCCTAATTTTTCAAATGGTTTCATCTATTATTCACTACTTTCTATAAAATTAATTCCGTCATTCATCCCACATAAGCTCCCGATTGTGGAAGACTCAGTTTCGAGACTTTTGTTGAGTGGATGGGGGCTGCGGGGAATAGCTCGCTTTCCGCGGGAGCGCGGTGAGCCTCCTCGGACTACGTCCTGTGGGGTCTCACCAAGCACTTTTTTCCTCTTAGGTATCCGGTTCCGGCGCCTAGCTGCTAGTGAGACTTCCCTCGCTTCTGTACGATAAGTCAACATCGAATCCCTACGTTCTTCGTGTTTCCTTTATCTCCGCCAGCTCAGTCCAGTCCATACGCCGCTGATCGAGGCGCCTCCACACTTAAGATAGGAGTCTCGCCATTCCCCTCCGCCCTTTGCCATATAAGTATCTCGAAACCACTTCCGGAATAAGCCGCTTTTATGCCCATGGTAATTGGAAGGGAATGAACTCCTAAGGACGCTATTCTGCATACGAAAAGCTTGTTATAGAGCGCTTTATGCTTATAACAACAGGATAGTGGAAGGCACCCTCACACAGTAAAGGGGTTCGTTTCTCATCTTCATGGAATGGGGTGGTTGGGAAGCTGCGAGACTCCCGTGGGAGAAGGAGACAGGCGAGATCCCGCAGGGCGGTAGCCCGAGGAAGCTCGGCGCTCCCCCACAGGAAAGCGAGTTGCTTCCCAGCCACCCCTGACGCGCAACTCAGCAACGAACCCCAAAACATCTCGAAACTGAGTCTTCCACAATCCTGCCAGTTAGTTGAAGAAGACCATTCCTTTATTGTACCTGAAAAAAGATCGTTATGTTGGGATTGTAGAAAATTGAAGGCGAGATGTTCGTTCATTAATTGAGCTATTTTCCATATAGTTATAAAAAGGACTGTAAAAAAGGAGGGGCTCTTATGGACGTTAAAGTAAGAAGTGGGGACACGTTATGGTACTATTCGAATCTTTTTAACGTACCGTTGGATTTAATCATAGATTCTAATCCACAAGCGGACCCATCTTCACTTCAGATTGGACAAACCATTCGTATCCCCGGCTATGAAACGAGTCAATATCGGATACAATCCGGAGATACTTTTTGGAAAATCGCCAGCGAGCGTCGTATTTCATTAGATGCGATTGCTTTATTAAACCCTTCCGTCAATCCTAGAATGCTTCAAATCGGTCAGGTTTTATTCCTTCCCGTTCAAGTAACCTATAGAGTTGTAGATGGAAACCGTCCTTATGATTTCAACGTGCTCACAACTGATTTGAATGAACTTTACGAACTCTACCCGTTTGTTAGAAGAGAGACGATTGGAAGTAGTGTGATGGGAAAAGATCTTGTTGAACTTCAAATCGGCCGTGGTCCGAAAGTTGTGCATTGGAACGGCTCGTTTCATGCAAATGAATGGATTACCACAGCAGTGATCATGCAATTTCTTAATGACTACTTGCTGGCCTTAACAAATAAAGAGACCATTCGAGGGCTGGAAATCGACCCTTTTTACAATGAAGTGACACTCTCCATTGTTCCCATGGTCGACCCTGATGGTGTAGACCTCGTTTTGAACGGACCGCCTGAAGGGGAATTTGGGGAGTTGGCACTAACTATCAATGACGGGAACACTGATTTCTCTGGCTGGAAAGCAAATATTCGCGGAGTGGATTTGAATAACCAATACCCTGCCAAATGGGAAGTGGATGCAGCAAGAAAACCAACCTCCCCTGCGCCAAGAGATTTCCCTGGCTATCAACCATTGACGGAGCCTGAGACGGTTGCAATGGCTGAGCTTGCCGGTGCCCGTAATTTCGAAAAGATGCTTGCTTTCCATACACAAGGAGAAGTAATTTATTGGGGATATGAGGGGCTTGAACCTCCTCGCTCCATGACGATTGTCAACGAATTTGAAAGAGTCAGCGGTTACAAACCCATCCGTTATGTAGATAGTTTTTCCGGCTATAAGGACTGGTTTATACAGGATTTCCGACAACCTGGCTTCACTGTAGAACTTGGGCTTGGAGTAAATCCTCTACCTCTTGAACAGTTTGATGAAATCTACCAGGAAACAATGGGGATCTTTTTGGCAAGTTTGTACATGTAGACACAATGGAAAGTTTCTAACAAAACCCCTGCGGAATTTAGTCTCCGCAGGGGTTTTGTTAGAAATCTTTTTTGTCCATATGACCATTGTGATCTTTGATCACTTGAATGGCCCGATCGTACTCCTCTTCTTTTACAGAAAAATGAAGTACGTGGGTCAAATGCTTTTTATCAGATAGTGCACTATCACGGTCATGCTTAGGGGAGACGACCTCTGTAAAGTTAAACGTTCCTCCACCTGAATTCGTTGAACCTGCCACAGGGACAATTGGGGTCATATCTGTATCCTCAGGAATCGCTTCTACTGTATCCTTATCAACCGATAAAGATTGCAACGATGCTTTTGCACTTTCTGCATCATTTTCTGTTGAAAAGTAAGCTTGAATGGTCTTCGCCATACGATCATCCCTCTCTATAAAAGGTAGTATGGTTATATTATCCTTCCCTCCTCATTTTCAAACCCTTGACGAACCTCTGGGTGGGCCAAAGAAAAGAACACCTCTCCTACGAGAGATGTTCTTTTGCCAATTGGATTTGTTTATTCACTTGATCGAATCCTGTTCCACCCTCACTGTTACGGGCAGCTACGACTTGGTTCGGATTCAATTTTTCAAAAATATCCGCTTCAAAAAGTGGGGAGAAATCCTGGTATTCCTCCAGGGTCAGATCCAACAAATATTTTTCTTGTTGAATAGAATACAAAACAATTTTCCCGATCACTTCATGCGCTTCTCTGAACGGCATGCCTTTGACTGCCAAATAATCCGCTATATCTGTGGCATTCGAATAATCTTCATTTACAGCATTCTTCATTTGATCCCCTTTAACATGCATCGATGCAAGCATCGGCGCTAACAAAGACAAGGCTCCTTCAAGAGTCTCAACCGTATCGAACATCCCCTCTTTGTCTTCCTGCATATCTTTGTTGTAAGCGAGAGGCAGCCCTTTCAGTAAGGTGAGCAATCCCATCAAATGCCCATAGATTCTTCCCGTTTTTCCACGGAGGAGTTCTGGAACATCAGGGTTCTTCTTCTGAGGCATGATGCTTGAACCTGTACAAAAGGCATCATCCAATTCAACGAATTGAAACTCCTGGCTTCCCCATAAAATCATCTCTTCGGACAAGCGTGAAATGTGTGTAATCATAATAGAGGAAATAGATAAGAACTCAAGTATAAAATCACGATCACTGACGGCATCCAATGAATTCGGATAAGGCTGATCGAACCCTAAAGCATCGGATGTCATTTGTCTGTCAATCGGATAGGGCGTTCCTGCAAGAGCCGCAGCCCCAAGCGGAGACCAGTTGATCCGCTTCAAACTATCCTGCAAACGTTCCTTATCCCTTTCAAACATCCAAAAGTAAGCCATTAAATGGTGACCAAAAGAGACGGGCTGGGCACGCTGCAAATGGGTGTACCCCGGCAGAATGGTTTCCACATGCTTCTCCGCCTGCTCCACTAAGGACGATTGAACCGCCTCTACCAGCTCCATCAATCCATTCGTTTTTTCACGTAAATAAAGGTGCATATCTGTCGCCACTTGATCGTTCCGGCTTCTTCCGGTATGCAACTTCCCTCCGACCGGTCCGATCTCATCAATGAGCAGTTTTTCTATATTCATGTGAATATCTTCGTGCTCCACAGAAAAAGTGACGTCCCCTTTTTTCACCTTCTCTTTGATCGTAAGCAGCCCTTCCTTGATTTGCATCACTTCACTCATTTCGATAATGTCACACGCACCGAGCATTTCCACATGAGCGATACTACCTTCGATATCCTGTAATGCCAGCTTTTGATCAAAAGTGATGGAAGAGGTGTACTCTTCCACCAATTTATTTGTGGGCTTTGTAAACCGGCCGCCCCATAGTTTAGTCATGCTGGCTCACCACCGCTTGGTCAAGTAACTTCTCTCCTTTATGAACGTCTGCATGGACTTTTGTCGGCAGTCCCCACAACTTAATGAATCCGACAGCTGCATTATGATCAAACGCATCTTCTTTCGAATAAGTGGAAAGTTCTTCATTATATAGACTGACCGGTGATTTCTTACCAATCACTGTATGGTGTCCCTTGAACAACTTCACTCTAACGGTTCCTGTGACAACCTGCTGTGTCGAATCAATGAATGCAGATAGAGCCGGTTGTAGTGGTGAATACCATAGACCATCGTATATGATTTTGGAAAGCTGCTGATCAACATTAGCTTTATATTGGGAAACCTCTCTTGTTTGTGTCAAAAATTCCAGTTCTTTATGGGCATTGATCAAAATCATAGCTCCAGGGTTTTCATACACTTCTCTCGATTTAATTCCTACAAGACGATTTTCTGTATGATCAATTCTACCAACCCCATGTTTGCCGCCGAGTTCGTTCAAGTACTCAATTAAAGGAACAAGATCCATTTTTTCTCCGTTCAATCCGACTGGCTTTCCTTCTATGAAATCAATCTCAATGGTATCCGGCTGATCTGGCGTCTCTTCAATCGGATTGGTCCAGGCATATGCCGCTTCCGGAGCTTCTTTCCAAGGATCTTCAAGAACTCCTGCTTCACAAGCACGCCCCCAGATGTTTGCATCAATAGAGAATGGGTTTTCTAGATTGACAGGAACCGGGATTCCTTTTTCTTCTGCATAAATGATTTGTTCATCACGTGTCATTCCCCATTCACGAACAGGAGCAATGACTTCAAGATCAGGATTCAATGCCTGTATGGAAACTTCAAAACGCACCTGGTCGTTTCCCTTTCCTGTACAACCGTGAGCGACAGCGACCGCTCCCTCCTGCTCTGCCACTTCAACGAGCAGTTTAGAGATGAGCGGGCGGGAAAGAGCAGAAGATAATGGATACTTCCCTTCATAAAGAGCATTTGCTTTAAGAGCCGGCATCAAATATTCTTCAGCCAATATCTCTTTGGCATCTACCATAATTGCCTTGATCGCTCCTACATCCAGCGCCTTTTTACGAATGGTTTCCAAGTCTTTCCCTTCACCAACATCCAATCCTAGAGCGATCACATCATACCCATACTTTTCTTGAATCCACTTAACAGAAATCGATGTGTCCAATCCACCGGAATAAGCTAATACTACTTTTGGTTTTGTCATATTAATAACCTCCTCGTTTATTGTCCATAAAAAAATCCGTCTCCTACCTGGGGTAAGAGACGGATTTTGAATCATCCGCGGTGCCACTCTCATTGTCTGTATGTCAGACCAACTCGAAGCTGATAACGGGGGCTCCCGGTTCTGGCTACTTTATTCACCGAACATCTCAGAAGTGCGTTTCCGTATCAATCCGTCACCAGGCTTCCACCACCCCCGGCTCGCTGTCGACCAACTTCATACGTACTCTCTTCGTCCACGAATGTATTTTTATAATGAATTGTTTATAATTATACAAAATCATATGCAGAAGTCAACACATAAAATACATTCATAGAAAAAGTTTTTTTCAGAT
This sequence comes from Halobacillus sp. SY10, assembly GCF_045401165.1. Taxonomy (NCBI): domain Bacteria; kingdom Bacillati; phylum Bacillota; class Bacilli; order Caryophanales; family Bacillaceae; genus Halobacillus; species Halobacillus sp. SY10. The sequence goes on along the minus strand of NZ_CP174345.1, from coordinate 973,486 downwards.
TGCCATTTTCATAGCCTTATATTCAACTAAAGATCCCGATTGTGGAAGACTCAGTTTCGAGACTTTTGTTGAGTGAATGGAGGCTGCGGGGAATGGCTCGCTTTCCGCGGGAGCGCGGTGAGCCTCCTCGAGCTTCGCTCTGCGGGGTCTCACCAAGCACTTTTTTCCTCTTAGTTATCCGGTTTCGGCGCCTAGCGGCTAGTGAGACTTCCCTCGCTTCTGTACGATAAGTCAACATCGAATCACTCCGTTCTTCGTGTTTCCTTTATCTCCGCCAGCTCAGTCCAGTCCATACGCCGCTGATCGAGGCGCCTGCACACTTAAAGTAGGAGTCTCCCCATTTCCCTCCGCCCCTCTACCATATATGTGTCTCGAAAGCACTTCCGGGATAAGATGTTTTTACTCATAAGGAAAATAGAGCTATATGATTTTCCATAACCGCTATTCTGGATGAAAAAGCTTGCTATAGAGCGATTTATAACTATAAATCAGGAAATGTGAAAGACATTCATCCTCGGGAAAGGGGTTCGTTTCACGTATGCATCGAATGGGGTGGTTGGGAAGCTGCGAGACTCCCGTGGGAGAAGGAGATAGGCGAGATCCCGCAGGACGTAGTCCGAGGAAGCTCGGCGCTCCCCCACAGGAAAGCGAGTAGCTTCCCGACCACCCCTGACGCTCAACACAGCAACGAACCTTTGAAATCCTGCCATAAAGAAAGTACAGGGTTTCCAGGGGCATATTCTCGTGTTAAGATGAGTAGGGTAAATTAAATAAAGTCTGCTTCAGGGCAGGAGAGGTTCTAGCGACACCCTCTATAAAAAACTAAGGATGGAACTGTACCTTGCCTTAGGTGCGGTTTTTTTAATGGTTTTGGGTGTGTAGAATTCTCTTTTTCGATGATGAAAGGAGAATTTTTTAATGGAAAAAAATAATAAAGCTGTGGTTGTATTCAGCGGCGGCCAGGACAGTACGACTTGTTTGTTCTGGGCATTGAAGAAGTTCGATTCCGTTGAGGTCGTTACTTTCGATTACAACCAACGTCATAAAGAAGAAATTGAAGTGGCGAAAGAAATTGCTGAAGATCAGCAGGTTCGCCATCATATCCTTGATATGTCTTTACTTAACCAACTTGCCCCTAATGCTTTAACCAGGGATGATATTGAAGTGAAAGATGGCGAAGATGGGGAACTTCCTTCTACCTTTGTACCGGGAAGGAATCAATTATTCTTGTCTTTCGCCACAATTCTTGCACGGCAAATCGGCGCGAAACATATTGTTACAGGGGTTTGTGAGACAGACTTCAGCGGTTATCCAGACTGCCGCGATGTCTTTGTTAAATCCTTGAATGTCACACTGAATCTATCGATGGATGATGAATTCGTTATTCATACCCCACTTATGTGGCTGGACAAAGCAGAAACATGGGAAATGGCTGATGATTTGGATGCCTTTGACTACGTCCGTGAAAAAACGTTGACTTGCTACAACGGTATCCGAGGGGATGGCTGCGGGGAATGCCCGGCTTGTGAACTTCGCAGGAATGGCCTTCATACTTACCTCGCTAAAAAAGAGGTGACCAAATAATGTACGGGTTTACGATTGTTGAAAACTTGCAGAAAATGGATCAGGACATCAAACATCATGAGTTAAAATACCACCAAAAGCGAGTACTCGTCAGCAAAGAATTCACTTTTGACGCTGCTCACCACCTGCATTGTTATGAAGGAAAATGTAAAAATCTCCATGGACATACGTATAAAGTGATTTTTGGCGTCAGCGGCTTTGTGGATGACATTGGGCTTGTCATCGATTTTGGTGACATCAAGAAAATTTGGAAAGAACAGATCGAGGTCCATCTCGATCACAGGTATTTGAATGATACACTGCCGAACATGAATACAACAGCTGAAAATATGGTCGTTTGGATTTATGAAAAAATGGAAGAAGCTTTGAAAGATGATCCGAATAAGTGTCGTGTTGAATTTGTAAAACTTTACGAAACACCGACAAGTTTCGCAGAAGCAAGACGGGAGTGGATGATGGATGAATAAATTCCCCGTTCTCGAAATCTTTGGCCCTACGATCCAAGGCGAGGGAATGGTTGTCGGGAGAAAAACGATGTTTGTCCGTACAGCCGGATGTGATTACAGTTGTTCGTGGTGCGATTCCGCTTTTACATGGGATGGAAGCGCCAAGCATGACATCGAGCGGTTAACTTCCGAAGAAATTGTGACCCGACTGATCGACACCGGTGGAGAGCAATTCGATCATGTCACAATATCAGGTGGTAACCCTGCCCTCTTAAAAAATTTACATGAGCTTATCGTCCCTCTTCATGAAAGAGGAATTGAAGTGGCCCTTGAGACACAGGGCAGCCGTTGGCAGGAATGGTTCACTCAAATTGATGACCTGACTATCTCTCCTAAACCACCCAGCTCCGGGATGAAAACGGATTGGAACATTCTCGATGATATCTTAATCCGCTTGGAAGGCGCTGACCGACTTCAAAACACTAGTATAAAAGTGGTCATTTTTAATAAAGAGGACTTGAGCTATGCTGAAAAAGTCCATGAGCATTATCCCAATGTGCCCTTCTTTTTACAAGTCGGAAATGATGATTTGGAAGAAAACGAAGCAGGAACATTAGCCAGCCACCTCCTTGATCAATACGAATGGCTCATTGATCAAGTTGTTGCCTCATCCAAGCTGAATAAAGTCCGCGTTCTCCCACAAGTGCATGCACTTGTCTGGGGGAATAAACGAGGAGTATAAAAGAAAAAGCCTGACCGCATCACACATGCGGTCAGGCTTTTTGCTTATCCACGTTTTTTGCTGTCGTAATGACCCTTCACTACTACGGCCGCGTGGACCGCTCCTGGAACATAAAAAATCAAAGTTAAAATTAAATTCAATAGAGCCTTTAGTGGTTTTCCTGTAAACAATACAGCTAAAGGTGGTAAAAATATGGCTAGTATATACAACATGGTTGAATCATCCTTTCTCTTGCTTCCTTTCAGTTTTCCCTTTTGAAAGGGTTTGAACACTCCCTGATTGTCTCCTTCTCTGATTCCATATCGTGATTTCCAGTGCCGCTATGCAAACGAGCAGCCATGCAAGACCGAATAACATGCCTCCAACGACATCCGTAAGAAAGTGCACCCCTAGATAAACTCTAGAAAGACCGATAAGTGCAATTAACATTCCAAGCGCTATATTTACCGTCCATTTCCAAGGTTTCTTCAAAGGGCTGATTACGATTAAGTAAATGAGAAAGCCGTAAAAAACGACGGATCCTGTTGTATGTCCACTCGGGAAGCTGAAACCCGTCCCATCATATTCCGCCAGCACTTCTGGACGTTGGCGTTCGAAGGAAACCTTCAGCAATTTGGTCAAAGCACTGATGCCGATCATGACGATGGCAAAATAAATACCTACCCACCGGCTGAACGGAGAAAAAAACAATAAAAAGATAAGTAATGCTACAGAGGCTATGGATATGAATAAAACGGAGCCCAAGTCTGTCGTCCATCCCCAAAACGTATCCATCCACGGGGTAGTAATTGACCTCACTACATCTGTCGCTGTCTCGTCCACAAAGAATTTTTCCTGTTCAAGGACATCTGCCGCAAGCTCAGTAAAGAAATAAACGGCTCCGCCTACCAATGCGAAGCCCGCCAAAATAATAATAATAGACGCTTTCGAAAGGTCTGAAAGCTTCGTTCCTGAAAACAACATCACAATTCCTCCTGACTGCCAATGACTCTTAATTCAACCCTTCCCCTAATCGCTATCGATTAACCTTGAAATGCAATCCTCAGTGCTCTCTGGTCGCAAATCAAGCTTCTGTTATGAAAAACAAAATGAACCGTTCCTATTGCTTTCACACGTAAAAACTAGACCTGTGACTAGTCTTACCTTTTAATCATAAATGAAACCATGAGCATCATTCATAATCGAATGCGCGCCCGCTTCTCCCTCTTAGCCAATCAACAATCTTCTTCCTTGTAAAAAGATAAGCCATTAAGAGTATGATTCAGTCTTCCATTGATAAGAACCGTGGAAAAACAATGGAGGAAGGATGATCTCATTCATTTGTAACCACTGTTTTCTGTACAACTTTCTGACTTTCCCTTCTGTTCATCCGTCCTTTTTTTCATTTATAATAGATGGTTTCAAAAACGAAAACTCGGATGCTGTCCCTGCATCCGAGTTTCGTTTTTAATTTATGCTGTTTTCTCTTTGTTCATTAATGCTTTTCGCTTTTTCTGTTCATCGACCTTGGTCAGAATAGATACCACCAAGGCGATGACGAATAGACCAGAGAAGAAAATGAGGCTGTTCTCATAGCTTCCTGTCGTATCTTTCATCCAAGCTGCAAAGATAGGACCAGCAAGTCCGGCAGCCGCCCAAGCGGTCAAAATATAGCCATGAATGGCACCAAGTTCTTTTGTTCCAAACAAGTCCCCGATAAACGCGGGGATGGTAGCAAAGCCGCCACCATAACAAGTGTAAATAATAGAAAAAGCAATAACAAAAATCCAAGTCGCGGTTGTCCAAGGAAGAACAAGGAATAAACCGATCTGCAGAACAAAGAAAGTAATATAAGTATTCGCACGACCTATATAATCGGAGGCACTTGCCCAACCGATTCTTCCGAGTCCATTGAAAACCCCCATCACACCCACGAGAGTGGCTGCAGTGGCTGTCGATACCCCGACACTTTCCTCCAACAATGGTTTAGCTGCAGAAATAACAGCGATCCCACAAGTGACATTAATAAATAACATTGTCCAGAGGTAATAAAAACGCTTGGTCTTTAACGCTTCCTTTGCACGCAAGTTTGCTAAATCTTGATTTTCCGTATCCGTTTCCTTATCTGGATCATAGCCTTTAGGTGTCCAACCTTCTGGAGGGCGGGACATGTAAAGGGACGAACCAATCATAACGACAAAATAACTGATTCCCAAAATATAAAAGGTAGATGCAATTCCAACTGAATTGATAAGAAAATCCATTAATGGACTGGCGATAGCGGCTGCAAACCCGAAGCCCATAATCGCCATCCCTGTTGCCAAACCTCTACGGTCAGGGAACCATTTTACTAAAGTAGAAACAGGTGCGATATAACCGACACCTAAACCTATTCCTCCAAGCACCCCGTAAAATATGTACAGCATCCATAATGATCCTGCGCTTACAGCGATTCCTGACCCGGCCACACCAATCCCGAAAAAGATGGCAGCTGTGATTCCGGCGACCCTCGGTCCATACTTTTCCACAAACCATCCTAAAAAGGCTGCAGATAATCCTAAAAATAAAATTGCAATACTGAAGGTCAGCTGAACTTGACTTGCTGACCAGCCAAATTCTTCGCTCAGTGGGCCTGTAAAGTTACTCCAGGCATAAACAGAACCGATAGATATATGAATCCCTACCGCTCCTAAGGCGATCAACCATCTGTTCTTTACTTTTCTTTCTGACATTTTTTCACCTCTTTATCATTAATTACCTGTCTTTTTCCTATAATCTCAAATTCTAAACAAAATTCCATTTATTATGACACATTCTGTCCATATTCTTCCTCATTTGGATTATTTCCTGGACAATAAAAAAACACCTCCTATCCAGAAAGTGTCCATTAAGTATAAGCTCCCGTTTGTGTAAGACTCAGTTTCGAAATAACCGGGGTTCGTTTGCCATATTAAGAGTCAGGGGTGGTTGGGAAGCAGCTCGCTTTCCTGCGGGGATGGCGGAGAGCCTCCCTCAGTAAACGGATTCGTTCTCAAAAATCCTTGGTTTTTCTCTGGTATTCTTCTTCTTTGAATATTGAAACATAGGTCATTCATTCAAATATATTCCATTTTTTAATGAATATGGAATACGTATAGGCGCTTAAACAGACTGGAGAGGTTAAGTTCCAGTAAATGGGTTTTATAATCGCACCTTGGATCTCCACATTAAACATGGTGGTGGACCCTCCCATATCTCTCGGCGTCTGTGCGCGCAAATTCCTTCGTTCGACCTGACCATGTGTGGATGCCGGAAAAGCTCCTCGGGTGGGTCTGTGCCCTAATGCTCGGAATGTGACCAGCTTATCCGTGCTTCAATTGTAAGAAGATCAAAAACCATTGTTAAACCAAATTCATAATAAGACACGAAACGTCTATAGTTAGGCGGCTGCCTGTTCTTGAGAAAGATGAGGGATATCTCGAAGCATTCGTTCTTCACTAAACGCGCGTTGTCGGGTTCCCATCATAAAGAAGATCTTAATAAGCTTACGACCAATGGCGACGTAGGCTTGCTTTCCCGTCAATGGATTTTGCGGCCGGTCTCTAAAATACCGATATAATACGTGGAACCCGTCATTGTTTTGCGCTAAAGGACGAGCGACTTTATACAAGATGGATCGCAATTTCCGCCTGCCCCGTTTGGTAATTGTCGTCTGTCCTGCGTATTTGCCTGATTGGTTCATCATGATGTTGAGTCCCGCTAATTTAATAATTTGGCGTGGATCTCTATAGTTTGAGAGGTCACCAACTTCAGCGAAAAAACCAGCGACGGACATTGGACCGACACCTTTAATCGCAATCATAAGGTCTGCGCCAGGGATTTGTAGAACGAGCTCTTCCAGTTGATCCTGAAGACGATCAAGACGTTTCTCCAATTCTCTATACTGATCCGCAAGAAAACGGAGTTCTTCTCTAGCCATACCCAGACCGGTTTTTATTCCTACACTAGAGGCCGCGGCTTCTTTAAGTTTTTGAACGGTAACACGTGGTGTGCCCTTGTACACATTCGTCTTAAGCTCTTGAAGGAGATCCTCTTCTGTCCTTTGACAAAGGTCTCCCGGGAGATAACCTTGGTCTAAAATATAGGAAGCTGTTTTCCCTGTCCACTTACTAAATACGGTGAGAAACTCTGGGAAATAGCGATCCAAAAGATTATGCATTTGCGCTTTGATGGATGAAAGGTCTTCCTGAATCATATCGTGAAGCTTCATCCCTTCGCGCAACTCGGCATAAACCCCTTCAGGCATTGTCGGCTCATGATAACGACCGTCGCGAATGATTTGGGCGATGACCTTCGCATCCTTCGTATCATTTTTCGTAGGCGAATCATCATCCATCTCTTTCATGCGCTGAACTTTCATAGGATTTACAACGACAGGCGTTAGTCTCTGTTCTTTTAGATAGTGTGCTAAGTTCAGCCAGTAATGGCCGGTAGGTTCCATCCCAATCATGACTTGGGTACGTCCTGTTTGCGCTTTTAAAGCCTGAATCCATTTCTGTAACTTTTGAAAACCTTCTAGTGAATTGGAGAAAACCATGCGTTTGGCAAGGTCAACCCCACGATCATCCACCGTTCGGGCCACGTGTTTGTGTTTCGCCACGTCCACCCCTATAGCGATCGTGTGTTCATTGGTTTGCATTATTCTTTGATTTTGTGTAGTATCCATAATTGAAGTCTCCCTTCGGTACTTAATTCGAGGTCATGCATGACACTCTCTATCGTACCAAGGGGGATTTTTTTATGCACACCGCAAACTATTCAATATTTCCTCAAATCGTTTCCCTACAGGAATGCTCCTCGAGCTAAAGCTCTGCGGGGTCTCTCCAGCCAATCCATTCCCGCGGGAGTCTCCCAGCTTCCCAACCACCCCATTCGTTGAATGTGAGAAACGAACCCCTTTCCCAAGTTGGATTGTCTTCCACTACCCCGCTGTTTAGAAGCATAAATCGCTCTGTATCAAGCTCTCATGAACCTGAACATGGGAGTTTAATCTTACACTCCCATCAAGCTGGATAGCTAACTTATCCAAGGAGTGGTTTCGAGAATCTTCCATGGCAAAGGGGCGTAGGGGAATGGCGAGACTCCTACCTTAAGTGTGCAGGCGCCTCGATCAGCGGCGTATGGACTGGACTGAGCTGGCGGAGATAAAGGAAACACGAAGAACGGAGTGATTCGATGTTGACTTATCGTCGGAAAGCGAGCTATTCCCCGTAGCCCCCATCCACTCAACAAAAGTCTCGAAACTGAGTCTTCCACAATCCTGCCTTTTATTTGAATATTACTATTCTACAAAGCTCACCTTCTAAATCCAGCGTTGTTTTTTTCGGTAGGATTTTACGTCTCTGTAATTTTTACGTCCCTCTTCATTCATACCTAAATAGTGTTCTTGTACTTCCTGGTTAGAAAGCAGTTCTGATACAGGAGCTTCCAAAACAGAGCGCCCGTCCTCAATGATATATCCATAATCAGCGATGGAGAGCGCTACATTGGCATTTTGCTCAACGACCAAGATGGACATCCCTTCTTCTTCATTGATCTGTTTAATGTTTTGAAAGATCTCTTTGACGAGAAGCGGGGCAATCCCAAGAGACGGTTCGTCTAACAACAATAGCTTCGGTTTCGCCATGATTCCTCTTCCGATGGCGAGCATTTGTTGTTCACCTCCTGAGAGCAATCCTGCATGACGGGAACGTAATGTTTTCAGCTTTGGAAAATAATGATAGACACGCTCCATATCATTCTTTATGTTCCTTCGATCTTTTCTTGTGTGAGCGCCTGCTGTTAAATTTTCTTCGACTGTGAGATGCTTAAAAACTCTTCTTCCTTCCATACTTTGAAAAATACCTTTTTGAACAATTTTATCAGGACTCATTGAAGTCAAATCTTCTTCTTGATACGTAATTCTCCCCTTCGTCACCTGCCCGTTATCTCCCCCAAGCAAACCTGAGATCGCCTTAAGCGTCGTGGATTTTCCTGCTCCATTGCTTCCTAACAAAGCGACGATGTCTCCATCCGGCACCTCGATGGACATCCCTTTTAAGACTAGAATCATCTTCGAATACACCACTTCAATATTATCGACTTTCAACATAAGGCTTTACCCTCCTTTTGAAAAAAGGGGCCTCACCATGAGACCCCACACTCTTAATCTTCATAACTGAAATAATCCGTGATGACTTCGAACTTCCCATTCTTTACTTCAGCCAGACGCACTTGGTTCGTACCCGCATGGTTGTCTTCTGAGAAAGTAACTGGTGCAGCTAGACCACCTAAGTCCATGTCTTTGATTTGTTCGATTCCTTTACGGATGCCTTCTCCGTTCAACTCTTCAGCATTTCCTATCCCTTCGGCCATAATTTTAGCTGTGACCCACCCTTGAACGAATTTTTGACTGACATCTTCAAGACTCTCTCCCTTGGACTCCAGGTACTCTTCCATTTCAGCCAGCCCTTCCAAGTCTTCATATGGGAAAGCGTGAGTGACGACTCCTAACATTCCTTCTGCCGCGTCCCCGGCTATTTCTACAACTCCTTCTCCAGTCGCCCAGTTCAAACCGATGAATTGGGTATCAATGCCCAGCGTCTGAGCTTCCCGTAAAATCGTCGCTGTCGCTCCCCATGTTTGCTGAATGATGGCATAGTCTGGAGCCGCCTCTTGCATATTCAACATTTGGGACTGTGCTTCTGTCGCCGTCACCGGAATAACTTGTTCATCCACCACTTCGACACCGACTTCGGCCGCGTAGGCTTTAATATCCTCAATTGGTGAACGCCCGAAAGCAGTATCGTTATAAAGGAGAGCGAGGGTCGGATTGTCTCCTTCGTGATTCTCCTTGATCCACTGCACAACAGCTCGTCCCTGGTCAGAGTATGTAGCTGCTGTCAAAAAGTTGTATGGACTCTCCTCTAAATTTTTCAGATTTTCTGAGTAGGAAGCAGAGAAGTATGGAAGTTGATCGTTCGCTACTTGCTGACGAAGTGCTTCCGTATCCGCCGTTCCCCAACCGAGAATGGCCGATACATTGTCTTTATCACGGAGCTCTTGATACAAACGCTGTCCTTTCGCCATGTCGTAGGCGTAATCATCACCAATGAGTTCAACTTGAACACCATCAATTCCGCCTTGACTATTCAAATATTCATAGTAAGCTTTCTCACCTTCTGAATATGGAGTCCCAACATCACCCGTACCGCCTGTAATATCAAAGAGTGCTCCAATTTTCACGGTGTTTCCGTCAGAAGCTTCGGCGTCTCCACCAGCCGCTCCTTCATCTCCGCTACAAGCAGCCAGCATCCCCATTAACAGCATGAAACACAACATAAGCATCGTTGATTTTGCGTATGTTTTGATCAAATCCTCGACTCCCTTTCTATTTGTTATATAGTTTAGAGTAAAAAAGGCAAAGACCCTTCCCTCCACTTGCTAATAAGAAAATGGCCAAACTTTGAAGTAATTTTTGATGTTACTCCACATATGCGCCAACCCGCCTGGTTCAAAGATGAGAAACAGGATGATGGCTGCACCAAAAGCAAGTTCCTGGAAGGCTGCTAATGTGTTTTGCATATCCGGCATATAGAGAGCGAGATAATCCATGATAAAACCGAGGCCCACAGGCAAAAGTGTAATAAATATGGCTCCAAGAATGGATCCAAGGATACTCCCGAGGCCACCGACTAAAATCATCGCCAAGTATTGAATCGAAACTGTGATGCTGTATAGTTCGGGGCTGACAATCATCGTATAATGAGCGAGCAATGCGCCGGCGATCCCAACAAAAAAGGAGCTGATTGCGAAGGAAAGCACCTTGTATGTGAACAAATTGATGCCCATGATTTCTGCTGCTACGTCACGATCGCGAACAGCTAAAAAGGCTCTACCTGTACGGCTCCGGAATAAATTCAGGGCATATACGATGGTGAAAAGCAAAATGATGAGACACAAATAGTAGTAGCTGCTTGCAGACATCAAAGAAAACGATCCGATGGACGGACGTTGAAGTACCATTCCAGAGGTTCCACCTGTCAAACCTGTCCACCGGCTAATGACAAACAGGATAATGAATTGAGCCGCTAGTGTCGCAATCGCCAAATAAAGACCTTTCAATCTTAGCGACGGAATTCCGAACAGTGCTCCTACAGAAGCTGTGATGAGACCTGCAACAGGTAAAGCCACCCAAAAACTTAAACCCAGAGTACTTGTTAAAATGGCGGATGTATATCCTCCTACACCCAGGAAGGCACCGACCCCGATGGAGATCTGACCAGTGAATCCTGTCAAAATGTTCAACCCGATAGCGCCTATGGAAGCAATCGCACATAAAGTCGCAAGACCGATGACGTAATTATCAGCCAGCAAAGGAAACAGAAAGGCTAGAATGGCCAGTCCAAGCATCCTGATTTTCACCCGTTTGATTGAGAAAATAGCCATATCTTTCTCGTATCGAGTTTTGTAATTGCCACATTCCATTACAAATGGATTTTTCACATCCTCACACCCTTTCCATTCCACCTTTTCCAAAGAGACCATATGGTTTGATCATTAATATCAAAATGACTATGATGAACGGAAACACTTCTTTCAATCCTCCACCGACAAGGGGGTCGATATATCCACCCGCCATACTTTGCAATATTCCTATTATAAATCCACCAACAATGGCTCCAGGGATACTATCCAGTCCTCCCAGAATGACCACAGGTAAAACGGTAAGGCCGATCACGCTCATTGTTGCGTTCACTCCGTTTATATTTCCAAGCAGCACCCCGCCGACAGCAGCGACGATACAAGCAATCGCCCAGGTGATAGCAAATACTCGTTTCACATTGATTCCCATACTGGCGGCTGCCTGAAGGTCATCCGCTACCGCGCGCATGGCCACCCCCATTTTTGAGAATTTAAAGAAGATAGTAAAAGCAAGGAGCAGAGCCATAACAATAATGAACGACCATAAATAGACAGGTGTAATAAGAACTTCACCAAAAGTCACCGGAGTGTTCGGAAAGAGGTTTGGATACACACGAGTCTGGTGTCCCCATACCATATGGACCAACCCTGCGAGCAGGTTACCGAGACCAATCGTCGCCATAATGACCGAAATGGTAGGTGCATTCAGTAACGGTCTTAGTACGACCCTCTCAACCAATAACCCAAGTACACCACACACGCCCAGGGTAACCGCAAGAGCCACTAAGAAAGGCAGTTTCAAAGCAGTGACAAGTGTCAAACAAATATATGATCCGATAAGTACGAATTCACCATTTGCCAGATTCAAAGCATCGCTAGCTTTATAGATGAGGACGAACCCTAATGCTACGAGTGCATAAATACTTCCTACTACAATTCCACCGACGAGCATTTGCATAAAGAAAGTCAACTCAAGCCACCCCCTGTGATCGATCTAATAAGATGACGGGCACGATTTCCCCCTCGTTCGTTTGTTCAGAATATAGATTTGACAGTGTATCGAACTGTCCGCCATCATTATATAATGCAGCTAAATAACGCTTGTAATTCTTTTCCACAGTTCTCCGTACCGTTTTCTGCGTGGACGTCATTTCCCCATCACTCAGCCGTAACTCTTCAGGAAGGATGACGAACCGTTTGATTCGACTTTCTTCAGGTAAAGATGCCATCATTTCGACGACTTGGTCCCTGATGAGTTCTATAACCTCCGGATTCATCGTCAAATCCCGGTAACTGGTATAAGAGATTTGATTCTTTTCTGCCCAACGCCCCACGCTGGCTCGATGAATCGTGACCATGGCCGTCAAATATGAACGACCTTCGCCGAAGACCAAAGCTTCTTGTAAGTAGTGACTCTTCCGAAGCTCGGTTTCGATTTCACTGGAGGATCGTCCATCTGTTGAATCCAAAGCCAATCGCTCCTCCATTCTTCCACGGATTTCGATTTCTCCTGAATCTAGGATTTTGCCGTAATCTCCAGTAGAAAATTCCGTGACAGGGTGTCCCCCAAAATAACCAGCGAAAACTTGTAGACCTTCCACTTGAATTTCCCCTCTGGACGCTATACTCATAGATAAACCAGGCAGTGGTTTTCCCGCACCTTCAGCCGACCATTCGTGATCCCTCTGAATAGAAGCATAGCCTGTCGTTTCAACCGTTCCATACGTTTGTTTCACATTGACTCCCAATCCTTGGAAAAACTCAAAAGCATCCTTATTTAACCTGCCGCCCGTCACGTAAGCCCTTCTTAAACGTGAAAGCCCTAAATGGTCACGAATGGCACTGTACATAAAGAAGTCATTCAGTGAGTAACTGATTTTCGATAAAAAAGAGACTGAACGGTTGCTCAATTTTGCTCGTGCGTTTTTTTCTATGCCGGATTTGGTAAGTGTATATATTTTTTTCTTCAATCGTGTGGAATCATTCAGTCGAATTTGGAAGCGTGTCCATATGTTCTCAAATGTTCGTGGAGGTGCTTGGATCAAGTGTGGTCCGATTTCTCTTAAATCGTTTAAAATGGTAGAAGGTTCTTCAGGAAAATTGATGGTCATCCCTCTCGTCAAGGACAATCCGACCGCCATCACTTGTTCACAAATCCAAGCGAGAGACAAGAAGGATAAATAGTCATCATCAGCTTTTACAGGGTCTACTTCATGTATAGATAAAGCTGTTTGGATCAGGTTGGTATGCGTGAAAGTAGCGGCTTTCGGGTGACGTGTCACCCCAGAAGTGAACGTAATGAAAGCAATATCCAACGGTTTTACTTTTTGGATTTGATGCTCAAAGAAAGACGGATCTTCACTAGCTCTTGTTCTACCGATGGACTGCACGTTTTTTAAATCCATAAGCTTGTCATGCGAATAGGACCGGAGACCTTTTTCATTATAGAAAAGAATGGATTCAATGGTTGGAAACGAATCGATGATATCAAGAAGCTTGTCCACCTGTTCCTGGTCCTCAACCACTAAGATTCTCGGTTCACATTCGTGTAAGCAATGGGCCATCGCGTCAGGCGAAGCATCCTGATAAATCCCCACAGGGACTGCGCCAATCGATTGGGCCGCAAGTTCTGTAACAATCCAATGCGGTCGATTATCCCCGATGATTCCGATGCGGTCTCCTGCTTGGATCGAAAACTCTTCTTGGAATCCAAGGGCTAGTGATTCTACCTCTCTGTAATATTTATGCCAGGTCCATTCTTTCCAAATGCCCAAATTCTTCTGGCGGAAGGCCACTTTCCCCCCTTCTTTATCTGCTTTTTCAAACAAAAGCTGAGGCAGCGTTCGGTGCGTCATTCCACAATCCCCTCCTTATGTGGTCACTTCTTGTTCACCCAAATAAGCTTTGATGACTTCGGGGTTCTTCTGAATTTCTTCAGGTGTACCAAACCCGATTCGTTTCCCAAAGTCCAGGACAGCAATTTTGTCAGAAAGATCCATGATGACCCCCATATCGTGTTCAATAAGGAACACCGTAATTCCATTCAGTTCATGCATATCCAATATGAACCGGGCCATGTCTTCTTTTTCAGCACTATTCATCCCGGCCATCGGTTCATCCAGCAAAATCAATTCAGGTTCAAGGGCAAGCGCACGTCCTACCTCCACCCTTTTTTTCAATCCGTATGGAAGTGTACCGACTGGTGTATGACGGATATCCTGCATCTCGAGAAATTCAATGACTTCCTCCACCGACTGACGATGGACGACCTCTTCCTTCTCCGCACCACCCCAGTAAAGTCCACCTGTAAAAATTCCCGCTTTCATTTTCACATGACGCCCGAGCTTCAAATTATCCAGAACAGACATATGTTCAAATAAAGCGATATTCTGAAATGCACGTGCAATGCCAAGAGAAGTCCTTTTATACGGTTTCATCCCTAGAATTTCTTTTCCGTTAAAACGGATGGAGCCTGCTGTCGGTTTGTACAGTCCGCTTATACAGTTCAGCATACTCGTCTTCCCTGCTCCATTCGGACCAATCAACGAAAAGATCTCACCCTTTTCCAGGTGATAGGACACATCATCTAAAGCTTTCACACCACCGAACTGCAACGATACATTTTCGACCTCTAGGATAGGCAAAAGTGAGGATCCCCCTTTTTATGTAAGCGTTATCATCGTTATAAAAGTATTATATAACCTAAAGAAGAGAAGTCAACATAGTTTTTGTAATTTTATGAATATTAAGTATATTGTTAGATTATGTAAAACTTCCTTGCATTTGATTTACCAAGGTTGGAATCGGTCCCTAGTTCTACCATCCTTCATACAAAATTTTTCAAATGATTTTACAATCCCCCTCCCCTACTTAATGGCTTCCTTCGTTCTAATTGGAAGAAGAATACAAAAAACTCTTGATTTTTTCTATCTGTCTATATACAATAATAATTGTCGAAAAACATACGGGGCATTAGCTCAGCTGGGAGAGCGCTTCGCTGGCAGCGAAGAGGTCAGCGGTTCGAGCCCGCTATGCTCCACTACTTTGAGCCACCATTTCCACTACATGAAATGGTGGCTTTTTCTATCCTCACTTTTCATAAACAAAAGAACGCTTCTCTTATAAAATATGTCACTGGCTATTGAAATTCACTTTTACCGTCCGATAAATGTATAGGAACGTTGCTGTTAAGGAACAGCAACGATTTTACATAAGAATCGGAGGTACACCATGTTAAGAAAAAGAAAAAAGAGTAAACAAGGATCCTTTTGGAATCGAACCTTGCAGAGGCAGATTTTGATCCCATTCCTCACTTTGATTACCGCCGCTGGCATCATCATTGGTTATGCGAGCTATACATTCGGCGTTTCCATTACGACCGATGAACTGACCGATAATGTGGAGAAACAAATGAACTCATTAAATGATTCATTCGAATTGTTTTTCCAATCTCAAGAAGACATCGTCAATCATTATTCTCAGGAACAAGCATTCATCAATTATGCTTCTGAAGAAGACCGCGTCATCCGGCGTATGGATGACATCCGCTCTTCCAACGAAATCATTAAAAATGCCTATATGGGCGTCGAAGAATCTGGGGAGACAATTACTGATTCCACATTGACTTTACCATCTGAGTTCGACCCTAGAGAACGCCCTTGGTATAAAGATGCGGTCGCAAACGAAGGCGGTCTTATATGGACAGATCCCTATATGGATACAAATACCAACGAAACGATTATGAGTGTAGCCCGCGCGGTTATGGATGGCAATGAAGTGATGGGCGTATTCTCCATCGACCTTAATATGAACTCGCTTCTTAATCTTGTGGAAGGTGTGAAGATCGCAGATACCGGTTACGCAGCGATTTTTGATGAAAGTGGTACATTTCTTTCCCATCCAGATCCAGATCTTGTAGGTACAGATGTTTCTGAGGAAAGCTACTATCTGAACATTATGGAACAAGAGCAACCTTCAGGTGTCATTACATACGAATATGATGGAAGAGATAAGACATTAGGTTACTCGATCAACGAAACGACTGGTTGGATTATCGTCGGAACAGTAGATAAAGCAGAACTCGAAGAAAAAGGAGCCGCAGTTCTTCTACCGATTGCCATCACCGTTTTAGCCATTTTGATCCTATCCGTGATCGTTTCAGTGCTGATAGCTCGTCGGATTCGCCGGCCAATTACTGATTTACAAAAAAATATGAAGCGTGTCGAAGAAGGCGACTTAACGGTTGACCTCATCCAACACAGAGACGATGAAATTGGACAATTGTCAGCTTCCACACACGAAATGAAAGAAAGCATCAAAAGAATCATCGAACAATTGCAAGAAGCAACAGAAGCTGTTTCTGAACAAAGTAGGGGATTGAAACAATCCGCTGATGAAGTTCGCGAAGGAAGTGAACAAATTGCTTCCACAATGGAAGAACTTTCGGCTGGTTCAGAATCACAAGCGCATAGTTCCTCTCGTTTGTCTGAAATGATGGATTCGTTCGTAAACGAAATCAAGGAAGCCCGCCATAATGGAGAGAACGTTGCAGACTCTTCTCAACAAGTTTTATCCATGACGAATGATGGCAGTGAGATGATGCGGCATTCGGTAAATCAGATGCAGAACATCGACCAGATTGTCAAAGATGCCGTTGAAAAAGTACGTGGTCTAGATCAACAATCCCAAGAAATCTCTAAACTTGTACAAGTGATCCAAGATATTGCAGAGCAAACCAATCTACTATCTTTAAACGCTGCTATTGAAGCTGCTCGTGCTGGAGAACATGGAAAAGGCTTTGCCGTGGTCGCAGACGAAGTACGTAAATTAGCCGAGCAGGTAACCAATTCAGTAGAAGATATCACAGGAATTGTCACAGGCATTCAAAATGAGTCAACGAATGTCGTCACAACACTAAAGCATGGATATGAAGAAGTTGATCAAGGTACAAAACAAATGAAGGTAACTGGAGAAACCTTTGATAAGATTGAAGAATCTGTAACAGATATGGTAGCCAAAAGTCGTGAAATATCCGACAAACTTAAGAAAATTTCTGAGGATAGCTATGAAATGAACGCTTCTATTGAAGAGGTGGCCTCTGTTTCACAAGAATCTGCAGCAGGTGTGGAACAAGTGACAGCCGCTGCCCAACAATCCAACAGCTCTGTGGAAGAGGTTTCTCATAGTGCAGATGAATTATCTTCTCTTTCCAAACAATTAAATGAACAAATTCGCCAGTTTAAAGTAAAAGAGTAAACAAAAAATCCTCCCGTGTACCGGGAGGATTTCTTAAATTATGAAGCTTTTGTAGCCTTTGCAGCTTGAGATCCAGATGTCGTCATTAATGTTGCAACAATCAAGACAATAACCGCCACAGGCACAGCAACGACTACACTGTTCACTTCGAACGGCTGCCCTAGTACGATTTCCCATGTCAATGTTGCCACCACACCAGCGATCATGGACGATACACCACCGGCCGCATTGACGCGCTTCCAGAAGAATACGGCCAGTACAGCAGGAGTCAAGCCAGCGCCATAAACTGTATAAGCATACATTTGCACACTTAATACGGTTGGGAAATAACTGATAATTACAAAGGCAAAGACACCCAAGGCCACAATGAATATTCTTGTCATAGCAAGAAGCTTTTTGTCAGAAGCATCTTTATTCACATATTTACCATAAAGGTCATAAGTCAAGTTCGTAGCTGCAGACAGCAAGTAAGAGTTCCCTGTCGTAATGATGAAGGAAGCTGCTGCTGCAAGCAAAATACCACCGATAGCGACCGGCATCGCTACTGTAGTAGCCATCAATGCCATTCCTGGATCGATGTCCGGGAATAAGGAGCGGGAAGCGAAGGCGATTAATGAAATGGATGGTGAAATGACGATCATCGCAATCAGCCAGCCCATTTGCGCACGCTTCGCAGATTTATCTCCTTTGGAAGATGCAAGACGCTGATACATGTTTTGGTCACCAAGTAATAAGAACAAAGAAGGCATCAGATAACCGATCATTTGAATCGTTGTCAAACCACCGGTAGCACTCATGTGGGACTCGGGAACATTAGCGACGATTTCGCTCCATCCGCCTGCAACCATAATGATTGTAGGGACAGTAATGATCAAACCTCCCACCATCAAAAATCCGCTGATGGCGTCCGTTTGAGAAACCGAACGAAGTCCACCGATCATTGCAAGGAAGATGATCATGGCAGCACCAATCATCGTACCTGCTTGAACAGTCATACCTGTTGTCAAATTAAGAATAAATCCAAAGCCTTTCATCTGATAAGAGACGATACCGACATAAGCAAGAATGATAATAACACTCGCAATGTTACGGGATGTACGCCCATATTTCGACTCTAAAATACCGGCAACGGTGAATTTCCCGTGTTCGCGGATTTTAGGTGCGACGACATAAAGAATGATAATACCGACTAACGTTGGGAGCATCATCATCAAAGAAGGAAGAATCCCGTATGAGAAAGCCATAGACGTTTCCCCACCTGAAATACTTCCGCTTCCTGTCCATGTAGCCAGAAGCGTTCCCATCAATACAAAAGGTCCTAGACTTTTACCGGCTAATACGAAATCTTCACTGCCGGCTACTTTTTTCGACATGAATATACCAATGCCGACCATTAATATTCCATAGATTGCTATAAACCATAACAAAGTTGGATCTTGTTGCAGTTCCATAACTACTAAATCATCTCCTGATGTTTTTTGTTGGCTGGTTCTTGTTGAGCTGTTCTAATAAAAACATCGGCCGATGATGTGAAATCGCTCTTTGAACACAACGATAATAAAACTAACATAGATTTTAATTTTGTGAAAATGGCAATTAAAGAAGTGAAAAAGGGCTATTCCATGCATTTTTAGAGGATTCCATTTTTTCACATACCTTTATGAAAGCGATAACCACAACCTTTCCAAGAATTGCTTTATTCTTACGAAATTTCTGTTAAATAAGCAATTATCCGACAGAATTTTGTAGTAAAATTAGTTCTAAATACCTAATTAAAAAACTGGAATACTACGTTATCGAATAGAAAAAAGGATACCCGCCCCCCTTCTACTTTTAAAACCTACTAAATATTTAAATCAGAGAGTTTTGATATTATGAATACTTTTATCAACGACTTAGATGAGTTTCTCAGCACGCCGATCATATAGGTCTCCAGCGCTCCACGGAAGCATTCATTCCCCATCTTCAAGTGCATGAAGATATAAGAAACCCCAAAGTTTAAAAGCGAATAGGGAGTTATAGTTTATTATGTTAAAAAAGCTGGCACCCTTTATAGGTACCAGCTTTTTCATTCTGCTATATTAATGTCATATTAAGGGGTGAAAGCCTTCACACGGTTTTGGATGACATTTTTTAATAATTGTTTCCCTTCCCCTGTACCAATAGACTCCGGATGGAATTGTACCCCTTCAATAGGGAATTCGAGGTGACGGATGCCCATCAATTCCCCTTCGACTGTTGAAGCCGTTACTTCAAAACACTCCGGTAAATCTGAGAGCTCTACGATCAGCGAATGATAGCGCATCGCCTCCATCGGGTTCCTTACCCCTTCGTAAATCCCTTTTCCATCATGGAAAATGCGTGATGATTTTCCGTGCATCAGTTTCTCCGAGCGCACGACACTTCCACCGAACACTTGAGCAATGGCCTGATGACCAAGACAAACACCAAAAATGGGAATGTCTCCTTTAAAACGGTCGATGACTTCCAGGGTCATCGGTGTTTCATCTGGAGAACACGGGCCGGGCGAGAGAAAAATCAAATCCGGGCTCAGCTCTGTAATTTCATCTATCCCTACTTCATCATTTCTCTTCACTATGACTTCTTCTCCAAGCTCTCCAAGATACTGGACGAGATTGTAGGTGAAAGAGTCATAGTGGTCGATCATATAGATCACTCTGCTCCACTCCTCTCAGCCTCTTTCAAACTTACTGAACGAGTGCTCTGATTTCTTTGGTGAAATGTTTGAGAGCTTCGTCCATTCTACCTTTTTCAATATTTTCAAGCTCTGCTTCTATTAAACGAATGATTTTACTTCCAATGATGACGCCGTCTGCGTGATTTCTTACAAGTTGGACATGATCATTCGTTGAGATACCGAATCCGACAGCGACTGGAACTTGACTGTACTGTCTCACTTTTTCAATGAATGCCAAAGCTTCGGCAGACATTTCTTTTCGCTCTCCTGTTACTCCAAGTGAAGAAACACAATATAGAAAACCTTTCGCATGTTCCGCAATCTGCTTGATTCTTTGATCTGAGTTAGGCGCCACAAGGGAAATGAATTCGATACCTTTTTCTTCTGACCGGTTGCGAATTTCCTCACTTTCTTCAAATGGCAAGTCAGGTATAAGAAGCCCCTCTACTCCATTTTCTCCTAAGAGTTGAAAGAATTCCTCATGACCGATTTGAAGGACAGGGTTATAATAAGTGAAAATCACAACTGGAATTTCAAGTCCATGCTCTCTTAACTTCGGAACAAGCTCAATGGCTTTACGTAAAGACATCCCTGACTTCAATGCACGTTGCGCTGCTCGTTGTATGGTCGGTCCGTCCGCAAGTGGATCCGAATAAGGGACGCCCAATTCTAAAACGTCCGCACCTTCTTCCTGCAAACGTAAAGCGAATTGAATCGTCAGCTCCGGACTTGGATCCCCGGCTACAATGAATGGGATAAACAGGTCTTCCGTTTTCTTTAGTTTCCCTTGAAATGATGTCTTCGTCAGCATGTCAAACCTCCTCCTGGAAATGTTCCATTAATGTTGCCATGTCTTTATCTCCACGACCGGAAAGATTGATTAAAATCGTTTCATTTTGGCTCATTTGAGGTGCTTCTTTAAATGCCTGAGCAAGGGCGTGGGCACTTTCAATCGCCGGAATGATTCCCTCCATCTGTGTCAGAAGCTTCAATGCATCAAGCGCTTCTTTATCTGTGATGGCTTCATAGCGTACTTGTTTCGTCTGGAATAAATGAGCATGCTCCGGACCAATTCCAGGGTAGTCGAGACCTGCAGAAATGGAATAAGGTTCGGTAATTTGTCCATTCTCATCTTGCATGAGATAGGTCATCGATCCGTGAATCACACCAGGGGTTCCTTTTGAAAGCGTTGCTGCATGTTCAGGTGTATCCATCCCTTTCCCGGCAGCCTCTACCCCTATCAATTCACTCGTGTCTCCAAGGAATGGATAAAAGATTCCCATAGCGTTGCTTCCACCACCTACACAGGCAAAAATACGATCCGGAAGCTCTTTCTCCACCTCTAAAAACTGGCGTTTAGATTCGTCCCCAATAATCCGCTGAAAATCCCGAACCATACGTGGATATGGATGAGGGCCTACGACAGAACCTATTAAATAGAAGTGGTCTTCACAGTTGGCGACCCAATAGCGAATCGCTTCATTTGTCGCATCCTTGAGAGTTCCGTTTCCACTAGAAACCGAAACGACCTCCGCGCCGAGCAGCTTCATCCGGAAAACGTTCAACTCCTGTCTGCGGATATCTTCTTCTCCCATAAACACGATACACTGAAGTCCAAATTTAGCGGCAACCGTAGCTGATGCGACGCAATGCTGTCCCGCTCCTGTCTCCGCAATAATTTTCTCTTTCCCCATCCTTTTAGCCAGCAAAGCCTGACCAATCGCATTGTTAAGCTTGTGTGCCCCTGTATGATTCAAGTCTTCACGTTTCAAATAAATTTTTGCTCCTCCAAGGTGGCCGGTCAATTTGTCTGCATAAGACAAAGAAGTGGGACGGCCTGCGTACTCTTTTAATACATGATGGTACTCCTCTAAAAAGGCCGGATCCGCCATCGCTTGATCAAGCGCTTCTTCCAGCTCCTGCAACGGCCCCATCAGGGTTTCCGGTACATATTTACCGCCAAAATCACCGTAGCGTCCTTTTAAATCAGGAAATACTTGCAACATTTTGCTCCACCTCTTTCATGATTGCTTGAATTTTTCCAATGTCTTTACCGTCCTCAATTTCAATGCCACTGGATAGGTCGATGCCGTCCGGTCGATAATGCAACAACTCTGTAACGTTTTCTGGTTTAATCCCACCTGCAATCAAGCACGGAACACCCTGGTCAAATGATTCTTTCTGATAGGTCGGCACAGACTCCCAGTCGAAGCGTACCCCGGTTCCACCTGAAACACCATCCACTTTGCTGTCTACAATGTATCCATCAGCAACCCCACGGAACACTTCCATTTGTTTAATGCCATCCGATTGATGGTGAACCACTTTCCAGACCGGCAGACCGAACGCTTCTTTGATTCTCAACAACTGAGATACCGTCTCATTTCCATGCAGTTGAATAACATCTAATGGGACAAAATGAAGAATCTCTTCGATTTCCTCAATCGTGGGCTCGATGAAAACCCCGACGATTTTTTGTCTAGGTCGGATTTTTTTCACCCAGCGTCCGACATATTCCGGTCGGACATATCGTTTTGTTCTCCTGACAAATACGAAACCAAGATGGGATGCTTGGGAGGAAGATGTTTTGGCTACATCTGATAAAGATCTGTTCCCACATAATTTTACAATCGGTTCTTTCATCGAACATTCACTCCTTCCAACAACTGACGGACCGCTTCTTTGATGTCTTTCTGGCGCATAAGAGACTCTCCGACTAGTACACCCTCAGCCCCGTAACCAGCTACTTTCTGTAGATCATCATGGGAAGAGATGCCACTTTCTGAAACCAACAAACACTCCTTGGGTGCAAGTTTCGCCATGCGCTCGGTTTGTGAAAGTTTCGTTTCAAACGTATGGAGATTTCGATTATTGATGCCAAGGATTTTCGGTGTAAACTCATTCAGTACTTTTGTTAATGTTTCTTCACTGTGTACTTCAACAAGTACTTCCAATCCAAGTTCGTAGGCTTGAAGATAAAGTTCATGCAACTTCTCCGCTTCCAATGCTTCGCCGATTAACAGAATAGCATCAGCTCCGATGTACGCACTCTCAGCTACTTGTAATGAGTCGATTATAAAGTCTTTACGTAATACAGGAACATCCACCACTTTTTTGATGTTCGTCAAATAATCACGGTGCCCTTGGAAAAAATGTTGATCGGTAAGAACCGAAATGGCTTGCACACCTGCTGCATTATAGTCATGGGCGATGCGGACAGGATTGAAGTCCTCACGTATGATTCCCTTGGATGGAGATGCTTTTTTCACCTCTGCAATCACACCTGCTGCAAATGGTGCGTTCTTCAGAGATTCATAGAGAGAATGATGAGGGAATGACTGCTCTTCTGGTAAATATAATTTTTCGATTTCTTGTTGTTTTACAGCTAAGATGGTTTCAAGCATACTGACGATTCTCCTTTTCATTAACAATCGATTCATAGTACTTGCTTGTGACGCCTTCACTGATCGCCTTTTGAACAAGGTGCACGCCTTCTTGAAGGTCTGCTGCTTTTCCTGCCACGTAAAGCCCAGCCGCCGCATTCAATGTGACAATGGAAGCAGCACTTTCATTTGAACGACCATACAAGACATCCTTAATGATCCTGGCACTTTCTTCTGTTTTAGAAATACGAATGTCTGACAGATTCCCTAAAGGAAGCCCGAAATCTTCAGGTGAAACAGTAAAACGAGTGATTTCCCCATTTTTCAATTCAACGAGATCGCTTTTCCCTGTGACCGTGATCTCATCCAGCCCATCTCTTCCTGTTGCTAAGAGCACGTGGGTGGAGCCTAGTTTCTTCAGTGTCTCTGCCATTTTCTCTGCATAATTCGTATCATAAATGCCGATTAGCTGCCTTTTTGCATTCGCGGGGTTGGACATAGGTCCGAGTAAATTGAAAATGGTACGAAAGCCAAGCTCCTGCCGTGCAGGTCCTGCATGTTTCATAGCTTTATGGTAAAGAGGCGCAAACATGAATGTCA
This sequence comes from Halobacillus sp. SY10, assembly GCF_045401165.1. Classification (NCBI taxonomy): domain Bacteria; kingdom Bacillati; phylum Bacillota; class Bacilli; order Caryophanales; family Bacillaceae; genus Halobacillus; species Halobacillus sp. SY10. The sequence continues at coordinate 949,357 of NZ_CP174345.1, read as the reverse complement.
TTCCTTTTTGTGATAGTGCCTGCGCTCCTTGTTCTGGAGTTGTGTCAATCGGAACACCTAACTTCTCCAAAACATCGGCACTTCCACTTTTTGAAGAAACTTTGCGATTCCCGTGCTTCGCGACTTTCACGCCCATGCTCGCAAGAACGATGGAAACAGCTGTTGAAATATTAAAGGTAGAAGCACCATCGCCCCCGGTGCCGCATGTATCTACAATGGACGGATCATTCGTATCCATTTTCGTCATGTTTTCACGCATCGCTCGAACGAAACCGGTCATTTCTTCAACGGTTTCTCCTCGGTAACGCATCACACTGAGCATGCTCATCAACTGGCCCGTTGTCGCTTCACCTTTCATAATCCTATCCATCGTTTCAAAAGCTTCCTGTTCCGTCATTTCCTCTCCTGCGACAACTTTACTTAATGTATCTTTCATCTCGTCTCCACTCCTTCTCCACTCTTCTCAAATATCTTCTCAGCTAATTGAATCGTCTTCTTCAATGCACTCGCCTTGCTCAATGTTTCTTGATACTCTGCTTCAGGGTCAGAATCAGCAACGATCCCTGCCCCTGCCTGGATATATAAATCTTTTCCTGTTCTTGTCATCGTTCGGATGGTAATGCAGGAGTCAATGTTTCCATCAAAGCCTAAATATAAAATCCCTCCACCGTAGAGGTTCCGAGGAGTAGGTTCAAGCTCTCTCAAAATCTGCATGGCTCGGACTTTTGGTGCTCCTGATAATGTTCCAGCCGGGAAGGAGGAAATCAAGGCGTCAATAGGAGAAACACTCTCCTTCAATCGACCGGTCACTTTACTGATGATGTGCATGACTTTCGAAAAACGTCCGATGGTCATATATTCACTTACCTGTACGGTTCCATATTCAGCTACGCGGCCAATATCATTCCGTGCTAGATCCACGAGCATGCGGTGTTCCGCTAACTCTTTCTCATCCTGCAAGAGTTCTTCAGCAAGAGCGTCATCTTCTTCTTTGGTTCGTCCTCTTTTCCTCGTTCCAGCTATGGGATGGATTTCAAGGTTACGGTCACGCACCTCAAGGAGTCGTTCAGGAGAACTTCCGATGACTTCCACTTCATCCATTTTCAAATAAAACATATATGGAGAAGGGTTCACTCTCCGTAACACCCGGTAAAGTTCAAAGCCGCTTCGGTCCGTTACTGTATGAAAACGTTGAGATAATACCGCTTGAAAAATATCTCCGGCATGGATATACTCTTTGATTTTTCCCACATCAGTTTTGAATTTTTCTGGTTCATAATTGCTGTCTAACTGGAAGGATTCATTATCCGTTTCATTTTCAATCAGCATTAAATCAGGAAGTGTGTGGGCCTTCTGCAGCTGGTTTGTAATGGATTTGATCCGCTTTTTCGTTTCAGAATAAATTTCTTCTAGTGGGCGATCCGATTCTTTTCTAGCAAAGGATAGAATCGTCGTTTCTTTTGTCTTATGATGGTAAGCAATTAACGTCTTGCAGAAAAGCAGATGATAATTAGCCAGATTCAACTCATCCGTCATGGCTCTCTCTACAGGCTCATAATCTGAAATGGCATCATAGCTGATATATCCGACCCCTCCTCCTTTAAACGGAAGGTCGATGGGAGGCTGTTTCACATCAAGCTTTGCAAGTACTTTCTCATAAGCAGACTTGAAGTCTTCAGAATACGTGATCTCATTCTGGTCAAAGTCCTTGATTTGGAACTGCTGCTTATCCTCTTTGATTTGAACCATAGGATCAAGACCAAGGAAGGAATAATTCGACCATGGCGATTCAGGATCCTGGCTTTCCAACATGTACACAGCTTCATGATTCAGTGCATGAAACATGTGAATCGGTGTTAACGTATCCGTATAAAACGATTGTGTAATTGGGATGGTCTGATGCTCTTCAGCATCGCTTTGAAATGTTTCAAAAGTGGTCATAAAGGCTCACCTCTCCATTAAAATCATGGAGAATGAGACGTTGAGGGATGAAAACGAGTGGATAGAAAAGGGGTGAAAATTGGCCAGGCAATCCGTCGGCTCCTTACGTCCGAAGATTCCTCGCTCACTCAGCTCAGCTCATCCTATGCCTCAACTCAACTCATTCTCTACTCAACTTGCTTATTTCGACTTTGTAATAAAGCCACTTTTTAAATATCTTTCCAATAGTCTATAAAATTCAGATAATAAAGTCAACCAGTCTGTTCCAATAATTCTTAAGCCATGAATCTCAGTGGAATTCCAAATAAGCTTCGTATTCTTGAAGACTCAGTTTCGAGACTTTTGTAGAGTGGATGGGGCTGCGGGGAATGGCTCGCTTTCCGCGGGAGCGCGGTGAGCACATTCCGTGCAGCCTTAAGGGCAGCCTTGCCTAGTTGAAATAATGAATGACAATTCCTGGCCATGGATACGGGGTCAGGGAAACGACGATTTGCGGTGTTTTGGATCAGTCAGTAGAAAAACACACACGTTCGTGTCTCCATTCGCTTTTCATGCGGACGTTTCCCTGACCCTGTTCCCACACCTTATTCGTGCAGAATCTATGGTTAAAACGACTCTATAACGGCGTGGGTGAGCAGGTCTTTCATTACCGAACTTGGCAGGTTACTACTAGAGCGATTTCGAGAACCTCATATGGTAAAGGGGCGAAGGGAAACGGTGAGACTCCTGTGGGAAGTGCGTGGTAGATGAGACCCCGCAGAGCGTTAGCTCGAGGAGGCTCATCACTCGCCCACGGAAAGCGAACCTTTTCCCGTAGCCCCTAGAATCCCACAAACATCTCGAAATCAAGTCTTCCACAATCCTGCCATATAGTGAAATAACTTCCTTCAGGTCATTTTCAGAGACCTTTAGTAACAATTATGATGAAAAAGAGGAAAATAGAAATTTTTTAATGTTCATTTGAACGAAACAACGAAAACTTACGTCTTATAGTCAGGGAACGAAATGAGGGATGTTTATGGATTCGGATCTCATCAGGAGAGCACAAGATGGTAATGAACAGGCGCTTGCTGAACTCCTAAAAAAACACTATAGCTTCATCGTTAAATATGTATGGAAAATGAGCGGGGATGAACAATTGGCTTATGATGTGACACAGGACGTACTAATCAAGGCTATCCAGAAAATCAACCAGTTTAATCATCGATCCAAGTTTTCTACTTGGCTGATCCAAATGGCTACACACACATACTTGGACTACAAACGAAAGCAAAAAAAGAAAAAGGAACTGGATGAGAAACTGCGAAAAGAATTTCCCCACTCCCCTGTTTCTTTTCCGAGTGATTGGCATGAAGTCCAGGAGGCCTTATGGAAACTTGAGGACGAACATCGAATCCCACTCGTCTTGAAGCATTATTACGGCTATGACTATAAAGATATTGCAAAAATGACCAAGGTGAAAGTAGGGACAGTGAAATCCAGGGTCCATTATGGGCTGGAGAATTTACGAAAGGAGCTGAGAACGGATGACAGATGAAAAGACACCAAAAAAACTGGAAGAAAGGCTTCAGGAAGCAGCCCGGCACACAGAAGAACAAATGGAACTAACTGAACCTTCCCTCTCCTACTTCGAGAATCTTATCGAAGAACAGACAGCCCTCTGGTACCGGCGACTGTGGTTTGAATTGACTTGTTTATGGGGGATGGCGTTCATTTTTATTTCTTTCCTTATTTTCAGCTTTTTCTATGTCCCTCTTTTGTTTGTTTTTGCACAAATCACTTCAATTATCATTTTAATCCGCTACTTCTATAAAGAACGCTATGAAATGGTGGAGATGCGACAATGAAACATTACGGACCTGAAGAAATGCCTATATGGGGATGGCTTCTCGTTGTTCTCATTCTCATGACACAAAGTTCTATTCTTTTTATTAAAGCTAGAAAGATCGGAAAAGCACCATGGTTGTGGGGAATCGTAGGGCTGATTCAATTCCCTGTACCAAGCATCATCTTTTTCATCTTATGGAAAACAGTTTGGAAGAGAAAAAAAACGGTGACGAAATCATAAAATTTTCTAAAGGCAGAACAAAGACCTTATAAGGAGGTGATGTCATGTTACTCACTCAAAATGTTTTGGATATCATTAACGAGAATATAGCGATCATCGCTCCCCTGCTCATCATCCAACTGGTTTTAATGATTACAGCTCTTGTAAGTTTATTTCGTGCAGAGACTACAAATGGCCCAAAATGGATGTGGGCGCTTATCATCTTATTCATCAACACGATCGGCCCCATCGCTTATTTTATTTTCGGAAGGAGTCATGAGTCTTGATTCAACTGAAAAATTTAACGAAAACATTTGATAAACAATATGCAGTGAAGAACATCACATTCAATTTGCCATCAGGGAAATGCGTCGCTTTGCTCGGCCCCAATGGTGCAGGGAAAACCACCACATTAAAAATGATCGCAGGGCTCATGCACCCCACCTCCGGCCAAGTGGAACTCGCGAATGGAGTAAAAGGAGATATTCGCAAATACATCGGTTACTTGCCTCAACATCCGCAGTTTCACAGTTGGATGACTGGTATGGAATTCCTTCACTACGTCGCCCGTCTTTCCCATATCCCTAAGCATGAATCTCAAAAACTAGCGGAACAGTTGCTGGATCGTGTCGGGATCGCGGATGCCAAGAATCGAAAAATATCGAAGTACTCCGGCGGGATGAAGCAAAGACTCGGGATTGCACAAGCCATGATCCACAAGCCGAGCGTTCTCCTGCTTGATGAACCGGTCTCCGCCTTAGATCCAATTGGCCGGAGAGATGTACTAAACTTGATGGAAGAGTTGAAGCAAGAAACTACGTTGCTTTATTCTACACATATCTTAGGTGATGCGGAGGAGGCCAGTGATGAAATCCTCCTCATGCACAAAGGAGCTATTGTAGAATCAGGCTCTCTTCAAGACGTCAAAGAACGACATCAGGTAGATAAGATCACTCTACGTTTTGACGGAAACATGAAAGCATACAAAGAAAAAATGGAGGAGTTCCCATTCGTCACCCATACAGATATCCAAAAGCAAAAGATCCATGTTTATGTACAAAATGTGCCTGAAGCTCGAGATGTTCTTTTAGAGCTTGTATCTAAGGAACAATGGCCGCTTCTTTTCTTTGAAGTAGGACAGACGACACTTGAGGATCTATTCATGAAGGTGGTGAACGAGCATGCAATGGCTGACCATCTATAAAAAGGAATGCCTGGAGTCCGCCAGAAATTACAAGTGGGTTTGGGTTCCTCTTGTCTTTATTCTTTTTTGTATCATGGATCCTTTGACAACTTATTACCTCCCTCAAATACTTGAATCTACCGGAGGGCTCCCCGACGGCGCGACCTTTGATATCCCGACTCCGCCGGCGGCCAATGTATTCATGATGAGCATCTCACAAATCAACACACTCGGTGTGCTCGTCATAGCCCTGATTACGATGGGAACAATCGCCGGAGAACGGAAATCAGGGGTGGCCGAGTTGATCCTAGTAAAGCCGGTATCCTATACCGCCTATGTGACTGCCAAATGGGCAGCCCATGTTACGCTTGTTCTTCTTTCTATTTTCGTCGGCTTAATTGCAAGCTGGTATTATGTTCAACTTCTTTTTGGTGACGTATCTTTCATTCACGCATTGAGTACAGCTGGCTTTTACGGCCTGTATATTATCTTCGTCATCAGCATAAGCCTCTTCATGAACACATGGACGAAAACCCCAGGCCTTGTTTTGTTTTTAACGATTAGTATCATCATGATATTAAATTTGGTCACAAGTGTTTTTTCTCACCTTTTGGAATGGAGTCCAACAAACATTACTTCCTATCTCCCTTCCTTACTAAGAACCGGAGAAGTCGGGCAAGACCTTTGGTTAGCAAGTCTATTTACCATTGTTACGATTGTTCTCCTCCTTTTCGGAGCCATTCAAACACTAAAACGAAAAGAGATTGTATAGCCAAAACATACTAGACCAGGTCATCCAAATTATGGATGACCTGGTCTGGTTATTTTTTAGTAATCAAACGTGTGATTTGTTCTTCTTGGTAATAGGGTATAGACTGTTAGCATCTATTGCATATGAAGTTGTTAAAGGAGAGATTTTCATGAAGCCAACTGCATTGATCACAGGAGCCTCGGGTGGTATTGGATACGAACTTGCCCGTCTATTCGCTAAATCAGGGTATCACTTGATTGTCGTTGCACGATCCGAAGACAAGCTTCACCAGTTAAAAGAGGAACTGGACGGTCATCCGATTACGATCATTCCTCAGGATTTATCAGAACCTGGAGCAGCTGAAGTTGTGTATAGTAAGGTGAAAGAACTCGGCCTCCATGTTACTGTTCTTGTAAATAACGCTGGTTTTGGTTTGAATGGACTTTTTGAGGACCTCCCTCTACTAGACCAACAGAAAATGTTGCACGTGAACATCAATGCCCTAACTGAACTGACTCACCTGTTTTTACCTGAAATCAAAGCGGCTCGCTTCCGCTCCATCCCTAAAGGGGTATTGAATGTAGCAAGCACGGCTGCCTTCCAACCTGGTCCAAAAATGGCCGTGTACTATGCTTCCAAAGCTTACGTCCTTTCTCTTTCAGAAGCCCTTGTCGAGGAGATGAAAGATACAAGTGTGACGGTTACCACCTTATGCCCGGGCGCAACAGACACCAATTTCTTCAAAACAGCGAAAGCAGAGCACACGAAACTTGTAAACAGTACGATGTCTCCTGAATCGGTAGCCAAGTCAGGATTCCTCGGCTTTGTGAAAGGAAAACGTGTGGTTATTCCCGGCGTGATGAACCAGGGATTGGCCTATGCCTCCAAATTCATCCCACGCTCATTCGCAGCGAAATTAGCTCATTATGTCGATAGCTAAGGAGAGGTCATACAAGTTTATTTGCGACCATTCTCTTTTTCTCCTCTACCCCATCCTATATAATAGAAATTACTGGTAAACACTTTTAAGGGGGCTGTACATGAAGAGATTAATCCTATGGTTTTCGTTCTGTCTATGTATCGGTGCCGTCGCAGGAGCTTATTTGTATGTACAAACCCAGGGGGTATCTACAGCTCAGGGTGTCACAGGAACAGTGAATGCGGAAGAACTGAGAGCCTATGAGAAAGATGGAAAAAATCCTTTTGGAGGAGAGATTTCAGGGCCGGAGTTGACAGACAAGGAATACCAGGAATACATTCATGGCATGTCACATCAAAAAGTGAAAGCAGATGAAAAATGGACGTTTTTTGAAATCCACTCCCTTCGCATTTCTTGGCTGCTCGAACATTTGGAAACGAATGACTTGACTCATAAGCATGTCTATAAACAAATTTTAATGAAATGGGCCGATGAGGATTTTTCAAATGCTGTAGCTGACCATAATACGATTTGGGAAATGCAACGTGGCACAATTGGAAAAGCCAAGCGCCTCCTCACTCCTGAGGAAGAAGCCGAATATATAAAAGAAAACAACTGACCCGATATCATCGAGTCAGTTGTTTTTTACATTTCTTCAGCCGATTTCCTGAATCCATAAAAGGAGCGGTACCCTTGATGAGCATAGTAACCCTCGGACTTTGTTGATGCTAACATTTCCACACGTGTACTTGGATAGCATTCGTGAGCGGTTTGAATCAATTTATCCGCAATCCCCTGATTTCTAAAACTTTCTTTCACCAGCAGATCGCATACATACAAAGTGATGGACCCATCTGTCAGTCCTCGGAGGAAACCGACGAGTTCACCATCCACCACCGCAACCAAAGCTGGTTCTGAATTCAGCCAGGAGCATAACGTTTCCTCACCACGTTCCACAAGGCCGCTCCATCCTTCTTCTTCATTTAGTTGCTGGACAGCGTCAAAATCTTTTTCAAGAAACGTACGAATTTGAATAGCTTCCATGTCATCCTACCTTTCACTGTGATTAAGATTTTCCCCTTTGAGCCGTCACCCAGTCTGTTGATTCTATTTTTCTACTCTATTATTACGTTTGATTCCCTTAAACGTTTCAAGTTATATAAGAAAATCTGACTATTTTTCAAATAACCTTTAATGTCTTCCTACATCCGTGTTGGTATACCCAACAATAAATCTAACGGGTGGGATTGAAAACAAATCAGAATTTTTAAGAATCAGATAGAGGAAAGTATGGTAAAATGTGAACGGAAGTTTTTCTTTTTATGTTCAAGGAGTGGAAAACATGTGGAAAAGAATTCTACTGTTCGCGACATTGATCTTTCTCGCCGCTTGTTCCTCGCAAAATTTATCGCTTGAGGATTTGAAAACGGCTTATCCGGAGACGTTCGCTCAGCCGGTAGGTTCCTTATCGGATGAGAAAAAGGAGAAGCTTGGTCTTCCTGAAGATGTCCCTTTCGAAGTCACTCATGTTGAGTCAAATGTGGAAGACGAGAGAGTAGAGGTCCTCTACCAATCGGATGGTTCAGAGAAAGCTGTGGTGCACACCCTGTATGAACCAGGGAACATTCTCCAAGAATCTGAACTGCAGGTCCCATTAAACTCTGGGGCTGTAGCTGGTGTCCAGGAAAAGGAGGACCATATTTTTGTGGAATGGTATGATGGGGATCTCGATGTCATCTATCAGCTCGAATACTTTGGTCCTGAAGAGGAACGTGCAGAAAAAGCAATGAATGTTGCAAACGCTATATAAAATCCTATAATCTTTTATACAAGGATTTCTAAAAAAGAGCTGTCACGTGTATGGTGACGGCTCTTTTGATTAATTTATAGTTTTTCTAGTTTTTTAAAGTTCCGACTGATTGGTCTCGGAGCTTTAAGTCGGTCGAAAAAGATCATATAATTGTTTTTCTTCTCATCGACCTCTTCAATGGAACCTTCACCGAAAACAGGATGCTTGACCCGGGTTCCTTTTTCGAAAAATTCACCAGAAGGCTCTTTCTCAAGACGATGCGAAGCACGTATATATTCTTTTGCCTCTTCAATAAGAGACTCATCCAACTCTCCGACCCGGTCATATAAACGATCTTCGACTTCAAAGATAAATCGGGAAGGGTATTTCTTCTGTCCTCCATTTTGAAAGCCTTCAGATTCAGTCAAATAGAGTTCCCTTTCCGCTCTCGTTACAGCTACATAGGCAAGCCTTCGCTCTTCTTCCAGCCCTCTCTCTTTCCGCTGCCTTAATGCACGGACATTCGGGAGAACACTTTCTGTCATTCCTATAACAAATACATAAGGATACTCAAGGCCCTTCGCTGTATGAATCGTCATGAGTTTGACAGATGCCACCTCGTCAGCCCTGTCGTCGTCTGTGTAGAGGGAGATCATTTGTAAGTATTCATCCAAATAAATGTCTTCCCCAAGCGTTTGTTCATATTGGACAATGGAATGAAGAAGCTCAGCCATATTATCCAATCTCTCCTGGTCACCGTCTTCCCTCCGGTAGGCTTCATAGCCCGTCACCTGCATAGCCTCTTGAAGCAGTTCCGATACTTTTCTCTTGCCTCTAATTTTCTTCAAATACTCGACCGCTTCGATAAAAGTTCGTGCTCCTGTACGCCTCAGCTGATCATGGTCTACATATTTTTTCAAGGTTTCATATAAGGAAAGCCCATCCTCCTCTGCTTTCTCCCTGAGAAAACTCATCCGCTTCTTGCCAATTTGTCGTTTAGGAACATTTATGATGCGACTGAAAGACAAATCATCCTGAAATGCAATCATCCTCAAGTGAGCGAGCGCATCCTTGATTTCTAACCGGTCAAAGAATTTGAAGCCTCCAAATATTTTATATTCAATATTCTCAGCAATAAGTTCCTGTTCTACAAAACGGGATAAGTAATTCGCTCGATATAAAATGGCCACATCGCTCAAGCTCGCCTTCTTTTCTGCCACGACCTGTTTAATCTTACTCACAATCCATTTAGCTTCCTGAATCTCATCTTTTCCATGATAATGAACCACCTTCACACCAGGTGGATTGACAGGAAGCATGTCCTTATCTACCCTGAAATAATTGTTCTGGATCAAAGCATTTCCCAAGGAGAGAATTTCCGGTGTCGAACGGTAATTCTCTTTCAAAAAAATGGTCTGAGCATCAGGGAAGTAACTCTCAAAATCCACCATATACTTAGGATCGGCTCCACGCCATTCATAAATGGTTTGATCAGGATCACCCACAACAAATAAATTCCCCTGTTTTTCAGCAAGCATTTTAACAAGTTCGAATTGTTTCAAACTGCTGTCCTGAAATTCATCGACCTGGATATAATAAAGTCGATCCTTCCATTTTTCCAGTACTTCTTTATTCTGATCAAAAAGAGTAAAGACAAAGTTGAGTAAATCATCAAAATCCAGCCCATACACTCGCTTTTGCTTCTTGAGATATTGTTGAATAATCTGACTGTCAAGATCTCCCGAATCATCCACAGAAGGCATTTCTCCACGTAAAATCATTTGTTGTACATAATGTGTGTTCCCTTTAAGAATTCCAATCTTATCGAGAATCCTTTTGAACGTTTTATCATTCAGTTTTAACCCCATATCTTCAAAGATCTCTCTTAGGAGAATCTTCTGATCTTCCACGTCCAAAATGACAAAATTCTTCGGGTAAAAAAGCCGGTGGATATCTTCACGTAAGACACGGACACAAAAACCGTGGTAGGTGGTTATAAAACCTGTGTCCTGCTCCCCTCCGATCAACTTTTTTACTCGTCGCCTCATTTCATGAGCCGCTTTATTCGTAAAAGTTACAGATAGAATATTTGCCGGATCGATCCCCAGCTCATTCACGATGAAGGCATAGCGGTGAGTTAAGGCACGGGTCTTCCCGGAACCTGCACCGGCGATGACACGGACGTACCCTTCTGTAGATACGACCGCTTCTTGTTGTGATGGATTTAGTCCGTCCAGTAGCTCTTCCATATCGATCACCTTCCAAGAACATTTGTTTGTATTATAGCACATTAGACAGCAGGCAGTCTGTGTTCTTTGCTTGAATGAAAGATGAGGATAATAGAAATCCCCTGAACAGAAAATATGCCTCAGGGGAAATGTGGATGGGGTGGTTTACTGAATCACATCAAAAGATGATAAATAAAGAAGGAACACTAAAAATCGTTACTGTTTTGTGTGGAAATTATCTAAATAAGGATCGTATTCAGGAAAGTCAACCTTCTCGGAATGTGTATTTTCTCAGGGGGAAAAAACGAACGGGAGTGGTAGTTGAGCTTAAAAAGATCATGTTTATGACCTTCTTCAGATAAAATCAGGGCATGTCCCCTTGCTTTCATACATGTCATAGCTAAGGGCGGAATACAGGGTGACTTCAGAATTGCTCTTCTACAACGAAGTGAAAAATGAAAGTCCCCATTTCAATTCCTTCATGCTTCCTTAGGCAGATACTTAGAAATATAATGAAGGCCATGATTCGTAAAACCATAAGGACCGGGCCTGCAGTTCCCATGGAGAGGGTATTTTCCACTTCTATTCGAACCTCGGCTTCAACCCCGTTTCCAAGAAATATTTCGTCGCTTGCTGCACATTCATAAATGTGCGGACCCCATCTAATTGAATATGGTTTTGCGCAAATTGCACCACTACCTGTGGACGCATTCCAGCAAGGACAACTTCAATGCCCAACAACCTAAGACTCATCATAAGGTTTTTCAAAAGGACCGCCCATTCTTCATCAATTGAAGTAATCCCCGAAAACTGGATGGCAAGTCGGCTCACATTCTGTTCCTGACATAAAACAGGTACTCTTGCCAATAAAATATCGCGCTGTTCCTCTCTCAAGATTGGCTGCAATGGTAGGAGGGCATATCCTTTAGCAATGGTTACAATATTCGCTGTCATTTCTTCAATCATATGGATTAATTCTTTCTCTCTCTTTGACTGCTCCGTCATATCGAATATACGGATGAGAACAAAACTCTCCCCTTCATGAGTGAAGCGTTTAGTGTAAAAGTGCAGCACCATGTCCCTTCCCTGCCAATGAAAATCCATACCTTCAAAACCGATGTCTTTTTTCTCTTGGATGGACTTGGAAAGGAGCTTCTTTTCTGGTGCTAAATCCGGATACAGATGATTAAGTTTCTCGCCAACGATCCGTTCTTCCTCTAATTGAAACATCTTTACGTAGGCAGGATTTACGTATGTGATTGTGTATTCTTCATCACTAATCAATACACCTTCATCCAAAAGGTCCATTGCATTCCGTAACAGCATGATTATCCCCCCAGTACAAATCTCTTACTTTTATTATGATGATATACAAAAGAAATGCAAGGTAATTCAACATTATTGTCTAAATATTATGAATAAATAACAATCCCCTTCTATATCTTCAACTTAATGGCAGGATTCTTGAAGACTCAGTTTTGAGATGTTTCGGGGTTCGTTGTTGTGTTGAGCGTCAGGGGTGGTGGGGAAGCAACTCGCTTTCCTGTGGGGTGCGCCGAGCTTCCTCGGACTACGTCCTGCGGGATCTCGCCTATCTCCTTCTCCCACGGGAGTCTCGCAGCTTCCCAACCACCCCATACCATGAAAGTGAGAAACGAACCCATTTACTGTGGGAGGGTGCCTTCCACTATCCTGGTTTATAAGCAAAAAGCACCCTATAACAAGCTTTTCGCATGCAGAATAGTGTGTTTAGGAGTTCATTCCTCTCCAATAACCATGTGCATAAAAGCAGCTAATTCCGAAAGTGGTTTCGAGATAGTTAAATGGCAAAGGGGCGGAGGGGAATGGCGAGACTCCTATCTTAAGTGTGGAGGCGCCTCGATCAGCGGCGTATGGACTGGACTGAGCTGGCGGAGATAAAGGAAACACGAAGAACGTAGGGATTCGATGTTGACTTATCGTACAGAAGCGAGGGAAGTCTCACTAGCCGCTAGGCGCCGGAACCGGATACCTAAGAGGAAAAAAGTGCATGGTGAGACCCCGCAGAGCGAAGCTTGAGGAGGCTCACCGCGCTCCCGCGGAAAGCGAGCTATTCCCCGCAGCCCTCATCCACTCAACAAAAGCCTCGAAACTGAGTCTTCCACAATCTGGAGCTTTTGTAGATGAAAAAGAAGAAGTGCGTCAACGGTTCAGTTTCTGAGCCGCTGACGCACTTCTTCTTAAGCTTTTTCCATTTTGTCACATTTAGATAAAATAGCTACATGTTTAAGGTTACCAATGGAATCGAATTCTATTTCAACATAATCTCCTGGTTTTACAAAGCTAAGCCTTTCTCTGAGTACAGAAAGTTCATTCTTAAATTCGGATTCTTCGACCAAAATCGCATAAGCCCCTTCGTATCGATCCAGTTTATATTGGTTCACCGATTCAATCCCCTTCTGTTTTAGTATCAGGCACCTTGAAAAAAATTATGTGCCATTTCACCATTTCCTTTTATGGTATAAGTCCTCTTATTACAGAGCATTCCCTTCATTAATCATGACTAAACATGTCGAAATTAGAGTTCTAGACAACGTTCATCTGCCGTGGTAAAATGAAACTAACAAACGTTAGTTAGTGAAAGGAGAGAGCTGAATGACAAAAGAAACTATTATTGAAGAGAGTCTCAAGCTCTTTGCCAATTTTGGATATGAGAATACGACCCTTGCCAATATTGCGGAAGCTGTTGGAATAAAGAAGCCTTCTCTTTATAACCATTTTGATAATAAAGAAGATATCTTTCTTCATGTTCTTTATGACGTGGGAGAAAGAGAAAAGAGTCATTTGATGAATCAATCAGGATCCATTCACCAGGACTCAGTGGCTGATCATCTTCATGAGATCTATCGTGTCTACCTGGAACATATGGCTCATTCAACAGAAGGTATGTTTTTCAAGCGTGTAACCTTTTTTCCGCCCGAAGAATTCGCAGATGAAATTAAGAAAGTTTTCTTAATGGTGGAAGACTGTATGACTGAGATTATCCGCCCGGTATTTGAACGTGGGATAGAGAAGGAAATTATCCGCCCTCTTTCTACAAATACGCTGACTTCTGCATTTTATACGTTGATTGACGGTTTGTTTCTGGAAGAAAATTTTTATGACCGGGATGTTTTTGAAAAAAGACAGGAAGCAAGTTGGCAAATCTTCTGGCTTGGCATTAAAAACCCGGAGCATTAGGGAGGTATGAAACGATGGCATGGATTTATTTATTCTTTGGTGCTTTTTTCGAAATCGGATGGGCTGTTGGTTTGAAATTGTCAGAGGGCTTCACGGATCCCCTCTTTTCAACTATTACCGTCATTTGTATAGTTATCAGCTTCACTTTTTTCACCAAAGCATTAAAAGTGATTGATATTGGAACAGGTTATGCGATATTTACAGGGATTGGCGCAGCAGGTACAGCTTTAATCGGGATGATCTTTCTTGGCGACGGAGGCGGTGCTGGGAAAGTCTTTTTTATTGTGCTTCTAATTACAGGCATTATTGGTTTGAAAATGTCTGAGACCACTTCAGAACAGGTACAACAGGAGGGATAAGCATGGCATGGGTATTTTTAATGATGGCTGGAGTAGGAGAAATGACGGCCATGTTTTTCTTGAAGCTGTCGGATGGCTTTCAAAAACGCAAACCGGCGTTCATGGCTATACTTGCAGGTGCAGCGAGCTTCTATTTCCTTTCTTTATCTTTAAAAGATCTTCCAATCGGAACGGCTTATGGGATATGGACAGGAATTGGGTCGGCAGGTACCGTTTTGCTGGGCATCTTTTTCTTTAAAGAAAAAGCGAATCGAAAACGTCTGTTGTTCATTACTTGTATCGTTGCCGGAGTTATCGGTTTAAAAATGGTCTCTTAGACGAAGGATAGGCTTGTAATGTTATTTTCGAAAGCTTACAATGGAATAAGCAACAATCTACAATATTCGACAAAACCTGCTTTTTTCTGTCGTTTGTAGTGATGGAGGAAATATAATGAGAAGAATTTTACTTGCCATTCTTATGATTATTGTCATCGGTTTCAGTTACGTAGGCTATACAAGTATGGATACGGATGCGAATCCTTCCATTCCTAAAGAAACAGAGAGTTATTGAATTTCAATGATTTAAACCCCTTCGCTCCCGCGAAGGGGTTTTGTTTTTGTATAAAAGATGGCGTCCAATGAAAAAGATTATTTCTTAGGAAGATCCACTTCTAAGTCCTCTCCCCATTTCTCTTCTAAATATTGATCGCGCCCTGAGTTCCCACGGTAAAAATCGTATCTTAAAGTATTTTTCTTGTAATAATCTTGATGGTATTCCTCTGCTTTGTAAAACTCTTCTGCTTCCAGGATCGGGGTAACTAATTCATTCTGAAAGCGACCGGAATTTTGGAGTTCTTGTTTGGATTGTTCAGCGCTTTCCCGCTGTTCAGGTGTGTGATAGAAAATGGCGGTCGTATATTGGTACCCTCGATCCACAAACTGACCTTCGTCATCGGTCGGGTTGATTTGTCTCCAGAAGACATCGAGAATCTGTTCATAGGAAATCAGGTCTGGATCGTAATAGACTTGGACAGATTCGATATGGCCCGTTCCCCCGGAAGCTACTTCATCGTAAGAAGGATTTTCTGTTTCCCCTCCCGTATAACCGGATACGACACTATGGACGCCTTTCAGTTTTTCAAATGGAGGCTCCATACACCAAAAGCATCCACCCGAAAGAGTCGCCACCTCGTACCCTTCAGGTATCTCATTTGCTGTCACAGCTTCACTATCATAATTTCGTTTTGTTAAATAGGCATATGCTTCCGGGATGGCAAGAACAGCAACTAATGAAAGTACGGCTATAATCATGACCCATTTCGTCCGCTTCTTCACCCTCTTCACCCCTTTTTGCTGTTTAACTCAGAATAACACGCCTATACGTGCCAATTGAAATTCTAACACTCTCCTTTATTCGTCATCTTCCAGAGTTAAGCCATCGACATGTTTCCGATCCATTACTTTTTTTATCTTCCTATATTCCTTGGATTTGAAAATAATATCAAAATCATAATCCTCTGGGTATAATTCATCGGCTGAAATGTGGAGTTTCAAGCGCTTTTGATTGTATTCTTTCTTTTCCCCTTTGATTTGGACGACGTAATTGCCTAAAGCATCCGGCCCTTTATAGACAATACCCATTTCTTCTTCTGCTGGAATCCACACATTATCCCCCATTTGAAAACCTGCTTTCTCTTTTTTCTGAGCTTTGCGTTTTTGCCTGTACCTATTGATCGCCACTTGCTTGGCATAGGACGGATTTTTCAAAAGCTTATCATCTTTCGTAAAGCTCCCTTTTTGCTTGTATGTGATGTCATAAGCATGATTGAGGATTTCCGGATGCAGTCCTAATTTATAGGCGATATCAAACGCCTGACTTTTCCCAGCTGTTCCTATTTGCAGCTGGTACGTAGGCTTAAGGGTTTCCAAATCGAAGGCCATCGCTCCATTAATGAACCCTTCTTTCTCCATGGCATAGGTTTTCATTTCACTATAGTGAGTGGTCGCCAAAATGGTCGAGCCTTTGTTGGCGAGTTGATCCAGAATCGCAGTCGCTAATCCCATCCCTTCTCCAGGGTCTGTTCCTGAACCGATTTCGTCCAGAAGAAGTAAGGAATGATCATTAGCGTGTTGCAAAATATGAATCAAGTTCGTCAGTCTTGAACTGAAGGTGCTCAAATTCTCTTCAATACTTTGCCCATCTCCAATATCAACAAAAACGTGTTGGAAAAGAGGTAACCTTGTGCCGGGCTGTGCAGAAATCGGCAGACCACATTGGGCCATCAAACAAAACAAGCCGACCGTTTTTAACGTTACCGTCTTCCCTCCTGTATTCGGCCCAGTAATGAGCAGGGCTTGATCATCCACACCCATATGGAGATTCAGCGGAACGGCTTTTTCCCCTAGTAGAGGATGACGACCCTCCTTGACCTCAATTTCCCCTTGTGAAAACGCCGGGGAATAACCATCAATCGCTTTGCTGTATTTCGCTTTAGCAAAAAGAACATCATACTGGTGCATCGTTTCCATAGCGATATTCAATTCATATTCCTTTTCCAGAACAGAGGCAGTTAACGCATAGAGGATCCGTTCCACCTCCTGCTCTTCCTGCATTTTCAAGAGCTGGACCTGCTCTTGAAGGGAAGTCACTTCATTCGGTTCTATGAATAACGTCGCTCCAGAAGAAGATTGGTCAAGGATGACACCTTTCACTTTGGACCTGTTTTCTCTTTTGACAGGAAGGGTCAGACGTCCCCCTTTATCCACTGGCCTAGCTTCTTGGAGAAGAGAGCTATACTTTTTAGCTGAACTTTCCATTCTGGTCTTCATATCACTGTGAGTTTTATCTATTTTCCTTCGAAGCTTTCCCAGCTCTTTCGTTGCAGACTCATCTATTTGCCCATGGCGTATTTTCCCATAAATCTCTTCTTCCAATTGGGATAAATCCGCGATAGAGTCAACATATAAAGAGATGGTCGGCGCAAGAATCTGCTTATCATTCATAAACCTTTTCAATTTTGTACAATGCTCCAGAAAAGAAACAAGGGAACCAAATTGCTGCGGACGGATATAGATTCCTTTGTTCCCTTGATCAATCATAGCCTGAATGTCACCAAGGGTATGAATGGGTACATGACTGTGACTATCTATAATGGCTCTTGCCTCTTTGACTTCCTCATGCATTCTTTCCAACCTCTTTTGGTCATTGGATGGCTGCAGGCTCAGAATCGTTTCTTTCCCTTGATCTGTATGAGCGAAATCACTAACCCTTGTTAAAATAGTGTTCAAGCCTAAACTTTCATATGTTTGTTGATTCAATGTTTTTCCTCCTTATTTCAACTGGTGATCATTTAAATAAAAAAGTCCGCAACAAGCTGAAGATAGCTCGCTGCGGACTCCGTAGGGACACATATAGAATGTAGTTCCACGAATGTACGAAAAAAAAGCTATGACTGAATAAGCCAGTCATAGCTTTTAGGATCGTTTTATCCGGCTATGCTTATGCTTGTTCTTAACTGTTCCAGAAAAAAAGGTATAACAAACCAAGCATGCTTTCGCACACTTTTTTCAGGACGTATCCAGTTCATGGATTAGTTAAGAACAACCACACTCATAAATCATTTCTCCTTCACGGGTTAAAAGTTACATTCGTGAAACCATCACCTGTGTTCCCTAATAATATATGACAGGTACTCCATACTGTCAACTACTGAAAATGGTTCTCAAATGATTGATATCCATAGAATCGGTTCTGGCAGCCAACGATCGTTTCATGATTCTCAAGGCATTTTCATTATCTTCTTTATACTCAGAAGCTGTCCCATCTTCCGGCACCCAAAGGTTGTATTCCCTCATATAGGCATCGTTCGCTGTGAAAATAACGCAGATATCACCAGCAATTCCAGTCAAAATTAGGTTTTTCACTTCTAAATGGTCTAAGAGAATACTTAACTGTGTACCAAAAAATCCCGAATGCTTCGGTTTAATAATAAAATAATCGTCTTCAGCAGGCTCCATTTGTTCCACGACAGGTTTTCCTATTCCTTTTTTACACTCTTCCAACAAATCAGAAGCGTTATCCTGCCAAAGCCCGAAGTTGTCGTTCACATAAATCACCGGTACTCCTTGCTTCTTCACCTCTTTCTTGAAGTTGTGTAAGCGCTCGGCTACAGGGAGACTGTTTTCAAGTAGGTTCTCTCCACCATCAAAGTCCATTTTATTGATCATATCAATGATAATCATTGCTGTATCCTGCTTCATAATTGGACAATCACTCTCCTTCGAACCGCTCAGGACCTGCTGGAATTTGGCGCTTATGTGCGGTTTTCTTGTGAAGTTCTTTCAAATTCTTTTCGTCTTTGGGGTCGATTTTTTCCCCTCTCAAATAAGCATCAATCGTATCATAAGACATTCCCAGTTCTTCCTCATCTGTCTGCCCTTCCCAAAGTTCAGCACTCGGTTTTTTATGAACGATAGAGTCCGTGACCTTAAGCGCCTTGGCCATTTCTCTTACTTCTTCTTTTCTTAAATTGATCAGAGGAACGAGGTCGACTCCTCCATCTCCGTATTTCGTAAAATATCCCGTATAATCTTCCGCTGCATTATCTGTCCCCACGACAAGATAATTATAGTTGTTCCCTACAGCATAAAGCGTACTCATACGGAGACGCGCTTGAAGATTCGCCCCACCAAGCTGTGACTTTTCGTCATTCCAATCACCTTTTTCATTTAACTGGTTCTTAATCGTGTCGTAAGTCGTTTGATAAGTATCGGTCAATTCAATACCGACATAATCAAGATCCGCACCTTCTACGACATCCAGAGCATCGGTTTGGTCTTCAACACCTTGGTTAATCGGTAGGATTACTCCTAAAGAATTTTCAGGGAAGGCACGTTTAATCAAATACGAAACAACTGCGGAATCAATCCCTCCACTGATTCCGACCAAAAGCCCGTCAGCCCCTGCTTCTTTTGTCTTCGTACGCAGCCAATCAGTCAAATACTCGATTCTCTCTTCCATGTTCATAAACTCCCTTCATTTTACAATCTAAAGATTGCTTTCCTTTAAAAGGGAGAACATAAACCTAAAGCTCGCATATAGGATACTTATTACACAAAAGAGTTATTAAAGTATTTGGCAGGATTCTTGAAGACTCTATTTCGAGACTTTTCGGGGTTCGTTTTCCGTGTGGAGCGTCAGGGGTGGTTGGGAAGCCACTCGCTTTCCTGCGGGGATGACGGCAAGCCATTCCCGCGGGAGTCTCGCAGCTTCCCAACCACCCCATTCGATGAATGTGAGAAACGAACCCCATTACTGTGTCGGGGGTCTTCCACTATCCTTGTGTTATATGCATAAAGCGCTACATAACAAGGTTTCCGCACCCAGAATAGAGTGCCTGCAAGTTCGTATCCTCCATTAAATCTGTGCATAAAAGCAGCTTATCCTGGAAGTGGTTTCGAGACACTTATATGGCAAAGGGGCGGAGGGAAACGGTGAGACTCCTATGGGACGTGCGGGACAGGTGAGACCCCGGAAGGCGTAGCGAGGCCACTGAAAAAGTCCTTTTTTATAGAGATATGGAAACGTTTCGTCCGAATGGGAGAAATGTTTCCATATTTTTTGTACACTGAAGACAGAAGACACTACATAAAAGTGAGGGATTTATATTGCTTGAACGCCAGATGACGATGAACGTGAGTGGATATTCGAATTTATATGATTTGATTGTTCCTGAAGATCATTTCCTTCGTCAGGTTAATGGACTTATGGATTTCACTTTCATCTATGAGAATTTAAAAGATAAATACTGTCATGATAACGGACGCAATGCCGTTCATCCGATTCGCATGTTCAAATATTTGTTCCTCAAAACGACCTATCAGTTATCTGACAAAGATCTGGTGGCCCGTGCCCGTGTTGATATGTCATTTAAATACTTCCTTGAACTCGCTCCTGAGGATGACGTCATTGACTCCAGCACATTGGCTCACTTCAGAAAACAGCGGGTGAATGATGACGACTTCCTGGATTTTCTTATAGATAAAACAGTCCAGGTTGCCTATGAAAATAAGGTTCTTCAGTCCTCCACACTTATCGTGGATTCTACTCATACGAAGTCCAAATATAATCATGTGACCCCGCAGGAAGTATTACGTTCCCGTTCCAAGAACCTGCGCAAAGCTGTCTATGCCCATGATGAATCCATGAAAAAGAAAATGCCATCCAAGCCCAAAGAGGATACGGTAGAGGCAGAAATCGAATACACCCAAAAGGTGATGGAGGTCGTTGAAAGTCAATCATCATTAAGTTCTTATCCAAAAGTCCAAGAGTCTCTCAATTTATTGAAAGAAACCGTTGAAGATGATCTCGAACACCTTCAATTATCCCAAGATCCAGATGCCAAAGTTGGTCACAAATCGGCCGACTCCTCATTTTTTGGGTATAAGACACACCTAGGCATGAGTGAAGAAAGAATTATCACAGCCGCAACGACAACAACCGGTGAAAAGAGTGATGGGAAATACCTTCAATCTCTAATTGAAAAGAGTAAAAAATCAGGGATGGACGTGGACACAGTCATCGGGGATGCCGCTTATTCAGAGAAGAAGAATTTGATCTATGCGAACGACCATGAGGTTACTTTAATTTCTAGACTGAACTCTTCCATTACGCACGGAACACGGAAGAAAGACCAAACGTTCGAATTCAATAAGGATGCCGGGATGTATGTTTGTCCAGCTGGCCATATGGCGACCCACAAACGAAAAGACAGCCGAAAAGCGAGCGGAAATAAAAGTGAACGTATTCGGTATTTCTTTGACATCGATCAATGTAAAACCTGCCCTTTAAGAGAAGGGTGTTACCAGGACGGCGCGAAGAGCAAAACCTATACAGTTACGATTCAATCCCACCAACACCAGGAACAGGCCGAATTTCAAGAAACGGAGGCATTTAAAGAACAGGCCAGACAGAGGTACAAAATTGAAGCGAAGAATAGTGAATTGAAGCACCGGCACGGGTATGACATTGCGTCATCTTCGGGCCTCAAAGGCATGGAATTACAAGCCGCAATGGCGATATTCACCGTCAATATAAAGAGAATATTGAAACTGATGGAGAAATAAGAGGGACAAGCCCCTCTCTCCTTTTGAAAAAACAGCGATTTTCGGAAACGAACCCTCCGAAAATCGCTGTTTTTTCTTGAATCATAGAATACACTACAGTTTTTCAGTGGCCTCGGCGTAGCCTGAGGAGGCTCACCGCCCGCCCCATGGAAAGCGAACCTTTTCCCGCAGCCCCTAAACTCACACAAAAGTCTCGAAACTAAGTCTTCCAGAAAAGGGAGCGATAGCTAATATTAAATGATGGGTAGAGGGAAGCTTATAAACAAATGACTTTTCATTTATTCTGATTTAAGCAATAATGTAGGTTAGTGATCCTCTTGAAGGAGTGAAAGAAATGATCGAACAAGAAAAACATGTACTCGTTATTTTCCCGCATCCCGACGATGAAGCTTTCGGAGTTTCCGGGACCATTTCATCTTATATAAAACAAGGGACCCCCCTTACCTATGCGTGTCTCACGCTCGGAGAGATGGGGCGCAACCTTGGAAAACCTACGTTCGCAACGAGAGAGTCCCTGCCTGAAATCAGAAGGAAAGAATTGATTAAAGCTTCGGAAGCGATGGGCATTGAAGACCTTCGCATGATGGGACTGAGAGATAAGACGCTTGAATTTGAAGATGATGGTGAAATGAAAGCTATGGTCCGCCATTTAGTTGATGAACTTCAACCCTCTTTGGTCATCAGTTTTTATCCTGGATTTGCCGTCCATCCCGATCATGAAGCTACTGCGCGGGCAGTAGTAAGGGCTTTGAGGGAAATCGATGAAAAAGATCGACCAAAGTTTCACGCTGTGGCTTTTGCTAATGATACGGAAGAGAACTTAGGCCAGCCTGATGTCATCAATGACATCCGCTCCGTTCAAAACGAAAAATTAGCAGCGATGCGCGCCCATATCTCACAAACCGCACGAATGCTTGAAATGCTCGAAGAGGGCATCAAGGTCAATGACCCCGAAGCATTAAAATGGGTGACAGACGAACGTTTTTACACGTATGATTGGAATAACGACAATGTCGAGTAGAGGGCAGCTTTAAAAAGCTCCCCTCTTTTTTTGTTAAATCATTAAGTATTGTCACAAGATAGTCTAAAATCAAGCAAGAATGTCAAAGCTTTAGATGATATCCTGATTGTAGGTGTTCACTTTCAAAACTCCAATACACAGATAAAGGAGATACCTAATGAAAAAAGTATTCTTATTCATTATTTTATTACTTGTGGTGAGTGCTTGTTCCGCAAACAATAACGAGCAGGATTCCTCATCAGCGGAGGAAAGTAACAAAGCAGCTGAAGTTCCTGAAGTACAAGTAGAATTTGAGCATGAACCACTTCCTGTAAACAAAGAAACGACCATTCAAGCATCTGTCACCCAAGGCGGAGAACCTGTCCCGGATGCAGAATATGTAAAATTCGAAATTTGGAACAGTGAAGATGGACAGGATTCATCTGAAACGTTCGAAGCAAATCATACAGAAAGCGGAGTGTACACGATTACTCATAGCTTTTCTAAAGAAGGTACGTATCAGGTGATTGCTCATACTCAGGTAGATGACCTTCATACGATGCCTCAGAACGAGGTGGCCGTTGGGCAGCAAGCTGAAGCCAGTGGACACGAACATGGAGATAGTAGCGGAAAGTTCATGGTCCACTTGATGACAGAGCAAACCTTTAAAGCTGGAGAAGCTTCGACACTGACTACACATATCAACCACATGGAAGAACCTTTTTCTGAAGCGCTTGTGCGCTACGAAATCAGCTCGGATCAAATGGAAAAACACTTTTATATCGATGCTGAAGAAAAGGAACCCGGGGAGTACACAGCCAATTATACGTTCCCTGAACCTGGTTCCTACACCATCAATATTCATTATGAGAAACCAGCCGAGGACATTCACGGACACCAGAAAGAGAACATCGAAGTTATTCAGTAAATAACAAAAAAGCCCGGAGCATACCGATATGCGCCGGGCTTTTCTATTGAGTCATTATACTTCTGTG
Organism: Halobacillus sp. SY10; assembly: GCF_045401165.1. Classification (NCBI taxonomy): domain Bacteria; kingdom Bacillati; phylum Bacillota; class Bacilli; order Caryophanales; family Bacillaceae; genus Halobacillus; species Halobacillus sp. SY10. The sequence goes on along the minus strand of NZ_CP174345.1, from coordinate 925,820 downwards.
TTTTGAAGCTTCTTCTTCTTCGCCATTTTCTCACGTTCGTTCTTGTTCAAGTACTTTTTACGAAGACGAACATTTTCAGGCGTTACTTCACAATATTCATCATCATCAAGATACTCAATGGCTTCTTCTAGCGTCATTTGGCGAGTTTTCTTGATTGTGTTTGTTGTATCTTTGTTCGCTGAACGGATATTGGTCAAGTGTTTCTCTTTCGTAATGTTAACGGTAAGATCGTTCTCACGGTTATGCTCACCGACAATCATTCCTTCGTACACTTCTGTACCAGGTTCAACGAAAATGGTTCCACGGTCTTCAAGGTTCATGATTCCATAAGTGGATGCTTTCCCTTTATCAAGAGAAACCAGAACACCTTCTCGACGTCCGCCGACTTGACCTTTTACAAGTGGCGCATAGCCATCAAAGGTATGGTTCAAAATTCCATAACCGCGTGTCTGCGTCATGAACTCTGTCGAATAACCAATCAAACCACGAGATGGTACGAGGAACTCGAGACGTACTTGGCCATTACCATCGTTGACCATGTCCTGCATTTCACCTTTACGGTAACCAATGGATTCCATAACCGCACCTTGGTATTCTGCAGGTGTATCAATTTGAACACGTTCTACCGGTTCACACGTTTGACCATCGATTTCTTTCAGGATAACTTTCGGCTTGGATAGTTGAAGCTCGTATCCTTCACGACGCATATTTTCCACTAGGATGGAAAGGTGAAGCTCACCACGTCCTGAAACCGTAAAGGCATCTGGTGAATCTGTAGGATCGACACGCAAGCTGACATCTGTCTCAAGCTGTGTCATCAAACGTTCTTCAATTTGACGGGACGTTACATATTTTCCTTCTCGACCAGCAAACGGACTGTTGTTGACAAGGAATGTCATTTGTAGAGTCGGTTCGTCAATACGAGGGATTTCCATCGCATTCTGGTGATCAGGCAGACAGACAGTTTCTCCGACGTTAATATCTTCCAAGCCAGCCAGGGCAATAATATCTCCCGCTTTTGCTTCTTCAATTTCAACACGTTTCAAACCGATGAAACCGAACAACTTGGAAACACGGAAGTTCTTCACTGATCCATCCTTCTTCATCAAGGATACTTGCTGACCTACTTTGATCGAGCCATTGAAGACACGCCCAACTCCGATACGGCCAAGATAATCATTGTAATCAAGCAACGTGACTTGGAATTGTAATGGTTCTTCTTTTGTATCTACAGGAGCTGGGATGTTGTTCATGATCAACTTGAAAATTGGATCCATTGTTTCCTGCTGGTCCTCTGGTTCATCTCCAGAAGTTCCGTTTAATGCAGAAGCATAAACGACAGGGAATTCCAACTGCTCATCATCAGCGCCAAGCTCAATGAACAGATCAAGAACTTCATCGACAACCTCATCCGGGCGAGCATTCGGGCGGTCGATTTTATTCAATACGACAACAGGTGTCAATTTTTGTTCCAATGCTTTTTTCAACACAAAACGTGTTTGAGGCATACAGCCTTCATAAGCATCAACAACAAGAAGTACACCGTCAACCATCTTGAGAATACGTTCCACTTCACCGCCGAAGTCAGCGTGACCCGGGGTATCTAGAATATTTATACGCGCATCATTATAATTGATGGCGGTATTTTTAGCTAAAATCGTGATTCCGCGTTCTTTTTCCAAATCATTAGAGTCCATGGCGCGCTCATCGACATGCTCGTTATCACGGAAAGTTCCGGAATAGTGAAGCATTTGGTCGACCAATGTTGTTTTTCCGTGGTCAACGTGCGCGATGATCGCTATATTACGAATATCATCTCTGTGTTGCATGAAGCACACACCTCTTTCGTATCACAAATTATTCAACCCTTCTATTATAACACAGTTCTATTTCCTAAGATACCAGATTTACCTACTGTTAACATCATAGGCCTAAGTTTATCTTTTTCAAAAGGCCAGAAGCTCCACTGTTACATTCCTACACTTCAAACCTGACCCCCCATTTATTCCCCGGTGTACCGGGTACAACATAGAGGTGATTGCGTAAATGGTACTGGAAAGAGTACAATATAGGGCAGTTCGTACCTGGTACCAATATGTGCGATTAACGCCCTGGGTATTCAGTAATTTAGGAAATTAGGTGTAGAAATGAAGACGAAACGTATGGGGGATTGGCTTGAGGTCATCATCCCTGATCAGTGGGACGGATTTACGGTCGAAAAAATTCTAAAAAAAGAATGGAATGTCCCAAGAAAGTTGATGCATAGTTTCCGTTCCAACAAAGAAGTGACTTTAAACAACGAAAGCCCTCATTGGAAGACAGCTAAAGTCAAAAGTGGTGACATTTTACGTGTCCGGCTTTTCCGACCGCAACCACTTGAAGTGACCCCGACTTATATGGATATTGATGTCATTTACGAAGATGATCATATGCTGGTCGTCAATAAACCCGCAGGTGTGTTCACACATCCGAATACACCGCACGAACATGACACACTTGTAAATGGAGTCGCCTTTTATTTTCAAATGAATGGCATTGAGTCCACGCCAAAATATGTCCACCGCCTGGACCGGGATACGTCGGGGGCCATCCTTTTTGCCAAGCATGATCTTGCTATTGCCATGCTGGGAAAAGAGTTGCAGAAGCGGAAAATTAAAAGAACGTATTTAGCATGGGCTCACGGAAAGCTGAAGCCGCGTCGTGGAAAAATCGAACAACCAATCGGAAAAGACCGTCATCATCCTGTAAGAAGACGCGTCTCACAAGGTGGCCAACATGCAGAAACTCATTACGAAGTTCTTTCATATCATTCCACCCCCGATGCTTCCCTTGTGAAATTACAGTTACAAACCGGCAGAACCCATCAAATCCGCGTTCATCTCAGTCATATCGGACACCCGCTCCTAGGGGACGAAATGTACGGAGGAAAAGGAAGCATCAATTACAAACAGGCTCTTCATGCTGCGAAGCTTACGTTGATTCACCCTTTCACCGAAAAGGAAATCCAGTGTCTTGCGATGCCAACAAAAGATTCACCATTATTTACAGATGAGCAAGTGAGATCCTTAGACCAATCCTCCTCATCATAAGAGAAGCCGCTCCTGTAAGGAGCGGCTTCTTTTCATTTGATTGAATCATAGAGTTCGTCATATTTTGCAGCACAGGATAGATCAAGTTCTGTAAGTCCCTTCGCATTCCAGGAGGTCAGCTTAAGGGTAACCATTTTATAGTCGATGCTGATGAATGGATGGTGCTGGATGTCTTCTGAATACTCCGCAATATGATTGACGAACTGGACGCCCGTCAGAAATTCACCAAACCGGTACCGCTTAACAATGAACTTTCCATCCGTAAGCTTCCAACCGTCTAACTGGGAAACTCGGCGTTCCTTTTCTTCTTGTGGGATCAACTTTTCTTCCATCGTTCACTCCTCCTTTTGATCAAACCAAGTCCATGAATGACTCAAGGTCAGAAAGGCACAACTTCAACGCATGCACCCAGAAATCTTTCTTTTCTAAATCTACATCCAAATGTTTCTTAGCAAGCTCCTCCACGGTCATCCTCCCTGTATCCTGCAGCAAGGCAATATAGCGGTCTTCAAACGTTGGTCCGACTTCAAGGGCTTTCGCGTAGATTCCCATGCTGAACAGATAACCAAAGGTGTATGGGAAGTTATAGAAAGGGACATCTGTAATGTGGAAATGCAACTTGGAAGCCCAGAATGTCGGATCATATTCGTCTAAAGTTTGTACGTAGGCTTCTTTTTGAGCATCTGTCATCAATTCGTTCAGCCTTTCCGTTGAAACGACCCCTAGCTTGCGTTCTTCATAGAAACGCGTTTCAAACAAGAACCTTGCATGGATATTCATGAAAAAGGCTACACTACGCTGAACTTTATCCTCCAAAAGCACAAGTTTTTCAGCTTCCGTAGCGGCCTCTTTAACGGCCGCATCTGCAACAATCATCTCCGCAAACGTCGAGGCCGTTTCAGCAACGTTCATCGCATACCCTTGATTCAACTCAGGTAATTCATCCATCACATGCTGATGATAGGCATGACCAAGTTCATGTGCCAGTGTCGCTACACTGGAAGGACTGCCTGAATACGTCATGAAAATTCTCGTTTCCCCGCTGTCGGGGAAGCTTGTGCAAAACCCACCTGGTTGTTTTCCGGGACGGTCCTCCGCTTCAATCCACCTTTTCTCAAAAGCCATTTCAGCAAAATCCGCCATTTTGGGACTGAACTTCCTGAATTGCTGGATGATAAACTCCGCCCCTTCTTGAAAGCTCATTTTCTGATCGGCCTCTCCAATCGGTGCTTCTACATCGTAAAAGCTCAACTGTTCAAGCCCCAACTTTTCCGCTTTCTTTTTCATATAGGGAACGTAATGCTTTTTGTATTCCGTAATCGTCTCCCACATGGCATCCAACGTCTTCTGGCTCATCCGATTGTAGTCGAGCGGTTCTTTCAATACATTTTCCCAATGGCGGTGCTTATAGGTCTGGAGCCTGAAACCTGACAAGTGATTCAACGTCTCTGTGAACAGATCCGAAACTTCTCCCCATGTCTCCTGTAGTTTATCAAACGCTTCCTTTCTCACCGAACGGTCCGGGTTATCCAATTGATTAGATGCTTGTCCCACAGATAACTTTTCCCCATTCATCTCAATGGATAACTTCGCCACAAGGGCATCGTACATTTGTCCCCATGCATGATAACCATCCACGCCTAAGTCATTGATGAGAGATTCTTTTCCGACTTCTAATTTGTCCTTTGCAAGAGAACGTCTCTCATTCAAAACAAAAGAAATCGTTTTAAAAGGAGCCTGATTCAATAAGGATTTCCAAACATCATCATCCACCTGAACAAACACCTGGTCCATTTCAGTTAATGCATTACCTAAACGTGCACCCAGTTCACTTCTTTTCGATTGCCATATACTCGCTTTTTTATCATGAACATTTTGTGCACTTAAACAGCTTACAAAAGCGCCAAATTCACTTAATTGCTTTGTCACCATTTGCACAATTTCTACAATCTTGTTGAGATCCTCTGTTTGGTCTGTATTTTTGGGAGGTGTAAACATACGAATGAATGCTTCCAAATCATCCATCAGGTGTTCGGTTTTCCTCACATACTCTTTCATCTCTTCCGAATCACTACCTCCTTGGAAAATGGAGTCTAAATCCCAAGTCATTTCATATGTTCCCATTATGACTTCCCCTCTCTTTTATGTAGATTATTCCATCAAGAAAACCTCTTCCATTATATCAGAATTTTCAAACCTCCTCTTATATCGCCTTTTTTCCACTGCCCTCGTATTTTGTCAAATTTGGTTGAAATGTTTTTGATATGTTATTGTAATAAAAATGAAACCTTTCTGACTATTCAATCGTCTTACTAAGTAGAATGTTTTAAAACTAGTCCGCTCCGTTTTTATTACCAGTCATTCGAAAGGGGATCACAATTATGAAAAAAAGAATTGAATACGATGCTACAGAAATCGCAAGTGTTGCAGGAGGATCGACTCTTCTAACCCTCCTCCTCTATCTGACCATCTATATATTATAATCACGCAAAAAGCTCCCTTATTATGGGAGCTTTTTTATTTCCCTTTTCTTCATATAAGCTCCCTTCGAGGAAGCTCGGCGCTCCCCCACAAGAAAGCGAGTAGCTTCCCAGCCACCCCTGCCTCTGAATACGGAAAACAAATCCCTGTTATCTCCAAACTGAGTCTTCAAGAATCCTGCCATATTGTTGAATAACTTTGCTTTATGTTTAAACTTTATGGTTAGTTTTCTAGGGAAATTCTCATTATAATAGAAAATAGTCGATTAAAATAAGGAGGGTTCCTTTTGTTTCAAGACCATCACGGTTATCAGCGAATGCTGCAGCCAGACCAAATCACATTCGGCTTGACCATTCCCATCGAAAACTATGACCAGTCCCCTCCAGAGATGAAGAACCAAATTCAAATGGCACAACTAGCTGAAGATTTAAATTTTCATTCTCTTTGGTTCCAGGACGTGCTATTAGAAGACCCTACATTTGAAGACCCAGCAACAGGGCAGATTTTTGACAGTTTGATTTATTTAACCTACGTGGGGGCCCATACGCAAAGAATCAATTTAGGTACAGCAGCCCTTGTTTTGCCGCTTCGCCATCCGTTAAGGACAGCAAAAGAAGTGGCGAGTATTGAAAAACTTTTCCCTGAAAGACTGATGTTCGGAATTTCATCCGGAGATCGAAGGAAGGACTTTGAAGGGTTGAATATACCCATTATGGAGCGAAGTGAATGGTTCAGGGAAGCATTCCATTTCTTCAATGAAGCGATTTACAATGAATTCCCTGAGGTTCGCTCTTCTTTTGGCACCATGAATCGTTCAAATATCGTACCAAAGCCTGAAAAGCGGATCCCGACTTTTATGACAGGCTATTGTCAACAGACACTGGATTGGGTTGCTGAATATGGAGATGGATGGATGTTTTACCCACAACGTCCAGCTCAACAGAAGGAAACTATCTTTCAGTACAGGGAGAAAGTGAAGCATTTCCATGGCGAATCTGCATTCCGTCCCTTCTTTATGCCACTTCCTTTGCAGCTCGAAGAAAATCCAGATGCTCCTACTGAAAAAATACCTGCCGGATATAAAGTTGGAAGAAATGGGCTGAAAGATCTGATAGAGCAGTATCGTTCCATCGGCGTTAATCATTTAATGTTCGGACTTTCCAAAAACAAAAGACCAGTGAAGGAAGTGGTCCAGGAGCTTGGGGAAGAAGTCCTCCCTCCATTTAAAATAAAATGATAACAAAAGGAAGGAGATATTGATTTGCCTAAACCGGAAATTTTGCTCGTAGGAACTTTTCACATGTCCATGAACCCCGAAATGGTCAATGATCAACAAGAGGAAATTCGCGAAATCGTTCATTCACTAAGAAAATTCAAGCCGACTAAAATCGCCGTTGAAAAACCTTTCTTAATAGAGGAAGAAATGGAGCGTAAATATAAAGCCTTTAGAAATAATACCCTTACGCCCACTTACGATGAAGTCGAACAATTTGCTTTTCGGCTTGCCAATGAAATGGACTTGCCATCCGTTTATCCGATAGACGAAATGGTGGATATGTCCCGGCCGTCACTAAACCAGGTCTTTAAATGGGCCAAAGAACACCAGTCTTCTTTGTTCAAAGAAATCATGGAAATTCAAAACAAACTCAAGTCGATGGAAAACAATAAAACCATAAGGAATATCTTACATTACCTCAATGATCCAGACTATAGTAAAGAGCTTCAGAGGATCTATATGAAGTTGGCACGTGTCGGGGACAGGCAACATCAAGTCGGTGTTCAATGGCTAAAGCAGTGGCATCATCGTGATTTGGCGATATCCGCAAACATCTCAAGAATCGCAGAAAAAGGCGACCGCATCCTCGTTTTCATCGGCGGGGACCACCTTCACCTTCTACAACAATTCTTAACAGATAGCGGAGATTTTAAGGTTTTGTCTGCCAAACCGTACCTACCTCAATAATGTTCATTGCTAATTCAAACAATAAAGAGGTTTTCCCCAATTTGGGAAAACCTCTTTTTTTATTAATCTCGATCTGGTTTATCTTCCAGGGCTTCAAGAGCCGAGCGTTTTTTCTTCTTCTTGCGATTTTTCCAACGTTTAATATGAATCGTACTCGGTTCATAATCATCAGATTCTCGAATATCTGTGTTGGAGGCTTTCATGAACGACCATGCAAGTAAGAACATAATCACAATCAGCGGGAATCCACCGACGATACTTGCTGTCTGCAAAGTATCCAATCCTCCGAGGAACATAAGCGCAAGCGGCATTAAGCACAAGGCGAAGGCCCAGAACAAACGGTTCCAACGTAAAGGTTCTCCTTCCACATTCTTCTGTACGACTGAAGCAAGAATGTAAGAAGAGGAATCGAAAGTCGTTGCAAGGAAAATGATCGCTAGAATGGTAAAGATTAATACCATGAATTTCGCTAACGGAAGTTGGTTGATGATTTCAATAATGGTCGCAGGGGCGCCATTCGCATCCATAAATGCAATAGCATCAAACTGACCTGTTAACTGCATGTACAGACCGAAGTTCCCCATGATCCCGAAGAAAAGCACACAACCGATCGTGCCGTAAACCATTGTTCCAAGTACCATTTGACGGATGGTCCGCCCTCTGGAAATACGTGCAACAAACAAACCGACAAACGGAGCATACACAAGCCACCAAGCCCAGTAAAAAATAGTCCAATACTCTGGGAAGCTTGTTTTTTCAAATTGACCCAAGTTTCCAAACGGCTCCATCCAAGTCGCCATCTTGAAGAAATTATCCGCCAGTATCCCCAACGCGTTGAATGTGGTCTCACTGATGAATCGAGTCGGTCCAAATATGAAGATAAAGGCCAGCAAAAAGATCGACAGCCACAAGTTCACATCACTGAGCACTTTAATCCCTCGTTTAAGCCCTGAATACGAGCTAATCGCGAAGATCAATGTACACAATAACATAATGACTGTTTTAAGACCTAAATTTGCCGGGATACCAGTCAAACTATTAATCCCTTGAGCAATCATTGGTGTACCGAGAGCAAGCGTCGTTCCTGCCCCTCCCAAAAGTCCGAACATGAATAACACATCAATGATGTTTCCAAGAGGACCGTCAACAGAATCACCTAATACAGGTCGGACAGCCTCACTAACTTTAAGTACAGGTTTTTTTCGAACGTAGTAGAAATAAGCAATCGGGAGGGCCGGCAATGTGTAAATCGCCCAAGCGATCGGGCCCCAGTGGAACATTCCATAGGCTGATGCCCATTGGATCGCCTCTTTGGATCCAGGTTCTACGCCAAACGGCGGTCCTTGGTAATAATACGCCCATTCAATAACTGCCCAGTATAAAATACTGGAACCGATCCCGGCGGCAAATAGCATCGCTGCCCACGAGAACGTATTGAACTCAGGCTTTTCCCCTTCATCCCCTAGTTTAATCGATCCATTTTTACTAAAAGCAACATAAACAAGGAAAGCGAAAATAACAAAGCCCATAATCATATAAAGGACACCAAAGTTTTCCGTCATGAACGTATTTGCTTGTGATACAACCTCTTTACCGGCTTCTGGGAAGATGATCAGTGGTAACGTGACACCGAGCAACAACACAAGAGCGCCGATAAACGTTGGCCAATCAATTAATTTTGTTTTCAAATGACATACATCCTTTCCACTTCATGATTTAGTTTGTTCTGCATGAGGTAATTCATTCAACTTTGGGAGGTTATGTACCGGAGAAAAACACGAGCTTCATTCTAACAAGTGTAAATACAGAAGGCAAATGGGGATGTATGGTTTATACCCTATCCAGGAAAAAAGTAACGCGATTTTTGTCGTTGTTTGACAAAAGGAAAGAAAAGATGGAAAGTAAAAAGAAATATATTCTGGAGATGAGGTGGGAGAATCGTGTCTGAACAGAAGAAAAAGTGGGAGGATCGCTTAAATCCTTTATACTTCCCACTCTTCACAGCCATTCCAGTGGAAGGTTGGCTTACACTCAAGCCTTCCCCCTTTTCCGACGTTGATATTACGTTATATATCATCGGTGTGCTCTTTTTAGTTTTTGCAGGAACCGTCGAAACAAACAGTGAAGAAGGAAAACACAGAGCCCTCGGTTACATTTACTTAGTGTCCGCGTTGCTATTCGGGAGTATCGGGCTGTTCAAATGGCTCACTTAATTTTTATATAAAAAACAACCAGGGAAGAATCATAGGAACCAATATGATTATCGTTACAATTAACCAAGCGCTTGGATTATCACTAGTTAGTTGTTTGCGATAAGACATTCCCCACGCTAAAAATAACAAAGCCGTCATCATAATACTTCGTAAATGAAATTCTCCATCTTTATTGTTCATGAAAATATATACAGCACCTTCGGCTACAATCAGAATTCCGACGATGATATTAAAAATATGCGTAAACCATTTATTCATGGATTAGGTACCTCCTTAGCATTCTCTATTATCTTTATCCTTTCCAAGTATATTACAACCTCATCCATAAGGAAAAGAACAAAACAATTCACTCTCTTCTCCCCACTTTATTCAACAAAATGGCAGGTTTGTGGAAGATTCAGTTTCGAGACTCTTGTGTGTGCGTTTAGGGGCTCCGGGAAACAGTTCGCTTTCCATGGGGCGGGCGGTGAGCCTCCTCGGACTTCGTCCTGTGGGGTCTCACCTGTCCCACACGTCCCATAGGAGTCTCACCGTTTCCCTCCGCCCCTTTACCATGTAAGTGTCTCGAAACCGCTACTCGGAAACTCTGATTGTATGCTCAAGTGGATGAGAGCTTGATGTAGAGCGCTTTATACTTCTGAAAGCGGGGTAGTGGAAAGCCATCTAACTTGGTAAAGGGGTTCGTTTCTCACATCCATTGAATGGTGTGGTTGGGAAGCTGCGAGACTCCCGCGGGAATGGATTGGCTGGCGAGACCCCGCAGAGCGAAGCTGATGACGTACAATAGTCTGTGTAAACAAGTTTTAGGCATAAAAAAACAAGGTAGGGTATCCTTAATGTTAATCACCACAAAAAACATTGAAAGGATGTGCCCTACCTATGTCTATAAGTATAGACTACGAAGCATTCATAAAGCAATTAGAACCGATGTTAAAAGAAATGATTAAGGCTCAAGCGGAAGTGTTGATGAGAGAAGAGATGAAAAATTTCTTTGAAGTCGAACACCCTGAGTTGAAGAACAGTAAAAACGGCTCCTATGAACGTATATTGGATACGAGATATGGAAGAATTGATGATCTTTCCGTGCCTCGTGATCGTAATGGGGCGTTCAGAACACAACTCTTCGATCCCTACCAAAGGCGTGAAAAATGGTTAGGGGAAACCATTATTGAGATGTACAGTAAAGGAACAAGTACTCGGGAAATCGGCAGGTTTATCGAAAGAATACTCGGTAACTCCTATTCAGCTGCCACGATTAGTAATATCACAGAAGTTGTCATCGAGGAAATGGAGAAGTGGCATCAGCGCCCTCTTGAAAAGCGGTATTCCGTCCTTTACTTGGATGGGACTTACGTTAAGCTCAGGAGAGGTGACGTAGAAAGTGAAGTTGTGTATGTGGTGGTCGGCATTACAGAGACCGGAATCAAAGAAATCATAAGCTTTCGGGTAGGTGGAAAAGAAAGTTCCAATGGCTGGCGGGAAGTTCTTCTTGATCTCTATAACCGAGGGATCGAAGAAGTCTTATTAGGTGTGTTTGACGGCCTTCCTGGTCTGGAAGAAGCTATGAAGGAAATCTATCCTAAAGCTGATGTTCAACGCTGTGTGGTCCATAAGATCCGTAACACTCTTCACTCTGTCCGCTCAACAGATAAAAAAGAGCTCACCAAAGACTTAAAGGACGTTTATAAATCGGATACGAAAGATGAAGCGCATGAACATTTCCATTCCTTTAAACAAAAATGGGGGAAGAAGTATCCCAAAGTAATTAAAAGTTGGGAAGAAGACCTAGGTGTCTTACTCACTTTTATGGGCTATCCCCGCCTTATTCGAAGAATGATCTATACTACAAACACGATTGAAAGAACCATCAAAGAAGTGAAAAAGCGTACTCATAAAATGAACAGTTTACCAAGTGAAAGAGCCCTAGAGAAAATTGTTTACCTCGTGGCCAGGGACTTCAATGAAAAATGGAGTCAAAGAGGGATAACAGAATTCGTCTCTGTTTCCGGGGAGTTGGATGAAATGTTTGAGGAAAAGTACGGCCCCTCAGCTAACAAGTAAATTTAATGATTAACAAAGGAGCCCCAATTCGATTTACACAGACTTCTTGACACTACCGCGAAGCTCGAGGAGGCTTGCCGTCATCCCCGCCGGAAAGCGAGTAGCTTCCCAGCCACCCCTGGCTCCCATTATGGCAAACGAAACCCGAAAACATCCCGAAACTGAGTCTTCCACAATGGGGAGCTATTGTGGAGGTTGGAGAAATGAAAAAAGCCAGTTGGAACGGCCGTTCCAACTGGCTAGAGTGTTTCGATTAATCCCTTAAGATCCTTAGTCATTTCATACATTGTCCCACTTTCACGAAGGATTTTCCAATAACCTTGGTAGAAATACACTTCCAATAAGGTATTACCTTCGCACGTAAGCTTAAGTGCCCCTTCCACATCTGAGGTTGCAGATGATTCCTGCATAGGCGGGCTGTTCTTCATTTCTTCTAGGAACCTGCGGACTGCCTTTTCCTGCTCCAGTTTGTATGCTTTTCTTTCTGTTTCTAAATCGTAGTAGGTAATCGTGACAGGTCTTTCATATTCACTCCAATGATAGGGTGTAATATCATCTTGGGTGAAGGCTATTGGATTGAAAAAATACCTTTGATCGACGTATATGTAGGTACAAAACACGACAATTATAAGTCCACCAAATATGATTAGTTTTTTTCCCATTCTTCCACCTCTTCACAAGTTCCATCCAAGTGCTTCTACATTTTATACGAATAAAAAGAGGGGAAGGTTTCATTTCACCCAAAATACTTCCTGTTTTTTCAAAAAGAAAAAAGGCGGAATCCGTTTTCCGCCTTTTTCTCTCTTATAGTTTCGGATAACCTAAAACTGTTTTCACTTCTAAATATTCTTCGATACCATAATCGCCCCATTCTCTTCCTATACCTGACTGTTTATATCCACCAAATGGTGCGGCGAAATCTGCTTCCGCATCATTGATTTTCACTCGACCCGCTCGGATGCTGGATGCAACCTTGGCTAGTGTCTGTTCATCTTCACCGAAGACATAACCTGCAAGTCCATATTTAATATCATTAGAAATTTGGATGGCTTCTTCAATCGTGTCATAGGTAAGCACGCAGGTGACTGGACCGAATATCTCTTCTTGTGCGATGACCATATCGTTATTCACATCTGTGAATACTGTAGGTTTGGCATAATAGCCTTTATCTAATCCATCAGGCTTCCCTGTTCCTCCTACCAGAAGAGTGGCTCCTTCTTCTTGTCCTTTTTCAATATAAGATTGAACGGTGTCCCATTGCTTTTGTGAAACCAATGGACCGATATGATTATCTCCTTGTGGATCCCCAACAGGGAATTCAGGGAGCACTTTTTTAATGGCCTCTTCAAAAGAATCTTTCATTGAGGAAGGCACCAATACTCTTGTGGCAGCTGAACAAACCTGCCCACTGTTAGTTGCGATGTGACTGACAGCCGCTCTAGCCGCTTTTTCAACATCAGCGTCTTCAAGCACGACTAACGGAGATTTTCCTCCCAGTTCCAGGGCGACATTAGCAATGCGTTCAGACGCGTTTTGCATAATTTTTTGACCTACAGCACCAGAACCTGTAAATGATACAAAGTCGATATCTGGATGTGAACTGATGCCATCACCGATAACGGAACCTGATCCATTCACTAAGTTGAAAGCACCTTTAGGTACGCCGACCTTATCAAATATTTCAGTTAAAATGATGGCCGCAAAAGGTGTCAATTCTGCTGGTTTCGCAATCACGGGGCTTCCCGCAGCAAAAGCACTGGCGATTTTTGTTGATATTTGGTTTGTCGGAAAATTCCATGGGGTGATCAAGCCACTGACGCCGACTGAATCCTTCATGACCGTATGGCCTCCGCGATCTTCAATGAATGAAAAATCTCTTAATGATTCTGCCGCTTGTGAAAAATGATTATATCCCATCATGTAATGTACGTTTTCTGAGATGGTTTTTGGTGAACCCAACTCTTCCGTAATCGTCTCAATAATTTCTTCTTTCCGGTTCTCATATTCAGCAGCTATGTCTTCTAGCATTTTTATTCTTTCTTCTTTAGAGGTTTGAGAGAAAGATGGAAAAGCATCACGGGCCGCCTGGACCGCTTTATCCAAATCCTCTTTCGTTCCAAGACTAATGGTACCGATCACTTCTTCTGTTGCAGGGTTGATCACGTCTTCTGTTTCATTTCCTGTAGATTCTACCCATTCACCGTTTATATAATGCTTTAAATAGTTACGCATTTTCATTTCTCCTTTATAGAAAGAAAATTTTATTATACTTGCTACATGGAGAATGTATCCGAATTCTCCCATTTCGAAACATGATCCAACTTTCCAAACGGCTTTCACTCGACTATAATGGGAAGAATAAAAAGGAAGGATGAGTGTTGATGACTTCGACCAACCAACAAATTCAACATTACTTAACCAAGAATGAAGATAAAGCCCGCTTGCTCGTCAGTTGTCCCGATAAGCCAGGAATCGTTTCCAGCATCTCAACATTCCTCTACGAACACGGGGCAAACATTGTGGAATCGAATCAATTTACGACAGATCATGAAGAAGGAACCTTTTTCCTACGCATCGTATTTGCTGCAGAAAATATGAAGTCCATAGAAAAAACAATGAAAGCAGACTTCCATTCCCTTGCAGAACAATTCGAAATGACCTGGCGAATGACTTTCCTACACGAATTGAAACGCACGGCTGTTTTTGTATCCAAGGAACTCCATTGCCTGCGTGAGCTCTTATACGAATGGGAGAGCGGTGACCTCGTGACGGACATTTCGCTTGTCATCAGTAACCATGAATCAGCGAGAGAAATTGTCGAGTCTTTTGGCATCCCTTTTTATTACATTCCTGCAAATAAAGAGATTCGAGAAGAGGTAGAAGAGAAACAGTTGGATTTGTTAGAAGAATACAATATCGATTTAATTATCTTAGCCAGGTACATGCAAATCCTCACTCCTAAGTTTGTAGACAGGCATCCATCCAAGATTATTAACATTCACCATTCCTTCTTGCCCGCATTCATTGGTGCCAACCCGCACAAACGGGCCTACAAACGTGGGGTGAAGCTGATTGGTGCCACCTCCCATTATGTTACAGACGACCTTGACGAAGGACCGATCATTGAACAAGATGTTATTAGAGTAGACCATAGGAACAGTGTAAATGATCTAAAGAAGAAAGGACGCCTAATCGAACGCAGTGTCCTAAACAGAGCCGTCAAATGGGCCCTTGAAGATCGTGTCATCGTTCATAAAAATAAAACCATCGTTTTATAATGGTTTACCTAAAAAAGGACCTGACTGGTTACGTCAGGTCCTTTCTTCTGAGAGAGAAATGGATAGGCAAGTCACCTGTTTTCCCACATAAAATGGTATAACCATTTTAAACGGGGGGATAGGAATGATTCACATCGTAAAAACAGGTGAAACGTTAGCACAAATTTCAAGAGATTATCGTACGCCGTTAAGAGATATCCTGGCAGCAAACCAAATCGCAAACCCAAATATGATTTTTCCCGGGCAACAAATCAATATCCCAGGTTTTCCGAACCCAGATACAATTCCTTATAGGATTGATGTATCCACTACCAAAAGACGATTACGTTTATATAACAATGGTTCACTGGAAAAGGAATTTCCGATTGCTGTGGGGCGCATGCTCTCAGCGACTCCTTTCGGAAACTTCTTTATCATTAACAAAGCTCCCAATCCAGGTGGGCCTTATGGAACGATGTGGATGAGTTTATCCAAACAGCATTATGGCATTCATGGGACCAACAATCCTTCCTCTATCGGAAAGGCAGTCTCCAAAGGTTGTATCCGCATGTTTAATAAAGACGTAGAAGAGTTAGCAAGGACCATCCCGTTGGGTACTCCGGTTACCATTCAACCTTAAGTGGAATAAAAAAGGCGATGGATCTCCACCGCCTTTTTCACTCCAACTCCGCTCGACTTGTCACCTTTACTCCTTTTAAAGCTTGTGTAGCAAGTCGATCTGCCTCTCCGTTATCTTTCCTCGAAATCACTTCAAAGAAAGGGGTAATACCCATCTGCTTTAATTTTTCATCAATACGGTCCGCCCAACTATTTAAAGTCTCTTCCATCGTGGGCCATTCATCATTCAGTTGATTGATTACAACTTGAGAGTCTCCTACGAACCGAATGGGAATATGATGAACCCCCATAAAATCCAATTCCTGAATGGCTAAATGTAAGGCCGCATACTCTGCCTCATTATTTGTACCTAACTCATCAACGAGAGCATTCATGCGAAGACGCATAGCTTTCCTATTTTGAGTGTAATAAATGACACAACCAAGGCCTGCCTTACGCTCCTTTATTTCGTAACCGCCATCAAAATAAACGGTAATATCATGAGGTTCTGTTTCCAGATCATCCAAATATTTTTGTAAATCCTTCCGCTTCCATGTTGTATCATAGTCGTCGATAAAGGTAATTGATTTGGCCCGCCCCGTCTTTTCCAAGTCCTCTGTTATTAACAAAGCTTGCCCGATCGTCATCTCTTCTGACCTAAAAAAAGCTTCTGTTTTCTTTGGGGTTTTATATGTAACTTCCAGTCTGATTTTCACCCACACACCACCCTCCTTAAGAGTTTTCCCGTGTCTTTATTATGGTCTAAACATCTAAGATTATTTTAGTCGAGTCGTTTATAAAACCCTGTCGCTCTTCCCTCAAACCCAAAGGAATGATAGATCTCATGAGCCTTCTTTCTTTCTGCTCTATTTCCACTATTCAACATGATCGTTTTAGCCCCTTTAGTGAGAGCCCATTCCCCGGCTTTTTCCATGAGCATTTTCCCTATCCCTTTTCCTTGTTCCGTTTCACGCACAACAAAAGCGATAATCCGTACGTGCGGGTCATCCGTATGGTACGCTTCACTAAATGTCATCCCGATCATGCCAAGCAATTCGTCATTCGCCTCATAGACGAAGGTTTGGTAGTGTTCTTGTGGTAATATACTTTGTAATCTGTTTTTTATCTGTTCTTTACTTGATGGATAACCGAGGGCATCCATTAAAGGAACGAACCCTTCTGCATCTTCAAGCTTTACATTCCTAATCATAAGCCCCTCCTAACTGATCTTACTGAAATTTCCTTTTCAGCATAACAAACCTGAAGGCCTTTCTCGACCTTCAGGTTTGTTATGCTTCCCCTATTTCATAATGTTCTCTTTTTGACGAAGCTCCACTCTTCGTATTTTTCCGGAAGTCGTCTTCGGCAATTCTTGAATGAATTCGACTTTTCGAGGATATTTATAAGGCGCCGTCAATTCCTTCACATGATTTTGAAGATCGGAAACCAACTCGTCGTTTCCTTCAAATCCTTTTTGAAGAACAATGTAGGCCTTTACAATGTTTCCGCGAACTTCATCCGGACTTGCAACGACTGCACATTCTTGAACAGCTTCATGTTTGACAAGCGCATCTTCTACCTCAAACGGCCCGATGGTATAACCGGAACTAATGATGATATCATCACTTCTTCCTTCAAACCAAAAGTAACCTTCTTCGTCCTTTTTTGCTTGATCGCCAGTTACGTAATAGTTTCCTCGACGGGACATCTTCGTACGTTCAGGATCTTTATAGTACTCTTTGAACAAAGCCGGTGTATCGAGGTGAACGGCTATGTCTCCTACCTCACCCGCATCCACAGGCGTACCCATTTCATCGATGATTTCAACCTGATTACCAGGTGTTGGCTGTCCCATCGATCCAGGGCGTACTTCCATATCCTTCATAATTCCAACGAGTAACGTATTTTCTGTCTGGCCGTAACCATCTCGTACTGTTACATTATAATGTTTTTGGAAAGTATCGATGACCTCACGATTTAAAGGTTCCCCTGCCGATACCGCGCTGTGCAAACCATCTAATTTATAATCAGATAAATTGTCTACTTTGGCCATCAAACGATATTCTGTTGGTGTACAACAAAGAACATTCACATCATGCTTATCCATCAAACTTAAATATTTTTTAGGATCAAATTTCCCTTGATAAATCAGGCCTTGAGCCCCTGTTCCGAGTACAGAAAGGAAAGGACTCCATATCCACTTCTGCCATCCGGGTCCCGCTGTCGCCCAAACTGTATCTCCATCTTGAATCGCCAACCATTTATCGGCAGCCGTCTTCAAGTGGGCATACCCCCATCCATGCGTATGAACAACACCTTTCGGGTTACCCGTCGTACCAGATGTATAAGAAAGAAACGCCATATCATCTCTTGAAGTATCCGCGAGGGACAATTCCTCACTGTGGTCATCCATGAGAGAATCAAGATCACGCCATTTTTCTTTCGCCCCACCTACAGAAAAAGTGATTAAATCATCAAATTCATTAACGCCGTGGAATTGGTCTGTATAAGGATAATAGCTGACGACACCACTCACTTCTCCATGTGAAATTCTATACTGTAAATCCTTGGTCCTCAGCATTTCAGAACTTGGAATAACGACAAGTCCTACTTTGAGAGCCGCAATATACACTTGATAAGCTTCAATCAAGCGAGGAATCATGACGAGTACTTTGTCCCCTTGCTTCAACCCTTGCTCGAGGAAAGCGTTTCCAATTTTGTTCGCATTATTCATTAACTCTTCGTATGTAACTTCTTTCTGATCGCCTTGTTCGTTCAACCATAACAAAGCCTTTCTTCCCGTTTCATTTGCGTATTTCTCCATCTCAGAGACGACATTGTACCTTTCAGGAGCAATCAGTTCTTCTCTTTTCATATAGCGGCCTCCTTTTTAATGAGCGACTGTTCAGTTTGTCCATTTCTATTATAGCAATTTTTCTTAATATTTCAAATAATGAATCACAAATAATCATACCACTAACGCTCCCGATTGTGGAAGACTCAGTTTCGAGACTTTTGGTGAGTGGATGGGGGCTGGAATAGCTCGCTTTCCGCGGGAGCGCGGTGAGCACATTCCCCGTAGCCTTAAGGGCAGCCTTACCTAGTTGAAATAATGAATGACAATTCCTGGCCATGGATACGGGGTCAGGGAAACGACGATTTGGAGTGTTTTGGATCAGTCAGTAGAAAAACACACACGTTCGTGTCTCCATTCGCTTTTCATGCGGACGTTTCCCAGACCCTGTTACCACACCTTATTCGTGCAGAATATATGGTTAAAACGACTCTATAACGGCGTGGATGAGCAGGTCTTTCATTACCGAACTTGGCAGGTTACTATTAGAGGGATTTCGAGAGTCTCGTATGGTAAAGGGGCGGAGGGAAACGGTGAGATTCCTGTGGGAAGTGCGTGGTAGATGAGACCCCGCAGAGCGTTAGCTCGAGGAGGCTCATCACTCGCCCACGGAAAGCGAACCTTTTCCCGGAGCCCCTAAATACCCAAAAAGTCTCGAAATCGAGTCTTACACAATCCTGCCAATTAGTTGAATAAAGAGGAGTATTTGGGGGTATGGTACATATACTTGAATTGACAAATTATTTTAAGTTTTCATATAATACGTGTAAGCATAAACAGGGAGTGATCAGCAGTGGAAGCTCGCCCCGTTCGCAGACAGCTTGGCCTTAGCAAGTACCAATTATTTCTCATATCCTCCATTATGGTCGTCGCATTCTTATCTGTATCCATGATTACGAAGAATTTCAATTATACGCTGTCTTCTTTAATCACAGTGGTTGTTATTAACCTCAGTATTTTACTTAGAACTGTACGCCTTCAAAGAAAAAGAGCCTTTAAATCCGGACTGTAAATGTCTGGATTAAAGGCTCTTTTTCTTTTCTTCTATCCTATCTTTTCTCTGGGTTATAGACATATAATTCAAGCTTTCTTCCATATGCTGATCGATCAGCTGGAGCAAGCGTGACAAATCTTTATTTCTTAATGCTTCAAGCAATAATTCATGTTCTTTGAAGCGCTGCTTTTCGTACAGGTCTTCATCTACAAACACATCATACAACATAAGATATACATTGATTTGATTAAGGATTCGTTCAGTAAAGTCAATCAAAAACCTGTTTTTTGTTTTTAACGCAAGGGTCATATGAAATTGCTTGTTCACATCCAGGTACTCCAGAATATTCCGGGTTTCGTAAGTTTTTCTTTCATGTTCAATCCATTCTTCCAAATGTACGAAATCTTCTTCATTCATCTGATCATAAATTTGTTCAAGTGTCATTTTCTCTAAATGGCGCCTCATATCAAAGGCTTGTCTTATTTCTTCAAGCGTCGGTTCAACTACAAAGGCACCGCGATTGGAGTAGATTTTGACTAACCCTTCTTGTTCCAGCTTTTTCATCGCATTCCGGATAGGGGTTCGTGAAACTTGTAATTCTTTTCCGATCATGTTTTCAACAAGCTGAGTCCCTGGTGGTAGTTGACGAAACATAATGTGATTCTTCAAGTATTCGTATACGTCGGCCGTTCTGGATCGGCGCTCATTGAGCGTGTCTGTAAACATACGGTTCTGGATGTTATCCCACCTTTTATGCCAATCGTTTAAAGTTTTCACCGAGAATTTCATTCATCGAGTGAACCGTAATGAAAGCTTGTTCGTCTATCGCTGTCATATATTTTTTCAAACGTGTGTAGTCTTTGCGGCTTAGAATCGTTGTAATGACTTCTTTGTCTTCTTGATTAAAAGCTCCTTTTGCCTGGTGAATGGTAGCCCCTCGTCCGAGCTGATGGACGATGAAATAACGGACTTGTTCACTTTCACGACTGATAATGACGATCTCTTTATTGTCTTCAAATTGTTGCAACATGTAGTCGATAACTAGGCCATTCAAAATGACACCGAAAAACGCGTACATTCCGACGGTTGGTCCGAATAGGAAGATGGACGATGTTGCAATCGCAATATCAGAGAATAAGACACCTTTTCCAACTTCAATGGAAAAGAATTTATTCAGGATCATAGCGAGGATATCTGTTCCGCCGGTAGAGGCTCCCTGATGGAAAACAAGTGCCATTCCTGATGCCGCGATAATTTGGCCGATAATCAATTGGATGAGAAGGTCATCACTTAAAGCTTCCTGCATCGGGAAAAATGCTTCCAGCCCCCATACCATAAAGGACAAAGCAAAACTTGCATAAATGGTCTTGAGACCGAATTGAAAACCTAAGAATATAAAACCAACGATAAAGAGGATGATGTTCAAGATAATCATGATCATTCCTAGTGAAAGATCAGGAATGACTTTATTCAGTACAATTGAAGCACCACTTACTCCTCCTGTGGCAAGATCGTTTGGCGATAGGAAAAAATGTACGTTGATGGCTACCCCGAGCGCACCTAAGTTCATTAATAGAAAAGACCATACTTTTTTCAGCATCAGAAAGCCTCCTTTTTATGTGGGAATAAGTTAGAATTTGTCGAACAAAATTGTAGTACAATCGGGATTATAGAGCCCATAAATACGTTTGTAAACAGCTTTGAGTGTAAAAATATATTTTATTTTTTGTAAGCGATTGAACGTAGAATTTTCTAATAACTATAAGGGTTGAATCGCTGAAATTTCAGAATTTGATGAATCCTGACACATTAAAAAGAATGAAGGTGTCATTTGCAGACAAGGCTTCCGTTAGTCTTTTTGTCGCAAGGGCCTCTCTCCTTCCCTTTAATCACTAATCAAACATAAAAAAATCATCATCCGCTGGGATGATGATTTTTCAAAGATTTCTATTTTGGTAAGGTGACGGTAACCGTTGTACCGGCCCCTTTTTGACTTTCGTATGATATTTCTCCATTCAGGTCTGAGACGATTTTCTTTGTGACCATCACTCCTAGACCGGTTCCTTTTTCTTTGGTTGTAAAGAAAGGTTCACCAATTTTGGCAAGCTCTTGTGGTGTTAATCCAGGTCCATTGTCTCTAACGGAAAGCGTTAGGTTAGAGCTGGACATCTGTATGCTTACACGAACCTCTCCTCCTAGATCCACAGCGTCGATGGCATTTTTGACAAGGTTGATAAGAATTTGATTCAACCGCTTCGGTTCTGTTTCGAATTTGTCTTGTATAGGATCACAATCAAAGAGAAGGTAGATTTGCTTTTCGTTCGCTTCTGGTTCCAACAGCCGCAACACATAGGAAACCAGTTGTTCAGGATCTACCTGTTCAAGCTGAATAGAGGATTTCGGCTTGGATAACATCATGAAGTCCTGGACGATGGCTTCGATGCGATTGACTTCGTCGAGAATAATTTCCTGATAGTTATCCCTCAACTCAGGATTAGCTGCCCCAATCTGGAGAAATCCTTTAATCGCGGTCAAAGGGTTTTTAATTTCATGGGCAATACCGGCCGACATTTGCGTGATCGTGGACAGCTGCTGGGATTTCTCTTTAAGTTCTAACATCTCTTTGTATTCCGTAACATCCTCATGAATACCAAGAACATAAGAATTCCCATAATACTCAACAGGAAAACCTTTCGTACGAATCCATTTCGATTCTTCTTTAGGACCTGAAAGACGATATTCTACTTCACTTTCTTTCTTTGCCATTTCATCTAGAGCAGTTCTTAATGAAGCGCGGTCTGATTCATGAACTTTTTCCATCAACGAATTTGGATCCAGGAAAGCTTCCCGTCGGGAGATTCCGAACATTTCCTGAAAAGCAGGACTGACATAGTGCAGTTCTTTAAAGTCCGGCTGGCTGATCCAGAAGACATCTTTAATATTATTTGCAAGTAATGCAAACCTTTCTTCTGACGCCCTCAATGCTTTTAATTGATTCTTGTATTCTGTTATGTCCTGAAGGAAGACAGTGATCCCCATTTCGGTAGGATGAACTGTAACCTGGACATCTGTATTGGTTTTCTTAAGATATCCTTCAAATTCCACCGTCTCTTGTGTCTCCATGGACCTTAAATACTGTTGAAAGAAATGATAATGTTCACGAATCGGAAAGATATCCCACAACTTCTTAAAATAGTTTTGTAAGAAAGGGACCTCTGTCATCTCTTCCATTTTTGGATTGGCATACGTGACTTCCCAGTTGTGATTGATCAATGCCAGTCCGTGTGGGAATTTATCGACAAGATGCATCATTCGATTTTTCATAGGGGAAGACTCGGTTCCAAACATGTGTATCATATTACGATGGTGTTGATAACCGACAGATTGGTTCAATGACAAAGGGGCTTCTTTCTGCTTATTCGAAGAGAGAGTCATGGGAACAGGACCATCGTTCAGGCCCTTTATACTTTTCAAGGAAAAAGCAATCTGACCATTCGTCAGATGAACCATTTTGCATTGATATTTATACTTGTTGATATCTGTCAACTGGACAGATGATTCCCTATTACCATCTGTCAGGAGATTATGCAAAACCTGTTGAAGGCGTTGCTGTCCTGTGTGACCAAAACTACGGATCCATTGAGAGAACGACATGTCCGACTCTTGCAGTTGAAGTGTTCCTTGCATCTGCTGATTAAGCGTAACCGTTTGTAGACGCAAATCCAGTAAACATGCAGGTGTACCATTCAAACTTAGAACATCCAAAATTTCGCCGCTATGCACTTGGTCAGAATACCTCTCTCTAATTACCAATATTAAGACCTCTTTCCTTTTAGCCGTTCAATATTTTCCAGTACGGTTATCATTATAACGCAAGCCTGAACAATTTTGAATATTTTCAAAACAATTCACCCATTATTTTTCTATTTACTACAAATTATGAGACAGAAGACAAGTTTATGACTATTTTCTTGTTTGTTTTCACCCTTCAATACTTCTCCAGAGCGTTAAGGAAGCATAACTCAAATAAGGCTCCCATTCTTTACTCCACTGCTCCATTTGCTCGTATGTCGGCTTAGTTTCCAAGTCAAAATAAAACTTCAAAGCATTTTGAATACCAATATCGGCTTTTGGAAAAAGGTTCGGTCGACCAACACCGAACATCATCCAGTTTTCTGCTGTCCAAGGCCCGATCCCTCTAACCTTAACCAGTTGCTTCATAATCTCCTCATCTGATTCATTCGCCAATGCTTCCAAATGCAGCTTCCCATCCACAATCAAACGCGATGTATCAATAACATATTCTGCTTTACGCTGACTGAATTGCAATTCTCTCAACGTTTCATAAGGGGTATCGGCTACAGTTTCAGGATCTGGGTAAAACCATACCCCGTCCTTTTTTGTCCCAAGCGTTTCCACGAAACGAGTACTCAACGTATAAGCGAATTTCATATTCAACTGCTGGTGGATGATGACTTTCATCAAACAATCATAGAGATGAAAATCTTTCACAATCGGTGTACCTGGATGTGCTTGAAACATTGTTTTTAAATTTGTATCTAAGAAGTGGTGATGCACTTTTTCTATATCTATATTCCATTGAAATAAATCAGATATGTGGGAGAGCAACGCTTCTTTATCTTCCTCACTGTCACTCGACACTTCAAAAGAAGGATCAGCGGTTGTGCCGAGTCCCTGGACACGGACAATGTGATGATTTCCTCCTAGCTTCACTGGAACATCCACCCAACGCTCTTCTCGGTTTAGCCGGGTTAGAGGATCAAAAGCCCATCGAAGCAATGTGTAATCAAAATCATAAAAAGTGTTTGCTTTAAACTTTTCTTTCCACAAACTGTTTTTCCTCCCTTTTGTCGGACGATTTGTTTATTATTTGTTAAGAATGGGAACTATGCCCTAATATCCTCTTTTACTCATTTCCATCTTCATTCCTTTTCAAACATTGTTCTACATCCACATACATATGTCCACCCTCAATGTTTCCTTTAACTTTTCAGCGTTCATTCAATTTCATATATGCTCCCAATTGTGGAAAACTCAGTTTCGAGACTTTGGTGAGTGGATGGGGGCTGCGGGGATAGCTCGCTTTCCGCGGAGCGCGGTGAGCCTCCTCGGACTGTGTCCTGTGGGGTCTCACCATGCACTTTTTTCCCGCAGGAGTCTCGCCATCCCCTCCGCCCCTTTGCCATATAAGTATCTCGAAACTACTCCCAAAATAAGCAACTTTCGAGCGTAATAGAAGTTGGTGAATTCACTCTTAAAACAAGAGCACTTATATTCTGAAGCTTGCTATACAGTCCCTTTTTAACTAGAAAGCTGTTGATTTGGAAGATGCTCCTACTGTGTTTGTGGGTTCGTTTCTCACCTACAGAATGGGGTGGTTGGAAAGTTGCGAGACTCCCGTGGGAGAAGGAGACAGGCGAGATCCCGCAGGGCGGTAGCCCGAGGAAGCACGGCGCTCCCCCACAGGAAAGCGAGTTGCTTCCCCGCCACCCCTGACGCTCAACATGGCAACGAACCCCGAAAACATCTTGAAACTGAGTCTTCAACAATCCTGCCATATTCTTCAACAACTTATTATCTACATCAAATTTAATTCTTAAATGAATATGAAAAACCACTGCACGGAATGTGCAGTGGTTTGGACTCAGAGTCCCCAAACAGGCGCTGGAACCATCTGTTTGATCATAAGATCATTCAAACTTCCAAAACTGTACCCTCTTTTTCTAAGCTCATCAATAAGTTGAGACAAGGCTTCTGCATTATCTTGAGAGACGGTGTGTAGGAGGATGACGGCACCTGGGTGAATTTGATCGATGACGCTTCTATACGCATATTCCCAGCCCCGTTGTTTGTCTGTCTCCCAGTCCACAAAAGCAAGCGACCAAAACGCATGAGTGTACCCAAAATCTTTTGCCCATTTTAGAGTTTTCTCATTAAAGGTTCCTCGTGGTGGACGGACGAAAGTCATCACTTCCTGATCCGTCAACTCTTTTACAGCCTGGTCTACCCTTTCTAACTCCTGCTTCATTTTCTCTTTCGATACTTTTGTAAAATCAGGATGGCTCCAGGAATGATTCCCAATTAAGTGCCCTTCTTTCGCCATCCGCTTTAATAGTTCTGGTGCACTTTCAATATAATGACCGGTAACAAAAAAAGTGGCCGGTACACCTTTTTCCTTCAATACGTCGAGCACTTGACCTGTGTACCCTTGCTCATAGCCATTATCAAAAGTCAAATAAACAACCGGGTCACCGGAAGGATCTGCATAAAAACCATCATACTTCTCAATCATAGGACCGTATCGACCCACATCAGGGACGGAACCATCTTTCTTCTTACTGAAACCCCAGCCTTCAGCCAATGTCTGGTTGGGCAAAATCAAAAGGAATAACACCAGTAAAACGGCGAATGTTTTTTTCCACATACGTACCACTCACTTTTTTCTTAGTATGTGTGGACACACACTGAATATAAAAAAAGGCAGGTGGGAATATTACCCACATGCCTTTTATAAAAATAGGGACGCCGCCCATCCGAAGATGAACAGTGGAATATTGAAGTGTAAGAATGTCGGAACACAAGTATCCCAAATGTGATTGTGTTTTCCATCTGCATTCAGACCGGAAGTCGGTCCAAGTGTACTATCAGATGCAGGAGAACCAGCATCACCTAAAGCTCCAGCGGTTCCTATTAAAGCAGCAGTTGCCATTGGTGAAAACCCTGCTGACAAACAAATTGGCACGAAAAGTGCAGCTAAAATCGGAATGGTCGCAAAAGAAGATCCTATTCCCATAGTGACGATTAAACCGACAAGTAACAATAAGAATGCGATAAATGCCTGATTGTCACCAAGATATTCGGAACTGACTTCGACAAGAGCTGATACAGACTCAGTTTCTGTCAAAACGTTTGCATAACCTGCAGCCACTAACATGACAAAGGCGATGAAGCCCATCATTCCGATTCCTTCATTCACTACTTTGTCTCCTTTGTGATAAGGGACTACACGGAAGATAAACATAAGGATAATTCCTGCAAGAGCAGCTAAAATAAGGTTCTGCCATACCGCTTGAATCACTAAGGTGACAACGATCGCGACAATGGTCCAAATATGCTGAAGGTTGAATTTAGCCGTTTCCACTTTCTTGACTTCAAACCCTTGTCCTTCTGTAGCCACATCTGGCAAATCACGTTTTTTCCGATACGTAACAAAAATAGCAATGAATAGACCGACAATCATACCTGAACCAGGAATAATCAAAGATTGGGCGATCGAACCAATGCCAAGATCGATTCCACTGCTGCTCATAGAAGATTGAATCGTTTCATGGAAGATGTATCCAAAACCAACCGGCAACATGACATAGGGTGCTTTCAAACCGAAGGTCAACGCTGCCGCTACTGCCCGGCGGTCCAATTTCATTTCATCAAACAACTTCAGTAATGGTGGAATTAAGATAGGAATAAAAGCAATGTGTACAGGGATAACATTTTGGGACAAGCTCGCAACAAATGCGATGACAAGTACCATCATCGTTCGTTTATCCTTCAAAACTCTAAGCAGATATCCAATCAGCAATGAGGTGATCCCTGAATAACTGATGGCTACCGCAAATGCTCCTAACAATATATAACTAAGCGCCACGCTCGCCTGTTCGCCCATACCGCCGACAAGCAGTTCTAATGAACTCACTAAGGTCTCACCATTCATGAGTCCTGCAGTCAGTCCAGCGGCAAGAATGGCGATAATGACATTCACACGTAACAAGCTTAAGATTGTCATTACGAGGACAGAGACAACAACTGCCCATGCCATAAAACATTCTCCTCTCATTCTTTTCATGCATTAACGATTTATCATGATAAAGCACGAACGTAAAAAAATCAACCCTCAAAAAAATTGAGAGTCAATTCTGACGATAACCGTTTATTCCATGTTCTTTTCAAGATCTTCCAACATGGAAATAAGACGATCGATATCTTCAACAGAAGTTTCTTCCGGGTCTAACTTTTCAATACGTCCCATAAAATCCGCCAGGCGCACTTTCAGATCCTCGATCCGTTCTTGTTGTGACATTCCTCTGCACCTCTTTTCTGCAAACTTTCACGTTTTGGCCACGTCCATCATAGTACATGTCACTCGGCCTGTCCACAAAGAAGAAATCCATCCACCACTAATGCTATAATGCTTGATAGAACATATAGGAGGACGAATCCATGTCATTAGCCGAGTTCAATACTTACCTGGAAGAACACGCCGTTATCAGGTTGTTATTAATTGCAGCTATTCTTTTTGTAGTTGTTCTCATTCTCCGTAAAGTCATTCACACGTTCTTCAAGAAAACGGACTTCATTGAAGAAAGAAAAGAAAACACTCTAGAATCCATGCTCAATTCCATCATCAGTTATGTGGCACTCATTGGGTTCATTCTTATCGTTCTTGATGAATTCACTTCGATTGAAAAATTACTTGCCGGAGCCGGAGTCATCGGTATTATTGTAGGTTTTGGTGCACAGAGTCTGATCAAAGACTTCTTTGCCGGCCTGTTCCTTTTATATGAAAAGCAGCTCCATAAAGGTGACTTCATCTCCGTCAACAACACCTTCCACGGGACAGTTGAGGACATTGGCCTCCGGTTCTTAAAGGTACGCCAATGGAGTGGAAAGTTACTCACCATAAGCAATGGTCAGATCAACACGATTGAAAACTATAACTTTGAATATATGCGCGTGATTGAGAAGGTAACGACAAGTTTTCATCAAGATCCGAAACAAGCGTATCAAGTCTTAGAAAAAGCTTGTGAGCGTCTCAATGAGGAATTGCATGAGTACTTGAAGAAAGATTTGACGGATAAGCCTTTTGAGCCTTTCCAAGTGTATGGCATGTCATCTTTGAACCATGAACACCGCGGATATGAATACACAGTTGTTGGTATGGTCAATGACTTAGTCTACTGGACGGCAGCAAAAAAAACGCGCCTCATTCTTGCTGAAGAATTGTTTAAAAACAACATCTTCATGGCAGAACAGCGCGTCGAATTGAATTCATCCGGTCATGAGGACCATCATTTCACTTCAAATGAAAAGCTCACGTGATCTTGGATCGGAATCCATGCTCCGATTCCTTGCCGCGTGACGTTCTTTACGTTCAACGTTTTTTTCGAACCTTTAAGCTGAATGTACACATCACCAAAGGTCACTTCCCCTTTTTCATTGACAGCTGGTGCATAAGCATGCAGAATTCCTACTTTGTTCGTTGGTACACCATAGGTATTGTTTTGCTTTGTGCCTTTACCAATGACGGTGTTGAAGGAAAGTGGAAGTTTCGTATTCTTTTGTGCTTCCAGAAGAATAAGCTTCATCATTTGGTCGCTGTGACTGATTCTTGAAGTTAAACCACCTTTGATCTGCTTTTCCTCTTTCTGGACATAACTTAACTTCTCTGTTTGCTTCCCACCATGGTTGCTGTATTCATTCGTATTGATCTCCTGGTATTCCCAATTGATATTTGTTTCTTTGGATTCGTAAGCAAGCGGCCATCTCCCTAAAAAAATCTCGCCTCTGTAACCAATGGCGAACGGGGATGGTTTCAATGACGTTTCATTCAACATCTCAATCAATTGCGGGTTCTTCACGCGAATATCCGTATCTTCCATCAATTCTTTCGTAATTTCTTCCGCTTCCAACAACTCTTGATCATCCGTCGAATTCGGGTACGTATTGTCTTTGGATATGTTCAGTACATGGTTCGGAATAGCACTTTCTTTTTCTGCCTTCTTATTTTCAGCTGATATAGATCCAGCACTGATGAACATGAAGATCCCAATAAATATGATCAGTCCTAACCATTTTCTTTTCACATCATGGGCCACCTTTCTTTTTTTATATTTTGTGAAAAATGGCCCAGACTATACACAGGGAATCACGAAAGCATCTTGTTCATGACGTGGTTCGCCCTCCCATCAAAAAACTGAATGAATGGTCCGATCAAGACAATAATAATGACGGTACCGATTCCAATCGGCCCTCCTAGTGCTAGAGCAAGCACAAGCGCAAAGACTTCCGTCAACGTTTTTGCCGTTCGTAAACTGAAACCGAATCTCTTCTGTAGAGCAACCATGAACCCATCGATGGGGTTCAGAGAAAATTTCGGTTGTAAGTATAAAGAAACTCCAAAGGCAATAAGGGCAATCCCACCCACCAGCACCGTCAATTGAATCCAAAATGATGCGAGCCCGAAAGTATCAAAAACCGATAACATCCAGAAATCAATGAATTGTCCAATGACAAATATAGTGATAACAGCCAATAAATCCGGTTTTTCTTTCGCAATGATAGCGTTTGTAAAAATCAGCATAGCACCGATAATAATGACCCAGCTCCCCACAGTAAAACCGATGGTCTCAGACAGGCCGACATTCACAGCATCCCACGCACCAGCACCAAGATCTGATTTGATCGTTAGTGTAATCCCAAGGGAAATGATGATTAACCCTATCAGATAAAAGAAAGCTTTAATAAAAATATTCCTCATTCCATCTCTCTCCTCTTTCTTTATATAACGCCAGACATAATTTTTGGCATATCAACATTTATTCAACTATATGACAGTATTCTTGAAGACTCAGTTTGTTTGCGGGGTTCGTTGCCTATATGGATGTCAGGGGTGGTTGGGAAGCAACTCGTCTAGCTCCATCGCCCAGACACTCGCGTCATAAGCAGGGCGATTCCGCATTTGAACACTTTCCTGTGCGGGAGCGCCGAGCTTCCTCGGACTACGTCCTGCGGGATCTCGCCTATCTCCTTCTCCCACGGGAGTCTCGCAGCTTCCCCCCCATTCGATGAGTGTGAAAAACAAACCCACATACACATTAAGAGCATCTTCCAAAATAACTGCGTTCTAGTAAAAAAAGGCTCTATAGCAATCTTCAGAATATAAGTGCTCCTGTTTTAAGAGTGGACTCACCATCTTCCATTACGCTCGCAAGCTCCTTATTTTGAGAGCAGTTTCGAGACACTTATATGATGAAGGGGCGGAGGGAAACGGTGAGACTCCTATGGGACGTGTGGGACAGGTAAGACCCCGGAAGGCGTAGCCTGAGGAGGCTCACCGCCCGCCCCATGGAAAGCGAACTGTTTCCCGGAGCCCCTAAATTCCAACAAACATCTCGAAACTTAGTCTTCAAGAATAAGAAGCTTATGCGCAATAGGATAAAGCACAAAAAAAGAGCGCTTATCCAAATTCAGGATAAGGCTCTTTCATTTTACTTGCTTAGTTGAATGCACTCAAGCGTTTCTTCTACTTCTATACTATTTTGAACCGATTGAACCATGGAACAATTTTTCTGTGAAATATCCAGATTCTTCAACAACTTATCCTGATTTAAATGATACCCTTTAATAACATAATGAAGATAAATTTTTTCGATACGATTGGCTTCATCAGGATTTCTCTCGACCTCGGCCGTCACTTTAATATCCTCATAGTCCGTCCGTTGCTTATCCAGGATCTTTCTAAAAACTCCGATGCTGCAACCTGCAATGGAAGCAACCATAAGCTGATAAGGGCGGAAACCAAACGTCTCATCACCAGAAATATTCATTTGGCCGTACTCAAATGACGTGCGTACACCGTTTTCTTTTAAATAAAAGTCCATGATTCATTCACTCCTTTGACAATATGCTGCGCCTTTAGTTTTATAATAACCGTTTTCAGTAAGGAAATAACCTTCTTATGAGAAAGAAAAACTTGTCCCCTCCTATCGATTTCTTATACGATAAGGAAGTATGAAAAAGGGGGCAGTCAGTTTATGGTATCCAAACAAACACGATTCTGGATTTTAATAGGTCTCGTGACCATTTCAGGATTTTCCCAGGGGATGCTCCTTCCATTGATCGCTGTCATCCTTGAACAGAACGGCATTTCTTCTTCTATCAATGGATTGCATGCAACTGGGCTTTATATAGGAATTTTACTTTCCTCTCCATTCATGGAAAGACCGCTTCAACGAGTCGGTTATAAACCAATGATTATGGCTGGAGGGGCCCTGGTTATAGTGTCTCTTGCCTTATTTCCCTTCTGGCAGGCGCTATGGTTCTGGTTCATTTTAAGAGTCACCATTGGGATTGGTGACCAAATTCTTCACTTTGGAACTCAAACGTGGATCACAGCCACAGCTGAAAAACACAACCGTGGTCGAAGCATCGCTTATTACGGCTTGTTTTTTAGTGTAGGCTTTACACTTGGACCGTTGATGACCAACTTGTTGTCTTTCGGTATCTATGTCCCATTCATCATTTCCTCATTCTTAAGTTTAATGGTCTGGTTATTCATGAGCTGGGTGAGAAATGAAACACCTGAAAAAGACCATACCACAGCCTATGGAACAAGTTCAATCAAAAGGTTTGCCAAAGCCATTCGTATGGCCTGGGTTGCTTTTTTGCCACCACTTGCCTATGGATTTCTAGAAGCGACCCTTCATGGAATCTTCCCTGTATACGGGATGAGGATTGGACATGATGTTAACTTATTATCCTTGATTATTCCGAGTTTTGCTGCTGCAAGTTTATTTTCTCAAATTCCTTTAGGTGCTTTAAGTGATCGGATTGGAAGAAAAAAAGTCATCTTGACCGTGGTAGCCGGGGGAATCATTGCCTTCCTTGCCGCTGCTCTGTTTGAAAACTCCGTGGTCGCTCTTTTCGCCACTTTCGCACTGGGCGGTTTATTCGTCGGTTCTTTGTTCTCTTTAGGCATTTCATTTATGACAGACTTGCTGCCAAAGGACCTTCTTCCTGCGGGTAACATTTTATGCGGAATGGCATTTAGTGTCGGAAGTATTCTAGGACCTTTCTTGTCCGGATTTTTCTTGGACCTTTGGCCGAACCTATCGTTTTTCTACGTCATTGTTACGCTGTTAATCATTGTTTTTGCAGCTACCGTTTCCAAAAAAGATCCAAGTGCTTCAGAACCACAGCACGCTTGATACAATTCTTGATCCTAAAAACTAAAACTTCCACTAAAAGAATATGTATGAAAAAAAGCTGCGGACATCATGTCCGCAGCTTTTGTTTATTCTGATAATGCTTGAGTCAGTACATCAAGGTTTTGTTCCATCAAAGTAAAGTAATCTTCATCGTTATCCACATTATCTTCCGTTAAAACAGACAGGTTGTGGAAACGAAGCGCCTCTGCCCCAATTTCTTTTTGGATCACTTCTGAAACTTTCGGAGTGATGTTCTGCTCGAAGACTACATACTCGAGGTCATTTGACTCGGCGACTTGAACGATATTTTCAAGATCTTTCTGAGAAGGCTCATTTGTCGGACTTAGTCCTGACACAGCAATCTGCTCAATCCCATAAGCCTCTTCCCAGTAACCATAAGCAGCGTGAGAAACGATGACTTTGCTTTTAGTTTTTGATTCTACACGATTATGAAACTCCTGATCTAAATCCATCAATTTCGCTTGTAATTCTTTATGGTTTTCTTCATAAAGCTCTTTCTGTTCTGGATTCATTTTAATCAACTGACTTTTGATTCCTTCTGCCATTTGTGCCGCTCGAACGGGATCCAACCAAACGTGAGGATCCATTTCTCCATGGTCGTGGCCTTCATGATTATCTTCTGCATTGGCAAGTTCATCTGTTTTGTGGGCGTCTTCTTCATTTGCTTGCTCATCTTCTCCGTGGCTGTCCTCTTCATGGGCATGATCCTCTCCCTCCTGAGCATCTTCTCCATGGTTATGAACATGTTCTTTTAGGTCGATATCCCCTGCTGCTTCGAGGATCTCCACACCCTCTGGCTGAATAGATTCAGAAATTTTCTTTGCATAACCTTCTAAACCGGCACCATTGTAAATGAAAAGATCCGCTTCCGCCATTTTCACCATTTCCTTGGTCGTTGGCTCATATGTGTGTGCGTCTGAACCGGGAGGCAGAATGGATTGAACATTTACCGTCTCTCCACCTATTTGTTCAGTAAAAAATTGTAAAGGATAAACCGTTGTATAAACATTTAGCTCCCCATTCTCGTCATTTGCTGTTTCCTTATTCTGTTCGGTTGATGTCTCTTCATTCCCACAAGCTGTAACCACTAGAATGGTAAGTATAAAAGATAATAAGATTGCTAGTTTTTTCATTCGTCGACCTCCTCGTCTTCCAAAAAGATTATATCGTAACCGTTACACTTTGTAAACAGTAACCATTACTTTTTGCCGCACACAAAAAAGATACCCGCGTTAAAAACGCAGGTTCCTTCTCCATCCAGTGCATAGATCAGTGACACTGTGGACATTTACCATAAATTTCGAACTTGTGGTTTTCGACATCATATCCATTGAGGTTCTCATTGATACTATCCATTGGGCAGAACTCGATCGACTTCGTTTTTCCGCATGTAGTGCAAATGAAGTGATGGTGATGGCCATGCGTATCACATCCTAAACGAAAATGCTTTTCGCCTCCAAGCTCTGTAGCTTCTAAAATATCCACGTCTGTCAGCATATAGAGATTTCGATAAATCGTATCGTAACTGACACCCGGGAAATCATTTTGAATCTCTTTTAAAATTTCTTTTGCAGCAATATATTGATCTTGTTTTACAAAAATTTCTAATATGCGTTCACGCTGCTTTGTCCTCTTATATCCCTTCTCCTTCAACTTCTGCAAAGCTGTCTCTACATTCATTATGCTTCACCCTTTATCCATTGTTGAGCTCGTACTCGTTTGTAAAGAATCGACATAATCAAAATTAAAATAGCTGTCACTACAATCGTTCCTCCTGGAGGTACACTGAGATGATAGGACGAAATGAGACCTACCAGAACAGAGGTTTCTCCAAATGCGATCGATAAACCAATCGTTTGCTTGAAGCTTTTTGCAATACGGATCGCTGAGGCCACTGGTAAGGTCATTAAGGCGGAAACAAGTAAAATCCCAACCACCTGCATAGAGGATGCAATCACTAGTGCGACCATGACGATAAACAACAAATGAATCCATCTTCCATTCACACCAGACACAGACGCATGCTCCTCATCAAAGGATAGGACGAAAAGTTCCTTATAAAACAGAATAACGATAAGAATGACAATGGAAGTAATCACCAGTACTGTCCACATACTATCACGGCTGACGGCTGTTACACTTCCGAATAAATAACTAAATAAATCCGTATTAAAACCATCTGCAAGAGAAATGAGAATAACACCAACGCCGATTCCTCCAGAAAGAATAATAGGAATGGCAAGTTCCTCATAGTGTTTATACACTTTTCGAAGCCGCTCAATCAATATCGCTCCGAACACGGAAAAGACCATCCCCATATAAATCGGGTTCCAGTCATTGACGGCGGTCACTCTTTTTTCAAGCAGCAGGCTTGCGGCAATCCCTGTTAACGTGATGTGGGATAAGGCGTCCGCAATCAACGAAAGGCGTCTAACCACAATGAACACTCCTAATAATGGAGCAACAATCCCAATTAAGATCCCTGTTATAGCGGCGTTTTGTAAAAATTCATATTGCAGAAAACTATCAATCATTGTGGTTCACCTCATGATGCTCGTGATTATGGGTCAGCTGCTGGACGGAATGACCATAAAGCTGATTGAGATCCTCTTCACTAAACTCCTTATACTCCTCTGAAGCTCCGTGGAAGTGGACCGTTTTATTCATACAAATGACGTGTGTCGCATGGTCTGTGATCGTCCCAATATCGTGGGTGACCATCAAAAGGGTAATCCCCTGCTCTTGATTCAGTTTACCGAGCAAATCATAAAATTCCGTTACGTGCTTGGCATCTACTCCGACCGTCGGTTCATCTAGGATTAATAACGATGGATCACTTACTAAGGCCCTTGCAATAAACACACGCTGCTGCTGTCCTCCAGATAACTCTCCGATATTGGAGTAGGCGTATTCCTCCATCTCTACAACTCTCAAAGCTTCTAAGGCTTTTTCTTTATGTTTTTTATTGAAAAATTTAAATGCTCCAATTCGGGAGACAAGTCCTGTCTTCACGACTTCAATCACCGTCGCCGGAAAACCAGAATTGAAACTGTTGGCTTTCTGTGAGACAAATCCAATCTCCTGCCAATCCTGATATTGTTTTAAGGTTTGACCGAATAAGTGAATGGAACCCTGATCCGGTTTAACAAGCCCCAGCATCAGTTTAATCAATGTGGATTTCCCTGACCCATTCGGACCGACAAGACCGAGGAACTGGCCAGATTGGATGTCCAGGTTTACGTCTTTGACGACCCATTCTCTATCATATTTAAAAGATACATTTTCTAACTTTACGATTGTTCGATTTTCCATGGTCAATCCCTTTCGAAATAATAATCATTACGAATTAAATTATAATGGATACGTACGTCAAAGTAAAAACGTCTGTTTTCTAGCATTCCCTTTTCAGGATATAAGTTAATTGATAATCATTACGATTTAAACACACAAGGTCCATCATAAAGGATGAACTCTTTCGAATCAAGGCTATTTTTCAATCCTTTTAGTTCTGTACCCGGTACGAACTTTCAACTATGTGTACCTGGTACATTCATCGATCATCTTGGTACCAGGTATGAGCTTACTTACATTTCGCACCCGGTACATGTTCACGTTGGAGTGATGCGAAATATTAGTAAAATAGAAAAAAGCCAGAGCTGACTATACGGCTCTGGCTTCATCGTTTATAGATATCGGTTGTGACGCTTCTCCAAGTAATCTTGAAGCGCAGAAAAAATCATGGTAAGCGGCCAATACACGAGGGCTGCTGTAATATACATCGTCATCGAATCGACCGTTCGTCCTGCTGCAATTTGTGCTTTGTTCAAAATCTCAGGTACTGAGATCATGGCAGCAAGTGATGTAGCTTTCAGTAAATCAAGAAAGACATTCCCAAGCGGCGGGATGGCGATTCGAGTTGCCTGTGGCATGATGATTCTTCTTATCGCCTGCCAATACGTAAATCCCAGCGCGCGGGATGATTCCCATTGACCATTCGGAACACTGTTCAGAGAAGCTCGATTGATTTCTGCAATATAGGCTGCACTGTTTGTTCCGAACCCGATAATCGCAGCTACGGTTGCCGGCATTTTTATTCCTACAACAGGAAGACCGAAATACAAAACGAATAAATACACAAGGATCGGCGTACCCCGCATAAATGAAATATAAAACCGAGCCGGCCATCTAAGCCAGACACGATCCGATCCTCTCGCAAGTGCTAAAAAGAAGCCTAGAACGAGTCCTACCAACATGCCACTTAAAGCGACCAGCAAAGTCAAAGGCACACCTTCAAGAATAAAAGGAAGGTTCGCCCAGGCACGCTCCGCGTTAAATAACTTTTCGATTTGAATTTCGTTTATTTCAATACCTAACATAAGGATCTCCTTACAGTTCTAGACCTTCGATTTCACGGATGTCCGCTTCTGGTTTTTTAGAAGCATCCTTGCCACCGAAGAACTCTTCAGAAAGCTTCGTAAGGGTTCCATCTTCTCGCATCTCTTGGAGAACAGCGTCGATTTCCTCTTTCATTTTGGATGCATCATTCGGCATAACAATGGCTGAGTTCGTCGGATGGAACTTCAAGTCTGGATGTAGTTGAACTTCAATATTAGGCAGTGCTTTTAATGCAAGGGACTGCAAGTAGTAATCATTGATAATGAAATCTGTTCTCCCGCCTTCAACATCGCGTAAATAAACATCATTGGTTACATTACCATAAGTTTTCGTCTCTGCCCCAAAGTGTTCAGCAATTTGGGAGAAGACGGTAGTCGCTCCACCGCCATGTGTTTTTCCTTCGAGGTCTTCCAATTTCTCAATTCCGGATAAGTCAGACTCACGGACAATCATTGTGGAATAAGAATATTTATATGGTTCACTAAACGTAAACTGTTCTTGACGAGCTTTCGTCACTTCCATGTCGTTAATCACTGCATCAATACGGCCACTGTTGATGGCAGAAAGCAGTCCGTCTACTCCATATTCTTCAAATTTTAATTCAAGACCAAGACGGTCCGCTATTTCTCTCATAATTTCTACGTCATATCCAGTCATCTCATCAGAGTCTTCTGGATAATAAGAAGCTGGGAAAAGCGTCCCGGAAGTTCCGACGACAATCTCCCCTTTTTCTTGGATTTCACTCCATTTGCTATCGGAAGCCTCTTCGCTTCCATTGCTATCTGAACTGCTTTCTCCTTCATCACTTGAACCACAAGCAGCGAGGAATCCGGCAAGCATAAGCATAAGTATGAATAAAAGACCTTTGCGCATTCGTTATTTCCACCTTCCATATGTTTATTGCACCTGTCTAATATAGCAACTTGACACCTGTAATATCAACTGCCTTGATTCTTTTTTACCCATTCCATTATTTACACTTGTATTATCACCCTTTCATGATATGATAATAATATGTATTAAATTAAAATTATTATAAATAAACACTCTTGTTCCCCATATTAATTGACTTTGATTCTCAATTAACAAAAGGAGTTGAAAATTGTATGAATCAATCACGAACCTTCCCTTCCTTGAAGTGGTGGAAATTACCATCGTCTTCAT
Source organism: Halobacillus sp. SY10 (assembly GCF_045401165.1). NCBI lineage: Bacteria > Bacillati > Bacillota > Bacilli > Caryophanales > Bacillaceae > Halobacillus > Halobacillus sp. SY10. The sequence continues at coordinate 887,706 of NZ_CP174345.1, read as the reverse complement.
CTCTTAAGGAACACGCTGAATTGATCGCAGCCATAAGCAGTGGATTACTTATCTTACTAGCGTGGTATGGTGAACACCATTGGGCGCCTTCTTTTTATGTCAGTTTATATGTGACGGCCTTCCTTATTGGTGGATTTGCTAAAGCGAAAGAAGGATTAGAAGAAACGGTAAAAGAAAAATCACTCAATGTAGAATTGCTCATGATCCTAGCCGCTATAGGCTCTGCTTCGATTGGATACTGGACAGAAGGGGCCATCCTCATCTTCATCTTTGCTCTAAGCGGAGCTCTGGAAACGTACACGATGAACAAAAGCCATAAAGAGATCTCTTCATTGATGCATTTGCAGCCGGAAGAAGCCTTCCTCATTACAAATGCCGGGTATGAATGGGTACCTGTAAAAACACTTCAAATCAGCGATCAAATATTAATTAAACCTGGAGAACGTGTCCCTGCAGATGGAACTATTGTGAAGGGGAGCTCCAGTTTAAACGAAAGTGCCATAACAGGAGAATCCCTTCCTGTAAGCAAAGGAGAAACAGGAGAAGTTTTCGCGGGGACGATGAATATTGACGGTAGTCTTGTGGTCTCGGTCACCAAACCATCGAATGAAACGCTTTTTCATAAAATCATTGCCATGGTTCAAAACGCTCAAAGTGAGAAATCCCCCTCACAATTGTTTATTGAGAGGTTCGAAAGTACGTATGTAAAAATCGTATTAGCCGTCGTAGGCCTGATGTTATTCCTCCCTCACTTTCTATTTGGGTGGACGTGGATGGAGACCATTTACCGGGCGATGATTCTACTTGTTGTAGCATCTCCATGTGCTCTTGTCGCTTCCATTATGCCTGCAACGTTATCAGCCATATCTAAAGGCGCACGCCATGGGATCTTGTTTAAGGGTGGCGTCCACCTCGAACACCTTTCTCATCTAAAAGCAATCGCCTTTGATAAAACAGGCACGCTCACGAAAGGAGAGCCGGAGGTCACTGATTTCCTTCCATTAGAAAATGGCAGGGAACGTTCCATTCTTTCTATCGTTTCTTCCATTGAGAATGAATCCAATCACCCTCTCGCCCAAGCGATTGTAAGTTATGCGAAAAAAAATGACTGTGTTTTTTCTTCGATCGAAAACGTAAAAGATCACAGCGGCATGGGGGTAAGTGGGCATTATAAGAACAAGGAGTGGAAAGTCGGAAAAGCCGATTTCGTCGGAAAAGAAGCAGCAACGGCTTATAAAGATAACTACGCAGAAGTCCTGGCATCAGAAGGGAAGACCGTAATTTTCGTTTCAGAAAATGAAAAAATCGTCGCACTCTTCGCCCTGAAAGATACGGTCCGAAAAGAAGCAAAGGCAGCAATTTCAACCTTAAGAGCGCATGGTATTTACACCATTATGTTGACAGGTGACAATAATCGCACAGCAAAAGCCATTGCTGAAGAAGTGGGAATGGATAACTATATCGCTGAGTGTATGCCTGACCAAAAACTCCAGGAAATCAAAACCTTAAAAGACCATTTCTCTCATGTCGCTATGGTCGGGGATGGAATCAATGATGCGCCGGCGCTTGCAGAAGCTGATGTCGGTGTCGCGATGGGCGAAGGTACAGATGTCGCGTTAGAAACTGCCGATGTGGTCTTAATGAAAAATGACCTCCCGAGGATTGGTGAAGCGATTCAAGTTTCCCAGAAAATGAACAAAATCATCAAACAGAACATTATTTTTTCCATTATCGTGATCATGCTTTTGATTGTGAGCAATTTTTTACAAATTCTTGATCTTCCTTTAGGTGTTATCGGACACGAAGGGAGTACGATTCTTGTGATATTGAATGGGCTCAGACTATTGAAATAAAGAAGAAAGGCGGAACCTTACACGGTCCCGCCTTTCTTTATCTGTTCTACCCCCATGTCTCTTTCGTTCTGCGATGATGACTCATAGCATTGATTTCCCCTCCCAGAATAATGACGACTCCTGAAAGGTATAACCAAATCATCAGCACAATCACTGTACCTAAACTCCCATATGTCGCAGAGAAATTCCCAAGACTACTCACATAAAAAGAAAACAACAAGGAAACTAACTGCCAGCCGAATGTGGCAAACACCGCCCCTGGGACGGTATCACGGTATTTTAACCGTTTATTTGGTGCCATAACGTACAAAAAAGATAATACGATGTAAAAGATGATGGATGAAATCACCCACCTCATCCCATTCCATAACGTCAAAAAGTTTTCAGAAAGTCCAAAGACAGAAAACAGTTGGACGCCGATCGTATGACCGAGAACAGGCAGCAGAAAAGCAATTCCGATAACGAAAACCATTGCCACTGTCAGGACAATCGCGATGATGCGTGATACAAGAAATGAACGATTCTCACTGACGTTATGAGCACGGTTGAATGCTCGCATAATGGCATTGACCCCATTAGATGCAGCCCAAAGGGTGCCTAGTAAACCGATGGATAGCAAACTTCCATTTTCACTGCTTAATAAGGACGAAACATTTTCCGTAATCAAATCAAACGTTTCAGGCGGCGCATAGGTACTGACGAAAGCAAGCACTCGTTCTTCGTCAATATGTAAATATCCGAGCAGTGTAAGCAGGAATATCATAAAAGGAAACAAAGATAGTAGAAAAAAATACGACAATTGAGCTGCCATTCCTCCGACATCATCTTCACCGAAGCGAGTAAACAGCTCTTTGCCAAAATTCTTGATGGTCTTCACGATATTCCCTCACCTCTTGTGATCAAGAAGCTTCTTTTGAATCGTCTACAGCTCTCAGCTGCTCTTTCACTTCTTGATTAATTTCCCCTACTTTATTCAGCATACTCTCCGCCTTATCCAATAATTCCAGAAGATCTTCCACTCCTTTATTTACCTGGGAAGAAAATGCCTCATAATTCACTCTGATCCTGTGGATTGCTTCTGAAGGCTGCTTCACATAACTTTGACACTTGGAACCTGTAGCTCGTGATTTCTCTCCTACATACTGTCTCGTTTCTTTATCCATAAGAGCAGTTATTCCTCCAACCAAAGCTCCTATAAGAACACCTTTCCAAAGTTTACTCTGTCCCATAAACATCCTCCTCAAAGATTATGATCGTTTTTTATTTTCTCTAAAAGTTTAAAACATCCCTCATGGACGAGGTCATACACATATTCAAAATTTCCTGTGAAATATGGGTCAGGCACTTCACTTTCCTTCGAATGAGGAACGAAGTCGAGAAGTTTAGCGACAACTACATCATTTTTTTCTCGAATTCCATTCAAGTCCTGGATGTTTTTATTATCCATCGCAATCAAGTAATCAAATTCATCCCAGTCGGATTCCTTCACTTGCCTTGCACTCATCCCCTCATAAGAGATGCTTTTATCATCAAGGATGGCCCGAGTCCCTTCATGAGGTTCAGCACCAATATGCCAATGGCCAATCCCTGCAGAATCGACGGTTATTTTTTCATCCAATCCTTCTTTTTTCACCAGATCTTTAAAGATTGCTTCTGCCATAGGAGAACGGCAAATGTTACCGAGGCAGACAAATAATACACGAATCATAATTATGTTCCTCCAATGTAGTATTTCTCATCTGTTTATTTTCTATGAAAGCGTCGAAATTCCTGCCCATATAAAACAGTTCACCCAAATATCTTCCCTTTTTATGTCGAAATCAACCGTTCTTTTTCATTTTTGTACTGAAATGACCTTGACATTTGTTCCTAATTTTCGGAATATTTAATATATGGACGAATACTAACTATATGGATAGGGGGAAGATGATGGGTGAAGGTAGTGCACTACACAGTTTTTTAAGTGAATTAAGTGGAATCGTCTGGGGACCGTTCCTCTTAGTTTTATTAGTCGGAACAGGGGTTTATTTAACACTCCGTCTGGGGTTTCTTCAGTTCAAAACGCTCCCCTACGCTCTAAAGCTTGCTTTCAAACCAAGCAAAGAGAAGAAAAAGAATGAAAAGGGGGATATTTCTCATTACCAGGCGCTCACCACAGCTCTTGCGGCAACCATCGGAACAGGAAACATTGCTGGTGTTGCAACGGCCGTTGTCCTAGGGGGGCCAGGCGCCGTTTTCTGGATGTGGGTAACAGCAGTTTTTGGTATGGCGACGAAATATGCCGAAGCTGTCCTAGCCGTTAAATACAGAATTGAAGGAAAAAACGGTGAAATGTCCGGCGGACCGATGTATTATTTGTCCCGCGGTTTGAAAACGAAGTGGCTTGGGCGGCCTCTCGGTTTCTTATTCGCAATCTTCGGTGCGGTCGCTGCATTCGGAATTGGGAACATGGTACAGTCCAACTCTGTTTCTGATGTCATGGAAGGCACGTTCAATGTTTCTCCATGGGTAACGGGAGTTCTGTTGACCCTTTTGGCAGGTTTAGTATTGCTTGGAGGGATTAAAAGTATCGGGAAAGTCACGGCTTTCTTTGTTCCAATCATGGCTATTTTCTATGTCATTGGTGCATTAATTATACTTATACTCAATTACAACATGGTCATCCCGGCATTTGGTACCATCTTCAATGATGCGTTTACCGCAAGTGCCCTTGGAGGCGGTTTACTCGGAACAGTCATTCGTTATGGTGTCGCACGCGGGGTATTCTCAAATGAAGCAGGTCTCGGTTCTGCGCCGATCGCTGCGGCTGCAGCCCGCACCGACTATGCAGGACGACAGGCTCTTGTATCCATGACCCAAGTATTCATTGATACTATTATCGTTTGTACAATGACAGGGTTAACGATCGTCATGGCAGGTCAATATCAAGGCGGGCTGGACGGCGCCGACTTAACTTCTACTTCATTCCAAATTTTCCTTGGTGATGTAGGGGCGTATATTGTAACCATAGGCTTAGTCTTCTTTGCCTTCTCTACCATTGTCGGTTGGTCCTACTATGGAGAAAAATGCTTCGGTTACTTGACGAAACAACGATTCATCGGTGTTTACAAGATAGTATTCGTAGCATTCGTCCTTGTAGGAGCCGTATCCCAACTGAGCACAGTATGGGTTTTCGCTGATGTCATGAATGGCTTAATGGCCTTCCCGAACTTGATCGGACTATTACTCCTATCCGGGGTCGTAGCGGCCGAAACGAACAAGTTCCTGAAAGTCGCCAAGAAAGAAAAACAACAAGAACGCGAACAACGCCAAGCCGGTTAACCTTAGAATCTAATCAACCATTCAAAAAGAGCTTACAGCCACAAATTGTGCTGTAAGCTCTTTTTTTTGATGCCCAACTTCAGAAATACTCCCGATTGTGGAAGACTCAGTTTCGAGATAACCGGGGTTCGTTTGCCGTATTTGGAGTCAGGGGTGGTTGGAGAAACGAACCCCTATACCGAGAAGGAGGAGTTTCTCCCACTCTTCCCTCCTAATCAGGAATAAAGCGATCTGTATCAAGCTTTTACGTTGTGAATGACTGCTGTGGAGGGGGGGATATTATCCACTTCCCTCAATCATACAAGCTGATTTTTCCAGAAGTGGTTTCGAGAATCTTCCATGGCAAAGGGGCGGAGGGGAATGGGGAGACTCCTACTTTAAGTGTGCAGGCGCCTCGATCAGCGGCGTATGGACTGGACTGAGCTGGCGGAGATAAAGGAAACACGAAGAACGGAGTGATTCGATGTTGACTTATCGTACAGAAGCGAGGGAAGTCTCACTAGCCGCTAGGCGCCGAAACCGGATATAGAAGAGGAAAAAAGTGCTTGGTGAGACCCCGCAGGACGGAGCCGGGGAGGCTCAAAAGAATAGAGGAAGTTCGATTAAGTTCGGCACGTCCTGTGCCAACATCGAACGACCCCACTTCGTGTGGGGCCCCGCGGAAAGCGAGTCATTCCCCGCAGCCCCATCCACTCTACAAAAGTCTCGAAACTGAGTCTTAAACAATCCTGCCAGATTATTTAATAAAGGTATGGTCACGCTAAGGGGGTGATGCAGTCTGGGCCTTCGTTTTTTGCGGAGTTCACATAGTCGCTAACTTCATAGGCACGGAGGTCGTTCATGGTCAGTTGTTCAACAAAGCCTTTGGCATCTGACGGTGACCATTTCACTGGTTCAATCCACTGATCCTGCTTTCCTTTCGGCAGTATGACAGGCATCCGGTTGTGGATCGGAGCCATGAACTCATTCGCATCCTGAGTGAGAATCGTGCAGGTGTAAAGAGACTCTTCCTCCCCTTCCCACTGATCCCACAATCCGGCAAAAGCAAAAAGGGAACGGTTTTCCGGTTGAATTCTAACGGGTTGTTTTCCTGATTCAGTTTTCTGCCATTCATAAAAACTATCCGCTACAATCAAGCAGCGCTTTTGACTCATCAGCCTTTTGTAGCTGGGTTTTTCATGAGCTGTTTCACTTCTGGCGTTAATCATTTTATAGCCAATTTTAGGATCTTTGGCCCACGATGGGACAAGCCCCCATTTCATATAACCTGCACGCTTTTGCTTTCCATCATGGATGACCACCAGTACCTTTTGCCCCGGTGCGATGTTGTAACGTGGTTCATAGCCGTCAATTGGTCTTTCTATTCCGTACTCTCTCAATATTTCCGCTTCTTCTGCTAATAGAGTGTATCTTCCGCACATATCATCGCCTCCTTTTGTTACACCGTGAGCCAATGCTAAAAGTAAAAACCCCGGCCGAATTCAAAATCCGAAACGCCGGTCAATCTTGCTTTGATATTGTTTAAATGCCCCTGACTGGTTCAACTTCCTCTTTTCCATCATCATGTCAAAGCGCAGTTTCTTCTCTTTCCATTCTTTTTTATAGTGAGCGGATAACTGAGGATCTGCAATTTCTGTTAGGAGATCTTCAATCTCTACCATCTCTTTTTTTAGAATCATTTCTTCAGGCAGCATGTTGGCATTCTTCAAAATCCGGTAACTGTTTCTAAGTTCTGGAGGCAGATGAGCGAATTCGTCTTTGGGCAGCGGTTTTCCTTTCCCCGGCAAGTTGTCGAAATCCCCTTTTTTCATGGATTGTTTAATCTTTTCTTCAATCAAATGTCCATAATCCATCTTTCTGCCTCCTATCCTTTCTTCGTCCCATAGGCTTTCATTGCATCTAACTCTTTATTTTCGATTGGTTCATGGATCATCTTGATTTCACGTTGGTCCTTCGGTTTTTCAAGGTCTTGATAAACTTTCTCTGAAAGGGTAAGTCCAACACGACTTGCATCTTCGACGGACTGGGAGTATATGACTTTTTTCAGATTAGAAAAATACATGGCTGTGAGACACATCGCACAAGGTTCCCCACTTGCATACATCGTACAATCACTCAAATCAATCGACCCCCGTGCTTGTTGAGCTTTCTTGATCGCTACCAATTCAGCATGAGCACTGACATCTGGTCGTAGATGCAGTTCATTCACACCCTCAGCGATAATTTCTCCGTCACAGACAAGGACAGCTCCGAACGGGTGGCCGCCATCCTCCACATTTTTTAAAGCTAATATTAAGGCCCGTTCTGAAAAAGGATTCATGACCTATTCCCCCCTCACTTTTGTAGACGCTTGTTCAGTGTTTGTTTCAAACCATCGGCTAGTGGTTCAACAGCTACAATCCGTCTAATTTTAGCGGTATTATCTCGATCGTGGTAGCGCACTTCATTGACATCATCCACCGTCACTCCATCGGGGTGGGACTCAATCAAAGTCATGTAATCCCCCGGGGACACTCTTCCCTCCCGTAACACCCTCAAATAAAATCCTGAGAACCCTTTTTCCATGACACGAGCTGGAAAGTCATCGATTCCATGAGTGCGGGCTATGATATAGCATGGTTTCCTCGGCTCAGACACTTGCAGGACTGCGTCTCCGAGCTGAAAAACATCCCCAATACGGACATCCCGTTCATCAATCCCTTCCACAGTCAAATTTTCCCCAAAAGAAGGAAAACTAAATTCTTGGCTGTATTGATCTTCCCAGTGCCTATAGTGCTGGGCTGGATAGAGACAGACGGCTTTATCACGACCGCCATGATTCTTTTTATCTGCTTGTTCATCCCCTTCAAAGTTCAAGTAAGTTAAATGAACAGGACCTTTGACAGGGGTTTTCCGATAGGCACTGTTCAACTCGCCTTTATCTGTTTCATAAGTTTCCGGACGGCCGACATTCAAAGATAAGAGTTTATACTTCACCTAAGGTCCCCTCTTTCCACTGCTTGATCCAGGCTGGAAGGTAATCATAACTCCACGCATCCATCGGGTAATCAACAAAAACATCCTCTCCATTTTCATAAAGCGCCTGTATTAACTCATTGATACTTCCGAAATAAAATTGATAAAGAAATTCATAGCTGAACGGTTCTTTTGGCATATGCTGATCGGCACAAACCTGCGGATCACTATAGTTCAAATACGTACGACAAGGAATCGGCCGCACTTCATAAGCCATACACAATTGAGTCTCTGGATCCAGCATCGGACAAGGCAGATTCAACTTTTTGTATTCCAGCTTCGTCTCTGGTGCTTCATAATCCATGGCCATGGCTACTTGCAATTTATCCTGCTGTTTTTCATAGTAATTTTCCCAATGCGCATAAATCGCTTTTTTTCGATCTCCCGAGAAGTTCTCGATGGAACGAAACAACATTTTCGCTTCCATTTTCGTGATGACAATTGGAAAGTAGCAGCAAAAAGCACACCCCATAAAACAATTCGGCTTCATGGAAGTGAATTCCTCCATCCGCTCGATTTCGTTGTCTACTTCCGTCAGGAGACGCTGAAAACCACTCAATATCACAGTTTCCGTATCCTGTTCACTATCCAATAAATCATCAACAATCCCATCGAAAAAAGAAGGATCGATTTCATACAATTGGTTTATTTTTTCACACCGTTTTATAATCTCTTCATGTTTCAAAAAACTCATAGAAAAACTCCTCTGTATATCGTTAGTCCCATTATACACGGGGGGAGACTTATGACACTACTTTCTCTCCGACCACGAATTTCCTGTTGTTCAACCCCCAAAAAAATCCTATGATATGAGAAGATATATAAATAGATTATTTCACCTTTGGAGGTACGTCTACATGTTATCAAACGCAGAAATCGGTATCGATCTTGGTACTGCTAATATATTGATTTATTCGAAATCAAAAGGAATTTTACTTAACGAACCGTCTGTTGTCGCCTACAACACAGAAACGAAAAACGTGGTAGCTGTAGGAAAAGAAGCAAAAGAAATGGTCGGAAAGACACCGAGAAACATCATCCCTGTCCGCCCGTTGAGAGATGGTGTCATCGCTGATTATGATATGACCGCACAAATGTTGAAGGAGCTTTTGAAAAAAGTATCCAAAAAATCCGGAATCTCCATGCGTAAACCGACCGTCGTTATATGCACACCTTCAGGCTCAACATCTGTAGAACGTCGCGCCATTCACAATGCTGTGAAAAGCTATGGTGCTAAAAATGTGCACTTGATTGAAGAACCAATCGCAGCCGCAATTGGTGCTGACCTTCCAGTCGATGAACCCATTGCTAACGTAGTCGTAGATATCGGTGGCGGAACGAGTGAAGTGGCCATCATTTCCTTCGGTGGTGTCGTATCCTGCAAATCCATCCGTACAGGTGGAGACGTCATGGATGAGGAAATCATCCAGCACGTCCGTAAAGCTTACAACGTATTAATCGGAGAGCGCACAGCCGAGCAAATCAAAATGGAAATTGGCTACGCACTGATCGAGCACCCAGAAGAAACAATGGAAGTAAGAGGTCGCGACATGGTCACAGGTCTTCCAAAAACCATTGAATTGAAGTCCACGGAAGTTCAAGGAGCCCTGAAAGAATCCCTTGAACAACTGCTTGAAACGATTCGTGCAACCCTTGAAGATTGCCCACCGGAACTAAGTGGAGACATCGTAGACCACGGTGTTATCCTTACCGGAGGCGGTTCCTTGCTCAACGGCATGCAAGATTGGCTGTCCAACGAAATTTCCGTACCCGTACACATGGCCCCAAGCCCACTAGAATCCGTAGCCATCGGAACCGGCCGCAGCTTGAAAATGATTCAGAAACTGCAAAAAGCAAGTAAGTAAGTTAGAAATGCGGAAACGCCCTGGGAGTCCCGACAAGCATAAGACGAGGGGCGCAGTGAGGTGATCTTCCCTCACGGAGGCCATCGACTTATGTCTCGAGGGACTGGGCGTTGAAGCTGGACAAACAGAAGTGTGGAACCACCCCGTGAGACTCGACAAGCATAAGACAAGCGGCGCAGTGGAGAGGTCTTCCTCCACGGAGGCGATTGACTTATGTCTCGAGAGTCTGGGTAGTGGAACCGGACAATTCGAAGTGTGGAACCACACTGGGAGGCCCGACAACCATAAACCTAAGTTGCGGGTTCTAATAAAATTCAAAAAATGAAAAACCTCCGGCAATCCCGGGGGTTTTGTTGTTTTCTGCCTTTCTACTACCTTAAAAGTAACAATATTCAAAACGAAAATCCCCTCCCAAGAGAGGAAATAGCATAAGTTGTGTCGAAATACGCAATGAAAGTAGAGATTAATTCACGTTTTTGGTAGAATGTTTCGAAAACCCACGGAGTGGAAAGATGAGGATAAGGACGATTATTCCACTCTTCCATCTATCGCAAAAGATTACGCAATAAGGAGCAGATTCCAATGAAACTATCTTCTTTACTCAAGTGGTTAACAGGTGGGAGTGAAGCATTCTTAGCTATTCCTATAGCAGGCGGAGCGTTCATTTTCAGTAACGGATGGCTGCCACTTTTATTCATGTTTGTTTTCCACTTGATCACACTCGTAGTATCAGCTAAGGATAAGCGTTCCTACGCAGGAAGTATTCTCGGTATGATCACAAGCGCCATAGGAGCAATTCCTATTGTCGGCTGGGTCATGCATACAGTGACTGCCATTGTTCTTTTAATAGATGCTGGACGGTCCACAAGTCTGGATAATAAATCCTGATAACCTATAGTGCAGGGGGAGTAGAGATGTTTACAGTCATATGCCTTTTTCGAGTAAAACAAAAGAATTTGGATGAATTCATAGAATTGAGTAGAAAATCAGGAAATCTCTTAAAATCTCATGGTGCTCTCGATCATAATATTTATTTTTCCAATAAATTGACCGGCAGCCAAGGATCCATGGGATTTTTGAATGTTGTTGATGTGGAGGAAGATGAGGAACTCGTTCTCGGTCAATCCATATTCAATAGCGAAGATCATTATCATGAGATCATGAGAACAGCAGGATTCGACGATATCATCCAATATTTAGATGATCACATTAAAGATGTTGTAGAAACGACCAGAATTATTACTTCAAGCTTTACAACAGAGCGCAGTAAAGAGTTAGAAGCATAATTTCTTCGGAGGTGTCGGAATATGAAAATCGTAGTTTTAGGTGCAGGAGCCCTCGGTGCCTATTTTGGAGCACGCTGGCAGGAAGCTGGTCATGAAGTCATTAACCTTGTCCGCGAAGGAAGAGCCGAGCAGATTGAAAAAAACGGTTTGAAGCTACATAGCGAAATGGGGGATTACGAAGTTCCAGATCCTGTGATTGCGAGGAGCCCAGAGGAAATCGAAAGCCCTGACCTTGTTTTTCTTGCCGTCAAAGGCTACCACCTTCATGGTACATTGGACTGGCTAAAAGCTTTGGTAAATAAAGGAGCAAAAGTGTATCCCGTTTTAAATGGCATGGAACACATCAGTATTTTGCAAAAAGAATTGGGAGAGGAAGCTGTTATCGGTGGACTTTCTTACATCATTGCAACCCTTGATGAAGCTGGTCATGTTGTCCATACGAGTCCATTCCATGACCTTGTATTTGGCCCGCTCCATACTTCTCAGCAAGCCATCTGTGAAGAACTTGCCCTCGCGTGTAACCAGGCGAATATGAATGGAACGTTAAGTACGAATATTTTAGAGGACATGTGGAAGAAATACATGTTTATCACTGCATTTTCCGGGATTACAACAGCTGTTAATCAATCCATTGGTGTTGTACGAAGTTATCCTCAAACATTCCGTATTGCAGAGCGAATCCTTGCAGAAATGAAAGAACTCGCAAATGCTCACAACATTAGTCTGACAGACGAGCAAGTGCAGCAAGCATTTGAACGCTTACGTGGATTCGATCATGAAATGACTTCTTCGATGCATCAAGATCGACGAAAAGGCCTGCCCCTGGAAGTTGAACACCTTCATGGCGGAGCTTTACGCCTAGGCAGCGAAGTCGGATTGAGCATGCCTTATATCGAAACCATCCATGCGATGATCAAACCTTACGAAGAATATCAACAATGAGAAAAAAAGGGTGCTCCAACTCGGGGCACCCTTCTATCTATTCTTCATCTACATACTCGTCTACTTCCGGCCGCTTTCCTCTTTTCAATTCCCTGATCGATAATCCGAAGTCCATTTGCAAGTGAGGATAATCCTTAAAATTTTCCCAGTCGCCTCCCCACTCAAACCCAAGACCTTTAGCTACATCTACAATTTCCAACCAATCCGATCGTCCGTTTCCATTTCCATCGTATTCTGTATCCCAAATGACCCGGCCGTCTTCGTGCTCAAGTGCAAAATCGATAGCAAGACCATAATTATGATAGGACTCACCGCCCCTTGCATAAGTGACGATTTGCCCCTCAGAAGAACGGCCTTGTTTATAGAGCTTATCCTGTCTTTGAACAGAACGGTGACCTTCCGTAATGACGATGTTAATTCCTGCTTCCTGTACCGTTTCGACCAGCTGATCTTTGCGTTTTTCTACCGTCGGGTGAAGGTTCGTGGGCATGGGGACATCTTTTTTATAAAAAACACCTTGAGGAAGTTCCTTTTCTACTTGTGGGACCAAAAAGAAAATTACTAGAGCAACCACGCCAGCAAAAAAGAAAAAGTTCATCAGGTTCGTTAGAATGCGCACTTCCAGCTTCCCTTCTATTCATTTAGTAATTAATTTGAGAATACCACAAGGAGCTTCATAGAGAAATGAATAACTTCCTTTTCATAGTCTCCTATAGTATATTGACAGAAACATCCAATTTGGAGGAAGCCTTATGAAATCCGTCTACTTATTACTATCAAACACAGGTACGATCACAAATCAGGCCATCAAAGCATTCACTGCAGCCCCCTATAACCATGCTTCTCTCTCCCTAGATAAAAACATGAAGCGTTTATATAGTTTCGGAAGGCGTCGACCGACAAACCCTTTTTGGGGCGGATTCGTTCAGGAAGACCTTGTTCAAGGGACCTTCAGCTGGTATCCTTACGCGACTTGTGCGGTTTATGAATTAAAAATGACAAGAAGAAAATATCAAAAGCTCGAGCGTCTTCTTAAAGCGTTCGCTAAAAACTATAAAACTTACTTTTACAATTACTTAGGTCTCTTAGGGGTACCTACAAACCAGCCCATTCATGTAAAATCCAGTTATTTTTGCTCCCAATTCGTAGCTGAAGTACTTAAGCGAGCAGGATCCAATCTTTTTCACAAAACCAGTGCACTTGTCACTCCAGATGATTTCCGCGGCCACGAAGAACTCCAGTTGATTTACGAGGGCCCTCTTTATGAATATCCACATCTCTATTCCAGACCTTATTATCATCCAAAGAAATACAGATCCTTTCCATTCCGGAAGTACATGAAGCAGCAGGTAAGATCGGAAGTGCTGGGGATTCAAGAAGAGAACGGCGAGCTCTACCAGTTTAGGGATGGCTTCATCAAACCTAAAAAAATCTTAATCTCAAAAAAATGGTACAGAATCAGAAAGATCCTGAACCTATAATAAATCCCTCATCTTCCACAATAGCTCCCGTATGTGGAAGACTCAGTTTCGAGATTTTTTCAGGCTTCGTTTGCCATAATGGGAGCCAGGGGCGGGTGGGAAGCTACTCGCTTTCCTGCGGGGATGACGACAAGCCATTCCCCCGGGAGTTTCGCAGCTTCCCAACCCCCCATTCGATGTAGGTGAGAACGAACTCCTTTACCAAGTTAGATGGCTTTCCATTATCCCACTTCTAGAAGCATAAAACGATCTACATCAAGCTCTCATCCTCAAAATGAGCAATGGGGGATCGTTTATATTATCCCATTCACTTGAGCATACAATCAGAGTTTCCGAGAAGCGGTTTCGAGACACTTACATGGTCAAGGGGCTGAGGGAAACGGTGAGACTCCTATGGGACGCGCGGGACAGGTGAGACCCCACAGGACGAAGTCCGAGGAGGCTCACCGCCCGCCCCATGGAAAGCGAACTGTTTCCCGGAGCCCCTAAACACACACAAACATCTCGAAACGGAGTCTTCCACAATTCTGCCATTTACTTGAATGAGTATGAGCAAAAAACACCCCTTGTCCGATGGCATACCGGAATGGGGTGTTTACTTTTTTACTTATTCGAATGTTCCTTTAACCAGAGGTTCTCCATCTCTGACCATTTCCTTGCCTAAAGCAATAACACGGGAGATCTCCAGTGTTTCTGGATCCATCATGACTAAGTCTGCATCTTTCCCTTTTGCAAGTCTGCCTTTCGTATGAAGGCCTAATATAGACGCCGGGTTAAGGGTGATGACCTGCAATGCATCTTCCAGGCTCACCTTCTGCTCGAGCACGGCATCTTGAAAAGCTTCATATAAAGAGGCAACCTTGCCTACTTTTAAACCAATTAAATTACCTTTATCATCGAAATCCGGCAGGCTCCCCTGGGCGTCGGAAGTAAAGGTGATCTGTTCGATTGGGACTCCCTGACTGAGCATTCGTTTCAGGGCTTCACTGCTTTTCACTTCTCCATCCTCTAAAAATTTCGGGATTGTACTTGTTGTAAAATCCACGAAACCTCCCTTTTTAGCATATCGGATGCCCGCTTCAAATAGTTCGGAATTACGGTTGATGTGTGTCGGATAAAATTGTGTTATGGGTAAGTCAGTCGTCTCAATGACTTTCTCTATAAGGTCTAACTTATCTGGACTATCTCCGACATGCACATTCACAATACCTTTTTTACCTGAAAGCATCCCGCCGATCCGCGCCTCGGAAGCGATTTTCGCCATTTCTTCAACCGTAGGCTGAGAAGATCTGTGGTCTGAGATGGCGATTTCTCCAGCTCCGATAATCAGGTCAATCAACAGAATGTCGTCTTCTATGTTGCCTGTCAATGTTTTCACAGGGACTTGATAGGAACCTGTTTGACAAAAGCAGGTGATCCCTTCTTCTCGCAAAGCGCGCGCTTTAGCTAAGAGATTCGTCATGGTCCGTGTCGTCCCGTCCGTACCGATAACACCAACAAGGGTCGTTACGCCGTTTAAAGTTGCATCTGTCAACGTTAATTCGGGTGTGCGGGACCTGAAACTTCCTTCCCCTCCCCCTCCTGTAATATGAACGTGACCATCGATAAATCCAGGAGTCAGCACCTCCCCCTTGGCTTCAATGACCTTCACATGTTCACCAGTCAACTCTATATGGTCTTGGATATCTGCAATTCGTCCATCGGCGATCAGTACATCTTTCTCCCCTAAAAACTCAGGAGCATATACGGTTGCCTGTTTAATTAGAGTGATCAATTCTCATACCTCCTGTGTTCTTTTAATTGAAATTGATGATTACAGCGACAACGATAAAGACTGACGCGAGCCCGAAGAGGATTAACTGGAATTTGAAGATGAAACGGAACCAGTTGGACCAGTCTAGTCGAGCTGCACCCAAGGTCCCCATTAGCGCCGCAGAAGTAGGTACAATAATGTTTGTCAATCCGTCTCCTAATTGGAAAGCAAGGACGGCCACCTGTCTCGTTACACCCGCTATGTCAGCTAACGGAGCCATCAATGGCATCGTCAGAGCCGCCTGACCAGAACCTGATACCACAAAGAAGTTGAAGACCGATTGGAATAAGAACATCAACCATGCAGAAATGACCTCAGGCACTCCTTCAAACAATTGCCCCGCTGAATGAAGAACCGTATTCAGCACAGAGGCTGTCGCTGGGTCGTCTCCTCCTAAAATGATAATGATCCCTTTAGCCATCCCTACAACCAAAGCAGCTGGCAGCAAATCCTTCGCCCCTTGAGCAAACCCTTCTGCGATGTCGTTGACTCGCATATGATTCAGCTTGAAAATGACACCAATGATTCCTGCGACTAGACCAATGGTAAAAAACTGGCTTGCGATTTCCGGAATATAATAAGCGTGTTGAATAACACCCCAGATAATCCAAGCTATACCTAGGACTACGGTCAAAATAACAAGCACGTGCCCGAATTTAAAATTGACTTTCAAATCTTTTTGCTCAAAGTCATCTCTAAAGTACTGGTCGGATTTATAGGCGAGTGACCGAGTCGGATCTTTTTTCACAGAACTTGCATATTTCCATGTATAGAAAGTACCAACGGCCGTAAAGATCAGCCACATGGTAAAACGGAATGGCGTTCCTGAAAGGACAGGTACATCTGAAACCCCTTGTGCAATCGCTACACCAAATGGGTTCATCCAGGATGTCGCAAATCCGATTTGCGTGGCTACATACGTAATCATGATTCCTGTAATGGCATCATAGCCAAGCGCCACCACAAGTGGTACAAGAATCATTGCGAAAGCGATGGCTTCTTCCCCCATCCCGAAGACAGCGCCTCCAAGGGAAAATAGGAAGAACATGATCGGGATAATCAGCACTTCTTTCCCCTTCGTCCGATCGATGACCGACAGAATTCCTTCCTCCACGGCCCTCGTTTTCATAATGATTCCAAAAGCCCCGCCAATAATCAGTATAAAAGCGACGACTCCGACAGCGGATCCCCACTTATCCCCTGACACAAGACCTTCAAAAACATAATTTAATAGACCAGCTCCTCCAAATGGTTCAAATAAACTGGTTCCTTGCTGGGCATTTTCTTCAGCCACCGAAAAGCTATCCGGTACGAGAACCGTCCTCGTTTCTTCTGCTCCTGATTTGTCATACGTCACTTCTTCTGTTTCGAATGTCCCAGCAGGTATTAAGTAAGTTAATAGAGCTGCAAATAGGACAACAAAAAATATGATGACATACGTATGAGGCATCTCAAACTTCTTTTTACGCTTCTTATCCATTTGTTTTCCCCCTTCATGATCCTTCTACTATTCCACATGCAAGTTTCATGCCAAAAAACATTTTCTGAAAATTCCGCCTCCAAAAAGGTCAAACACCTAAAATTGGTTCTATTTGGGTGTTATAATATAAACCAATAAGAACTAAAAAAGGATGATAGGATGAAAAACCAATTAACCTTGTTAACAGGAACAAAAGAAACAAAAGCCACACTACACGAACAATTGGAAGACATTTTGGGGGAATTCATTCATATTAAGAGCTACGCCGTCGATGAATATGTTCCTGAACAAGTGAGCGATGATTTGATCATATTTTCTTCTTATTTAATTGAAAAGGAAGCCGCCCCTTTCATTGCCGCTGGATCCCCATGCAAAACTGCCATTCGTACGATCAATTATCAACACATTGAACGATTATTGGAACTGGAAGAAGGAACCTCCGTTTTATGTGTCAATGACACTTTCGAAATGGCAGAAGAGACGATCGATACATTAAAAAAAATGAGAATGAACCACCTTTCCTTCACTCCTTATTATCCAGGGCAAAAGAATACATATGAGATCTCGACCGCCATTACTCCGGGCGAAGGAACACTTGCGCCTCCTTCGGTAGGAAAAATCATCGATATCGGCGTCCGCCTTATTGATATTACGACATTGATTGAAATTCTCGATCACTTCCATTTAAAAGAAAAGCTTGGTGGAATGATTTCTAACCGATACACCGGGAAAATCATTGAGTTAAGTAAAAAGCTATCAGAAATGAACAAACAAACGGAACTCTTAAACCAACATCTTCAGCAGGTGGTGGATGGAGTAAATGATGGAGTCATGGCAATCGACTCAGACCAAAAGGTCACGGTGTTCAACCCTTTCATTGAAAAATACAGCGGACTGTCGCACAAACACGCCATGGGAAAGCCCGTTCAACTATTGTTTAAAGATCCAAAACTTCTAGAATTCATGACCACCCCACAGGAAGAAGGGATGTACTTTTCTTTAAACGGTTACAACCTTATGATCTATCGCGTTCAATGGGAAGAAAGCGACAATGTGATCTTCATTTTCAAAAACTCAGATGAAACCATCACAATGGAAAAAGCCGCCCGAAAACAATTGTTGAAAACAGGATATATCGCGAAATATACGTTCAAAGATATTATCGGAAACAGCCCAGCGATTCAAAAAGCGAAAACCATCGGATATAAACTTGCGAAAACTCCCCTCCCTGTTTTAATACACGGGGAAAGCGGCACCGGAAAAGAACTGTTCGCCCACGCGATCCACCATGAGTCCGACCGCCTCTATGAACCTTTTCTTGCTGTAAACTTCAGCGCACTTCCCGAAGACTTATTGGAAAGTGAACTGTTCGGTTATGAAGAAGGAGCTTTTACTGGAGCCAAAAAAGGCGGCAAAAAAGGATTGTTTGAACAGGCGGATGGCGGAACCATTTTCCTTGATGAAATCGGAGATATCAGTTTAAAGCTGCAAGCCCGTTTATTGCGTGTGATTCAAGAGATGGAAATTCGTAAGATTGGAGGATCGAAAACCATTCCGATCAACGTAAGGATTATCGCCGCTACGAACAAGGATTTACTTGAACTGATCGATCAAGGAGAATTCAGAGAAGACCTTTACCACAGACTTAAGGTTCTATACGTGTCCGTCCCTCCACTCAGAGAACGAAAAACAGATATTCCTTCCCTTGTGGAACAATTTTTATTAGAGAATCACACCCCAAATAAAGCTCTAGGCAAAGGATTGATTGGGGAATTGATGAGCTATGATTGGTTTGGAAACATTCGCGAATTAAAAAATACGATATCCTATCTTCTTACTGTTTCAGAAGGGGACACCATTACGATCAATGACCTTCCTGGTGAGGATTTTTTCCAAAGACCCACGAAGAAGAATACAAAACAGGAAACGACTAGTCTCGTGGATGCTCAAATGAATAAAAAAGTTTTAAGAATCGTCTTGTCGTTAAATGAATCGATGATTAATGCAAGCCGTAAAAAAATCTTTGAAAAACTTTCTCAAGACGAATCCATCTCTTTATCAGAACAGCAGATTCGTAGAGTGTTGGCAGAGTTAAAAGAGCGAGGATTCGTTACAATCAAACGCGGCCGGGCAGGCACACAGATCACAGAGGCCGGGGCTAATTACATCCGCCAAAATTAATGTTCTCTACTTAAGAGAATGATATAATAGTGTCGAATCGACAAAATCAGGGAGAGAGACGTGACGATGGGACTACAGACTAGAAAATCCAGTAAAACGTTCTATGAATTATTCATGGTCGCTCTTGCCGCCCTTTCTGTCGCCACTATATGGCAGCAAACCGGCTATAACAGTGTGATCGTTTGGACGACATGGTCCATCTTCTTTCTCGACTTCCTTTATCGTTTATATAAAGCTGACAGCAAATGGGGATTCATAAAGAAACACCCCTTCATTGTCATTGCTGCCATTCCCCTTGATGCGATTTTTCAGTTTGCGAGATTTGCTAGAATCATTCATCTCTTGAGGTTGAAGTCCATCACAAAGTATTACACAATGCCCTTCATACGTTTCCTTAAAAGACAGCATCTCTTAACGGTGACTGGAGCCACATTCATTCTTGTATTCCTTTTGATCATTCCCTTAAATTTAATTGAAAATGAATTAGACAGTTATGGAGATGCGTGGCTAAGCGCCATCCTTTCCCTCACCTTCTTCGGGAGGTTTGGATTTGAACCAGAAACGATGGCGGGACATATCATCATCGTCGTCTTCACCATCCTCGGAGTCATCATTCACGGGCTGGTGATCAGCACAACGTTTGATTACTTAATGCAAACTCCACTGATTCAATCCATAAAAAACAAATTCACCGATAAATAAAAAGCCGCCATAATATGGGCGGTTTTTTTCATGACTCACTTGGTTGATCAACGTTTAACTCCTTATTGAAAAAGGAATCATAACCGAGACACCCATTTTTTGGAGGTGAAAGAGATGGCTGATCAAAAACGAAACAAATTATCTGAAAACGACCAAAGTTTTCAAGAAAAATTAAAAAAAGAACGCTTGATTGACGGCATTCCTGATGAAGAAGTAAAAAAAGAAGAACGAGAACAGGATAAAGGAAGAAAATCCAAACAGGATTCGGTTACGGAAGAAGACTACGATGAGGACCTTCGTCCTTAAAAGCGGAAATGAGGTGAAACGTTGACAAGTTTCAAGGCATATAAAGTCGATCAGAGCGAAGAAGGTGTACATGGTTCGGTGCAAAAACTTTCTTTCTCGGACCTGCCTTCAAGCGATGTTCTAATTAAAGTCCATTATTCCAGTATCAACTACAAAGACGGGATGGTTACCCAACCGGATAACCCCCTCGTCAAAAATTATCCGATCATACCAGGCATTGATATGGCGGGAGAAGTGGTTCGTTCCTCTGATGAAAAGTTTAAAGAGGGCGATTACGTGATCGCTACCAGTTATGAAATCGGCGTCAACCATCATGGTGGGTATAGTGAATACGCGAGCATCCCGGCCGAATGGGTCGTCCCTCTTCCAGAAGGATTAACGACAGAAGAAGCGATGATTTACGGCACAGCCGGTTTCACCGCTGCCCTCTCCCTTCACCGATTAGAAGAGAACGGCTTGACTCCTGAGCAGGGACCCGTGCTTGTGACAGGAGCTTCCGGCGGTGTCGGCAGCATCGCAGTTGCTATGCTTGCTAAAAGAGGTTATACCGTGGAAGCGAGCACAGGGAGCCCTGAACATGAAGAATACTTAAAAGACTTAGGCGCTTCTAAAATCATTTCTCGTGAAGAGGTTTATGATGGAAAGCTTCGATCCATAGCAAGCGGACGTTGGGCTGGCGCTGTCGATCCTGTTGGAGGAGAACAGCTTGCCTCCCTTCTTGGTCAATTGAAGTATGGAGGTTCTGCAGCGGTAAGCGGATTAACAGGAGGTACTAAAGTTCCGACACAGGTTTACCCTTTTATTTTACGGGGTATAAGTCTTATTGGTATTGATTCCGTCAATTGCCCAATGAACCTTAGGAAAAAAGTGTGGCATCGCATGGCCAATGACTTAAAAACCAAAGAAGTCTTCGACCGGATTAAAGTCGTTCATACTCTGGACGAAGTTCCTGAAACACTCGAAAATATTCTACAAGGAAAAACACGCGGTCGGTCGATCGTGAAACTTATGAATGGATGGTAGTTTCCCAAAACGTATACTATTGACAACTATAAATATAGAGTTTATAATGTTTTGATAGTGCCTTCAAAAGAAGGTAACTCGGAAAAGAAAAGAGTGATTTGTATGAGACTGGCATTCTGCTACGTTTTGATACAACTTAATCACACTGGATCAGCTTCGGAGCTGTAAGGATGCAATAGAGGTAGGGATTGCGTCGTTTAAGTTGCCAAAAACTACCATGTAGAATTTTTGAACCGCGGCATTAACATGGACAAAGTTCCACAACACTTGTTTTAAAAACAAGTAGGTAAAACTTGATATTTTCCGAAAGTATACAAAGCGAGAAGGACTGCAGTCCTTCTCGCTTTTCCAATTTATATAGGTTTAAAGAGATTCGTTCATGGTAATATAAGCCATAGAAGTATAGAAGGAGGCTTATGAAATGTCCCGGTACTTAGACCGTATTGAACCGGAAGATGTCCGCTTTCTTATGGACTTATCAGAATTCAAAACCATCGTACTGGATATGCTCGGCGAAGCCCGGAATTTGGTAAACATACAGATTAACTACGATTTTCTTGATGAACCTGAAGGAGACACACTCGTCCGTCCGATGGTCCAGCTCAATGAAATCAGTAAGTTCACAGAAGAAGACCGTCATACATTGCTGAAAACCGGATTTTCCATTGATGGCGAGCCTTTCGATAACGGGGACTATGCCATGGAGCAAATCTTCGGTGCGGAGTACACGATTCTTGCGATTACAGAAGATGAAGATGGTGCTTTTTTTACGATTGAAATGCCATATAGAAATTTTGAAAAACAAAAGAGCCATATGTAACCATACTTACTTTTTAAATATCTTTTTAAAAGTCAAAGAGCCCATGTTTTTTATGGGCTCTTTCTTTTTGCAATGGAGCTATTCCTAGGAATGTATGTTTTTCACTCGACCGACTTGACCGTCTTCCAAGCGTACTTTTATTCCGTGAGGGTGGTTCGGGGACTTTGTGAGAATGTCCTTTACTTTCCCGCTGGTCAGCGCACCTGTTCGTTGGTCTTTTTTCAGGACGATATCTACTTCTGCCCCTATTTTAATGTCACTTCTTTTTTGTCCATTCATTTTTGGAACCTCCACATTCAGTCTCCCCCGTATTCTATCACAATTCCCAAATCATTAAGTCTTATTCAACTAAAGCTCCCGATTGTGGAAGACTCAGTTCCGAGACTTTTGGTGAGTGCATAGGGGCTGCGGGGAATAGCTCGCTTTCCGCGGGAGCGCGGTGAGCACATTCCCCGTAGCCTTAAGGGCAGCCTTACCTAGTTGAAATAATGAATGACAATTCCTGGCCATGGATACGGGGTCAGGGAAACGACGATTTGGAGTGTTTTGGATCAGTCAGTAGAAAAACACACACGTTCGTGTCTCCATTCGCTTTTCATGCGGACGTTTCCCAGACCCTGTTCCCACACCTTATTCGTGCAGAATCTATGGTTAAAACGACTCTATAACGACGTGGATGAGCAGGTCTTTCATTACCGAACTTGGCAGGTTACTACTAGAGCGATTTCGAGAACCTCATATCGTAAAGGGGCGGAGGGAAACGGTGAGACTCCTGTGGGAAGTGCGGGGTAGATGAGACCCCGCAGAGCGTTAGCTCGAGGAGGCTCATCACTCGCCCACGGAAAGCGAACCTTTTCCCGAAGCCCCTAAATACCCAAAAAGTCTCGAAATCGAGTCTTCAAGAATCCTGCCATTTAGTTTAATAATACTTTACCTTTATAAAGATGAACATAAAAAAAGCACTCGCTTAAGAGTGCTTTTTTTATGTTTGATTAACTGCTGTAATTAAATTGATTTTGAATTTTACCTTCTTTTGTATGGATGACCGCTTGAGTCCCTTTGTTTTGAGCGATTTCTTTCGCGCGATCAATCGCATCCTGTTTGTTTTCGTACACTTTCGTCGGTTGTTCCGCACCTTCCGCTTTTACTGCCCAACCTTCTTCATGAGAAACTACATGTTCTGCTTGATTTCTACTTTCAGCCACTTTGAATTCCTCCTTGAATAATTATTATATAAGCTATATATCCTGTAACGATAAGTCGTAAACCTAAGATTCTCCATCCATTGACATTTTTTCCTGAATGCTTCCATCTTTTTTGTGAATGACTACTTGTGTGCCTTTGTTTTCAGCTATCTCTTTTGCTCGGTCAATCGCATCCTGCTTTTTGTGAAAAACATCGGATGGTTGTTTTGCATCTTCCGTCTTAACTGCCCAACCTTCTTCATGTGCGACTACATGCTGTCCTTTTTCCAGGAGTTCCGGACGACTCTCTCCCTGCCTTCCTTCTTCATCCCTTGTTTTCAGGTTTCTATCGCTCATTTGCTTCACACGATTGATTTCTTTTTCATCTGCATTTTCATACCATTCTTTCGCCTGCTCTGTAGCAATAGGAATGGCCTGTCCCTCTTTATACCCTTCGTCAATCATGGCGTTCGCTATATCAATCGCTTTTTTCCTAATGGGTGTCTCCAAATTTTTAAAAGAACTTGGATAATCGTCTGTATCCCATGGCATTTTAATCGTCCTCCTCGTTGATTGTTTATCTTTATCATTCCCTTCTACAAAGCGTCATTAAACCAATCGGGGACCTTCGTCGAATTGAAACAAGAGGAAAAATAAGATACGATATTTACGTCGATAAGTTAGAAAAAATGACATACTTTGATATTTTCTTACCAAAATCACACGGTTAATTAGCACAGCGAACGTTTACAACCTTGCATCCGTTATGGTTGCTTGTCATCACTACTTTAAAAATGCATAGGAGGTATTTTCTTGAATATAAGCATTCATCCTCTTGGAGATCAGGCTCTCCTTATTGATTTTGGAGAATCTATAAATGAGGAGACCAATCAACAAGTACGTCAAGCTGCCGCAAAACTAGATGAACAAAAGCCCAAATGGATGATTGAATACATCCCAGCTTTTTCTACTCTAACCATTCTTTATAACCCCTTCTACATAGCTAAACAAATACAAATAAGTCCAAAAGAGATCCTTCCCTATGAATGGGTTCGAACAGAAGTATTCACCTTATTATCCCAATCTTCTTCCTATTATTCTGAGGAGAGAACAATAGAAATACCTGTGTGTTACGGAGGAGAATGGGGGCCGGACCTCTCCTTTGTCGCTTCACACAATAGCATGAGTGAAGAAGAAGTCATAGACACCCACATGAAGGGGAATTACCTTGTTTATATGATAGGATTTGCACCTGGTTTTCCTTATATTGGAGGAATGGATAAAAAAATCGCAGCCCCTCGCCGTGATGATCCAAGGCTCTCTATCCCTTCAGGTTCAGTTGGAATTGCAGGAGAGCAAACAGGAGTATATCCTATCGAAACTCCAGGAGGATGGCAGTTGATCGGCCGAACTCCACTCAAACTTTTTGAACCTGACAAAGATGAACCCTCTCTCCTTCAAGCAGGAGACCGCATTCGTTTTACACGTATTGATAAAGCGGAATATGACCAATTAAAGGAGGGCGGCCAATGATTTCAGTATTAAAATCAGGATTGATGACGACCATTCAAGATACAGGCCGGTATGGCTATCAAAAGGATGGAGTTATTGTCAGTGGCGCCATGGATCCACTGGCCCACCGAATCGCGAACCTTCTCCTCGGCAATTCTGCCGATGCCGCTACAATGGAAATCACGCTCATGGGGCCTGTCCTTGAATTTCAAGAAGATGCCTTCATCGCTATTTGCGGTGGTAACCTTACGCCCATGATTGACGGTGACAGTGTTTCCATGTGGAAACCTTTGTACATAAAAAAAGGAAGTGAGCTTCGTTTCGGCCAACCCAAGAAAGGGTTTAGAACTTACCTTTCCATAGCCGGAGGATTTCAGGTGCGGAAAGTCATGGGAAGCTCGTCTACATATCTGCGCGCAAACATGGGTGGTTTTGATGGACGGACATTAGAAAAAGGAGACCAGCTCCGTTTTGGTCATCTCGACTCTCAACCTCAACATTTGAAAGAACAACTCAAAACTGTGGACAAAGCTCTATCTTTTAAAGAAGCGTCCTGGTTCGTCGGTCCTGAGTTTACCAATTATACAAAAAACGATCAGCCGATCCGAGTCATGCCTGGCCGTGAGTTTGACTTATTCACAGAGCAGAGTAAAGAAGATTTTTTTAACGGGCCATTTCAAATCGATTCGAAATCAGACCGTATGGGCTACCGATTAAACGGCACGGCCTTAAAACTTGAAAATAAGAAAGATATCGTTTCAGAAGCCGTTACATTCGGCACCATTCAAGTGCCTCCAGATGGAAATCCGATCTTACTATTAGCGGACCACCAGACCACGGGTGGTTATCCAAAGATTGGACAAGTGGCTTCCATCGATTTGCCTAGAATCGCACAAATGCGCCCAGGGGAAAGTGTCAGTTTCTCCCCTATTACTCATGAAGAAGCTCAACGCCTGCTTTTAGAAAAAGAAAAAAACTTGAAACAGTTACAAAGAGGAATAGAAACAAAACTACGTTAAGGAGGAGATTCCATGCATATCGTCGATTTGAATTGTGATATGGGAGAAAGTTTCGGTCGCTATACCATTGGCCGCGACGAAGAAATTTTAAAATACGTAACATCCGCGAACATTGCATGCGGATATCACGCAGGAGATCCAACCACAATGAAAAAAACGGTGCAGAGAGCGTTGGAGCATAACGTTGGAATTGGAGCACACCCAGGCCTGCCAGATCTAGCCGGGTTCGGGAGACGACCAATGGATATTTCTGAAGAAGAAGCTTATGATATGGTTGTCTATCAAATCGGAGCTCTCAAAGGATTTGTGGATACGGAAGGTGGCCGATTACAACACGTCAAACCCCACGGTGCTCTGTTTAACATGGCTGCGAAAGATCAACCGTTGGCACGTGCCATTGCCAAAGCTGTTTACGATGTGGACCCAGAACTAGTTCTCTTTGGACTGGCCGGAAGTGAACTCGTGAAATCCGGACATGAACAAGGACTTAAGACTGCAAGCGAAGTATTCTCGGATCGTACCTATCAACAAGATGGATCACTTACTTCACGAAGAGAGCCAAACGCGCTCATCACCAATCACGAGCAAGCGGTTGAACAAGTGATTCGCATGATTAAAGAAAACAAAGTCCGTACCGTACAAGACACGGATATCGATATTGATGTGCACACGATTTGTATCCATGGTGATGGAGAAAGCGCCATCGATTTCGCCAATTATATTACAAAAGCCTTGAAAGAATCAGGAATCACGCTCCAATCCATTGGTGAATTTATCACAAAATAAGCAAACAATAGAAAACATATATCACAATAAACATAGCAAAGGAGCTACTCCATGAAGGAACAATCGACAAGAAGTCTCCTGTTAGGGGCCGCTTTCCTGATGGCAACGTCCGCCATCGGTCCTGGCTTTCTAACACAAACGACTCACTTCACTCAACAACTTGCAGCAAGTTTCGGATTTGTCATCTTAATCTCCATTATTATAGACATCGGGGCCCAACTGAACATATGGCGAATTATTGCCGTATCGGAAAAACCGGCTCAGGACATCGCCAATAACCTACTCCCAGGCCTTGGAGTATTTCTATCTGTACTAATTGTTGCCGGTGGATTAGCCTTTAATATTGGAAATATCGCAGGGGCTGGCCTTGGTACCAATGTACTTTTCGGAATCTCGCCTGAAATGGGGGCATTATTCAGCGGCGTTGTCGCCGTCGCCGTATTCCTCGTGCGTGAAGCTGGGAAAGTCATGGACCGATTCGCACAGATTGCAGGATTTGTCATGATTGCACTAACGATCTTTGTCATGTTCTCTGCCCAACCACCTGTCGGAGAAGCCGTAACGAAAACATTCGTCCCTGATACCATTGATTTTCTGGCTATCATCACGCTCGTCGGTGGAACCGTTGGAGGATATATTACCTTCGCAGGCGGCCACCGTCTTCTAGATGCAGGGGTGAAAGGAAAAGAAGCACTCCCACAAGTCACGAAAAGTTCCGTGTCGGCAATTGGAATTGCTTCCGTCATGAGGATCTTCCTTTTCCTTGCTTCCTTAGGTGTTGTAGCCTCAGGTTTCACACTAAACCCTGAAAACCCACCCGCTTCTGTTTTCCAGGCAGCAGCAGGAAATGTCGGTTACAAAATCTTCGGTGTCATCATGTGGGCCGCTGCCGTAACTTCTGTAGTCGGAGCCGCTTACACCTCCGTTTCATTCATTCGTACATTCAATAAAACAATCAACAAGTATCACAAATGGTTCATTGTCGCGTTTATCGTTATCTCAACCACCGTTTTCGTTTCTGTCGGTGAGCCTGTCAAAGTATTGATCCTTGTTGGCTCGTTAAATGGTTTGATTCTGCCAATTGCACTAGGTGTTATGCTAATTGCGGCATATAAACAAAAAATTGTCGGAGATTACAAACATCCGCTATGGTTGACCATCTTCGGAGTCCTGATCGTCATTGCCATGTCATACATGGGCGTCATGTCGCTCATCCAGGGCATTCCAAAACTATTCGGTTAACCTCCCCAAAGAGCTCAGTCCCACTGAGCTCTTTTTTCATACACAAAAGCTCCCGTTTGTAGAAGACTCAGTTTCGAAACTTTTGGTGAGTGGATGGGGGCTGCGGGGAATAGCTCGCTTTCCGCGGAAGCGCGGTGAGCCGCCTCGGACTGCGTCCTGTGGGGTCTCACCATGCACTTTATTCCCGCAGGAGTCTCGCCATTCCCCTCCGCCCACTTGCCGGAAGAGATTCTCGAAACTACCTTCCAGTAATAGGAGCTTTTATGGTTAAGAATCCTATATCGATGCAGTTTAAGCAGGATTTCACAACAAAACTAGGCATGTTACTATAAGAGGGGTTTCGAGAACCTCATATGGCAAAGGGGCGGAGGGAAACGGTGAGACTCCTGTGGGAAGTGCGTGGTAGATGAGACCCCGCAGAGCGTTAGCTCGAGGAGGCTCATCACTCGCCCACGGAAAGCGAACCTTTTCCCGGAGCCCCTCAACTCCCACAAAAGTCTCGAAATCAAGTCATCCACAATCCTTACATATACTTTAATAAGGGGACTGGTTTTCCAAAGAACCTTTTTGCTCGTGTTTTTAACGGAAGAGGATTACACTGGAAGAAACCTATACATAAGGAGTGGTTTGGTTGAGTAATTTGGATACTTGGAAGCAAGTGGATCAATACTTTATCGATCAGTTAATTCCCGCAGACCCTGTCATGGAGAACGTGCTAAAAGCAAACGAAGAAGCAGAACTCCCATCCATCGACGTGTCTGCCACCCAGGGGAAGATGCTTCAACTTTTCGTGAAAATGAAAGCCGCGAAAAATGTATTGGAAATTGGCACACTCGGTGGATACAGCACCATCTGGATGGCGAAAGCCCTACCTGAAAATGGTCATGTCACTACTCTCGAATTTAATCCGAAGCATGCGGAAGTGGCCACCAGGAATATGGAAATGACAGGAGTAAGGGATAAGGTAGAAGTGATTGTCGGTCCCGCGCTTGATACACTGCCCACATTAGAAGGGCGTGAACCTTTTGATTTTATCTTTATCGATGCGGATAAGAATAATAATCCTCACTATATCAAAGAAGTTCTTAAGTTATCTAAACACGGAACGACAATTTTAGTAGATAATGTCGTCCGGGATGGAAGACTGCTCGACTCAGAAAGCAAGGATAAGAGTATTATGGGCATACGAGAGATGTTCGACTTATTAAATAACCACCCACAACTAGATTCCACAGCCTTTCAGACTGTGGGAAGCAAAGGGTATGACGGTTTTGTCCTTGCGGTCGTAACATAATACACCAGAAGTAAGTGTACCTTACATAAAAGGTACACTTACTTTAATTTGATCCACACCGCTGTCCTGTCATCGATATGGAGTGAATGTTTATTTAGGTGGTCCGTCAATTCATGAACATAGGTTTCCAACCCTACTTCTCGGATTCTATGATACGTCTCTTCGAGGGTAAGTTCCGGATGAAAGAAACCATCAGAAATAAGTAAGAGGCTTCGGATACCTTTTCTATCTATTACTCCCTGATCAAGATAGTCCATCACTTCAGGCATTCCATTAGCAACGGTATAGCCACCTTCCACATTCGCGAGCCGACGATTGTAGCGGAGCTTGTTTATTTGTATATCATAATAACTTTCGGGAGGTATTTCCTCCCCGCCCTCTCTTCTTTCGGCACGTTTTTGCTTCGCTCTTTCGCTAATTCCTTTTACAGAGTCCGTTGTGACGACAGTAAAATTTCCAGCCTCATCCTCTATGAGAAACATAGAGTCTCCAAGTTGAACATAATGAATGTGGTCATCCTTGATTTCAACAACAGACACACATGTGGACCAACGTTCTTCTCCGAGGTCTGTCTTGACAGCATGCCTTTCCATTTCTTCCTTCAGATGAAGGTTCGCTTCTGCTACCGCTTGCCTTAACCCTTCTCCACCCTTTAACCGCTCCATTTTCGTTTTGAAAATTTGTGCGGCAAGGTATGCTCCATTATGGCCTGCTTCATCCTCAAAACAGACGAGGGGGGTAGCCCCATCTAAAACGCCATAAATACCAGCTTGTTCGTTTAGTACCAGGGCATCTTCACATTCCTTTTTTACCGGGCTCTTTTTTTGGATATGCTCTACGGATGTGACGTTCAAGTGACGACCTCCTTTTTCACCCAATCCTCTTTTAACATCCCATAAACCACATGATCCGTATATTCGTCATAAAGCCGAGCTGCTTGACGGATGACACCTTCCTGCTTGAAACCCAAACGCTCCGGCACTCCCCGGCTCTTTTTATTCTCAGATGCCGCTCGGATTTCAATGCGGTTCATCCCCAGTGTTTCAAACGCATAGTCGAACAGAACTCTACAAGAACGTGTAAGCAGTCCCTTCCCTTTGTAATCGGATCCCATCCAGTAGCCGATGCTTGTAACTCTGTTTTTCTCATCAATTTCATGAAAGTCAATCACGCCTGCGATGTTTCCCTTATAAAGAATACAAACGGTCAGACCGTTGTTTTCTGCATAGCGGCGTAAACTCATCTTTATGTAATTCCTTGTATCTTCGACCTCTTTCGTAAAATGGATCCATGGAAGCCATGTCTTTATGTGGTCCCTGGAACGATCTGATAATTCGAACAGCTCTTCCGCATCGCGGTGATCAATCATTTTCAGTGATAATTCTTCATCGATTCTGTGTTCAAACATTGGTCTTCTCCCCTTTTTTATCTGTGGTCACTTGTATTCGACAGAATCCTTGTTTCTTCCTGCAAAAAAAGTACGACAGAACAAGTCTGCCGTACTTTTTATATTTTATGGCTTCAAGACCAGCTTTCCTTTTGTTTTTCTAGCTTGCATGACCTCATGTACATGGGCCGCTTCCTCTAAATCAAACACCCCGCCAACGGTCAACTGCAATTCTCCCGACTTAATCATTTTTAGTAAATGATTCAAGCTTTTCTCAAAAAGGACGGGTTTCTTCATAATCTGCGGTAAAAAAAATCCGATAACCGATAGATTGCGATTCATTAACCCAGAGGGATACATTTGAGCTGGCTCTCCACTGGCTACCCCATAAACAACGACTCTTCCGAATGCTCTCATGCATTTGACGGTCTCGTGAAAGATATCGCCTCCAGCCATTTCAAGTGCCACATCGACGCCTCTACCACCTGTCGCCTCCATTACTTCTTCACGCCAATTTGGACTCGTGTAATTGATCGCATGATCAGCCCCTAAATCACGAGCCAGCTCCAACTTTTCTTCCGAGCTTGCTGTCGCAATCATATTTCCTGCGCCGAAAAGTTTGGCTAGTTGGACGGCGAGAGAACCAACTCCCCCAGCAGCTGCATGGACAAGGACGGTTTCCCCTTTTTCCAGC
Organism: Halobacillus sp. SY10; assembly: GCF_045401165.1. Taxonomy (NCBI): domain Bacteria; kingdom Bacillati; phylum Bacillota; class Bacilli; order Caryophanales; family Bacillaceae; genus Halobacillus; species Halobacillus sp. SY10. The sequence goes on along the minus strand of NZ_CP174345.1, from coordinate 856,500 downwards.
CTCCCCATTGTTGTGAGTATATGATAAGCGGTTAACCCTTGTAACGGTAAAGCAACAGCCGTTTCATCTGTAACTTCGTTTGGAATGGGAATCAAGGTACTCTCTTTCGCCTTAACATATTCTGCATAACCTCCTGAGCCAATGAGAGTCACTACACGGTCTCCCTTAGAAACACGGCTCACCCCTTCACCAACTTCTTCCACAATCCCGGCTACTTCTGCTCCAGGGATAAAAGGAAGTGGTGTAGGTACTACATACGACCCTTCACGCCTTGCTGTGTCCGCATAGTTCACTCCTATGGCTTGAACCTTGAGAAGAACTTCCCCTTCGTCAAGTTCTGGACGCTCGACATCAACCTTTTCCAATACGGAAGGTCCTCCATATTCTTTGAACTGGATTGCTTTCATTGTTTTCCTCCTCATTTCCCAACGAAGTTAGGTTTTCTCTTTTCCTTGAATGCCTGCACGCCTTCTTTATGGTCCTCCGTTGAAATCATCATAGCCTGTGTCATTCTTTCTTGTTCAAGAATGGCAGCTAAGTCTGAACGGTCGGCCTGGTCCACAATCTTTTTCATCATCCCCATGGCTCGGCCCGGACCTTTGGAAAGAGCAAGGGCATAGTTCATCGCCTCTTCTTCTAAATCAGCCAGTGGAATGACACGATTGACAAGTCCCCATTCGGCTGCTTTTTCGACAGGAATTGGTTCTGCGCGGAACAGCAATTCTTTCGTCCGGTAAGGGCCCAGCAATCTTGATAAAAAGTAATGGCCGCCACCGTCAGCAACAAGTCCGACTTGTGCAAAGCTAAGCACAAATTTGCTTTCTTCCCCTGCCAGAATCTGATCACAGGCAAGGGCGAGGTTGAACCCGGCCCCCGCTGCGTATCCATGCACCACGGCAACTACTGGCTTAGCTAAATCTTTAATTTTTAATATCAATTGATTTAGTTCCCCCACGTGGTCATACAATTGTTTTGCATCAGCCGTCCCCATGGATTTCACATCTCCACCCGCTGAAAAAGATCGTCCAGCGCCTGAAAGGACCACAACTTTCACATCATCATTACGTTCAGCTTCACCGAGGGCTTCCTGCAGCCCGATGATCATTTGATCCGAAAAAGCATTCAAAGCGTCCGGTCTGTTCAGCACACACGATAATACCGGACCTTTTATGTCGACAGTTAAGTGATCATTACCTAATTTCATTCTTGTCATCTCCCTTTTTTATGATACATACTGATCTGCTGCAATCATTCGATCGGCAAGCTGACGGTTCCTTTCCATCGCCCCTTCCCATTGATATTCACTCAATAGCACGGGGATATGACGTAACGTTTGAACACGTTCCTCCCCTTGTAACAGCGCGGACAAGAGCTGCGTGATTGAACGCTGTACGTTCAATGCTGAGTGTTCAATTAACGTATAGGTCATCATTTCTTTCAATGGAAGGCTTGGGTCTTTCGCATGTTCCGCTTTTCTCGTCCTTAAGACTGCGGACTCGACACGATAAATTTCAATAGCAAGATCAGCAAGCTTCATTAATACTTCTTGTTCTTCCTGTATGGCTTTTCCATACATGCGATAAGCTGCTCCTGCACAAACAAGATACAAATCCTTCATAAGCGCGAGAACTTCCAGACATGGGTCAGATCGTTTATATCCACCCTTTTTCAGTGAATATTCTGCTTTTTCCATAAGTGATGCCGCATCAAATTCTTCTTTCGCTGCTTTTTGGAAAAAGGCACCCGGAATCAATAGACGGTTGATTTCATTGGTTCCTTCAAAGATCCGGTTGATTCTTGAATCTCGATAAGCTTGTTCAATCGGATATTCCTTGATGAATCCCGCTCCTCCATGCAGCTGCAAGGCCTCATCTACCACTTCGTCCAGAGTTTCTGATCCGGTGACCTTACAAATCGCAGCTTCGAGCTTATGCTCATTCATCGCTTTAGCCGTGGCCTGTCGATCCTCTGAATCGTAGTGGCCATGAAGAGAAGCTTCTATATGGCCTGCTGTTCGATAAAGCAGAGATTCTGTACCATAGATTTGCGCGGCCATCGTGGCGAGTTTTTCCTTCGTTGCCGGAAATTCTGCAATGCTTCTTTTAAACTGTTTCCGTTCTTTCACATGGGTAATGGCTAACTGAAAACTGTATTTCGCTGCTCCCATTGTGGCAAACCCTAAATTGAAACGCCCTAAATTCAGAACGTTAAGAGCGATCAGATGTCCTTTACCGACATCCCCAAGCAAGTTTTCAACCGGTACCTCACAATCTTCCATCACTACAGAACAAGTCGAAGAACCTTTAATTCCCATTTTCTGTTCTTCTGGTCCGATTGAAAGCCCAGGGAAATCCTTTTCGACAATAAAAGCGGAAAAGTGCTCCCCGTCTACTTTCGCATAGACGATAAACGTATCGGAAAAAGCTGCATTCGTGATATAAATCTTAGTCCCGTTCAATAGATAATTGGTACCTGCTTCATTAAGCACAGCGGTCGTTTTTGCTGATAGGGCGTCTGACCCTGCCTCCGGTTCTGTAAGGCAATACGCCCCTATGTACTCTCCTGATGCGAGTTTAGGCAAATACTTTTCTTTTTGCACCTTTGTACCAAAATAGGTGATCGGTAAAGTAGCAATACACGTGTGGTTCGAATGCGCAACACTATAGCCACTCGCATTCCCCAATGCTTCACCGACGATCCCTTTACTGATCTTATCTAAACCCAGTCCCCCGTAGTTTTCAGGAATACTATGACCGAGCAGTCCTAAATCTCCAGCATGACGCATTTTTTCCGCTACGAAATTGTAATCTCCGTTTTCTATTAGATCTCTATTTGGGTGAATTTCCCGGGTAATAAATTGTCGAGCCGTGGCAGCCATCATCTTATGCTCATCGGTTTGGTCTTCCGGTGTAAACACTGATTCCTCTGAAACCTCCAAAATCAAAAACTCCCCACCTCGAACGTTATGCTGAACTGGTTGCATTTTTACCCTCCTTGATTTGTCCGCTTTCACGGTCATACGTTAGTATAGATTCAAATAAACCTTCCTCAGCAACAAAATCAATTTCTTTAGGATCAAGCCCGGCATTAACCAGTAATCTTCCTATCCTACAGTTCATTAATAATTCCCTTGGAGCACCACTACCTCTATAAAAACCAAGAGCCGTAACAGCTGCATCGGAAAGCCCCCACTTGCCCTTCTTTTGCATGTGATAGACTAAACTGCCGACACCATAAAAGTCTTCGACCGTAAATTTCCCACTTGACCCTGCACAGACGAGCACGACATCTTCTTGTTTATGATGCTCTGCCATATGAACCGCCATCGCTGGATTGTTCAGGAGTGAAGAGGCATATAGAGAAGATGCTAGTCTTGATTGATGTAAGGCGACCGTTCCATTTGTTGTCGTTAAAATCAGGTGTTTATTCTGGATGATCGACTTCAAATAGGTTCTTAGTGGTGGTTCGAACCCATCAATCCTTCTCCCTTTATCTTCTCCAGCCATGACGAAGGGATCTTTGAATTGTTCTGCTTTTTTCCGAGCTTCATCCACGCTGAATACAGGAATGACACTGGCCGCACCATCTGCGATCGCTGCTGTAATGGTCGATGTGGCAAATAAGACATCAAAGACGACGACAACTTTCCCTTTCAGCTCTTCCGGCTGTATGTCTTCTTTCTTAAAGATGACTTGAACTTCCCCCATACTAGAGACCTGCTGTTTCTTCCGCATGACGGATCAAATGATTGACGAAAACGTGCATCCCTGCAAACCTTGGATCTTCGGTTTGTCCATTTTTGTAACGATAATAGATTTGCTGGACGATTCCTGCCAGTTTGAAATAAGCGAAGGTCACATAGAAGTCGATGTCTTCCACGTCACGACCACTCTTTTCAGCGTAACGGTGAATGAATTCATCCCTTGTATAGAACCCTTCCCGAACAGTGAGCGGAGGCTTCCCTAGTCCCGTTTTTAGAAGTTCCGGGTCATCTTGTTGGATCCAATAGCTCATGGCAGCACCAACATCGGCCAGCGGGTCACCGACAGTCGTCATTTCCCAATCAAACAAACCTACCATCTTTGAAGGATCATCTTTACTGAACATGGCATTATTCAGCTTGTAATCATAATGAATGATGGATGCATCTTTGGATATGGGAATATGATCGGCCAACCACTTTTTCAAACGCTCCCCGGAAACCACATCATCAGTTCTCGCTTTCTCATACCTTTTCATCCATCCGTGCACTTGCCTTTCCATAAAACCATCAGGCTTCACCATATCTTTCAATGAAGTATTGCGGTAATCCAGGGAATGAAGTTCTGCCAGCCGGTCGACCATGGTTTCAGACAGTTGCCTTCCTAGTTCCTCCGTCGCGTCCACACCTTCCGGAAAGCTATGGTCAAAAACAAGACCTTCTCTGCGTTCCATGAGAAAAAAAGGTCGGCCAATCAGATTACCAGATTCATAGAGGTAGGGTTGCGGTGCCAAGGGATAGACCGGGTGTAAGGATTGAAGAACCTTGAATTCACGTTCCATGTCATGTGCCTTTGGAGCAACCGTCCCCATGGGAGGACGACGTAAGACCACTTTCCACTCTTCACCGACCGACAGTTCATAAGTCAAGTTGGAATGGCCCGCCCCGAACTGTCTGATTTGCATGTCACCCGAAGGAATTTCTAACTTTTGTCTCAAAAAACGCTCAAGCTTGTTTACATCGAGCTCCTCCCCATGACGGACAGGCCTTGTATCTTGTGTATAAACCATGAAGAACCTCCCTTATTTAGCTACCATTTGATAGGATGACAAGGATTCTTTCATCTCAGATGTCAATGCAACACTTTGCTGTTGTTCAAAATCGAATTGAACAATGACCGACAAGCCTTTGGCCACAAGTTCCCCTGATTCTTTTTCAAACATGTCCTGTTCCAGATGAAAGCTGGAGCGTCCAATTTTCACGACATGGCTGCGAATGATCAGCGTCTGATTAAAATACACCTGCTTGATGAAATCGCACTTCGTCGAAGCAAGGATGAAGTTCCAATCATTACCTACAAGCGCTAAGTCATTAAAAAACTGAATACGGGCATCCTCCATATAGACAAAAAAATTGTTGTTGTTTACATGCCCTAATAAATCGGTTTCACAAAATCTGACGTTCACTTCTATTTCATGCATTCGTCTTCCTCCTCAACTTTTCACGGGGTTTTCATACGTGTAAAAACCCTTCCCTGTTTTACGCCCAAGTTCCCCGGCTTTCATTTTCTCTTCCAAAGTCTTAGATGGGCGGTCTTTAGGATCACCTGTTTCCTGATACTGTTGCTGCATGACATAATACCCGACATCTATCCCTGACAAATCCATCAGTTCAAACGGTCCGATTGGATGGTTCAGCGCTTTTTTTATTATTTTATCGATATCTTCATAATCGGCGTATCCACCTTCATACAAGCTCATCGCTTCTTTTTGGATTGCAAATAAAATACGGTTGGCGATAAATCCCGAGATTTCTTTTTGTAAAAGGACCGCTGTGCGATTCATCTCTTCGCATACCTTCATGGCCACAGTAACCGTCTCTTCTGAGGTATGTTCCCCTTTGACGACTTCCACACAGTCCATGACGAGTGGCGGGAAGAAAAAGTGCATGTTGCACACTTTCTCAGGCCTCGATGTGGCATCAGCAATCAGCGAACTGACGATGGTCGAGGAATTGGTCGCAAAAATCGTATGGGAAGGAGCATACTCATCCAATTTTGCGAACACTTGTCGTTTTACATCCAGCTTTTCAACGACAGCTTCAATGACAAGGTCTGCACTTGCGACGGCTTCCTCCAGTTCTGTTGTGAAATGAAGGCGTGTAAAAGCTTCTTCACGCGCGGCCTTTGAAATTTTTTCTTTTTTTACCCATTTATCCATTATTCCTGCCAATTTCGCCTCTGCCTTTTCCAATGATTCCTGGCTGATGTCCTGCAGCTTCGTTTCATATCCAGCTATTGCGCCAAGCATGGCAATCTGATGCCCCATGCTGCCCGCTCCGACAACCGCTAAATTTTTAATGGTCATTGGTCTCCTCCTCAATTTCTTTAAAAATCAATCGCATATACAAATCTGTCAACGACTTTTCGTCCACTTCTCCATCAGGTTCGTACCAAAAATAGCTCCAGTTCGCCATCCCGAGGACCGCGTAGGACAACATGTCTGCACGCAAGTCTTTCTTGAACTCTCCAGCCTTCATCCCTTCTTCCAACACTTTCTGGATATTCTCTTGAAATTGTTGGCGCTTCGGCAGGATGATGGCTGTTTTCTCTTCACTCAGGTGTCTCATTTCTTGAAAAAAAACAAGTGCACTATGACCGTTCGTGCGAATATTATCGATCAACAACTCTACGATTTGATACAACTGATCACTATGAGAAAGATCCACATTCGTGATAATCTTCTCTTGTCCTTCCAGAAGGTGATCAATAAAAGATTGATGAATGTGAACGAGCACATCTTCTTTGTTTTTGAAATAGTAATAAAATGTCCCTTTCGTCACTCCATTCGCTTCGACGATGTCCTGGATTGAAGTGCCCTGGAACCCCTTTTTACCAAATAACTCTATGATTGTGTCCATCATTTTTTCTTTCATGTCTACCGTCCTAACTCAGCAAAATCGATTAACAGGATGCATGCATGCCACCGTCGACAACGAGAACGTCTCCGGTTACATAATCCGATGCTCGGCATGCCAAAAATAGAGCCGCTCCTTTTAAATCCTCCTCAGAACCGAATCGTCCGAGAGGCGTTCGATCAAGAATGAAATCTCCACCATGTTCAAGCACTCCTTTCGACATTTTCGTCGGGAAAAATCCGGGAGCCAATGCGTTCACCTGGATGTTATGCATTCCCCATTTCAATGCAAGATCCTTAGTAAAAGTGATGACCGCACCTTTACTGGCATTGTAACCGACCGTCTCCATAAACCTCGGATCCGCTCCGCCAAGTCCAGCAACAGAAGCGATGTTGATAATCTTTCCTGAATTCTGCTTGACCATATGCTCGCCAACCTTCTGAGACATTAGGAATGTCCCGGTCACATTGACGTTCATTACCTTTTGAAAAGCTTCGAGTGGCATTTCAAGTGTTGGCGCGCCCCAAGTGGCCCCACTGTTGTTAACAAGAATATCAATCGTCCCGAATTTGGCTATCGCTTCATCTACTACACGGTCAATATCTTCAGGGTTCGTAACATCACACCCAAGCGCAAGCGACTCCACACCACATTCACTTTCCAGCCTGATTGCTGTTTGTTCACACGCCTCTTTTTTACGGGAACAAACAATAATATTCGCCCCTGCTTCCGCAAGACCTTCCGCAATTTGCTCACCAAGGCCACGGCCGCCTCCTGTAACGAGTGCGGTTTTCCCTTTCAAATCAAAAAGATCTTTGACATGCATGATCTCACTCCTCATATTTGGATAATTCAAGTTTAGCGATTTGTCTCCGATGGACCTCATCCGGGCCGTCTGCCAACCTCAATGTTCGGGAGTTCGCCCATTGAGCAGCTAAGGTAAAATCATCACTGACTCCCGCCCCCCCATGAGCCTGAATCGCCCGGTCGATCACTTTCAATGCCATATTCGGGGCGACGACCTTAATCATGGCGATTTCGGTTTTCGCTTCTTTATTTCCGACCGTGTCCATCATATAAGCGGCTTTCAAAGTGAGCAGGCGTGCCTGTTCAAGCTCAATCCGGGAATCGGCGATCCATTCTCTCACGACTCCTTGCTCAGCTAAAGGACGATGAAAAGCTTCTCTTTTTTGAACGCGCTTACATAAATCCTCAAGCGCTCGCTCTGCTGCTCCGATTAACCGCATGCAATGATGAATCCTTCCAGGTCCAAGACGGCCCTGAGCGATGGCAAATCCTTTTCCCTCTCCCCAAATCATGTTTTCCTTCGGTACACGGACATTATGGAAATCAATTTCCGCATGACCATGAGGAGCATGGTCGTACCCAAACACAGGTAACATGCGTTTAACGTTAACGCCCTCTGTATCCAAAGGGACAAGAATCATCGACTGTTGCTCATGACGATTGGCTTCTGGATCCGTTTTGCCCATAAAAATGGCTATTTTACATCTTGGATCTCCTGCACCCGAAGACCACCATTTCCGACCATTAATGACGTAATCGTCTCCATCTCTCCTAATACTAGACTTTATATTCGTAGCATCAGAAGAAGCTACATCCGGCTCGGTCATAGAAAAACACGATCTGATCTCCCCCTTCAAAAGAGGTTCCAACCATTCGTCCTTTTGAGCTTCACTTCCATAGCGGGCAAGCACCTCCATATTACCTGTATCAGGTGCATTGCAATTGAAAACTTCGGGACCAATGAGCGAGCGCCCCATCATTTCACAGAGCGGAGCGTATTCAAGATTCGACAGACCCGCTCCATATGTATCATCAGGTAAAAATAAATTCCAAAGTCCTTCTTCCTTCGCTTTCAATTTCAGCTCTTCCATGATAGGAGGCACTTCCGAAAAACGATCTTTTTGTGCATTTAATTGATCCTCATACACTGACTCATTTGGATAAACATGTTCATCCATAAACCGCTGCAGCTTTTCGAGGTAGCCTTTTACCTTATCGGAATAATCAAAGTTCACCCTTTTTCCCCCTTCTTCACAAAAACATACCAAACGGTTAGTATGTATCCATTTTATACCTACTATTCTGAAAATTCAACAAAAGTGAATGATTATTCATATATCTTGATAGATCGTATTAATTATTAATTCAACTAAAGCTCCCTTTTCTGGAAGACTCAGTTTCGAGACTTTTGTGTGAGTTTAGGGGCTGCGGGAAAAGGTTCGCTTTCCATGGGGCGGGCGGTGAGCCTCCTCAGGCTACGCCTTCCGGGGTCTCACCTGTCCCACACGTCCCATAGGAGTCTCACCGTTTCCCTCCGCCCCTTTGCCATATAAGTGTCTCGAAACCACTTCCAGAATAAGCTGCTTTTATGCACAGATTTAATGGAGGATACGAACTTGCAGGCACTCTATTCTGGGTGCGGAAAGCTTGTTATGTAGCGCTTTATGCATATAACACAAGGATAGTGGAAGTCCCCCTCCCACAGTAAAGGGGTTCGTTTCTCACCTTCATGGAATGGGGTGGTTGGGAAGCTGCGAGACTCCCGCGGGAATGGATTGGCTGGCGAGACCCCACAGTGCGAAGCACGAGGAGGCTTGCCGACATCCCCGCAGGAAAGCGAGTGGCTTCCCAACCACCCCTGACGCTCCACACGGCAAACGAACCCCGAAATCATCTCGAAACTGAGTCTTCAAGAATCCTGCCATTATGCGTAATAAAGAGAAATAAAAAAGATGCCAGTGTACGCTGGCATCAGACCGTAGGGAAATTTTCCATGGCGTGGCAAACCATGAACCTTGAGCTTTGATGAGCTCTCAGTACTATAAGATATGCCTCTATCCTCTCTTTGCCTTGGCGTTCACCTACCATTTTTACAAACTATGAAGATTCTTAGAATAATAGGCACCTATACAAGCACTCACTATGAAAAGCCATAGAATGTAGAGAAAAAACAAAGAAGGAGATGTTTTTATGAGTTGTAAAGGAAAAGATAGCAGCTGCGTACGTGATGTCATTAAAGAAATCATTAAAGCACAAGATGAAGTAGCTGGATTAATGGATAATGGGTGTTGTGATGTCAGCTGTGAGCGTTCCATTCGTGATTTGCTTTCACCTGCTGCCGAAACACCACGTAACACAACTGTCCCTTTCATTTTGTACTGCAAAGACTGCAAGCCATTTATCGGTAGTGGAGTCATTCGTAAGCAACTAGGAATGTCTGATAACACATTTCTTGATTGCTTGAACTCTCCAATCTTCAGAGCAAAAAAATTCACGAACGATGGAAAATGCGTCAAGCTTGAGCTGTTGATCCCTGTAACCATGGGCGGTTCACAGCCTGGTCCATCCGGTGGTGGAAAGCAGGTATGTGATTACTTCCCTGGAAGTTCCATTCGTAATTTGCGTGCGACAGGAGTCTGCATTACTGTAGACCTTGACTGCTTCTGCAGCATCACATGTCTAGAGCCAACGACTCCATTGATGGCAACACGTCAGGAAATGGACGACGCTATGTCTCAATTTGAAGATTAATTAAAAAACGTGCATGGAATCCTATTCCTGCACGTTTTTACATAATGGATACACGAATCGGATAATAAGCGCGCGTGATTTCTCCATCGGCTTCCTCCCACTGAACCCCAATGCGGTAAACCTTTTCAGAGCCATCCAATCCATAGACTTCGAAACTCTTCCCCTCTACAGATTTGGTTGTAACAGAGTTTTTATCCATTTCATCATAGAAGATCATATCTGGATCTACTGTAGAAAAACTAATCGTAATTTCTGAACCTCGTTTCAACTCGTACTCTTTAATTTTCAATTCTTTCTCCAATTGAGAAATGGAACGTTGTTCTTCAGAAACAGAGCAATCTTCCTCTTGTAGGCAAACCACTTTTCCCCTTAAAGGAAGAGATTGTCCTTTTATTTCTAAAGTGATCTCTCCGATGGTTTCTTTCTTCAAAGCTTCTTGTTTATTGTTTCCATTACCAATAAAGAGACTTACACTCGCAATGACCACTAATAGTACGATGATTACACTATATTTCTTCATAAAATTAACCTTTCACCACTGGATTTACACCCCACCATCCGTTTCGTTTTCGAATGGTTACGATCTGACCGATATGATAAGCGTTATGCATGAATAAATTCGACAGAGTCTCTGCCCACATTTCCAGTTTTTCTTGACTGCATGATTGAATCTCTTGTCTGAACATCGTCATGACCACTTGGAAGTCAGCAACTCTTGAATGCCACTCCATTTGTCCGTGATTTTGAAACGTATCATAGTGACGCGGGCGCTCTGCCACCTCCTCACCACGGAATCGGCTTAAATACCGTTCGTTGTAAAAATAAAGATGATGGACGATTTCCGCAATGGAATGAGGTTGGCCTTGCACTTTTTCTACCGCTTGTGGTTCTTCCAATTCTCTTACGGCATAGTTGAAGCAAACGAACCAGCTGTTTTCATCATGAACGGATTTCAACTGCTCCAATAAAACTTCTCTTAAAGCCATTTCACCACCTCCTCGTTTGGATATTCCCTTTTTTAAGAACCTTAAGTCCATCCTATTGGAAAAGAATAGTTATACCATTTATAATGGAAATAACTGATGATCCTCTCAACCCACTCAAATAGAGGCTCATAGAACAGAGAGGAGCTTGCGAATGGAAACGAACCAAGCTTTACATGACTTTCTTTTGCAGAAAGCAGAGGTTTTAACCGAAGATTGGTACAATACGTTAAACCAACATGATGTGTCAGGGGTATATGCTGCCCAGGACAAAGAGATCATCAATCATTTAAAAGCTCAGAATTATGAATTTAACAAATATATGCCCCAACTTTTCATTTTGAATCGCGATCAATTCTTTAACAATATTACTGGATGGATTATTGGAATCGGTCGAGACCCCCATCACCTGGAAACTCCAACACACGAAATCATCAGGGAATTTATGCGCGTTCGTGAACAATATCTGGATTTCTTGGAAGAATTCATCTTCCAACATGGAGCCGCCATCTCCAGGGAGTTGGAAAATGAATGGAAGCGTTTGTTAATTGAAGTCTTTGATGAGATCATTTACAAGGTGACAGAAGAAAAATCCAATCAGTTGAATAAAAAGATTGATCAGCAGCGTACGGTTATTAACGAATTAAGTTCTCCGCTCATTCAGTTATCCAATGAGCGTGCCCTACTCCCACTAGTCGGTAATATTGATACCGAGCGCGCTACAGCGATTTTGGAAAACACACTAAAAAATTGTACGGAAGAAAACATTGATGTCCTTTATATCGATCTATCCGGTGTCTATCTCGTCGACACGATGGTGGCTCATCAGATTTTTCAATTGATTGATAGTTTACAATTAATTGGTGTTTCATCGACCGTAGTCGGTATTCGACCTGAAATTGCTCAGACCGCCGTGCAGCTCGGTGTCGACTTCAGAAATGTCACAACAACCGCTACGCTTTCCCAAGCGATGGCCGGCCAATCATTCTAATCAATAGAACTCCCTCATGAGGGGGTTCTATTTTTCATTTCTTCAATCATTCTCTTCAAGAAAGGAATGGTGTACGTTTCATTCCCCCAACAATCTTCAAGCCACTCCAAATGTTTTTCCATCAAAGCAGCCATTTGAACCACAGCCTTTTCATGATGGTCCAAAGAAATCCATCGATACACGTTCTCCATCTCCTGAACGCTAGAAGAGGAAAGAGCATGCGGAACAGCCTTCAAACCAAGCTGTGCTCGATCCGGTGCGTATCTTTGCAGAAGAACCTTCGCCACATTCAAGCCTATATCATTGGCTACCTTTACAGCCCAAAGATCATTTCCACGGTCAGCCGCTTTCTTATACTGAAGGAAAAAGAAAGCAATATCATCGATCGCATACAAAAAGTCCTTTTTATCCAAATATAGATTTTGATGCGCTTCATGCTTTTCCATGCGTTTCTCTGGATCATAGACAACATGGAAGAAATCTTTATGTATGAGTGTGTCGTCCGTAACCGTAAAAAGATCGACGTGCAGTAAATTTTCATATACAGCAATGATTTGAGGAGCGATAATAAAAATATCATCATAAAAAATAATTCGTTGGTAGCTTTCGAGATGCATTTGTCTATTTTTCAAAAAAGCTTCCTTATCTGCCTCATCGACTAGCACATACAAATCTACATCCGAGTGCTCATCATCCTCCCCTCTCCCCATCGAACCCTTTAAAAACACTGCCTTCACAAGATCATCCTTTTTCAAACTTTCCGTTATCGCTTCAACTGCTTCTCTCTGTCTCATCCAACCCCTCCTAAAAATAAAGATTACACCATCATATAATAGAATGAATTTTTTGTAAAAGGAGTCTGATTATGTCTCGACAAAAAACACTGGAAATTGCAAAGCTCGAATCTCTCTTTAATAGAATTTCCATCCATCATCCCTTCCGAGAAGAAATAGCAAACCATCTAGGGCGCTTGTCTGCTGGGCATTTTGGCGAATCAACAGCGGATCATTACATGAAATACCTGCCTGGAAAAAGCATACAGGACATCAGGCTTCACGATGGTATCCAACCTTTTCAAATTGATGCTCTCCTCCTTTCACAGAAATGCTTGGTCATTCTAGAGGTGAAGAACTACAAAGGAGAGCTCCAATTTGACCTTGATCACAGGAAACTCATTAGAATGACAGAAGGAAAAAGCGAAATATTTCAGGACCCCTTTGTACAAGTAGAACTACAGAAATTCCAGTTGCAGCGCTGGATCCAGAGGTCTGGCTTTCCCTCCATCCCCATCTACTCCTTCATTGTCATCGCTAACTCAAATGCCTCCCTTACATTTCAAGGAGAAGATCGTAACAAAAGAAAAAGAGTCCTTCTAGTGAAACAGCTCCCTACTCATCTGACAGCATTCATGGAAGGTTTCAAAGGAGAGGATGTGTGGTCTGACGATTACTTGAACGAATTCTCAGCACAGATTAAATCAGAGTATACCCCCTACGATTCGGATGTCATGAAACAATATGGGATCTCTAAAGATGAGCTCATTGGGGGAGCCCCTTGTCCCTCGTGCCGCTTACTTGGTATGATTCGCCGTCGTGATCACTGGCTTTGCGGACGGTGTGGATCGAAATCAAAGGATGCGCATTTACATTTGTTGAGAGATCATCAATTGCTGATCGGTGATACTATTACAAATGCAGAATTCAGGAAAATTGCTGGAGTTAAAACAGAATATATTGCAAGAAAGCTTTTGAATGAATGCTGTACTCCTAATTTCGGGCGTACTAGGAATAGAAAATATATCATTAAGCTGTTATTTTAGAATTCGACTTGGTTATTTGAGTATTCTACAAAGATAATTAAGAATTCGACAGCGCTATTTAAGAATTCGACAACGTTAATTAAGTATTCGACACCCTCGCCTCATCTCCTCAGCAAAAAAAGAAGGGAAACCCCTGAGAGTTTCCCTTCCGCTAAAAAGCTTATCGAATTTGGCCGGTACCCTTCATCAAGAACTTCACTGTCGTTAGTGCAGGAAGTCCCATTGGGCCACGGGCATGCAATTTTTGTGTGGAAATACCGATTTCAGCTCCGAAGCCTAGCGCCCCACCGTCCGTGAAACGTGTGGATGCATTGTGATAAAGAGCAGCAGCATCCACAAGTGCAAAGAATGTCTCTGCTGATTCTGCATCTTCTGTCACAATCGCTTCTGAGTGTTTCGTGCCGTACGTTTCGATGTGTGCAATCGCATCGGTTAGATCGTCTACAGCTTTCACGGCGATATCTGTGCTCAAGTATTCGTTCGCCCAGTCTTCTTCACCGGCAAGTACAGAGCCTGGGATGATATCCAGGATATACTCATCGCCGTGCACAGCAATGTTGTTTTCTTTCAATGCAGCGATGAGCGCATCTTTATGCTCACTCAACCACTCTTTGTGGACAACGAGTGTTTCGGCAGCGTTACATACCGCCGGGCGGTCTGTTTTCGCGTTCACGAGAATGTTGATCGCTTTTTCAACGTCTGCATGCTTATCGACATAGATGTGGCAGTTTCCAACACCTGTTTCAAGTACAGGTACTGTTGCGTTCTCAACAACAGCCTGGATCAATTTGCCGCCACCACGTGGGATAAGCACATCGATGTGTTCTTTCATTTTGAAAAGTTCATTTGTTGCTGCGCGGTCTGTGGATGCGATGAATTGTACCGCTTCTTTCGGGATCTTCGTTTCTTCTAGACCACGGTGCATCACTTCAACAATCGCCTGGTTCGAGTTGATTGCAGAAGATCCACCTTTTAGAACAATCGCATTACCGGATTTCAAAGCTAGACCAGTCGCATCAACAGTCACGTTCGGACGAGCTTCGTAAATCATACCGATAACACCTAAAGGTACGGTTACTTTTTCAACTTGCAGGCCATTTTCAAGCGTCCAATCCGTCACCACTTGACCTGTTGGATCTTCTAGTTTGGAAACATCGCGTAACCCTTGGGCAAACTCAGCTACACGCTCTTTAGAAAGGGATAGACGGTCCATAAATGCATCGGTGAAGCCTTTTTCACGACCATTCGCCAAATCTTTCTCGTTGGCCGCTAGAATGGTCTCGTATTCACGTTCAAGTACATCGGCTAAATGATTAAGCGCCTGGTTCTTTTCTTCTTCAGAAAGAATCATCAATTTTTTCGAAGCTTTCTTCGCTTCCATTGCTTGTGCTTCAACGTTCACATTTGTTGTTAGTGTCATCAAAGACCTCCTTGATTAAATTTTAAACACCTACGGGCAGGGCAACATCTAAGTGGCAGACAAAATCTTTACGTTCAATGGCTGCTTGTTCATATGATTCAAGTTCAGGTTCAGTCAGGCTGATCATTTCTTCCATTTCATCTGAAGAATAATTAACAACGCCTAATCCAATTTCGTCTCCGTCCAGGTCGTGAATGCGGACAACGGCACCTTTTTCAAAACGTCCCTTTACATGGTGAACGTTCATCGGTAGAAGACTCTTCTTCATATCAACGATTGATTCTTTCGCGCGATGGTCGATAATGACTTCGCCTTCCGGTCCAGAGTTGAACGCAATCCACTGTTTCTTCTGATCAAGGTTTTCGGCATCTGTCGTTGTTTCGAAATAAGTTCCTGTTGCATTTCCGTATACAGCATCATAAACAATGTTTGGTGTGTTGGCTTTTCCTAAGAAGGAAGAGATGCCGGATGCCATGGAAATCTTAAATGCGTCAATTTTGGATTTCATGCCACCTGTTCCGACTGCACTACCTGGATCACCAGCTGCGGCTTCAATTTCCGGGGTAATTTCGTGGACTTTATCAAGTAGTTTCGCGTCCTCATTTTTTCTAGGGTCTGCATCGTAAAGTCCATCAATGTCGGATAAAATGACCAATTGATCGGCATCGACAAGACCTGCAACTTTAGCAGAAAGAGTGTCGTTATCTCCGAATTTCAAGCGATCGATTGTAATGGTGTCATTTTCATTGACGATTGGAATAATGCCGCGTTCGAGTAGGACATTAATCGTATTACGTGCATTGTTATAGCGGTCTTCATCAGAGAAGTCGCTACGTGTAATGAGAATCTGAGAACCCATATAACCGTGGGATAGGAAAAGATCGGAATAAGATTCCATCA
Organism: Halobacillus sp. SY10; assembly: GCF_045401165.1. NCBI lineage: Bacteria > Bacillati > Bacillota > Bacilli > Caryophanales > Bacillaceae > Halobacillus > Halobacillus sp. SY10. The sequence goes on along the minus strand of NZ_CP174345.1, from coordinate 840,213 downwards.
ACAATCCTTGGCCAATGGATGCGGCTGCCTGCTTTTCAGGTAAAGAGCTCGGGCGCTCGAGGCAACCGAGTTTACGATAACCTGCAGCTACGGCTCCTGAGGATACGAGTAAAACTTCGTGGCCGTCGTCTTTTAGTTGGACGACTTCATCTACTAATTTTTCTAATTTACGGCGGCTGACTTCTCCGTGCATGCTGGTGAGGGAACTGCTCCCTATTTTAATTACTACCCTTTTTTTATCTTGACTCAACATATCACTCCTGTTTAACATTTTCGCGTCGATTGGCTTCGTTTACTTACTGCCTACAAGTAGTCCTTCAAGTTCTTTGCTTAACTCTTTCGAACGACCGGCTGCTCCTTTAATTGCTTCAGAAATGGCGTAACCTCCACCAGCCTGATCAAGAGCGTTAAGCCCTGCTGCCGTCGTACCGTTCGGTGATGTTACATTTTCACGTAATTCAGTCGGGCTTTCATCGCGTTCCAGCATCATTTTTGCTGCTCCAAGCAATGTTTGAGCTCCGATTTCACGAAGAGTTTCACGATCCATGCCTTCTGCACGGCCTGTTTCTTCAATGTGTTCCATCAAGTAATAAAAGTAAGCTGGTCCGCTTCCCGCTATTCCTGTGAAAACGTCCATTTTATCTTCTTCAATGACGAAAACTTCGCCAATGGATTTCAGTAATTCTTTTGCAACAAGTACATTGTCCATATCCGTAAAACGCCCTGGCGTAATGGCTGTCGCTGATTCGCGAAGCATGCTTGACGTATTCGGCATTACGCGGATGACTTGCTGGCCTTCATTCAATCGTTCTTCCATATAAGATGTTGAGATTCCCGCAAGTACAGAAACAAGTACTTGGTTTGCTGTCAATTTATCTTTCAAATCGGCAAGTACAGCATCAATATCTTTCGGCTTCATCGCCAAAATGAACTGGTCGACTTCTGCAAAGTTCAATTCATCTTTCAATACCGTGCGTACGCCATATTTATAATTGATTGTGTTTAAACGTTCTTGATTACTTCTATTGGTCACGATGATGTTCTCAGCTGGAATATTACCGGATTCCACCATGCCTGAAATCATCGCTTCAGCCATTGAGCCTGCACCTAGAAAAGCAATCGTTTGTTTAATCATATTGGGTTAATCTCTCCCGTTCGCATTTTTTGTTCGCTTTATTTAAGACGTTTTTCATCATAACACTGGGCAAAACTTATTCAAGGGGTTTTTGGCAAGTCGGGTCTATATACGCCAATTAGTTAGTGTAAACGGTTTCACTGCGAGGTATTTCCATTTCATCGCTTCTCATCGCAAATAATCTCGCCTCAGACATATATTTGGGCATTGAATTTTCAAGAAAAGCCGGAGAAAGCAAAATTGAGGGAATTATCAGACTTTATTTTTTTGTATGCAAACAGAAAAAACCACCTGTTGAGGAAATCAACAGATGGTCATTCTTCATTAATGAAATGATTCAGTTTAGCCAGTTGCTGGTTCAGCTCCCCGATTGGAACAAAGCGTGCTTTGCGGAATAGTTCTTTCCCTTCGGAGTAGATCAAAACGGCAGGCACCGTCATGACAGAAAACTCTCCCGCCACTTGTGGAACTTCATCAGCGTTAACATGCCTGGACTCAATGTCAGGATATTCCTTCAACAAGTTTTCCACTTGCGGAAGCAAACCATGGCAGACCGAACATCCCGGCCTCGAAACATAGACAATCGAAAGCGATTTTTCTTGAACAAACGTATTGAGTTCTTCAATGGTGTTTATGGATTCCACTTTTCTCACCTCTGCTCCATTATATCAAGGAATAGATCGAAATGCCTGTATGGAAACTTAATTCAAGCGATCAGGATGAACCTGCTGGTGCTGCTTTGTTTCTACTTCTTTAAATAAATCCTCAGCAGGTGGTTTTGCAGTTGGGATCTGTGTAGCCTGATCGGGATTTAACATCTGTTTTAACGAAAGGATTTGTTGGTACAAATCATCAATATCCTGCTTTGTCGCTGGCCTTTTATGTTCTTTCAATTCATACCCGACCTGCCCGTTTGGTTCCAGGGTCGCCGACTTAAGGTCATCAATGGATGTGATGTTGCTCTGCCTTAACTTCATTTCCAGTTGGTCGACGGTAAAACGTAACTTCTTAATATTCTTCTCGTTCAGCTGTCCGTTTTCAATAATGGAAACAGACCTGCCTGTGAGGAAACGTTCCATAAAATCGAATTTCACCTGGCTGAATTCCATAACCATCAGTGTAAGAACAAGTACTCCCCCCACGCCGAACGTCACCCATATACTTTTCCCCGCGACAGGTTGGATCAATAAGGAACCGATTGCAATCATGATAACCGTCTGTGATAACGTCATCTGAGAAATAGACTTCCGGCCAGCAATACGTAGAATGATTGTTCCTACAATAATAATGAGAACGGCTTTCCAAATCCAATCCATCATCAATCACCTCTATATCGTATGTTCACCTAAATAAACCAGGATATTCGCAAGGAAGGGATTGCAAATGGGAATGCTTTCCGCTATAATCTTTTCAAATATAGAAATTCTAGGAAAAAGAGAGTAGCTACCAGAAACAGAACAGCGACTCAGGGTTGGTGGAAGCCTGAGCAGGATTTCTGTAGTGAAACGGACTTTTGAGAAGCTTTCCTGAATCATGGAGTAGGGAAAAGCCGGGGACGTCCCCGTTAACAACATCGAGTGGCTATACGATAGCTATAAGAGTGGTACCGCGAGCACAAGCCTCGTCTCTTTTTTAGAGACGAGGTTTTTTATTTTATGGAGGTGTCGTTTATGGAAAAACAAATACTTGCCCTGCAAATTGCTCATATCCTTGGGGAGGATTATCAGCGAGATTGGGTGCAGCAACAGATTGAAACTCCTAAGCAGCCAAACCACGGCGACCTGGCTTTTCCTTGTTTTCCGCTGGCAAAGACATTGAAAAAAAGCCCGCATCTGATCGCTGAAGAGATTTCCAGTCATTTAAAACATCCGATATTTAAAGAAGTGCAAACAGTAGGCGGCTATATCAATATCTTTCTTGATCAGAAGTTTGTCGCTGAACACACATTGAAACAATTTTACCAAGATCCAGAAGCCTATGGAGCTCACGAATTCGGAAAAGGAAAAACCGTCGTTCTTGATATGTCAGCTCCGAATATTGCCAAACCTTTTTCCATGGGGCACTTAAGGTCTACAGTCATTGGAAATGCTCTCGCTAACCTTGCACAAAAATGTGGATATGAAACGGTGAAGATCAATTATATCGGAGACTATGGGACACAGTTCGGGAAACTACTTGCCGCTTATCTTAAATGGGGCGAGGAAGAAAGTCTCAAACAGAAGCCGATTAAAGAATTGACCCGCGTGTATGTAAAATTTCACCACGCTTCGAAAGAGGATCCATCCTTGATTGAAGAAGGAAGAGAATGGTTCAAGAAATTGGAGAATAACGATGAAGAGGCTGTTACCTTGTGGAAATGGTTCAAAGCCGTATCTCTGGAAGAGTTTGAAAAGATTTATAAACTCTTAGGCATCACATTCGATTTGGTCCGTGGCGAAGCCTACTACAATGACAAGATGGATGGGACCATCGACATGCTGCGGGAAAAAGGATTGTTGGAAAAATCGGATGGCGCACAAGTCGTCCGCCTCGATGAGGAAGCGTTACCTCCTTGCCTGATTCGAAAAAGTAATGGCACGACCATTTATGCAACGAGAGATTTAACAGCTGCGCTTGATCGCAAGCAGACATATGATTTTGATGAAGCACTCTATGTCGTTGGTCATGAGCAAACCCTTCATTTTCAGCAGATCAAGCATGTATTGAAAAAAGCAGAGTTTTCCTGGGCGGATCAATTAAAACATATCTCCTTTGGAATGATGCTTCAAGATGGCAAGAAAATGTCTACTCGCCAGGGGAAGACCGTTTTACTTGAACAAGCGCTCCAGGAGGCTATTTCACAGGCAGCCAAAAATATAAAAGAAAAGAATCCTGATTTGAAGAATGCTCAAAAGGTCGCGGAACAAGTAGGAGTAGGTGCCGTCATCTTTCACGACCTTAAACACGATCGTCGCAATGATGTGGAATTCTCCTTGGAGGATATGCTTACCTTTGAAGGCCATACGGCTCCATACATCCAATATACCTACGCGCGTACCGTATCTTTGTTAGAAAAAGGGAACTTTGATCACAAACATCCTGTCACAGACGTCCAAGCAGAAGCCGCGTGGCCATTGATTAAAACCATCCGTCTTTTCCCAGAAGTGATTGAGAAGGCATATCAAGAATATGATCCATCCAAGCTTGCGAGACACATCCTAGATGTCGCACGTCATTTCAATAAATTTTACGCCCATACAAAAGTGGTGGGAAGTGAGGAAGAACAAGCGCTTCTATCATTGATTTATGCCGTTAACTATCAATTAAAAGATGGTTTGTCCATCCTCGGGATCCAGGCACCTGAAAATATGTAACATAGAGAACTTTAGCACTTCCACCTTTCTTCTATTATAATAAAAGTAACAAAAGGGAGAGGAGCTCATCCTATGTACCCGATTTATTATGGACTTGCCATTATTGCCTCGGTAGCCGCATTGATAGGCACGATCGTTATAGCTAAAAATGTAAACAAACCCGAAAACACATCTTCACCAGAAGATGACGCCAAGCAGTTGAAAAACGCAGGAAGTGACACAGGGAGCATTCCGTTACTGACGACCATCTACGCCATCACGTTTGTCATTACAGTCATTCTTATGTGGATTTTCATTTTTTAACACGTTTAAGGAGAAGAGGTGCGCCTTTTCTCCTTTTTTGTTTTCACAAAGAAGACTTCACAATAAAATCAGCTTGTCTTTCAGGCTCGACCGTTGCTATGTAGTAATCTTCCGCTTTCCAGTACCGTTCTTTGAATTTGTCGATTTTCTTTCTCGTTTCCTCACTTTCTCTTGAGAATCTTAATTCTCTCGAACACTGTACATAGACCATAAAATCAAAAAAACTTCGCCATTCCTTCCTTTGTAAAAACACGCCTTCCATAATAACTAATGTACTCTCTTTCTCTAGTGCTTCGAATAAGTCTTTCTTTAACGCTTTGACATCCCATTGTAGAAAGTAATATTCGTACCATGGTTCATATCCTGTATGGTACCTCTTCTCTCTTTCCACAACATAATCATCGATATGATACGTTACGACTGGAATAGACTTTTTCTGTAGTTCCTTTTTTATTTTCTCCGTAAACGTCGTTTTTCCTGAACGACTCAAACCATCGATTCCTAATACGAATCTTTCTCCTTCATTTAATAAAGGAATTCTTCGAATGATCTCCTCAACCACCATCTCCTCCCCTCCTTTCACTCATTTTTTCTATTCAAGTATATGGCAGTATACTTGAAGACTCGATTTCGAGACTTTTGTGGGAGTTTAGGGGCTCCGGGAAAAGGTTCGCTTTCCGTGGGCGAGTGATGAGCCTCCTCGTGCTAACGCTCTGCGGGGTCTCATCTACCACGCACTTCCCACAGGAGTCTCACCGTTTCCCTCCGCCCCTTTACCATACGAGATTCTCGAAATCCCTCTAATAGTAACCTGCCAAGTTCGGTAATGAAAGACCTGCTCATCCACGCCGTGATAGAGTCGTTTTAACCATAGATTCTGCACGAATATGGTGTGGGAACAGGGTCTGGGAAACGTCCGCATGAAAAGCGAATGGAGACACGAACGTGTGTGTTTTTCTACTGACTGATCCAAAACACTGCAAATCGTCGTTTCCCTGACCCCGTATCCATGGTCAGGAATTGTCATTCATTATTTCAACTAGGTAAGGCTGCCCTTAATGCTGCGGGGAATGTGCTCACCGCGCTCCCGCGGAAAGCGAGCTATTCCCCGCAGCCCCCATCCACCCAACAAAAGTCTCGAAACTGAGTCTTCCACAATCGGGAGCTTTAATTGAACACTTAGTTCATGAACTTTTGTGTAATACTCCTTCTCGATTTACAGTGGTGATTCCTTTGTCACACGGGGGAGGAAAACTTTTTCTAAGTGAAAATGCACATAAATTTTTCAACACTGACACATACTCTCGATAAATTCATGTTATCTTTCGAGTAGGTCTATGAATATCTTAATAACAGAATGGTCACTAGCTCATTGACGTACAATCCCTTTCTTTTGAAAAATTTAAGGAGTTGGCTAATGTGAACCAATCCCATATGTTTCAAAACCTCACGCATAAAAAAATGAAGTTTGAAGAAGTGTTTTCTCATATTCTAACGTTTATGAAAAGTGAGCCCATCGGGGATTACAAGCTCATGATGGGGACCGATTCCCAAGTTCACCCCTCCCACACCCTATTCATTACCGGTATTGTCATCCAACGAGTTGGAAAAGGAGCCTGGGCCTGTTTCCGCAAAGAAGTGGTACACAGAGAAATGACGACATTGCATGAACGTATTTCCTATGAAACGTCCTTAACGGAGCAAGTGGCTGCCTTATTTACGGAAGAGAAGAAGAATGATCTCATCGAAGTCGTCCTCCCTTATATTTATAAAGGAGCAACGTTTACAATCGAAGGTCACATCGATATCGGGAGTGGAGACCGAAACAGGACAAGAGTCTATGTAAATGAAATGATGGCAAGAATCGAGTCGCTCGGAATGGAAGCGAAGATCAAACCGGATTCCATTGTCGCAAGCAGTTATGCCAATCGATATACAAAGTAATGGAAGGTGATCATGGTTGTATCAAAAAGCCGTTACCTCTTGTGTGTTTGGAATCATGTCCATCTTTCTTCCTCTTATCGGTATCATTCTTGGATGGGTAGGGATACTTTTTGCAAATAAAGCTCTCGGTAAACTTTCCACCGAAGAACCGGGATACCGTTTCGCCTTAGGCGGAAAGGTATGTAGCATCCTTGGGATTTGCCTGCAGTCTTGTATCCTGATATTTGTCCTTGCTGCCTATTTCTTTTTTATGAATCTGAATCTCTTTATGTAAAACAAAAAATACCAAAGCGCCCTCTGGATCCAGAGGGCGCTTTGTTCTTACGTATTTATTTTTTTCAATTCTTCAAGAACGTCAGACGGTTCGGCTCGATCTTTATAATCAGCCTTCGTATAGTCATACAAAATCGTCCCATCTGTATCAATGATATATGTTGCGGAGACAGGCAGGGTCCAAGTTTCGTCGCCATTATGTTTGTCCACTTGCAGCCCTTTGTCTTTATATACCTCTACAAGGTAATCTGGTAATTGGTACACTAAATTGTATTGATTGGCCACTTCATTCCCAACGTCGCTCACCACATGATAGTTCAGTTGATTTTTCTCCTGTGTCGTCAGTGACTGATCGGGGGTTTGTGGACTAATCGCAATCAATTCAGCTCCTTCTCCATGAATCTCATCTAGGATTTGCTGATAGGCTCTCAGTTCCATGTTGCAATAAGGACACCATCCTCCGCGATAAAAAGTAAGGACGACCGGTCCACTTTTTAATTGTTCATAAAGCTCGACCGTTTCCCCCTTCGCGTCAGGCAAGTTGAAGTTTGGCGCTTTCTCTCCTGCTGACAAACCTTCTCCATCATTTGAAGATTCAAGTTCATCAATCGCCTTCTTCATTTTTTCTTGTATTTCATCAGGAGTTGCTTTCTTGAATTTTTCAATGTAATCGTTATAATGCTTTCTCATTTCTGTCTTCATGAAAAAACTCCTTTTCAGCGGATTCACTTTTCATTATATAGGGGTGCGACACTCGAAGAAACTGATTTGCTCTCTCTCGTCATCCATAAGGCAAGACCAACGGCTAATACCCCAGCTGTTAATTTACCAACCAATACTGGGAAAATCATATCCCTTTCTACACTAGCCACGAACGCAAAATGGCTGCCGATGACAAACGCCCCGCTCACCGCAAAGGCAGCATTGACCGTTTTCCCTCGTTCATCCATATCTTTCATCGTCGCTAACATGGGTAAGTGATGTGCCGTAGAAGCGATCAGCCCTGTTAAGGACGTAGCATTCATGCCTAACCTTTCACTCAGTTGTCCTATCCATCTCTCTCCCCGCTGATTGATGAAAGCGACAAGAGGATAAGCACCAGCTAATGTAACGGTAATCCTTCCAACGATGATGATCCCTTCCGATAAAGGAGCCATCCCCGGCAGGACAACGAACCCTGTCAACGTTTCGATAATAATGAGAGCAAGACCTGTAATGATGATGATTTCAATGGTTTTTCCGAAATAAGAAAATAACCGGATCGTTATGTTCGTGAACAACCATAATCCCGCCCCGATACAGCCGGAGAGCAAGATAGCCGGCGTCAAATTACGTAACATCCACGCCGCTTCATATCCTGCCAGTGCACCACCGACAAAGCATCCGATCGGAACCGTAACTAAACCTGCTAAAATTCCCTTTGAAAAGAAAGGCCGATCTTCTTTTTTTACAATCGTAAGCGCAACAGGAATTGTAAAAACAAGCGTCGGTCCCATCATCGTACCGAGGAGTGCCCAGGAAAAAGTGGCCGCTTCCTCTTCCACAGCTAGAGATTCTGCCAAAGGGTAGGCACCCATATCAATAGCAAGCATCATGGATGCAAACATCGAAGGATCCGCCCCGAACCATAAAAACAACGGGCGGATGACAGGGGCCAGCCACTGGGACAGTACGGGTGCTAGGGATATGATCCCTACCATCGAAAGAGCAAGTGGTCCCATCATCATAAACGCTTCGTAAAAACGCCACCCGAGAGATAGCCGGTGATTAAGCACATAATAATCAAGGGCACCCAATACCATGAAAATACACATCACAATTAGAATCGCGTCATTAACCCACAAAAGCCCAGCCCCTTCCTTACATTTTTTAATCAATGTTTACGGGAACTTCTACACAGGGTAGGAGTTCTTCTATAATGGCTTGCTCGTCTTTACACAGTGGACGCTAACATAGCCATTCAATTTTTTTATAAAGGAGAAGAAGAAATGGTACAAGCTCTGTTCATCGTTGCGGTCATTTTCATTGCAGCGAATCTCGTGTACTTTTTCACGAATAAAACATACAGAAAAAGCTACTTCAGCACGGCACTTTTCTTTCAATTATTTTTTGTACTGACAGGTGTATTACTAGGGTTTACGGTCCTCTACTATTTGCTATCTTTAGATGGAGTCATTCTAGTTACTAGTTTATCATCCCGGGAACCTGTCGAACCAACCTTTTTGGACTTGCTTTACTTCAGTGGGGAAACCTTGTTGAGCGTAGGTTATGGTGACATGTTACCTGTGGGGATGGCTCGTTTCTTTGCCTTGCTTGAATCGGGAATCGGCATCCTTCTCCCTACAGCCTATTTCTTAAAAGCCATGGATGCATCCAGGCAAAAAGAAGATTAAGAAGGTTTACCTATATAAAAGGACCCTCGCGAAAGGGTCCTTTCTTATTATCCAATGGAGCATGCGGCAGATCCATGCTTTTGTAAATATTTCTGGTGATGCTCTTCTGCTTCATAAAAAGTTGTGGCCTCTTCTACTTCTGTAACGATCGGGCGTTTGAAAATCCCTTTACCTTCCCATTCTTTAATTTTTTCTTCAGCAATGTACTTCTGGCTTGCATCCGAATAAAAAATGACAGAACGGTATTGGTGACCAACGTCGATTCCCTGCTTGTTGCGGGAAGTCGGATCGTGAGCTTCAAAGAAGATATTTACAAGTTCTGCATAAGTGATTACGGTTGGATCGTAGTTCACTTTCACAGATTCCGCGTGTCCACTCTTGCCCGCTTTGACTTGTTCGTATGTCGGGTTATCCAGATGGCCGCCAATATAACCGACCTTCGTTTCTGTAACCCCTTCGAATTTTTCAAAAAACGCTTCTACTCCCCAAAAACATCCTGCACCGAAAATAGCTGTTGCCATTTAACATCTTTCCTTTCCCTTAACGCAACTTCTATCGAGAGCCTTGACGGTTATGGTGCTTACACGAAAAGACCCCTTTTCTTATCCAGTAAGAAAAGGGGTCGCTAATATCCGCACGATCCTCTCATCTCTTAGAATGTGAATACATTCTACAGGAATTGGCACCGTTCTCGTCAATCCGTAGATTGATTCGATGGTTGCCGGGCATCAAAGGGCCAGTCCCTCCGCCTCTCTGGATAAGAAGTTTCCGTTATTTATTTTTGTTAGTATCCATAGTACTACGTTTTTGTAACGAAGTAAAGGAAAACAGATTAAAAATTTCAAATGATTGTACATCGAGTTTTGTCTTTCTTGATTTCATTGTATTCAGAGCTTAACATGCTCATGCCTGTCTGTAAAAAAATCCGCTTCAGCTCAGTTCTGGCCTGTCGTGTAAACTTCTTCAAACGGCTGAACAATGACGAATCCATCGCCTTCAAACTCCATTTGAATGGACTCCCCGCTTCCGCGTCCAATCAACGTTTTGAAACTGATGTCTGTTCTGAAATTCGGCTCCAAGTGCCCTGACCAGGCCACAGTAGCATGCGGGTCAGTGATTACAGGTTCCCCTGGACGAACTAGCAGCGTCAATGGTTCATAGTGCGAAGTAATCGCGACGCGTCCACTTCCGCTGAGGGTTACATTGAATAAACCACCCGAAACCATCCCGGCCACTTTTTTCATCAGTTTTATATCCCAATCAATGCTCGGCTCAAATGCCAGAAGGTCGTTTCCATTCACTGTGATTGTTTCATTATCCAGGTCAAAAATAGTAATCTTCTTGCCCTGATCGGCAAGGTAAAGACGACCACGGCCAGTAGCCTTCATTAAAGAACTCCCTTCACCAGTCATCGCTTTTTTAAATAAACGACCGACGCCATGCTCAAGGATGCCCTCTCTTTCAAATTTGATGTTCCCATTATAGGAAATCATCGCGCCTGCTTTAGCCCATACTTGATCGAGTAGATTCACCTCAAGGATTCTCGGGGTCTCCAGCTCAAAGTAATCATTCTCGGATTCATCCTGCTTCGTTTTTCTAATAAATTCATCAATGGAGTAGTCACTCATCATCTGTTCCTCCTTAGCGTATTCTATGATTATTTATGCTTTCTCATTGCTTCTATACCACGATGGATCAAAATCGAGGCCTAAAGTTTTCGGATCTTAGTGGCTATGATTTTAATGAGCCTTCGTCATTTATTATTCAATAAAGACGGACAAATCCCTACTGTAAATAAGGATTTTTATTCTCCCTCCAAATGCTTGTCAAACCAATCCAACACCTCAGACGCATACTCTTTGAAATGCAGCCTTAGTCCGTGGCCTCCGCACAATTGGAATAATCTGTATGACCCGGTCATGAAAAATCTTCCTTTTCCTAACTTTACATACGGAAGGGCGTGTGAAAGGTTTCATTTTTGGAGGTGCTAGGGAAAGAAACTTCTATAAGAGTTGTGATAGACTCGATGTAACTTCACTTGAAAGGGAGAATCTGTATGTATGGCTTAGATGAAAAAAGAAATGAACTGCTCCATTTTGTTGAAGAAGTTTCAGAGCAAGAAGCATCCGTCAAGCCTGAAGAAGATCGTTGGTCCATCCTTGAAGTTTTAGAACATTTATACTTAATGGAACAATTAATCGTTTATCAGATTAATCAGGCTCTCAAGCAAGGTGACACACAACAAGCGACAGAAAAACCGATCCATAAGACGACCAACCGCGATTATAAAGTCGAGGCACCAGAGGCCGTTCGCCCGAAAGGCGAGTTCAATACATTGGATGAAGCGAAAGAAGGTTTGAAAAAAACGCGTGAAGCGACGTTATTCCTTATTCACAATAAGGATGAAGAAACTTTGCAAAACCGCGTATTCCCTCACCCCTCTTTTGGAGATATGAACTTGGAACAATGGGTAGAGTTTATCGGTTGGCACGAACTACGCCACCTGGATCAAATGAAAGAAGTAAAAGCCCATATTCATGCGTAATACAAAAATAACCCCCTGAGTTTATAACTCAGGGGGTTACTCATACGACTTATTTTTTAAAATCTTCTGGTTTTACTTCCTCACCATTTTTACCGGTGTAACGAAGCCCCCAGCCTGTCCATGCCGCAATAAACATAACGATCAATAGCAACCAGCCCTGAAAGACGAAGGGAAAGACTTCTCCAGGGCCAACGACAGGTAAGAAGTCGTATTGATCCGCTGCCCCCTGGACCGTAGCCCATGCGAGCAAAACTCCACCACTCCATGGAAAAATGTAGCCAAGTGAAGAGGTGACCGTATCCAGGAAGTTGGCTCTTCGATACGGGTGAATGTTCATTTCTGTTCCTAATTTACGAACAAACGGCGCAGCAGCAATCTCAGCCGCTGTATTAATCGTAATAAATACATTCAAGAAAGCAACGATTCCGAAAATGGAAAGTTCAGCTCGGCGCACCACATTATTGATCAACTTCAAGAAGAAGTTTTTGATGACATCCATGGTACCTGCAACATCCAACAGGTAAGCGGCTGCCAAGATGAATAAAATTAAGATCGCCATATTGAAATAGCCACTGATACCATCGATCAATGCCCCTTCAATGACGGCTTCACCGGCATCGTTTTTATGGATATGCAGGACATCTTTCAAGGAATGACCGGTAAGAAAGATGAACACGGCAGCTGCCAGGATGCCGTATGATAGCGACGTCAAAAGATGATGACCGCTTAAGGCCAAATATAGAACTAATGCAAATGGTGCTAACATGAGAAGCCCTTCAGGAGAAACTTCATTTTGAAGCTGACTGACTACTTGCTGACTGCCCATCTCTCCACCACCGCCAAAAATCACAAATAATATAAGAGCTGGAATGGCTGCAGTGATGGAATATTTAAAGCGTGAACGCACAACTCCAGGTACGTCCGCATCCTGAGTTGTCGCAGAAACAATCGTCGTGTCCGATACAGGCGCTAAATTATCTCCAAAGACAGCTCCACTTAATATGGCTGCAAGAAGAATGACTGGATCCGCCCCTAAAATGACCCCGGCAGGATACATCAGGACACCAAAAGTCGCTACGGTACCATAGCCGGTTCCGACAGCGGTCGAAAATAATCCTGCTAAAAGAAAGGTAATTCCTACGAAAGCTCCTCCCTCAAGCCCGGACTGAAAACCAAACCAAATAAGACCGTCGACTAATCCACCGGCAGACAACATGTTCGCAAACATTCCTGCCCAAAACCAGGCAATGATCGCAACGACTCCTACAGGCTGGGCCATGCCGGAAATTAAACTCTGGGCATAATCCGACCATTTGGATTTACACAAGAATAGACCAAGGCCAATACCAATGACCATGCCCAAGACTAATGCTTGTTCTGTCACAAGCCCTGTGACACTTAATACAATTGCCCATATGATGAAAAACACTAAAGGTATGGTAGCAGTGAAGACGCCTCCGCGAAACTCTAACTTCCGTACGTCTTTTTCTCCTACCGCTTCATCAATGACTTGTTCTTTTTGATGATCTTTATCTGCCACTAGAATTCCCTCCTCTACCAACGTTAACTGTACAATAGTTTATCATCCCATGTGTATAGATGTAATGTCACGAATTTTTTCATAATTTTTGAAAAGTGGTGTATCATCAAGTGAAAAGTAATGAAAGGAGATGGAATATGCTACAATTGATTCCTTTTCAAGAAAAAGATTTCAATACAATATTCGATTGGATTGTTTCCCCAAGATTCCTTATGCAGTGGGGTGGACCGATGTTCAACTTTCCATTAACCCACCAACAACTGATGGATTACAAAGACGCCCAAGACCGCCGAGCTTTCCAAGTGTATGATCCGTCACTGGATACAATCATTGGACACCTCTCCATAGGACGTTTAGATAAAGATCAAAAACAGGGACGAATTGGAAAGGTCATCGTTTCTCCTGAATACAGAGGAAAGGGATATGGACAACAGATGATCCAGCTAATTTCCATGTACGCCTTTCAGCAACTCGATCTAGAAAAAGTGACATTAGGTGTCTTCGACTTTAATACAGGAGCCATCCGCTGTTATGAGAATGCCGGTTTCACTATAGACCGATACTTAAAAAACCACCGCTCTTTCGAAGACGAAATGTGGAGCCTTTATGAAATGAGTCTCAATAAATATACATAAAACCTAAGAGGAGAGAATATCACGCGTTCTCTCCTCTTACTTTTTCATACTCCCCACATTCCTATACACCCCCGCCCGCACGAAACCTCCCATAGACCGTTTTTTATGTAAATGATTGGGTGACCAGGTCATACATATTCTTCCAAATAACACATCTAAGATTTTCATTTTGTGTTTTATGGGGAAAGAATTTAAAATAGAAGAAGTATGTTTATGCATGATTATAAGTTAACGCTTACATGTCTTGGCATTCTTATATTTACCATATTCTTCTGACAGTGGTAATGGGGCAACCGTTGATGGTAACACGGTTCGAAGTGTTTGACTATGCAAATTATTCTGATAACATTATGAAACACATAGGCAATTTTATCTTACTTAAATGATCTGACAGGAAGGTGAAAGTATGACAACTGTAAAAAACACAAACGATCATACAACTCCCTTACGCCGGGACATCCATGCATTAGGGAAAATGCTAGGTGATATTCTCGTCCACCACGGCGGAGAGGAACTACTAAACAAAGTAGAAACGATCCGACAATTAACGAAAGACTTGAGGAAGAGTCCAGATCCCTCAACATATAATCAACTGAAAAATGAGATTCAAAACCTCGAACCACCGATGCGGTCCCAAGTCATCCGCGCATTCTCAATTTATTTCCACCTCGTAAATATCGCTGAACAAAATCATCGTATTCGCCGTCGCCGCGAATACCAATTGCGCGAAGATCATGGCGCTCAACCATTCTCGCTCGAAAGCGCTGTACAGAACTTGAAAAACAATGACTTTTCTAAGGGTGCTATCCAAGAGGTCTTGAATAAGCTTTCTTTGGAATTAATTATTACGGCCCACCCTACAGAAGCTACAAAGCGGACCGTGCTTGAAATCCAGAAGCGTATTGCAACCATCCTTAAAAAGCTTGATCAGCCTCAACTGACAAAGAGCGAACGTGAAAGTTTGCAGGACAGCCTGCAAAATGAAGTCACGGTTCTTTGGCAGACAGACGAATTACGCGAACGGAAACCAACCGTTATGGATGAAGTGCGCAATGGCCTTTATTATTTTGACGAAACCTTATTTGATGTGCTGCCAGATATCCACCAGGAGCTCGAAGCCAGGTTGGAAGATCATTATCCTAATGAAGACTGGAACGTGCCGAACTTCCTTCGTTTTGGTTCTTGGATCGGTGGCGACCGAGACGGTAACCCGAACGTAACACCTGATATCACGTGGCAAACACTTCAAAAACAACGGAAGCTTGTTTTGAAAAAATATGATGCGGTCCTCGTCGAGCTGATGAAACGATTCAGCCATTCGTCAACACAAGTGACTGTCACAGATGAGTTGAAGAACGCGATTGAAAAAGAAGAACCAATGCTTCCAAAAGGTAAGAAATGGCGAGTGGAGCGCGAAATTTACCGACGTAAATTTGCCATTATCCTAGAACGCCTTCGTCAAGTAGGTAAGTCTGATATCGGCTACGATTATGCGGATGAGCTTCTCAATGACTTGCGTCAAATTCGTGACAGTGCCCGAACACACCAGCCGAACAAGCGCGAACTTAAAAAGCTACGCAAACTAATTCGTCAAGTGGAACTATTCGGATTCCACCTCGCAACACTCGATATTCGTAATCATAGTGGCGAACATGAATCAGCAGTCTCAGAACTTCTACAAAAAGTAGGGATTGTCGAGGACTACTCTTCCCTAGAAGAAAAAGACAAGCTTGAAGTGCTCCAAGATGTCTTGAAGGATCCACGTCCGATTTCATTATTGAACGAAGACTACTCCGAAGAGACACAAAAAATGCTGAATGTTTTCCAAATGATCCGCAAAGCTCATAAGGAATTCGGTGAGCGTTCGATTGAAGTCTACTTGATTAGTATGACGGAATCTGCAAGTGATCTTCTTGAAGTCCTTGTATTGGCTAAAGAAGCAGGCATCTATCGTCTGCATGCGGATGGTACAGTGGAAAGCAATATTAACGTTGCCCCACTACTTGAAACCGTCGACGACCTTGTCGCAGGTCCTGACATTTTGAAGACCCTTTTTGAAATGGATGTCTACAGCAAACATCTGGACAAGCATGGAAACCACCAGGAAATTATGCTTGGATATTCTGACGGAAGTAAAGATGGTGGAACACTCACAGCCAACTGGAGACTTTACAAAGCCCAGCAGGAAATTCACGATATGGCTCTTGAATACAATGTTGGATTGAAATTCTTCCATGGTCGTGGTGGATCTCTTGGCCGTGGTGGCGGACCATTGAACCGGAGCCTGCTTTCTCAACCAGTGGAAACTCTTGGCGAAGGCGTGAAAATTACAGAACAAGGAGAGGTCCTCTCTTCTCGTTACTTGCTGAGAGATATCGCATACCGAAGTCTTGAGCAAGGAGCCTCTACCCTTTTAGAGGGAGCCATGAACATTTCTAAAGAGTCCGAACAAGGTCACCATCGGGAAGAACTATGGGAGCAAGCTCTTGAAGACATTTCTGATGTATCCTTGAAAAAATATCAATCGCTCGTATTCGGTGATTCAGACTTCTTGACTTACTTCAACGAAGCGACACCGTTGCAAGAAATCAGTGAACTGAACATCGGTTCACGTCCAATGAAGCGTAAAGACAGTTCCAAATTTGAAAACTTAAGAGCCATCCCATGGGTTTTCGCTTGGACACAAAACCGTCAGCTCATTCCGGCATGGTACGCTGCAGGTACAGGACTTGCCAGTTATGTTGATAATAACGACGATAACCTCGCAGTTCTCAAGCAAATGTATGAGAACTGGCCGTTCTTCCGCTCTACCATCAACAATTTGCAGATGGCCCTGACAAAAGCGGATATTCAGACAGCTAAAGAATATAAAGCCCTTGTCAATGATCAAGAACTTGGGGAACGTATTTTCCAAAACATCGTAGAAGAATACGACCGCACCAAAGACATCTTGCTGCAAATTACAGGGGATGCTGAACTTCTTGATCACCAACCGACAATCAAAGAATCCGTACGACTTCGTAATCCTTATGTGGATCCATTGAACTTCCTTCAAGTGGAACTCATCAAGGAACTACGCCAAGTCGACGATCATGAAGATATCTTGACAGAAGTTCTTCTCACCATCAGCGGAATCGCAGCCGGCCTTCGCAACACAGGCTGATCTATAAATACCAAAACCGAGTATAACCTTCCCAGGTTATACTCGGTTTTTTTTCAACAATATGGCAGGATTGTGTAAGACTCGATTTCGAGACTTTTGTGGGTATTTAGGGGCTCCGGGAAAAGGTTCGCTTTCCGTGGGCGAGTGATGAGCCTCCTCGAGCTAACGCTCTGCGGGGTCTCATCTACCACGCACTTCCTCTTAGATATCCGGTTCCGGCGCCTAGCGGCTAGTGAGACTTCCCTCGCTTCTGTACGATAAGTCAACATCGAATCGCTCCGCTCTTCGTGTTTCCTTTATCTCCGCCAGCTCAGTCCAGTCCATACGCCGCTGACCAAGGCGCCTGCACACTTAAGGTAGGAGTCTCACCGTTTCCCTCCGCCCCTTTACCATATGAGAGAGTCGTTTTAACCATAGATTCTGCACGAATAAGTTGTGGGAACAGGGTCTGGGAAACGTCCGCATGAAAAGCGAATGGAGACACGAACGTGTGTGTTTTTCTACTGACTGATTCCAAAACACTGCAAATCGTCGTTTCCCTGACCCCGTATCCATGGCCAGGAATTGTCATACATTATTTCAACTAGAAAGGCTGCCCTTAAGGCTGCGGGGAATGTGCTCACCGCGCTCCCGCGGCAAGCGAGCTATTCCCCGCAGCCCCCATGCACTCAACAAAAGTCTCGAAACTGAGTCTTCCACAAACGGGAGCTTTAGTGGAGGAACGCTTGAGTTCTTTTAAACAATTGAATTCATATGGAATCCCTCATGTATTTTACAGTTTTGGACAAAGTAAAACAGAAATTAAATAAAGTGAGGGATTCATCATGATCAGTATCCTAATTGGACTCGTATTACTTATGCTTTTGGCTTATCTTGGATGGTCCATCATCTGGATTGCGCCACTCGTATCAGGTATTGTCGCGATTTTAAGTGGAATGGATATCCTTCCCGCTTATACAGATACCTATATGCAGGGATTTGTTGACTTTGCTAAAGACTACTTTCCGATTTTCCTCTTCGGTGCGATTTTCGGAAAGTTGATGGAAGATACGGGAGCTGCACAGTCGGTTGCCCATAAGATTTCGAGCGTAATTGGTAAAAAACGTGCCATTCTCGGAATGCTTTTATCTGCAGCGATTCTTACGTATGGCGGGGTTAGTCTGTTTGTTGTTGTCTTTGCTGTGTATCCATTGGCTGTCGCAATGTTCCGTGAGGCGAATGTTTCCAGAAAGTTGATTCCATCCACGTTCGTACTCGGAGCTTTCACTTTTACAATGACAGCTCTTCCTGGAACACCTCAGATTCAGAATATCATTCCAATCAACACCTTTAAGACAGACACGATGGCAGCTCCAATTCTAGGAATAGTTGCCGCATTGATCATGGCTGTCGGCGGATATTTTTATTTGAAATTCCGTGAAAAACAACTCAACAATAAAGATGAGAAATTTACCGAGCCTGAAGGTGACAACCAAGTTAAAAGTGTGAACGAAGAAGAACTTCCAAATTGGATTCTTTCCACCATTCCACTAATCGCTGTTGTTTTGACGTTGAACGTATTCGACATCAGTATTTTAGCCGCATTGCTCATCGGGATCATTTTAATCATGATCTTTAACTGGCAGGATTATAAGGATTTCATAAAAGCCATCAATGGCGGGGCTTCCGGTTCAGTTATGGCTACCATTAACACAAGTGCGGCAGTCGGATTTGGTACTGTTGTTACGGCTTCACCTGGGTTTGACTCCGTAAAGGATTTGATTTTCAGTATTCCTCTAAGCCCGTTTTTCTCAGAAGCCTTTGCCGTCAGTCTGCTTGCGATGATTACAGGGTCGGCTTCTGGCGGAATGGGAATTGCCCTTGAAGCTCTCGGACAGGAATATTACAATATTGCGGTCGATCAAGGGTTGAGTCTTGAAGCTTTTCACCGTATTACATCGGTAGCATCTGGAGCATCCATTCTCCCTCATAACGGTGCTTTATTGACATTGTTCACCGTTACAGGGCTGACACACAAGGATTCTTACAAGGATGTATTCGTTGTTGGCCTTCTTATTCCGATGGTCGCAACGATTGCGATTATTTTCCTTGCCATGATGGGCATCAATTAACTAACAAAAGCTTCTCTCTTAAGGAGGGAAGCTTTTTGATTTGATGAAGCAAATGAAAAACACGTCCCACAAGGGGACGTGTTTTATTATTATTGAACAGTGTAGCCACCATCGATGACCGCTGCTTGTCCTGTGATGCTTTTCGCTTTTTCACTGACAAGAAAGATTGCATAATCTGCAATTTCCTGGACTTGCAACAATCGTTTTTGTGGTACGAGGGGATAAATAACCTCTTCTAACGCTTTTTCCTTATCGATGTTTCTTGTTTTCGCAAGGTCTTCTAATTGGTTCTGGACAAGTGGCGTATCCACATAACCAGGACAGATTGCGTTCACCGTTACACCGTGGTCCGCTCCTTCTAAAGCAGCTACCTTCGTTAGCCCGATGACCCCGTGCTTGGCACTGTTGTAACCAGCTTTTCCAGCGAAACCGATGAGTCCATTGATGGAAGCCATATTCAAAATACGACCATACCCCTGTTCCTTCATGTGTGGGAACGCGTACTTCGTCCCATAGAATGGTCCTTTCAGCATAATGTCCAGAATCAATCCAAATTTTTCACTAGGGAATTCTTCAATTGGAGCGACATGTTGAATTCCTGCATTATTGACTAGAATATCAATTTTGCCAAACTTACTGACCGTTTCTTCAATTGCATTCTTTACATCTTTTTCTTTTGCTACGTTGGCAACGACCCCTTCGACTGTATGTCCTTGAGATCGTAGCTGTTCAACTGATTTGTTGAGGGTCTCTTCATTGATATCATTAAGCATGACTTTCGCGCCGGCTTTTGCAAATTCTGTAGCGATCTCAAGTCCAATCCCCTGCCCTGAACCAGTAATTAATGCTGATCTTCCTTCAAGCATTGCAACTCCTCCTTAAAATAAACACTCTTCCTTTAATTTTCCCTTTTCTAAGAAAATATGTGCAAAAAAAAACTCAGCCTCATGAAAGGCTGAGTTTTTATACCCTAATAAAGTTTTCCTTGACGGTACATAATCGTGGATAGTTTGGTGACGGAGTGGATGTAACAATTTTGTCTTAGGGGGAACGGATCCCCAAAGAACTGTGGAAGAATCGTATCCATCGTACCTTTCAACTTATCAAAAAGTCTTTCAAAAATCTGATCCTCCGCCATAAACTGTGCTTCTCTCCCCTGAACCCATTCGTAATAAGAAACGATGACACCACCTGCATTTGCTAAGATATCAGGGACAATCAATACACCTTTATCCGCAAGATACCGATCCGCTTCTTCTGTAATTGGCCCGTTTGCGCCTTCTACAATGATCTTCGCTTGAATGTCCTTCATATTATCTTTATGGATTTGATCTTCCAACGCTGCTAAAATCAGAACATCAACATCCATTTCCAGCAAGTCATCCCGCTCTTTAATCTCTGCCACAAGTTCATGCTCGTTCAGTTCTTGTTCTGTTGAAGGCAAATCACCATCATGCTCTTTCGCGAATTTGACAAGACCAGGAATGTCCAGGCCATCTGTGTTATACAGCATGACATTCGCATCGCTCACGGCAACCACACGGTTTTGCAGATGATTGCATTGATACGCTTCAAGGGCAGCGACAGAACCAAGGTTACCAAAGCCCTGAACCGCCATTTTTAACTTTTTATCAGCATGGTCAAGAGCCGTATGAGCAAAAATGTTCTCTGTATCACTCAACCATTTTCTATGTTCATTGACGAAATCATGCATCATGTACCGGAACGTATAATAGACCCCTTTTCCCGTTGACTCTCTTCTTCCGAGCGACCCGCCGTTTACGATGCTTTTTCCTGTAAAACTGTTGCGGTACGGCTCTCCGGGATGAATATTCTTGAATTCTCCCATCATCCAGTCCATTTCCCGTTCCCCTGTACCGACATCCGGAGCTGGAATGTCTTTGTCAGGTCCAAGGATATCATTGAAATATTGCACGTATTTTTTACATATCAAATTGAGTTCTTTTACGCTGTATTCTTTCGGGTTGATGACCACTCCCCCTTTACCTCCGCCAAAAGGAAGTTCATGCAGGGCATTTTTCAAAGTCATTAGTTTTGCTAAATTGGAGACTTCATCTTCATCGACTGATTCATGAAAACGAATCCCGCCTTTATAAGGACCCACGGTATCACTATGTTGTACGCGGAATGACGGAATCCTTACAATCGTTCCATTTTCTGTAGTGATGCGCAGGAAAGATTTGTGGACATGATTCGGGGTCGAAAGCAGGGCCACCAATGAGTTGTAGGCCTGCTCCCGTGTTTGTGCTTTCAAATCCGGGAGAAAATCTTCATCCTCCATGATCGCTTTTAATGACTCTTCGATAATGGTTTGTTGTCTTTGCATAATCCGACAGCCTCCGTTCTAATGAATTGGTCCTATGTGGATTTCCTTATCTAAGTGTCCATTCCCCAAAAAGAAGCTATGAAACGTTTTCAGCAAAGAAAAAAGCCCCCTGCTCTAGGGGACTTTTCCATTAACCTAATATATTGTAACCCGAATCTACATAAACAATTTCTCCTGTCACTCCTCGGGATAAATGACTCATCATGGCCAGCGTCATATCTCCGACTTCTTCCTGAGTGACGTTCTTTTTCAGTGGAGCAGTTTCTTCAATTTTGTGTAAGATTTCATTGAAGCTTGGAACCCCTTTTGCTGCAAGTGTACGTACCGCACCAGCCGAAATGGCATTGACTCTGATTTGATTTTTCCCTAAATCGGATGCCAAATAACGGACAGTGGCTTCTAAGGATGCTTTCGCTACCCCCATGACGTTGTAACCTTCGACGACACGTTCAGCCCCAAGATAACTCATGGCAATCATCGATCCGCCTTCCGTCATATAAGGTTGACTTGCTTTCGCTACTGCAATAAGTGAATAAGCGCTTGTATCCTGCGCAAAAGCGAATCCGTCACGGGAAGTTTCAACAAAATCCCCTTTCAAATCCTCCGCATGTGCAAAAGCGATGGAATGACAGACCCCATGAATGACTCCGACTTTCTCACCGATCTCTGCAAATGCCTGCTGAATACTTTCATCACTGTTCACATCACATTGAACGATGGCTTTCGCATCTAAACCACCGTCTGCAAGCAGCTTTTCGAGCTTTTTATAACTTCTTTCTTTTCGATATGTAAAAATAACGTTGGCTCCTGCCTGATAAAGGGATTTAGCCACACCCCAGGCAAGGCTTCTCTGGTTCGCCACACCCATGACGACGATGTTTTTATCTTTCATTTGTAAAATATCTTCCATAGTAACCTCCAACATGTGTTTTTTTAGTTATACCTTATTCCAAAGAGAGTTGTCTACTTTTCCTTCAATTCTACATGAGAAAATCTTCCACCCAGTGTCTCGAATCGTCCCCCTGGCTGAATTCTTAAAGGTTCATGAAATAAAGGTCCACCATATACGAATGTGTGAAACTCTCCGTTTTCACCGCACGGGTCAATTTCAGGAGACATGGTATGCAAAAACTGCTGATCATAGAGAACCCCAGGTACCCTTTCATCCAACTTCTCTGTATCCACAGTAGTGATCACTGCCTGAAATCCCTTTTCAATGATCTCTGCCGCCACCTTATGTGAACCTATTGCCCATAAAGGATAGACGCCTGCCATTTCATTCTTCTTTAATAAATCGTCACGAAACGATCGAATATCTTCCAAAAAAAGATCAGCATAAACCACTTTGTGGATTTCTCTGTCCTTACAGCTTTGAAAGAACCGCTTCATGACCTCATCGTAAACCTCATTAGACGCTTTTTCCGCGATCGGAACGATTCTAATTGGCAGACCAAGCGCATCGGCTTGCTTCATAAGCAGGTGCTCACTGACTTCATGGACAGGTAACCGCAGAGACTGTTCAGAAACGGTTGAAAAAAGACCCTCGACCTTGTACTTCTCATCGTCCATCACCTTTTGCAAGGCAAGGGCAGAATCCTTGCCACCACTCCAAGAGACTATAACTTTCTCAGGCATCTTCCTCACCACTCCCTATTAACAATGTAAATGCAGTGCCATGTGGATCAGGTTCTCACTTCTCCCGTTTTTTCGAATGTAATCTTGAAAGCAGCCTTCCTTTTGAAAACCGAGAGACTCATAAAGGTGAATGGCTCGGGCATTGGATTCCAATACGTTCAACCGGATAATATCAATTCTTTCGGTTCGCCGGCATTGTTCTATCATTGTTGTCACGAGCTTCCGCCCAATTCCCTTGTTCCTTACGCCCCTTTTTACACTAACACCGAATGTGCCTTGGTGTCTTGTGGAAGAAAGAGCGCCCAGATCAAAGTTTAAAAAGCCGACAACATCACCGTCCATCTCAGCGATCAGAAAAAACTCAGGTTCTTCATACCGGCTGATCCATGCTTTTTCTTTTTCCAAGGAGTCATGGAACTCAGAAAGGTGTTTCAACCCATAGCCTTCGGTTAATATTTCCTTAGCAATCGCCATCGTATAGGTCGCATCTTCTGGTTCCCCCTTACGAATCACACATCTCTTCGGGATCATTTCTTCCCACTCCAATAGGCGCCATCCTCCATGTGAGCAAAAGGAATATCGGTATCAACTTCCCCATCAATTTTTTCTTCTTCAAGGTCGTCTCCATTCAACCATCGGGAAAAATCAAATTCCACCGGTTCTCGATCCCCACCTAAAGCAAACCAGGCTTTGTTTTCTTTTGGTAAGTATCCAGACGTGTGAATTGTCCCGGCCCAATTGCTGTACAGCTTAGAAAATACGCCACGATCTGTATCATTCATTAACCGGAAGGCATCATAGGCATCTTTAATATTTTTACGATTCGATTGGATCGCATCCATGCGTTTCATAGAATCCACAAGATGATTTCGATTTTCCTTTTTTAAAATTTCAAAATGATTCGTACAAACGTCCGCCTCTCTTACCTCCACTCCCCGCGGAGAGGCTTCCACTACATACGTCACATTGCTTTTATCGAATACGGTGTAACTGAATGAATGGCGATGAGGAATCTCACGCAGCATTTGAACAGCTTCGGTTACGTTCGCGCAAGATTCAAGCACAAGACGACCAATCATACAGCAAATAAACCCATCTCCAGGGCGCTTGCGGTGCATAAAGTTATAGCCCATCACAAGCCCTTTTTCATTCATCCCATCCATACGTCCGGTAATACGCTGCGTCGGTCCTATAATGCTGTACCCTTGGTCGGTCGGTTGAAAAAGACTATACCGTCCCTCATATGTCTTCGGCATGTAATCATAATTCCGAATGAAATAGCCTTCACCGGTCATAATCGAACATCCACTCCGTTTATAGTCGATGCGATATCCACCAAACTCCATCATCACTCTTTCCATCGGCCATTCCAGCGCATCCCTCAAGCCAAGAAGCTCATCCCATACGCCTGGAGCGAAACGTGTGATCGCTTCCTTCACTTCCTGTTCTTCTACAATAAAACGAGGCTTCCTCACCCGCCATTGTTTTTCTCTATTCTTCACTGTCCACGAATCTCTCAGCAGTTGTCCTTGATAAAACCCAAAATCATAATGCGTGCCTCTAAATTGCAAAAGATCGCTATGTATTTTTTTCATCATCGTTTCCTTTCTAACCATTTCTGCCTTCAATGTACCAGATTCCACTTCAAAATTGAACTCTCCCCTACTGTTATTAAACATAATGGGAGGATTGTGTAAGGCTCAGTTTCGAGATATTTGTTGAGTAGATTGGGGCTGCGGGGAATGACTCGCTTTCCGCGGGAGCGCGTTGAGCCTCCTCGAGCTTCGCTCTGCGGGGTCTCACCAAGCACTTTTTTCCTCTTCTATATCCGGTTTCGGCGCCTATCGGCTAGTGAGACTTCCCTCGCTTCTGTACGATAAGTCAACATCGAATCACTCCGTTCTTCGTGTTTCCTTTATCTCCGCCAGCTCAGTCCAGTCCATACGCCGCTGATCGAGGCGCCATCACACTTAAGGTAGGAGTCTCATTCCCCTCCGCCCTTTGCCATATTAGTGTCTCGAAATCACTTCTGGAAACAGCTCATTTCCGATTTGATGGAGGTGAGTCGTTTAAGCACCTGGCTCAGGTACTTAAATCCCATCTACTTGATATAGAGCGCTTTCTTCGTATAGCACTGGGATAGTAGAAGACCGTCCTTCTGGGCGAAGCGGTTCGTTTCTCACCTACATCGAATGGGGTGGTTGGGAAGCTGCGAGACTCCCGTGGGAGAAAGGAGACAGGCGAGATCCCGCAGGACGCAGTCCGAGGAAGCTCGGCGCTCCCCCACAGAGGAAAGCGAGTAGCTTCCTGACCACCCCTGACGCTCAATATGGAAAACGAACCCCGGTTATCTCGAAACTGAATCTTCCACAAAAGGGAGCTTATGTGAAAGAATTGGTTGGGGATTGATACATTTAGACTTTTAAATATTTTTGGAGAGGGAATCGAATAATAAGGAAAGATGAGAGAATTTGCTTAATCATTCTAGTTTTTCACCAGTAATTTTGGTACTCTAAAGGTTGTAACAATCAGAAAGCGTTTTCGAATAGGGGATTAAGGAAAAGGTGGTGGAACAAAGATGAAAGAAGTCGTTATTTTGGGGGGCGGCTACGGCGGTATGAACACTTTGCACGGGTTGCTCGATCAAATCCCAGAAGATGTACATATCACTGTCGTCGACAGGAATCCTTACCATTCATTAAAAACTGAATTTTACACTATAGCAGCAGGAACGGAGTCTGACCGTCATGCTCGCGTTGATTTCCCGAAGCACGAGCAAGTCACTTATGTCTTCGATGAAGTGGAGAAAATCGACACAGAAAACGAGACCATCATCATAAAAGGCGGAGAAAAAAGTCTTCCCTACGATTACTTATTAATTGGTCTCGGCTGTGAGGATAACTATCACGGCATCGAAGGAGCGCGAGAATTCACCGAAAGTGTGCAGACGTTCTCTAAAGCAAGAAGTGCAGGCTTTTCTATTAACAACCTTGGGGCCTACGGAAAGGTGACCGTTGTCGGAGCTGGACTAAGTGGGATCGAGGTCGCTTCAGAAGTCCGGGAAAGCAGGCCGGACTTGAACATTCGCTTGTTGGACCGTGGCGAAACGGTATTGAAAGCCTTCGATTCCAAAATTCAAGATTATGTGGAGAAGTGGTTTAAGGATAATGAGGTTGAAGTCATCCACGGGGCAAACGTTGAATACGTTGAAAAAGATGGCGTATGCAACAATGGTGTTTGTTATTTGAACGATGTGACTGTATGGACCGCAGGGGTTCGTCCAAACTTCCTTGTCAGAGAGCTTCCTTTTGAAAAAGATGACCAGGAAAAAGTCATCGTCAATGATTTTTACCAAGTGCCTACCCATCAAAATGTCTATGTTGTAGGTGATTGTGCATCTTCTGAACACTCTCCTAGTGCACAGCTTGCCGGTCAGCAAGGAGAGAAGGTAGCTGATGTACTTAATGCCGTACTTAGAGACCGCGTACCTGAACGTCCTTCTGAGGTGAAGCTAAAAGGTGCTCTCGGCTCTCTTGGGAAAAATGACGGATTTGGCAACATGCTTCAAAAACCGATGACAGGTGTCCTTCCTCGTCTTGCTAAATCAGGGGTTCTCTGGTTAAGCAAACGCCACTAAAAAAGATCGATCACATAAATGTGATCGATCTTTTTGTTATACGAGTGACTTTTGTAAAAGACCTCCGAGATATTTTGCCAGCTCAAGCATCCCATAAGTTCCTGCTTTTGCTTCAGCATCCGAATTGTAGTTTGTATTCGTGTTCACATCATAGGTGTAAAAACGACCTTCTTTATCCTGAATCGCTTCAATTCCAGCTACGGCAATATTGTTTTCCCGTAAGAACCTTTCGTAATCATCAACGATGGACGGTCGATAATTTTCGAGAACTTCAAACTTCGCTTTTGGTGTTTGTGGTTCCACATCCGTCGGGCAATACAAATCTTCAATCGAGCACGCGTCTGCCGGGCAAAGTTCAAAACCTTCAGACGTATCGACCTTCACCCCATAAACAAACGTTCCGCCTACGAATTCATGCCGGACAATATAAGGCTCTGGAGCTTCAATATATTGTTGAATCAATGTAATCCCATCAACTGGTTCCTCAAAAGAGTCACTATCCAAGTATTCACGCAACGCTTCCGTAGAATGGAAAAGCTGAACTCCCTGCCCTTTTCCAGCACGGTTGTGTTTCGTTATGAACGATCCCATTTCCAACTGCCGCGCAGCATCCAGAATATTCTCTTTTCCTACAGCAGTAATCGTCTTCGGTGTGCGAATGCCAGCTTGGTTTAAAGCCATATATTGATTGACCTTACTGACTTCAAGCCTTAAAGCCCGGCTGCCATTTACTATGGTGCGATCATGGCGTTCGAGCCAAGCAAGGACAGCTTCAGTAAACTCAGGTGCGTAACGGTGATTCCTTGTATGAGAAGAAGCACTGATGCGGTTGTAAAAAATCCCTTCCGGAGGCTCGCTTGTCAAATCCAGCGTCCCCTTATCTAAATGCCAGAGCTCATAAGGAAGATCGAACTCTTCTAAACGCTCCGTCAAATGATCGGTCCATTCATCGTTCTCATGGAGAATATAAATTTTGCTCATCGAACCGACTCCTTTCCATTTCTTCTTGTTACTTATCATCATATCACAAAAAACCGATAAGGTTACTAGGAATAAGCTCATTACAAGGAAATACCAAATCCCATAAACGCTCCCGTTTGTGGAAAACTCAGTTTCGAGACTTTGGTGAGTGGATGGGGGCTGCGGGGGATAGCTCGCTTTCCGCGGGAGCGCGGTGAGCCTCCTCGGACTGCGTCCTGTGGGGTCTCACCATGCACTTTTTTCCCGCAGGAGTCTCGCCATCCCCCTCCGCCCCTTTGCCATATAAGTGTCTCGAAAATACTCCCAAAATAAGCAGCTTTCGAGCGTAATAGAAGTTGGTGAATTCACTCTTAAAACAGGAGCACTTGTATTCTGAAGATTTCTATAGAGCCCTTTTCAACTAGAAATCTGTATTTTTGGAAGATGCTCCTACTCTGTATGTGGGTTCGTTTCTCACCTACATCGAATGGGGTGGTTGAGAAGCTGCGAGACTCCCGTGGGAGAAGGAGACAGGCGAGATCCCTTAGTGCGGCAGCCCGCCCGAGGAGCTCGGCGCTCCCCCACAGGAAAGCGAGTTGCTTCCCAGCCACCCCCACCGCTCAATACGGCAAACGAAACCCGAAACATCTCGAAATCAAGTCTTCAAGAAACCTGCCATTATCTTTAATAAGATGGAAAATAATAAAAAGTCGCTTAGCCTTGGGGCTAAGCGACTTTTGTATTATCCTGCTTTTGAGGTGATGACCGTATCTTCTTTTCTCACTTTCTGTTTGATCACTTGCCATACGAACCATGTTACCACAACAAGCCAGATGATGGACCCTAAGATCATGGACGTGGAATACTCCAAACCAAACCCTTCAGGAGCGTAGAAAATATAAGAGCTTACTACAGCTGTCATGAACAGGGCGGGAACACTGCAGATCCAGTGAAACTTGTTATTCTTCAACAAGTACATAGCTCCTGTCCAAAGCATAACTGTTGCTACAACTTGGTTGGACCAACCTACATATCTCCAGAGAAAGCTGTAATCCATTTGGGTTAACAGGAACGTTGGAATCGTAACCGGAATTGCAAATAGTAGCGGTGTCCATTTTCCTTCGAATTTCTTTTTACTGACCTGACTAGCAAAATCAACAAGCATCATACGTGAAGATCGCAACGCTGTATCTCCCGTAGTGATTGGCAGGATAATGACACCAAGAACGGCAAGAATTCCACCTAGCGTACCAAGTGTGGTACTGCTGATTTCATTAATGACTCCTGCTGGTCCTCCCTCTGCTAGTGCCGTTTGAAGACCTCCTGTGTTACCGAAGAATGTCATACCGGCAGCTGCCCAAATTAAGGCGATAATTCCTTCTGCGATCATGGCACCATAGAACACTTTTCTTCCTTCACTCTCTTTTTTCAACGTTCGAGCAAGGATCGGGCTTTGGGTACTGTGAAACCCAGAGATAGCTCCGCATGAGATCGTCACCATCAGCATTGGCCAGATCGGTAGTTCATCTGGATGAAGATTGCTGACTGTTAAATTTGGAATTGGATGATCAAAGAAAAACATCCCTACCCCAATTGATACAGCCATAAAAATTAAAATTGCCCCAAATATCGGGTACACTTTACCAATAATTTTGTTGATGGGTAGAAGTGTCGCAATGAGAAAATATGCAAATATGATTAAAACAGATGTAAAAAATCCTAGTGGGGTGATTTCTGCCATCAATTGAGCCGGTCCTGCAGTAAAGGCTGCAGCTACTAAGATCATAAGGCCAATAGATAAAAGATTGATCACCGAGCGGGCCGGACGGCCTAGGTATTTCCCTACAAGTGTCGGGTATTGGGCGCCGTCATGACGAAGGGAAAGCATCCCTGAGAAGTAATCATGAACAGCTCCTGCGAAAATAGAACCAACAACGATCCAGATAAATGCCACAGGGCCGTATAAAGCTCCCATCACTGCTCCGAATATAGGTCCAAGCCCAGCGATATTTAATAGCTGGATAAGACTCGCTTTCCACCAGCTCATCGGCACATAGTCAAAACCATCGTTCTTTTCATATGCAGGTGTATTTTTTTGATCATTAATCCCGAAAATTCGTTCAACCACCTTTGCATAAAAAAGATATCCGACGACAAGTAAAACGATAGATGCGATAAATGTGATCATCGCTGAGCCTCCTTTCAAATTTGAATGTAAGAAGTATTCTAGCGCTGATTTTGTCGAATCACAACCCATTTTCTGAATATTTATATTTTTATCTTTTTTTTCTTAAAAATAAAGCGATTCCAAGAGTATTCACTATTGTTATTTCTCTACAGTCTTTTATAAGTCTGAAACCGAAAATTAAACATAAAAAACCTCCTGCGCAACTCGCAGGAGGTCCATGATTGTTATGTAACCTGCCACCCTATAGAAATGGTTAAGTTTCCCGCAGTCGTTTCGATTGCTAGGGTGGCATTGATATTAAGATACCATAGTGGCTGTAGGGATTCAAGCACACATGGCCCTATGTACTTTTAATCTAATTTAATTGGAACATTGGTATTTTCTTTGTTCACTAAAACGATTCAATAGGTCATCTAGCTCTTGTGAAATTCTCAATAGTTCATCATCCGTAGGGTTATTGTTATAGATTTCATACATGCGCGTTCTTAATTCTTCTATTTGTTGTTCTAACCGTACTTTATAAGGCATAATTTCATCTCCTTCACTCGTACCTTACCCTAAATAAACGAATCTAAACTACTATTTTAAAATAATTTTAAAACATAATAATTCTTCTGATTATTTAACTACGCTATAAGTATTATATCGGACAAAAATATTTCGAAATAAGTCTTTCTTGTCATTTTCTAGTTGTTCTACGGTGGTTCTTTAGATATATTGTCGATATTTCCCGGGTAATGATTCTATTTCTCTATCACAAAAATCGTGATAGGATGAATGAAAACCTACATAAAGGAGTGGCAGTCATGTTTAAAGCTGTTTCAACGAATCAAGCACCAAGTGCGATTGGTCCATATTCTCAGGCCACAGACCTTGGACATATCATTTTTATTTCTGGGCAAATCCCTCTGGATCCGGAGACGATGGAATTTGTCTCTAACGATATTAAAGAACAAACACACAGAGTGATGAAAAACATTCGTGCGATACTTGAAGAGGTAGACCTCTCTTTCAATAATGTTGCGAAAATGAACATCTACTTAGACTCGATGGATGATTTTGCTGTAGTCAATGATGTGTATGCAAGTTATTTGAGTGAGCCTTATCCTGCTCGCGCAGCTGTAGAAGTCAGCAAACTTCCTAAAGGTGCAAAAGTGGAAATAGAAGCCATTGCTACGCGAGATTAAGTCTATATTCATAATATTCGAAAATCATAATGTTTTTCTGTCCACATTCTTCTAAAAGAAGCAGAGCTGAAATGGCTCTGCTTCTTTTATTTCATTTCACTAATCTTCATCTTTAACATCCGGATCCTCCGGGAGAGGTTCGCTCAGGTATTCCTGAATCATTTTCCGGTAGTTTTCCATCTGTTCCAGATGGTTGTGGAATTGATTTTTATTGATCAGATACTGCCGCCCATCATAAATGGTCTTAATTTTATGATTCAAGATCAACTGCCGGACATAGTCTTCAGGAAGCTCAAGGAATTCTGCTGTTTCTTTAACTGTTAGATACATGATCCGTCACCTTTCTTTCCCTTGCATTATACCATTTCTTTTTTTACGGAAAGTTTCTTTTTCTACAATTGTGGGAAATACATTAAAAACTATTCTAGCGAAATGAGAGGGATACTATGGCTTCTACGATAACAACAAACAAAAACAAGCGATCAGAAGCAAGCGAAGAAATCAAACCATGGGTGCGGAGATTCGGAAGGACCGGTTTCATGGCCAAGGGGATTGTTTATGCTCTTATCGGAGTATTGACCCTGATGGCCGCTCTTGGAGTCGGAGGGAAAACAACCGGAACGACAGGGATGTTCCGCTCTCTTGCCGGCGTCGCTTTTGGAGAAATATTACTTTGGATTATTGGCATCGGTTTGATCGGATATATCTCCTGGCTCGCGATAAAAGCCATCATGGACCCCAACAATGAAGGAACAGATGGGAAAGGGTTGATTACTCGACTTGGTTACATTGTAGGTGCCATTATTTATGGTTCCCTGGCTTTCAATGCAATTAAATTTGCCCTCAATGCTGGTTCCGGCAGTGGAAATTCAGAACAGACGCTTTCAGCTAAACTCTTGTCTCAGCCTTTTGGCCAATGGCTTGTCGGGATTGTTGGAGCTATTGTCATAGGATATGGTATTTATGAAATTTATCAAGGTAGTACAGGACGCTTTATGAAAAAGATGAATACAGCGGAAATGGACCGCCATAAAAGGAATGTGGCAGAAAAATCAGGTAAATTCGGATTATCAGCAAGAGGAATTGTACTTGCCCTCATCGGATTCTTTTTCATTCAAACCGCCTTGTCCGCAAATCCTGATGAAGCCAAAGGTCTGGACGGAGCACTTTCTGAAATTGCCCAGCAGCCTTACGGACAAGTCTTACTAGGTATTGCCGCCATTGGATTGATTTTATATGGTATCTACCAAATGGTACGTGGACGATATGCTCGTATGAATTTCGGAAAAAAATAATTTCCATCAAAAAAAGCCTTTCCTCCAGTGAGGAAAGGCTTTCGACTTTTGTCGCGAATATACCGACGACCACATTCGTCGTTTAGCTTTTATAAAAAGCATGTACTTCGTCTTACACAAACAGCTCATCGCTCATTTAATATACCATGATTCTTCCTGAATAGCAAACCAAGGCGTTCATTCGTCTTCTTGTGCTATACTAGGGCTACAAAAATACCTCAGGAGGAACTTATGCTTACATTTGAAGAAAAACTGAACATCATTGAAGAGTTTCCTGAACTTGAAAAGAAAGAGATCTCCCTTGGAAGAGTGAATTTCCATTATGAAGAAAGCGTGTATGATAAAAAAATTGTTGTTTACCGGCTCCACCCGAATGGCAACGGATTTGTTTATGCAGGTGAAATGGATGACTATGCTACGGACGACAAAGGGATGGTCAATATTAAGGAGATGAGCGCCGATGAACTCCGCACGTTAATCCGGGAGGCGATCGAATCTTTGTCCCTCTCCCCTGCCGAGAAAAATCCAGTGATGGAGGAATGGCTGAACGACAACGATCAGTCGCTTGTTCTTATGCGTGAAGAAGATGGTTTTCATGTGTACGCTGAAGAACAGTTGGAAGGTACGTTCAATTCCTATGAAGAAGCCGTTAACTTCCTGGAGCAAGAAGGCTTCAGCCGTCTTTAATATACCAAGAGCCGTTTTATACGGCTCTTTTTTTTAAAGTACAGTACTGTCACACCTCGCCCATTCTGCATAAAGTATTGAAAAAAGGTGGCTTTTTTCATGTACACGTATCCCTATTTCTACAGGCAGCAACAGCCCTCAGCAACTTCGAACATCCTCTCCTATGCCAAAGGGGATGTGAATGGGGACTTCATCGAAGACCAAGTTTTTCTAGTCGGAGAAAAAACACCGGATAGTCCGTATATCACGAACATTACTCTGGTCATTCAGGATGGACAAACGAACCTTTTCTATAATGTCCCATTAAAAACGAACATGGGATATCAACCGCGTCTTTTTCTTGGGGACTTCACAGGTAACGGAGTAGATGACATCTTGATTAGCATGGATTCTGGTGGGAGCGGCGGTTTTGGATACTACTATTTGTTTTCATTTATAAACAACCAACCACAGGTCCTTTTTGACTATGAAACGTTCGATGAAGCTTATGAATATGAAGTCAATTATCAAAATCAGTATAAAGTTGAAGTTCTAAACAAAACACTCGGTCTTTCTTTTCTCATCGACCTCAGCAACAGGGACTCTGAGTATCTATCAGAAATTTATAATGAGGACGGAACATTAGAAGCACCGCTACAAGGTTCCGTATCTGGTTTGAACACCCTTTACCCCATCGATTTTGACGGAGATGGGGTTTATGAATTGTTCGTTTTTCAACGAATTATCGGCCAATATAATGCGGATGGATTAGGATTGGTTCAAACCCCGCTTACGTGGAAAGGCAATGACCTTGTCCCCTTCTTTGATAATCAATATGTGGCTGTCCTAGGAATGAGTACAGATGCTTAACAAGCAATATCTTTTCTAATCCTGACATGCTTCTTATCCTTTGGGGTACCAGGTACGTTGATTCTATCCTACTGTACCTGGTACAACATTCACTACATTCAACCGGTTTGGTACCAGGTATATGATAGGCTTTAATTGGAACCTGGTACCTTTTCATTTCTTTATCCACGGAAAATTCTGATGAAAATCTCCCAATAATCGTTATACTAGGATAAAATGGGGTATAAGAAAAACTAACGTTAATGGAAGGAGAACGATATGGATCGATTAAATGAACGTTTAGCCCAATATTTTAATGATAACCAAACCACATTAGTAAACGAATTACTCCCAAAAACCTTGGACAAGCTGCAAATCAACTATACAGATCAAGATCTGAATTATCATTTTGAAATGCTTCGTCTACTTCTTGACCGCGTAGCTAAAAGCCTCTTGCAGCACCCAGATGAAACAAATGCTGCCGCCATCGGCTACGATACCGAAAATTACCTTTATTCAAAAGGAGTCCTTTTGAAACAGACCGTGGACGTCCTAAGCGTATTCCGTCTTTCTCTTATGAAGCATATGCGGAGTTCGAACTTGATTCAAGAGGCCGATATAGAAGAAGGCTTCGTTGTAGCAGAAGAAGTAGTCACAGCATTTGACGCAGCTATTCGAGCGACGACAGACAGTTATAACAAAACCAAAGAAAGAGAACATGAAGAAATGGAGAAGCATTTGAATGCTGTCTCTACCCCCGTCGTCCTCATCGATGAATTTCAAGCTGTTCTTCCATTGGTTGGGGAATTTTCCACGGAACGTTTCGATGTGGTGAAAGATCACACGTTACATAAAGTCAAAGAGCATGGATTACGGCTTTTATTCATTGATTTTTCAGGGATCGCTACGTTCGATGAAGTTTTCATTAATGACTTGTTCAACTTAACAAAAACCATTAAACTGCTGGGAACAAGAACGGTGCTGACCGGAATTCGTACAGAGATGGCCATTGCGGCGATCCAGTCTGAAATGAATTTTGAGGAACTGGAGACCTTCAATGATCTCAAGCAGGCACTGATTACAATTAATGATAACCAGTAAGGAGTTGGACCGATGATTCGTGTAGCTTTATTAAGCAAGTGGCACGTACATGCCGTGGATTATGCAAGAGAAGCTTCTGAAAACCCCAATATTAGCATCTCGAAAGTTTGGGATGAAGATGTGGAGCGGGGCCAAGTGTGGGCCAAGGAACTCGAGGTACCTTTCGATGATCAACTCGAACGCGTGCTTTCAGACCCTGAAATCGATGGTGTCATTGTCACAAGTCCAACAAATCTTCATAAGGAAATCATCATGGCAGCTGCCAATCACGGAAAGCATATTTATACAGAAAAAGTCCTCTCTTTCAGTAGAAAGGACGATGAAGAAATTTTCTCTAGTTTGGAGAATACCGGCGTTAAATTTATGATTTCTTTACCTAGATTGACTTCTCGTTATTATCTATATGCCCAAAAGATTATCGATGACGGGGTGCTCGGGACCGTAAATATGATCCGTTGCCGTGTTGCACATAATGGAGCCGTACCAAATGAAGACCATCCGAATGGGTGGCTTCCTGAACGCTTTTTTGACAAGGACCAATGCGGAGGCGGGACGTTGATCGACCTCGGTGCCCACCCGATTTATTTGGCGAACCGCCTTGCCGGAAAACCTACGGCCGTATCTGCCCATCTGCATTCGCTCATGGGCCGAGGTGTAGATGACCACTCTGTCGCCACCGTAGAGTATGAATCTGGTATTCTTGCGATGTTGGAAGCGAGTTTTGTCTCAACGGGAAGTCCTTTTCAGCTCGAGATTTATGGGACGGACGGGACACTTATGGTTGAGGGAAATGAAGCGCGAATTAAAAGCAGCACCCATGGGATGAATGAATGGACGTATCCTGACCTCCCAACGGCAATCCATTCCCCTCTCCAACAATGGGTGGACGACATCCTCCATCAAGAGAAACCGACCATTAAGAAAGAAGATGCCCTTCAGTTGACCGCTGTCAACGAAGCAGCCGCTCTTTCACACAAACATGAAAAAAGAATCACGATCAAATAAAAATGCCTGCCCATCATTGCCGTGATGGACAGGCTTTATTTAAGCTCTTTTTTCAATGTAACCAATGGCCTTATTTTACCTCTGAACCATTCTTCTGTGACTTCCCCTGTGGGTACAAATCCGTTCTTTTCAAAAAAACGCAGGCTCCCTTTGTTATCCTCGTACACTTCTGCAAAAACGTTCTCCATACCAAAAAGAATATGAATCTCTTCCAAGAATAATTGAAGCGCCTCCGTTCCTACACCACAATTCCTCTTTTCTGCGATGACCATTCCGATAAAATCTCTTTCTGGGGTGCGGAACAATTCTAACTTACCAATTAAGCGACCATCCAGAACCACAGCTTTCATAAATAGATTCGGTTTTTCACCATTGAAGTAGGCTTCATACGCTTTTAAAAATTGTTCATATGTACGCGGGACATCCACACCTGTTTGAACTTGTAATTTTTCATCCATTTCCCACTCATGCAACACTTCGACGTCACTGCTGTTAATGTCCTCGATGGAAACTTCCATAAATCAATCTCCTCTTTAAAAATAGACCTTAATTATAAATTCAGTACCAGACGGAACGCCTGGTACTGTAAATATTCCCTATCCTATTATTTTGAACCCATTAATTTCGAACCGTAAACCTTGGAAATCGAAACAGGATAGCCAGAACACCTGAAAGAGCAAGCAGAATCGGATAAAAACAGTATGGGACAATACTGACTGGCGATATACTTGCCACCCCTGCTACGGACAAGATTTGAGCGCCATACGGAAGCAAGCCTTGAACAGAACTTGAGAAGATGTCCAAAAGGCTCGCTGACCTTTTAGAGTCAATCTCAAACCGTTCTGAGATTTGTTTAGCAAGCGGACCAGCTGTCATGATGGAGATCGTATTATTGGCAGTAGATACGTTCACGGCGCTTACCAATCCTGCGATACTGAATTCTCCACCTCTATTCGAATGAGCACCACGACTAATTTTGCGAAGCAGAAAATCAATGCCTCCATTTTGCCGAATCAGTTCAACAAGTCCTCCTAGCAGGATAACAAGTAAGGCCAATTCCTGCATACCGGCAAAACCTTCTCCTATCAGGGTCACGAATTCCATTCCTGAAAATTCTCCCATAAAGAGGCCGATCAAGCCTGCAAAGCCGATGCCTCCCATAAGGACATAGATGACATTGATGCCCATAATAGCAAAAATAAGAACTCCTAGGTACGGCAACACTTTTACGATGTTAAACGGATGTTCATCCTGAAGCGTAGACGCTGCATCCATTGTGAGAACACCAAAAATAATAGCCGTCACAATCGCAGCCGGAAGAACGATAAAGAAGTTTGCTTTAAATTTGTCCTTCATTTCTGTCCCTTGTGTACGGACAGCGGCAATTGTCGTATCAGAAATAATGGATAGATTATCTCCAAACATCGCTCCACTGACGATTGCTCCCATTGTCAGGGCGGCTGCGACATCTGTCTGCTCTGCAATGCCCATTCCAACAGGGGCCAGAGCAACAATCGTCCCCACAGAGGTCCCCATGGAGATGGAAATGAAACAAGCGATGATAAACAAACCGACAATGAGCAAGTTCCCTGGCAATATACTCAAACCTAAGTTGACAGTTGAATCAACAGCTCCCATCCCTTCAGCGACCGTAGAAAAAGCACCGGCCAATAAGAAGATGATCACCATCAAAATAATGTTGGAGTGACCTCCGCCTTCCGTCAATTGTTGTAATTTCGTTTGGAAAGCTGTTTTTCTATTCATGAAAAGGGCAACAAGAATCGCGGCGAAAACAGCCACCAATACAGGCATTTTATAGAAGTCACCGGTCAGTATTCCAGACCCGATGAACAACAGGATGAATACCCCGAAAGGAATCAGCGCCCATCCGTTCCCCTTATTCAACTCTTTCTTTTCCATAAAAATCCTCCTTAGTCAGGATTCGTTCATAAGGTCTAGTAAGAAGCAAAGTGACCTTAATAAGCTCTTTCATACTCTACAACACACGAAGATGAGATATCAAGTTCTAAGAAGTGTTCTGGCCAAATGGAAAAAATAGGTCCAGAGACGTAAATGAAATACGCCCAAAGCTAAAGGTGAAAATTATCTAAGTCGCCTATGCTTAGAATGTGCAGGAACTATTTGTAAAATTTTTATCTGAATGAAAAATTTCCCTCATGTTTACATGAGTTCAGGATATAATTAATTTCGTGTCACGATAAGGAGGAGAAGGATATGAGAGTACTGAAGTTTATTTTGCAAAGGAAAATCTTAATTGGACTTGTAACGATGCTCATCCTCATCATAGGTGGTTATGCCATGTTGAACATGGACGAAGAGCTTCTGCCACCTCTTTCTATGGATAGCGGATACATCAATGTTGATGCTGGCAGCCAACCGGCAGCAGAAGTCGAACGTACGATTACAACCCCCCTCGAGAGGCAGCTGGAAAGTATAAAGGAAGTGGAAGAAATTCGGTCCACTTCTTTTGACGGACGAAGTTCCATTCAAATGATCTTTGAACGCGGGGAGGGTCCCGAGGCCATAAAAGAGGCAGAAGCCATAACCAATCAAGTCACATCTTCCCTTGCTGTGGATCGGGTAGAGGCTGGGCAGTATGGGACGACTCAAAGCTATCAATTCTTTCTAGATCTTTCAGGTGGAGAAATGGAAGAAATGAGTGAGTTTGCTACAAATACGCTCGAGCCAAGACTCGAAGAGCTCCCTGAAGTACGCGATGTTGACCTCATGGGCATTCAAGAAAATGAAATGGTCGTCCAATTTAACCAGCAGGAGTTAACAAATAGAGGGTTACAAGTGGATCAAATCATTCCCCTTTTACAACAAGCGGATGAGGAGGTTACTTTAGGTGAATTATCTAAAGAAGAGAACACTCCATCCCTCCGGTGGAAATCATCGATTGAACAAGTCAGTGACTTAGAAAACATCAGCATTCCTACCCAAGCAGGATTCATCCCACTTCAAGAAATCGCTACAGTGACACTACGACCTCAAGAGCAATCATCCTTTGTATGGAAAAATGGCGCGAAAGATTTTCTTTTTATCCAAGTCGGAGGATCCGATAACTTCACCGACATTGAAACGGCCTCTGCTGTAAGGGAAGAAATAAAATCAATGGAAGACGAAGGTCTCTTTGAGCGTTTTCAAATAAACGAAGTCGTCGCTCAAGCCGACTATGTAGAAGAGTCCATTAGTGGCGTGACAAGCAACATCCTCGTCGGAGGTTTGATTGCCATTGCCATCCTGTTCATTTTCCTACGAAACTTAAGAGCCACTTTTATCATCAGTATATCCATTCCTACTTCTATTCTGCTTACACTTGCTTCCATGTGGATGCTCGATTACAGCTTGAACATGCTGACACTCATCGGCCTTGGGCTTGGAATCGGGATGATGGTCGACTCTTCTATTGTCATTTTGGAGTCCATTTACAATAAGAAAGAAAGCGGAATGAAGGGGATGGAAGCCGTTACTTCGGGTATAAAAGAAGTCGCTACCGCTGTTCTTGCTTCCATGATGACAACGATTGTCGTTTTCCTCCCTATTGGTCTCCTTGGAGGAGAAATGGGGCAATTCATGATTGTTTTGTCGATTGTCGTTGCTATTACTTTAATCAGTTCTGTCATCATTTCTTTTACGTTAATTCCATCTCTGGCAGAGAAATTTATGAAGCTGAGCAATAAGAAACAGATCAGGCATGAAGGACCTATTCTAAAGTTCTATGATCGACTGGTTTCCTGGATCGTTAGAAAAAAACGTCACAGTCTTGGCGTACTTCTTCTTTTTGTGACATTGTTCGCAGGATCCCTTTTCCTAATTACGAAAATTCCAATGACTATTATGCCAGATGTTTTCAATCGCTATGCTGAATTGATGATTGATGTGGAGGAAGGATTGTCCCAAGAAGATAAACAAGAACTCGTGATGGCGGTCCACGAAGAATTGGAGAAGATTGATGATGTCGAATCAGATTATGTCATGGATAACGGTGGGATGCTATACACCATTATCAACATGACGAAAGAAGACGACATTACCACAGAGCAAAAAGAAGTGAATGAACAGATTTTCAAATCCCTTCGTTCTTTAGAAGAAAAGTACCCAATCAATCAAGTATCTAGTGTGATGGATGGAGGCGGCGGGAGTCCTGTCCAAGTCCAAATAAAAGGAGAATCTTTCGAAGAATTACGAGCAATATCTCAGGATTTCAAAGAAAATTTAGAAGAAATCGATGGAATTGTGGCCAGCCAAACTTCCATCGATCGAACTGCAGAAGAAGAGCTCATTCAATTGGACCAGAAAGCACTTGAGGATGCAGGCTTGAATGAATGGCAGGTACGTCAGACGATTCAGCAAGCATTCCTTGAACAGCCGATCAGTGAGCTTACTATTGATGAGAAAGATGTACCACTACTCGTGAAATGGGAAGAACCGACAACATCTAAAGAGTCCTTGCTTGGTATCACGATTCCTACAACAGACGGAGAACAACCCCTTTCAAAATTCCTAACCCTTGAGACAGTCGATACACCGAATGAAATCAATCATGTAGATGGAGAACGATATATTTCAGTGACTGCTGATTTTGAAGAGCGCGATCTTGGATCCATCAACCGTGACGTTCAAGAGCTTATCGATGAATTTGTTACACCTACTGGATATAATGTGACGCTTGCGGGTGATTTAGAGGCCCAACAAGAAGCTATACAGGAAATGCTTCTCATTTTGGGTATTGCTATTTTCCTTGTCTATCTCGTTATGGCCGTCCAGTTCAACCACCTGTTCCACCCACTCATCGTCATGTCCGTCATTCCAATGACAGTGGTCGGTGTCATCCTTGGTTTATTCCTAACTCAAAGAGAACTTAGCGTCATGTCTGCCATGGGCATTGTTATGCTGATCGGAATCGTCCTGAACAATGCAATTCTTTTCATTACGAGAACGAATCAGCTAAGAAAACTTGGATGGGACGTAGAAACCTCCCTCACCCAATCCGGAAAAGACCGATTGCGCCCGATTTTCATGACCAGTCTGACCACAGCAGGCGGAATGTTGCCTCTTGCTCTTGCCACCGGATCTGCAGGCAACTACCAAGCACCGATGGCTACAGTCATTATATCCGGGCTTCTTTTTGCAACATTCATTACTTTGTTACTGATTCCGGCCATCTATCGCTTATTCACAAGATCAAGAAAAAATAAAACAAAGATCAACGCTTACCCAAAAGAATCAGCTATGTAATAACCCCCAAAAACAAGAAAGGATGAGCGAAACTTATCCATGTAATGACCTCCCCTATTGTAAATAAATGAGGCGCAGCTGAATTTTCAGCTGCGCCTTTTTATTACCTAATCCTACTAGGAATGATCCAATTCATGATTCAAGCTGCAGGAACCCCACATCATCAAAACCATCCCTTTTCTATTTCTAAAAGAATAAGAGATGAGCGAGTAGTGCTGCAATCGGTAGAGTAATGACCGTACGCTGCAGGAAAATTACAAAAAGCTCAAAGAAGTTGATCGGAATTTTCGACTTAATTAAAAGGATGCCGATCTCAGACATGTAAATGAGCTGCGTCAGTGACATGACCCCAATTATGAAACGGGTCAGTTCTGAATCAATTCCGCTTCCAACCACAGCGGGTAGGAACATATCTGCGAATCCAACAATCATCGCCGGTGCGGCCTCTGCAGCTTCTGGTATCTGCAGCAGATTCAAAAACGGAATGAACGGGTAGGAAAGCCATGTGAATACTGGTGTGAATTCCGCAATAACGAGCGCGATGGTTCCAAGTGCCATTACGAGCGGGATCAAGCCGAACCAAATATCCGCCACATTGAACATTCCTTTTCTCACGATGGATCCAGCGCTTTTCACTTGATCCGCTTTGGCTACCGCCTGGTCGAGACCGAATTTGAACGTGGATGTCCCTTCTGGCACGATTTCATCAATCTGTTTCCCTACCGGCTCGTGATACGTTTCTTTTTTCAAGGAAAGCGGCGGAATTCTCGGGCAGATAACAGCGGCTACCACCCCACAAACCACGACCGTGAAATAAAAGGATACAAACATATGGTCAATCGATAAAAACTTCGCAATCACAAGACTGAACGCAATCGATGCAATCGAAAAGTTACTCGCAACGACTGCCGCTTCACGTTTGGAATAGTAACCATTTTCATACTGCTGGGTGGTCAACAGCACACCTACTGTCCCACTCCCCATCCACGAAGCCATCGCATCTACAGATGAACGACCAGGCAGCTTGAACAGTGGATGCATCACTTTTCTTACGACCGTGCCAATCAAGTCCATCAAACCGAACTCTAGCAACAGCGGCATAAATAAACTGGCAAATAGAAACCAGACCATAAGTACAGGAATTAAATCATAGAGAACAACGCTCCCTGTCAGTTCAGAACCGATAAAGGAAGGGCCCGCCTCGAGGAGCGTCAGGATAGCAAAAGCTGCTCCAAGGAAACGCAAGACCATCCAGAACGGTCCAACATCAAAAACATTTGCAATGAATGGATGGTTTCTTATTTTGCTGTTCGCGACTTTGACCCCGACACTCCCTATCGCAGAAAGCGAGATCACAATGGTCATGAACAAAGGAATCCAAGGGCCGATCGTCGCTTGAAGCCCATCTGCCATCAAACCGAGTCCGATCGTCACCCGTCCATCGACAGAGATAGGGACGAGGAATAGTAGAACC
This sequence comes from Halobacillus sp. SY10, assembly GCF_045401165.1. Taxonomy (NCBI): domain Bacteria; kingdom Bacillati; phylum Bacillota; class Bacilli; order Caryophanales; family Bacillaceae; genus Halobacillus; species Halobacillus sp. SY10. Next base: position 797,212 of record NZ_CP174345.1, on the reverse strand, counting down.
CCGACCAAAGATGGTAGAAAAAATTTCATCCATTGCTTCGTTGTATAGGATGTAGATGTTTGAATACTGCTTACTTTTGATTGTTGAATAGCCATGATTCGTCCTCCTCCGTCATTTTTATGCATAATAAAGTATAAATAAACAGTGCATGATAGTTAGTAACTATACATTTTCATGCATGAAAATTCAATAGTTTTTATGAAGTTTTTTAAGACGGTTTATCCAGGTAAAGAAAAAGGAATAAAGAAGACTACGAGATTGCTAGTAAAGGAGGCGTTACATAATGACGGTCAAAGTGCCGAAAGACAAGACGATCGACAATACACTCGCTATTTTTAAAGACGGGTACAACTTCATACCAAAGCGGGTTCAAAATCACCATTTGGATGTGTACGAAACGAGAGTTCTAGGAGAAAAGGTGGCCCTTCTCAGCGGAATCGAGGGGGCAAAACTGTTTTACGACACCAGTCGTATGAACCGGAAAAATGCTCTCCCTAAGAGAGTGTTGAAAACTTTATTTGGTGAAGATGCCATACAGACGATGGATGGGGATGCACACACTCATCGCAAATTATTATTCATGTCATTGATGACTCCTGATGCCCTGCAGGAACTGTATGAAATCACGACGAAAAACTGGGCACGTTTCACAAAAAAGTGGAGCAGCATGAAAAAGGTGACGCTTTACGACGAGTCTAGGGAACTACTTTGCCGGACAGCGTGTGAATGGGCCGGCATCCCATTAGAAGAAAAAGAAGTGAAGAAAAGAACGAGAGATTTGAGTAACATGATCGATGGATTCAGTGCGGTCGGTCCGAAGCACATTGAAAGCCGGAGAGCACGCAAACGGTCGGAGGACTGGATGGAAGATCTAATATTACAAGTCCGGCAAGGGAAACTTGAAGCAGAAAAAGGAAAAGCCATTCACGAAATGGCTGTGCATAAAGATTTAGAGGGCCAACCCTTAGACGCAAGAATGGCGGCAATTGAGGTGCTGAATGTGATTCGTCCACTTGTAGCCATTTCTAAATTCATCGCATTCGGTGGTGTTGCCCTTCATGAATATCCAGAAACTCAAACGCGCGTCTCTCTAGATGATGAATATTTATTTCGATTTGCACAGGAAGTCCGTCGTTATTTCCCTTTCGTTCCTTTTCTCGGAGCGAGGGTCGACCATGATTTCACATGGCAGCAATACTCGTTTAAGAAAGATCAACTTGTCCTGATCGATATTTATGGAATTAACCATGATCCTAAAATTTGGGAGAATCCGGATCAATTCAATCCTGAGAGATTCATCGACTGGGATGGAGGGTTGTTCGACTTGATTCCTCAAGGCGGAGGCGGATATTATAAAGGACATCGTTGTCCAGGAGAATGGCCGACCATTGAAGTATTGCAAGCCAGTTTCCGATACATGACCAAACACTTGGGTTATGATGTACCAAAACAAGACTACAGCTACAGTTTGAAAAAGATGCCCTCCCTTCCGAAGAGCGGTTTTATTATAAGCAATGTCCACTTCAAAAATTGACTATTAAAAGCTAAAAAACGTCCAGGAATAAATCCTGGACGTTTTTCTATTCAGGGATGATAGAGTCGGTAAAAATCATACCCGTGTTTCAGCAATACTTTCAATACGGAATAAGTAGGTACAGCGATAATCATTCCGACCACCCCATACAATGGTGCCGCCACAACAAGTAACAGAATGACCGTTAACGGATGGATATCCAAGCGTTCTCCAAAGACCAAGGGGGCAACCAAATTCCCCTCTAATTGTTGGACAACAATGAACGTGATAATCACATAAATAGCCATCGAAGGTTCCTGCATGAGAGCGACTACTATCGCCGGGATCGCACCAATGACAGGTCCGACAAATGGGATGACACACGTTAACATCACAAAGATCCCTAGTATCAAAGCATAATCAAGCCCGATGATGACGTAACCGATATACGTCAGCACACCATCCACAGCAGCAATTGTCGCTTGTCCGATAATGTAAGAAGAAACCGTATAGTCTAAATCTTTGAGCACCTTTTCCCCGCGTGGTTTATGTTTCTCAGGCAAGGCCCTTTTTAAGAAAGGAATCAGTTTGTGACCATCTTTTAAAAAGAAAAACAAAACGAACGGCACGATAATCAAGACGGTAGTCGCCCCCGCGATGGTCGAGAAAACACTCATCATGTGTTCCCCGATCTGTTGAGTCAATCCACCGAAGTATTCCGTTACTCGCTGCTTAATGGAAACTACGGACACCATGCCCATATCGTTTTGCTCAAGCTTTTGTCCTGCCTCTTCGGCTGTCTGTTTAATTTTTTCAGGTAAATTCGATATGTCCGTAATCTGTTTTTTTATGGTATCTGCTAAAAAACGGATGCCCCCATAAATGAGTACCCCGATCAGTGCAAAAACAAGCAGGATGGCAACAGGCAGAGGTAAAAACTTCGATTTTGCCATAAAATGCACGGCAGGTCGCAAAATATAAAAAAGGAACCCAGCAATTAGCATTGGATAAAATAAAGTTCCAAAGATCGTCTTGACGGGATTCAAGAGCTCTAGTTTTTCTAAGAAATAATACAGGATGAGTATAAGTATAGCTGCTGTGATGTACTTAAAGAATGAATGTCTGATCCACATGTTCCTTCACCGTCCTTTTACACCATTCATTCACTAAATGGACGGATCGTAAACTATTGATCCGAATTCACGACCAAAAATCCACCATTTCATTATAGCTCCCGTTTGTGGAAGACTCAGTTTCGAGATGTTTTCGGTGTTCGTTGCCGTATTGGGCGTCAGGGGTGGTTGGGAAGCTACTCGCTTTCCTGTGGGGGAGTGGCGAGCTTCCTCGGGCTACCGCCCTGTGGGATCTCGCCTATCTCCTTTCTCCCACGGGAGTCTCGCAGCTTCCCAACCCCCCCATTCGATGTATGTGAGTAACGACCCCCTTTACCAAGTTGGATTGTCTTCCACCCTCCCACTTTAAGAAGTATAAAGTGCTCTACATCAAGCTTTCATGCTCGAAATGATCACTGGGTATCGTTTATATTATCCCATTCACTTGAGCATACAAGCAGAGTTTCTGAGAAGTGGTTTCGAGACACTTACATGGTAAAGAGGCGGAGGGGAATGGGGAGACTCCTGTGGGAAAAAAGTGCATGGTGAGACCCCGCAGGACGCAGTCCGAGGAGGCTCACCGCGCTCCCACGGAAAGCGACTCATTCCCCGCAGCCTCATCCACTCAACAAAAGTCTCGAAATTGAGTCTTCCACAATCCTGCCAATTAGTTGAATAAGCAGCCTAACTAGTTTCACTTCCTATGTAAAAAAGACGTGCCTGCTGGCAAGTCTTTTTAGGAATCGTGTTGTATGATGTACCGTAATCCTGCATACGTATTTTTGAATGTTTTAAGCCCTTTGTCAAAGTACCGGAACGAAAGAGCAAGCTTTGGCGTCATCCCTACCACAAGACATTCGGTTCCTACCAATTGCAACGATTGATTCAGTTGCCTTAAGTGTCTGCTGAACTGGTCATTGAATTTATGGATTCCACTCAAGTCAATCAAGGCGTATTGAATATCACCTTCTGTACATTCTTTCAGGAGAGAAGAAATGAGATGATCCACTCTTTTTTCATCCAAATCACCAATAAGCGGAACAGCTACTGCATGGTCCCAAACTTTTAAAATAGGCATCGAAAGCGACTCAATGAGATGGTCCTTTCGCTCCTCTTCCTCAGCCTTCGTCGTTACATCCATTAACATGATGGTATAGTAGCTTGTTTCCCCCTCGTTATTTTTCATTGGGGTAATTACCGTATCTGCGACGAATTTATTCTTAATATTAATTCTCACTTGATGTTTCTCAGTCAGCCTCTTCATTCGCTCCCGTTGTCTTTCCGGGTTGGTATGAAACTTGTCCATATTCTCTCCAATTAAATCATCCGCGCGCTCGTATCCGAATAACGGAGCAATTTTCGTGAAAAGATTTTTGGCCTCATCATTCATCCACACCAGATCATAATTGAGATCTGCAAGCAAGATGCTCTCTCCTATGCTATTCAGCGCATCTGTCATCGTTAGATCTGAAGTCATCAAAGCCATCCATGTTCCCACCTATCCAATTATTTTTTCTTTATTATAATATCAATTCCTTCCCAGAGGTAGAGGTGAAAAAAGTCGAGTTTGTTCATGTCATAAAACATAACAACACCATTATTTTATGTTAGATTTTCTAACACATTAAGTGACACACCAAAAATTTTCCGCTATTCTATATTCATCAGATAAGAATAGGAGGAGATCATGGTCCTTATTCCAACCCGGCGATTTGTTGTGCCAAAGAATGAAATATTTCACACATACGGGAGTGAACCTTAATGAAAAACCATTTGAGGACGGCCGTTGAAAGTATGAAAGAACATTACATTCAAAAACTTATTGATGCAGGGATGTATCAAGCCTCTGATGAAATGCTCCAGTCGCTAACATTAACGGAGCTCGAAGCTCTCGCTTCAAGGGTCGAACGACCATAAGGAGGTGCAACATCGAGGAGGAGAAGTGATGTCATCTTACAAGCACAAAAAAGTCATTTCGATTGGTACGGTCAACGAACTCACAGGCCTCTCCCTCAGGCAAATACGTTATTATGAGGAGCGGAAATTGATTTATCCCGAACGTACCAAGAGAGGAACACGCAAGTATTCTTTTTCTGATGTTGAAACCCTCTTGCAAATTGCTGACAAACGAGAGGAAGGTGTACAAACGTACGAGATCCGAAAAGATTTACAGTCTTCCAACAAAGGGAAGGTGATGGAACGGATGCTTCGCGGGCAGTTGAATGCCCATTTTCGAATGAATAAATGAATTCACTTACAGGCAGCCCGGACACCCCTAGGTCCAGGGCTTTTTTTTGCACACTTTAAATATCTCGACATAAAATATCTTGACTTCAAAATAAATAGAGCGTATAGTTTTATTTAGAATTCAAACTATTTTATTTCAAAGGAGAATGTAAAATGACAAATTTAACGTTGGATCAAGTCCACAGCAGCTTGAATTTCCAAATTAAACATATGATGGTATCAAAGGCGAAGGGTGAATTTGAAACGTTCGACGTGGAATTTTCCGGTGATTTGAATAACCTACCATCTGCCCAAGTGACCGTTACCATTCCGGTAACTTCCATCAATACAGGAAACGAACAACGCGATGGCCACCTTCGTTCCGGCGACTTTTTCGAAGCCGATCAATATCCAAACCTCGTGTTCCGTAGCACTTCCATTAAGAAAGTATCGGATGATGAATTCGAAGTGACCGGTGACTTCACCATTAAAGGGGTGACTCAACAGGAAACTTTCACGGTTGAATATAACGGGACGTCGAAGAGCCCGATGGATGGCAGCACGATTGCAGGTTTCGATGTGAGTGGAAAAATAGATCGTGAAGCATATGGGTTAACCTATAATGCGACTCTTGAAACTGGCGGTGTGCTGTTAGGGAAAGATGTTAAATTTGAAGGGAACTTTGAGTTTGTTGTAGGAGAATAAATTTACACCATCAAAAAAAGCTGAGTCTAACTACAGACTCAGCTTTCTTCATTCTAATGGGATTTTAATTTCTTTTTCCAACCAATGAGGGTAGGAGGAGAAATCGATCCGGATGGGACCTTTCACTGCTTCATCAAAGAATGTATGAACTGTTTTCGGTCCTTCCACAAGTGAGTGCACTTGTTGACTTGATGGATGAAGAGTGTCCCCTTTCTCATCCTTTACGCTTGAGAATCCAATATTTTGCGAGACTTCTTCATCAAATTTCATTTCAAAAGCGGAAGTGGATGCTTCAGTCAGTTCAGCGATTTCTCCAGGTTGATAGAGAATTTTCTCCGACTCAAGGTCAATCTCCATATACTCTTTTTCCTGATCTGCAACCATCACTTTTGAAAAAGTAAGAGCTAAAGATTCCGGTTGTTCAAAATAATTACTCTGTATATAAAACGTCATCTCATTATTTTCCGGTCCACCGGATGCAGTAACTCCGTTGTTGATCCCGGACCAAACCTCTCCATTTTCTCCTTTTAACTCCAGGTCTTCGATTGATAGAAGTTCGGTTTCATTTTCTGGATGTTCTCTCACTTTAATGGCTGTTCTTAGTGGGTGGATCGTCACATTTTCAATAACGAATTGTTCTCCTTCTATGGATACCGTTTCTTCTAAGGTGTACTCTTTTGATTGTGCATCATTTTTGGCCGTGAAACTCACAGCGAATTCCTCTTTTACAAAAGAACCGTCGATGATCCCACTTCCTGAGATGGATAAATGGAAGTTCTCTATCCCGCCCATTCCCTCTTGCGTATAAACCTCCATCATTTGCATGTCCTTGTTTTCTTCTAACTCCCTGCCGTTATAGGAAACAGACTTTGGTGGCAGCTCTTCACCGGCTCCAGTCGTTAACTTCGGAGTACCTAACCTAAGGTTTCTATGTTCCCCGACAGCTTCCAAAGTGTAAAAAATCACCATTCCGTAGTCATCCCGAATCACACCTTCCAGGGAGAGTGTCAAATCACCCTTTTCTTCAGTGATCCCTAGAGGCTGAAAGTGATCGGCATCAATGGCAGCTTGCTTACTCTTATCTCCTTGAATAAGTTGAACAATATTTTCCATACCGGGGACTTGGGAGACTTTTTCAGCAAAAGCCGACGAAACACGAACCCCGCCAAATAGAAGAAAAAGAGCCGCCACAGCGGTAAGAACGGGCCAAGCAAATTTCCTTAACCGTCGTGTCGGACGCTTCGTTGCCTGATGAAAACCAAGGTCTACCGCTTCGTCTAACTGTTCATCTTCGGTATGTACCTGGTCATACATTTCTTTCCAATTAGTCAATTCTCTATCAAGCTTGCTCATGTTGCTCCTCCTCTCCCAGTTCTTGTTTTAGCTTAGCCAGCGCTGTATAAAGGCGTGTCTTCAACGTATTTTCTTTTACATTCATAATCTTGGATAACTCTCGGAACGTAATGCCATGAAAATACTTTAAATAAACAAGCTCCTGCTCTTTAGGTTGAAGAGAAGAAATGGCCTCTTCCAAAGCAATCCTTTCTGTTTCATCTCTTCGTTCTTGGACAGGGTCAACATACTCTCGGGTATGAATGCGTTTCTTGTGTGTAAGGAGATCTTGGCAATAGTGGATCGTGATACGAACGAGCCAAGTCTTCGCGTACAGAGGTTTCCTCAATTGATGGCGCTTCTGGTAAGCACGAGCGGTCACTTCCTGCAAGGCCTCTCTTGCATCTTCTTTATTTTTCAAAAAAGCGAGCGCCGTTTTATAGATGTCCGTTTTATAGTTCTTCATCATGATGAGAAAGGATTCATCATCGCCGTTGATTGCTTTTTCTATGATGGAAACTTCCAAAGAGTCCCCTCCCTTTTCTTTTTCTATCTATTAGACACAGTATTTCAAAAAAAGTTTGGATTTTTTGTGAGAATTTTTTTGTTTAAGTCACTTTGATTTCAAGTTAGGTCACTATTAACGCAGATAGGGCACTTTAAGTCTGAGATTAGTCACTTTCCCCTGACTCCTTGCCGCAGATATGAAAAATCCGCCCACGAAGATGGACGGTTACATCTCAAAATATAGAGGATAATGCAGGCGGCAGCCTTCATTGAATTCATGCTCACACACGGGACATCGGGGCGAATTCATATATTCATGAATGGTCAACTCGTGGTTGCAGCTGCCACAAAGAATAGCGAGCTCATCCCACAAGCGCTTCGGCCAACGCGACGGTTCATGGTCCGCCAGTTCCTGGTGGCAGGAATAACAAGCATAATATTCTCCACAACAATGGAAGCGGATGGCGATAATATCGACCTCACTGTGATAATGGGCACAGCGTGTCTGATTATCCACCTGATTTCCTTTTACGAGAGGTGTCTTCCCCATTCTACTCTCTCCTTTAAATATCTCTTTCTATCAATCACACATATCTCTATCTTCCTCATCGAAAGTATGACCTTTTCCCTCGATTATAACATGGACAATTACCAAAAAAAGGTGTACCAGGTCATCCAGAATCTGGATGACCTGGTACCTCATTCGTCTTTATAGAGTGGTAGGAAGATAAATAGAATTATGAGCAGAAGAGTGACACTCAATACTCCTGTCCATTGGTAGCTTTCCCAGAGTGTTCCGATGGCTGTACTGCCGATGGCTACTCCTAAGTAATAGCTGATCAAGTAGAAACCTGACGCTCCACTCTTATGGTGGGTGGCGGATTTGCTGACAAGGGCAGCGGCCATGGAATGAGCGACAAAGAATCCCATGCAAATGAGAGACAGTCCTACGAGCACAAACGTTCCAGATGGAAGCGCAGTTAGAGCCGCACCAACGATGAGTATGGTCACACCAGTGAACATCACTTTTTTCAAACCAATCACATCAGAAACTCGGCCGGCAAGTGGAGGCGCGAGTACTCCGAAAACATAAGCAAAGTATGTAAAGGCAATCCATTTTAAGGACCAGTTGAACGGATCACCCTGTAAATGAAAAGGGATATAAGTCCAAATCGCGGTAAAGACGATTTGAAGCAGCACCCCCATCATGAACAAGACGAGCATCGAACGGCTTTTCAAGTGGACAAGCATCCCTTTCAAATCATCACTGATGGCCTGATCTGTTTTTTCGAAGAAGCGCTCTTTTGGAAAAAGGACTAAAAATAGAAGAGCAGATAGCAGTCCGAAGGCCGCAAAGATATATAACGTCGACTGCCAGTTAAACATATCCGTCACGTAACCACCTACGACTCTTCCTCCCATTCCTCCCAAGGCATTGCTGGAAATATATAAGGTCATAGCCAGACCCAAGTGTTTATGAGCGACCTCTGCTCCTAAATATCCCATCGCCGCTGCAGGGATGCCAGCTAAAAAGAACCCCTGGATAAATCTCACTACAACCATCCACCCGAATGTCGGAGTGAACGGTAAAAGGATGAGGGTTCCTGCTGTTATAAACAAGGAAACTTTCATGACAGCAGCACGGCCATATCGATCGGCAGAAAACCCAAGAATGAATAGACCGACGACCATGGCGATGACACATGCTGACATGAGTAAACTGGATTCCGTTGCCGACACTTGGAATTGGTCTGTGAACACAGGGAGCAATGGTTGAAAAACGTACAACGTTGAGAATATAGATAAGGAAGCCAACATTAAGGCAATGGTGACGCGCCAAAATTCACTTTGTCTTGGCGTATAGGGTTGTCTGTTTTTTTGTACGGCTTCCATATCCATCATCCTCTGTTATGAGTTAAAACGGTCGGGAAATGTTGTTAGATCGATGCCCCAAACGAATGGCAGGTAGAAATAAATAGCGATTGTGATCAAAATGACGGCTGCAATATTCAGCCAAAGACCGGCTTTGGCCATGTCTGGAATTCTCAAATAGCCACTCCCGAAAACGACGGCGTTGGGTGGGGTTGCAACAGGCAGCATGAAAGCACAGCTTGCCGCTACACCCGCTGCAATCATCAGGCTGTATGGGTGTACCGAGATAGCACTGGCTAAAGAAGCCATAATCGGAAACATCATCGTCGCTGTAGCTGTATTGGATGTAATTTCCGTTAAGAAGATGACTAGTGCTGCAACGATGACAACGATCAAAATCAGACTGACGCCCTCTAAAATCGTTAGCTGCGTCCCAATCCATTCGGCAAGCCCTGTTTCCTGAAATCCTGCGGCAATAGCAAGACCCGCACCAAACAGAAGCAGGATTCCCCACGGGAGTCCTTTCGCTGTGTCCCAATCCAGAAGGTAATCCCCTCTCTTATTTTTTGAAGGAATGAGAAAAAGAAGAATCGCAGCACTCATCGCGATCATCGTATCATTGATATTTTCATTGATGTGTACGAGGAAAAATGATCGGGAAATCCACGCCACCGCTGTCACAGCGAACACGGTCATGACGATTTTTTCTTCTACACTCATGACCCCGAGCGCACGTCTCTCTTCCCCGATGACTTTTCTGCCACCAGGCAGTTCTTTAATTTTCATAGGGAAAGCAATTTTTACTAAATAGAACCATGCGAGCGCTAAAAAAAGAATCGTAAGCGGAACACCGAACGCCATCCAGCCAGCAAAGCTGATCTCGATTCCGTAGGTTTGTTCAACAACAGCTTTGAAAATCGTGTTGGGAGGTGTTCCGATTAGTGTTGCAAGTCCACCAATGGAAGCACTATAGGCGACTCCAAGCATGACAGCTTTTCCGAAATTGAAATTGTCGTGATCGACCGTTTCCCCTTTTTTCTTCAACTGCTCAGAAGCTTGGTAGATGACCGCCATGCCGATCGGGACCATCATCATTGCCGTCGCTGTATTGGAAATCCACATCGACAATGTCCCCGTTGCGACCATGAAACCAAGCACGATTTGTTCTGTGCTTGTCCCTACGGATGCGATGATGAACAAGGCCATCCGCTTATGCAAGTTCCACTTTTGCATCGCAAGGGCAATGAGGAAACCACCCATGAACAGGAATATCGTATTATCCCCATAGGAGGAAGCCGTCGTCCCACCGCCCAGCCCTCCAGTCAGAGGAAAAAGAATCAGCGGCAGAAGGGATGTCGCAGGAATCGGAATCGCTTCTGTGATCCACCATGTGGCAATCCAAATGGTACTCGCCAAAACAGCGACAGCACTTTGCGATAGTCCATCGGCTTCTAAAAATAGAAGTGTAAGCGCAAACAAAATTGGTCCTAGAAAAAGCCCTACTTTCTGGCGCGTATCAAAGGATGGGCCAGGGTCATGCCCTTCCGTCTTTTGGTTCGTCTGCGTCACCGTCGAAGATCCGCCGCCATTTCCCGTTACTGTAAACCTCAATAAATTCTTCGCCTCGTAGTGCATCGTCCAAAGGCGACTCCACGCCCCACTTAACATTGATTGTGCACCCATGCTAATTACCTCACTTTCTATTTGTCAAATATGTATGAATATTTACAAATTTTATCATAAAATACCCCTTCTTGTAACAAATTTGCATCCACTTAAGACCGATGACTCAACAACTACCGCTTACTGGAAAAAATATACACACCAGGTCATCCATATTATGGATGACCTGGTGTGTAAAATTATCCCATATCTTATGTTACTTCTTATAAAGGAGGTAGTGCTTTCTTACTTTGTTAAAGTCTTTGAGCTCATCTTCCCAACGATTTTTCATGTCTTCGACGGATTCACCGTTTTCAATCGCTTCGCGAATCCATCCATTACCGACTAAAAGATCGAAGAAGGAAACGCCTGCTGAGTTTTCTGCACGGAACTCGAAGTCTTCTGGATACATGTCATGAATGGTCTTCACGAGATAGACGCCGGTTTCAACAGCATTGAACTCTTCACGGTCGATCACATGGATCTGCACCCCATGCGTCAATTCCCCTGCATGCTTCGAGAAGGATGGTGTAAAGGATGCTGCTCTGAACCTTACCCCTGGTAAGTTGTAGGCGTTCATCTCTGCCGCCAGATCTGTACTATTGATGAAAGGCGCCCCAATCAATTCGAATGGTTTCGTCGTTCCGCGGCCTTCCGACACATTCGTCCCTTCAATCAAAGCCGCTCCTGGATAAACAAAAGCCGTATCCACGGTCGGCATGTTCGGTGAAGGTGCAACGAATTCAAGATCTGTCTCGTCATAGTCCATGCCACGTTTCCATCCTTGCATTTCCACAACCGTTAAGTCCGCACCTATTTCAAATTCCTCATTGAACAACTTCGCAAGCTCTCCGACCGTCATTCCATGGCGAAGTGGGATCGGGTAGTTTCCGACGAAAGACTTGTAATCTTCATCTAGCACAGGCCCTTCTACCTTTTCTCCACCCAGTGGATTCGGGCGGTCAAGCACGATGAATGGAATGTTATTTTCTTGAGCCGCTTCCATCGCATAAGCCATCGTGTAGATGTACGTGTAAAAACGTGTGCCTACATCCTGGATATCAAACAATAACACATCGATGTCTTCTAACATTTCCGGGGTCGGTTTGCGTGTCTTCCCATAAAGACTGTACACAGGAACTCCTGTTTTTTCATCAATATAAAAATCCACATACTCTCCAGCCTGAGCACTGCCTCTCACCCCATGTTCCGGGCCATACAACGCGGTAAGGTTGACATCCTCATCGTTGTGTAACAGATCTACGATGCTGTTCAAGTTTTGATCAACTCCGGTCGGGTTTGTAATCAGCCCCACATTCTTGCCTTCAATCAATTCTTTTTCTTCATCTAAAAGAACTTCCACTCCAAGCTTGAAAGGTTCTCCTTTTTTATCGTGCCCTTTGTGTTTCCCAGGGTTGCCATTATGATCAGCGAAAACGACCGAGAACGTCGACCATGTCATGATTAAAATGACACCAAGCATCAACCATTTTTTCAAAATAATCCTCTCCCTTTTGATTATGATGAAGAAGGGCGTGAAGCCCCTCTACCTGAAAATAGTCCTATTCTAGTAGCTCAACCCCGTACCATATTCAAACAATACGCCACCATCTGTACCTGGAATCGTCACAGGCAGTTGTCCAGTTGGATTGTTTGCACCGAAAATGGTAGCGGCCGTCGCTTCAAAGCTTGCATCTCTGAATCCGTACTGTGCGATGTAAGCATCCACTCCTGGATAAGCCATAACGTCATAAGGGTTTCGGATTCCGACGCCGATCACTTCTGTATCTGTGCTCGCCATCACATCCTGCATCAACTGCATTTGAGGATGGTTCGCCGAACGAGAATATACGTTGTACGTGTACGTTCCGAAAATGACTTTGTCCGCTTCAGCTACCGTCTGTTTTTGCTCAGCTGTCAATTCACTTTTATCTGTGCTGATCAAGGTCGTATTTGAATGGTGGGCAGATACTGCATCCGCAAGGTCGCCAATGAATGTGTCTCCGACCACCACTACCTGTTCATCACCTGATGCGTCTAAAGGCAGAACCCCATCATTTTTCACAAGCGTAATCGAACGCTCAGCCGCTTCTTTTTCAACAGCTTTATGTGCCTCTGATCCGACAACTTTTTCCGCTTCTGCGATTTTTTCATCAATCGGCTGCGGCGTTTCTTCTTTAATGATCCCTCGGTTCAACTTCAATGTAAGGATCCGTTCCACAGAATCTTCAATCGTAGCCATTGGAATCTCCCCAGACTCTACAGCCTCATAGACCCCTGCAGCCACTTCCTCGAGACCTACAGGCATGAGCGCAATGTCTGTTCCGGCATTGATCGCACGAATAACGGCATCGACCGGTCCGAAATGGTCAGCAATTGCTTTCATATTCAAAGCGTCCGTGACGACGACTCCATCATAATTCATCTCCTCACGCATCAGCCCTGTAAGTACCTTCTTAGAAAGCGTAGCTGGAAGTGCAATTTCAGTACCATCTTTCTGGGAAATCACTTTTGTATCATCAATTTTAGGGAACGTGATATGTGCGGTCATAATCGCATCGATCCCAGCATCCATCGCCTGTTGGAACGGATACAGTTCAACTTCCTTCAGACGCTCCAGATCATACGGAACTTCAGGAAGTCCAAGGTGGGAATCTGTCGCCGTATCCCCATGTCCCGGGAAGTGTTTCGCCGTCGCAGCTACTCCGTGCTGTTGCAGGCCTTTCGTATAAGCTACCCCCATTTTTCCGACGAGCTCTGGATTTTCACCAAAAGAACGAACGCCGATGACAGGGTTATCAGGATTATTGTTCACATCCATGACGGGGGCAAAGTTCATGTTGATGCCGAGGGATTCAAGTTCAGCTCCGATCACTGAACCTACATTTTCAGCAATTTCTTCCGAACGAGTCGCACCTAAGGCCATATTTCCAGGCATGTCCGTTCCTGATTGAAGACGTGTCACAATTCCGCCTTCCTGGTCGATCGTCATAAGCAGTCCGTATTTTTCAGAAGCCGCTTGATAATCGGAGACAAGCTTCGCTGTTTGTTCCGTTGTCACAACGTTTTCACGAAATAAAATGACTCCTCCAAGATGATACTTCTGCACCATCTCCTCAATTTCAGGAAGCATTTCCGTAACGTTCTCTCCTTCCCACTTCCTGAAGTCAGGCATGAGCATCTGACCAACTTTTTCCTCCATCGTCATGTTGGTAAGTGCATGTTGAACGAGGTCATAGCGATCACCGTCCTGCTTTTTAATGGTCGGTTTGAAATTCGGTTTCCCTTTTGTTGAGCGGTCCGGTTTAAAATCAAGCGCAATCCGATCTTCGAAATCGCCATTCGATACCGTTACCCACGCTCGTCCCGGCTGCCCTGTAAAAGTGACTGTACCGTCATCCTCGACAGTGGCAACGTTTGAATTTTCCGATTTCCAAACGAGTCCTTCATTCACCTTTGTGAAATGTCCGTCTTCATACACGTTCAGTGCGGAAAGAGTAAACTCATTCCCTTCCATCGTTGCATCTGCCTGCGGTACATTCTCAAAGATGATTACATCCGATAATCCGTCATCTTCGGCAGCTTCCACCTTTGTACCCATCAACCACGACGGCAGCATCATGCCAATGGTCAGTGTAAAGATCAACATCCATTTGCCCGCCATTCTCATTCGCCATTCCTCCTTGATTTATCTATTTGTAAAAGGTGCCTTCCTATCCAAAAAGACCCTTTTGCAAAACATTTTTCTAAAACAAGTGCCCTCAAAAAGTCGGTTCAGGAGAAATATTGTTGTAAACGTTTACATTTTGTAATAAAAGCGTAACGGAAATAGATATAGTCGTCTATACCACTTAAGGCCCTAATCGTTCTCTTTCTCCCCATTTTCCAAACCTTTCCTACTATTCCAATCGACTCATTTTAAAATATTATGTCAGATTATTTTAAAATGAGCGTAAAAAAAGTACATAAAAAGAGGCACCCAATTCAGGTGCCCTTCCCTCTTAAGAGGCGTTTTTTAATTCTCTTTTTCCTTTTTCAACAGTGAATTTCGGATATCTGAGAGCAATGGCTAAAAGCCCGGCCACGGCTGTAAGCATCGGATAAATGCAAAACGGAACAATCGCGACAGGAGAAATGCTCGCCACACCCGCTACCGCCAGGATTTGTCCACCATAAGGAATGATTCCTTGAACGGAACTGGCAAAGATATCGAGAATACTTGCTGAGCGCCGTCCTTCAATCCCATATTCATCAGAAATTTGTTTTGCCAGCGGCCCTGCTGTAATGATGGAAATCGTATTGTTCGCTGTAGAAAAGTTGACGGCCGTCACAATCCCTGCGATGCCAAGCTCCCCACCGCGATTGGAGTTCACTTTCCTGCTGACTGTCTGTAATAAAAATTCGATGCCTCCATTTGCCCGGATCAATTCTACAAGTCCGCCCAGCAAAATCGCAATCATGGCAAGTGTCTGCATATTCGTAAATCCATCTCCTACGAGGGTAACGAATTCCATGCCGGAAAATTTACCGAGCAAAAGTCCGACTCCTCCGGCAAAAACAATCCCTCCAATAAGAACAAATATAACGTTCACCCCAGCAACCGCGAATCCAAGGACACCTAAATAGGGCAGGATTTCCACAATGTTGTACGTGTAGTTCTCCGACAGACTAGCTGAGGCATTTGCCGTCATCACACCAAAGATCACAGCTGTAACAATGGCTGCGGGAAGAACGATGAAGAAATTCGCTTTGAACTTCTCTTTCATTTCCGTCCCCTGTGTCCGTACAGCAGCAATGGTCGTATCCGAAATGACAGAAAGGTTGTCCCCGAACATCGCACCACTGACAATCGCCCCCATCACCAAGGCAAGTCCGATGTCTGTCTGCTCTGCTACACCCACACCAATGGGGGCAAGAGCCACAACCGTACCCGTAGATGTTCCCATGGAAATCGAGATGAAGCAGCCGATGACAAATAGTCCGACGACCATCCAACCGCCCGGCAGGTAGGTTAAGCCGAGATTGACAGTCGATTCAACCGCGCCCATTCCGGATGCCACGGCAGCAAAAGCCCCCGCAAGCAGGAAAATGATGACCATTAAGATGATGTTCGGGTGTCCTCCCCCTTTCGTCAGTTGGGATATTTTTGTTTGGAAATCCGTTTTACGGTTCATGGCTAACGCGGCGAGAATCGCTACGAACAGGGCGACAAGTACAGGCATTTTATAAAAATCCCCTGTGATGATTCCTGATCCAATGAAAAGTAAAATAAAGATCGCAAATGGGATAAGTGCGAAAGCGTTGCTCAATGGTTTTGTCATGATTTGACCTCCTTTTATATAACTCATCAGAATAGTTGGTTTTATCCCGAGAAAAGTTCCTGATCCACAAGAAGGCCGCAAACAAAAAAGAGCCTTCTCACATAAGAAGGCTCTTGAATCGTATCCGTTCATTCCTTCTTATCTCTCAAGTGATCATCACTTGCTGGAATTAGCACCGGCCAACCGATGTTGGTGGTTGCTGAAGCTTCACAGGACCAGTTCCTCTGCTTCTCTTGATAAGAATTATTCAATTGAGTTAATGGTTACTTTACAATAAAAACCATCCGATGACAAGTGTTTTTTCAGAAAAAGTGTTATCGATCATAACGCCCGATGACTTCCATCGCTTCTTCAGACAAAGAGGTGTCGATTGCATCATTGAAATCAATATCTCCACTGATGGCGCCGTTCGCGTCATACATCTCGAATTGTTTCTTAATATCATCGATAAACATTTCCCCGTTCGGGTCGAGCCCGGTTACGCCTACTTTTTTCCACACGTCAGCGTCTTTCAATGCCGTATGCTTAGTCATGATATCAATCACTTCATCAAGGCCTTCATCGTGAAGGAATGCATCATTATAATCACGAACACCCTTCAGGTAGGCCGCCATAAAGCGTACGGATACGTCGGTTTCTTTTTCGATAAAATCAGGTGATCCAAGCACCATTGCTATTTGTGCATCTGGAGCGAAATCTGTGGCGTCACCGAAACGAACGTGCAGATCCTGCGCTTCCCCCTGGGTGATCAGTGGTTCGATTTGAAGAGCGGCATCTATCGACTTGTTGCCCATCGCAGCAAGCATGTTCCCAAAGTCAGACATGAGGACGAATTCTACATCGTCTTCGGTCAGTCCCGCGTGTTCAAGCATGCGCTGGAAGATATAATCATCCACGGCGTTTCTCGACGAGACAGCAATCCGCTTGCCTTTCAAGTCGCTATAATCTTTGATTTCATCCTGTAGATCTTCACGAATGACAAAGCTGAAATATGAGCTACCATCAAAATAGTGACCTTTATCGGCAATAATTTTCACATCAATGCCCTGGGCAATGGCATTGAAAAAGGAAGCCGTGGAAACGCCACCGGCAATGTCCACTTCACCCGCTGCCAAGGCTGGAAGCATGTCGTCACTGTTGGCGAACGTTGTGAACTTGATATCTATGTTGTAATCATCAAAATAGCCTTTTTCCTCAGCGATATAAAACCCGGCTCCTGAGGCAGCTCCATCTTCGGCAATGACAACCGTCGTCTTCTTGTCTAATGGAGCAAAGTCACCGTCAGGATTTTCAACACTGCCCGTGTCTTCCCCATTCTCACCAGAAGCACAGCCGAACAACACAAAGATGATGAACAAAAAAGAAAACAGATGACATACTTTTTTCACCATGGGATTCCAATCCCCTTTCTTTCACTATTTACGCGAACGCTGGACTTCATCCTGAAGATGATTCCAAATCTCCACAAAATGTTCCGCCATCAAAGGATCCGCCCGTACTTGCTCCATATTCCTCGGCCTCGGCAGATCGATCCGCTTCTCATCAATGATGGTGCCGGGCTGAGAGCTCATTAACAGGATCCGATCGCTAAGTAGGAGCGCTTCATCTATGCTATGGGTGATAAATAAGACCGTTTTCTTCGTCTCCGACCAAATATTCAATAGTTCTTCCTGCAAAATGAATTTATTCTGCTCATCCAATGCGGCAAAGGGTTCATCCATGAGGAGAATTTCCGGATCGTTCGCAAACGCTCTCGCGATGCTGACGCGCTGCTTCATCCCGCCGGACAGCTCCTTCGGATAGAGCTTGGCGAATTTATCGAGCCCCACCTTATTCAAGTAATAGGAGGTCCGCTCCTTGATCACGTCTGCAGGCAAATGTCTCATCTTCAATCCAAAACTGACATTGCCTTCAACGGTCAACCACGGGATGACCCCGCGTTCCTGAAAAACCATCGACTGCAGCGGGCGTTCTTTTTTGCTCTTCGCAATTGAAAAAGATCCCCCGCTCGGCTTTTCTAAATCAGCCAGAATCCTTAGTAACGTCGTCTTCCCACAACCACTTGGTCCGACAAGACAGACAAACTCCCCATCCGCAATATCAAGCGAGATCCCTTCAAGTGCTGTCACTCGGCTCTCTTTTTTGTAAAAAACTTTCGTTAAATCCTTAATCGATATTTTAGCCTCCATCCCCTGTCGCTCCTTTCATCAGTTAGCGCCATGGCAGCAGTTTGGCTTGCAGTCCCCGGAGAATGATCGAGAACAAATAGCCGAAGAACGAAATGAGCACAAGCCCGACAAACATCTCTTTCAATAAAAAGGCTTTATACGACGTCCAGATCAAATACCCAATACCTGAGTTGGCTCCCATCATTTCCGCCGCGACAATCGTCAGAAGCGCAATCGCCTGCCCCATCTGAATCCCTTCAAGCATGACGGGCAGCGAACCCGGTAAAGCGATTTTGAAGAAAAACTGCTTCGAATCCGCTCCATAATTTTTCGCAACATCCAAATAAATGCGGTCGATGTTCACAACACCCGCTACCGTATTAATGACGACAGGGAAAAACACACTCCCCGCAATCGTCACCACTTTAGAAACTTCTCCGACACCGAATAAAATGATGATAATAGGCAAAAGCGCAAGCGTCGGAATCGGCATTAACGCCATGATAAGAGGCGACAGGAAATGCCGGATCGGACCGTAAAGCCCCATGAGAAGACCAATCACAATAGCCGGTATGACTCCGAGCAAAAAGCCTGCGAAAATACGAAACAAAGAAATCCCGATATGATGGAACAGCTCTCCGCTCATCCCCATCGCCCAGAACGTTCCGACGATTTCTGTCGGTGGCGGGAAGAACCGGGCATCTATCAATCCCGTTCGTGATAAAAACTCCCACAGCAATACAATGAAGATCGGCGATGATATGGTCAGTATCTGCTTCACACGATGCTGCATCTGTCGCTTTTTCCATTCTTGTTTTTCCATTTGTAAAGGGTCGATCAAAGATTCCCTTCGGCCATCTTTCATACTCACCACCTCTACAGCTAATTTATGTGCTTACGCCCAATTGTGTGAAATCGACTCATTTTATTTATCTAGAAAAGCATAAAAAAAACGCCATCCAGGCGTCTTTTTTACTCCTTCTCTTCATTTGTTTCCTCAAGATTTGTCGACAGTTCTTCCAATTTCTTTTCTAATACTTTCATGAAGGCGACCTTTCCTTCCTGATTTCCAGCGGGTGAAATCTCTTCTCCAAAGATATACCTCATGTGTTCCTCCATTTGAGAGAAAAACTCCCCTTCTCCAATCTGTTCTAAATAGGGAGGAGACTGAAAAGCATCCAACTCTTTTTTCAATGCTTCGTTCTCTTTTCTCTGCTTTTCTGACTCACTATTAAGCTTATTTATTTGCGTACGCATGCGTTTAGTTTCCGCTAGATTAGCAGAAAGGGATTTTTGTAACCTTTTCACTTCTTTCTTGGCGGTAAAACACTCTTCTTTCCATTTATTCACTTCTTTATCGGCAGCCTTTTTCTCATTCAGCCTTTCCTTTTCGAACTGCGCTTTTTCTTTCTGATAGGTGTTTGTAATTCTGAATAATCGTCTCCCGCTTTAACGAGTGATTCTTTCACACCTTCTAATTCTTTCATAAATGCTTGTGCACGCTGAGCTAGTTCATCATTCTTCCTTTCTAACGCTTCCTTACTCTCCTTCCAATTTTCCGCTGCTTTTGAAGGCTTTTGGTTGGCCTCTTCCAATTGGTTACTTGTTGCTTCACATTCCTGTTGGGCTCTCTTTTTCCTCTGCAGCTCTTTAAGTCTCGCGGTCCGCTCATTATTGAAATTATTTTGTAGAAAAGAAAAATCTTGTTGTCCTTGGATGATCATTTCTTTTTTCTGCTCAAGGTCCTCGTTTAACTGTGCACATTCATTCTCCAATTTCTTAACTTCATTTGAATAGCTTTTCTCGGTATCTGCTAATTTTTCTTTTAATGTTGTCTCTTCCGCTTCCGTTCTAGCTTCCGTTACTATTTGTAGTTTTTGCTGTATTTCCGCATAGCTTCTTTGTAACATGGAAAGATCTTTATGAGATTGGAAAAGTCTTCTTTTTCTTTATTGCTCCACTCGATGGCTCAATTTTGCCAATCATTGATCTCACTCTTGTATTTTTCCTCTTGTTCCTCATAACGCTTAACTTGTTCCTCAAATCCTTGAATCCTCCGTGTTAATTCTCTATTTAAGACAGATTCTTCTTTATTCCATTGCTCCATGGTCTCTTGTAATTCTTGGTTCTCTACTTTTAAGGCGGAGTTGGACAAATACAAGAAAAAGGTGAAGGATTATCAAGATAACTATCATTACTCCCAAATAGAGAACATTATGGTGGGATTGCTTATGATCTATATAAGAAAGGAGAAGAAGCATGAGAAGCAGAAAGCATCAAGAAGCTTTAAGACAAAGAACACTACAACAAAAAACCAAGACGAATACCACTCAAACAGCAAGAAAATGAACTCGTAAAAGAGCAGGCGGCTGTGGATGCGTCAAGAAAAAGAAATAAGTCATAAAAAAGAATGGAAGCTAACCTTCCATCCTTTTTTTATGATGAATCCACTTTTGTATAAGCATTCTGATCACCAACTACATCCAGTCCTTCTGGAACACGAATATAAAGAGCGGTTCCGTTCCAATGCGAAACCGTTGTATCTCCCCACATCGATCCATTCTCTTTATCAAACAATCGGAAAGGAAACTCAGAACCAAACATTTTGTATTTCAGGTTCAATTTCTCCCCTGGATAAATAGAAAGTGTCGTCATATCCATACTCACTGCGGGCATGTACTTTTCTTCCACTTCATACCCATTGATCATCAGCGGTGTCTGATAGTAGAAAGCCTCCACGGTCTCTGTTAGGTCATCCGTACGCTCTACAAAAATGTTGATCCCGTTCACGTCATTTTCTAATACTTGAAGAATCAATTGTTCTTTATCAAAAGGAAACGACCATTCATGGATGCGCCATTTTTCTATTTCATCTAACTTCCCCTCTTGAACTGCTTCATAGAATTTCTGAGACTTTTGTTCTTCTTTCTCCTCATTCTCTTGTCCTTTCAGTTCTATACTCCCAAGTGGAATCGCAAGAAAAACAACCGTAGATCCGACTAACAGGACAGAGTAACTGATGAGCATCCAGAGTCCTGCCTTCCCTCTCCCAAAACCGAACCGGGAACTTTTTTTTATGAGAAGGCTCAAAGCAATGATGGTCGCAAGCAATATTATAATCGGCATGAAAGCTATCACAATCATTGCTTCACCTCCAAACGATTGGAAACGAGGACAGACAATACATAGAAAATTGTGGTGGCAGAAAGCGTCTTAAGAATGAACAGCCACGGATTGTTTTCTTCAAAAAAGAATTCAAAGAAATACACCTGAATTTGAAATCCGCCTCGCGATAATAAAATCATCAAACCTACCACGACTACCGGCATTACAATGACGAGCATTTTATTCAACTGAACAATCATTCCAGCCAAATAGCCTAAGCTGCTGAACAGAAAAACGATGAGAATGGTCGCAAACATCCCAAGCAGCCATGCACTCACATTACCTACTCCCTGGGTAAGAAGCATTTCTTCTCCAGGCAATATAAAATAGGCAAACAGTTTCAAAGCAAAACTGGACAACAAAGCGGTCAGCGCACCAATCACACAAATCATAAACAGAAAAGCGATGGTTGAGAGTGTACTCGTCTTCCTGTTCGTAACAAATGCGAAATCATCTTCTCGATACGCTTTCGTCGTTAAAAGAAAAGCCGTCAAAAAGCCCCAAAAAATTGTGAAACCAACAACGATGTCTGCGGTGTAATAGGTGATGTTCACATCGTAGCCTGTTCTCCCGCTGCCCATCGAACCGGATCCGTTCAAAGAAAACAAGAGCCCGAGGAGCTGGATGACTACAAGAGATGTAAATACGCCTGTATAAGCCTTCCACTTATAGCCGATCTGCTTTGACGACTTCAGACGTCTGCACTTCGATCAAAGACATCATCCACACTCCCCTTTCCATGCTGATATTCAGTCAGGTAGATACATAGATCATTCGCTTTGACTGGCGTAACTTGAACTCCTGCCTCCTGCATGCGCTGATATTCCTTTTCTGTAAGATCGTTTTTTATTACCACATAGCACGTATCGAACGCCTGCTCTTTTATCCATAGAATCTCTTTTTCTATTAGAAATGAGTCCACCACATCTTTCTTTCCAGTGAGGCCCAGTCCATATTCCTTCAAGTCATCCATCGACATTTGCAGCGCTAAAGAACCTTCATGAATCAGGAGCACCTCTTCAAACAGATCTTCCATTTCTTCTAAGTGATGAGTGGATAATAGGATTGTTCTAGGATGTGCCAAGTAATCCTTCAGCAACGCACGATAAAAGTCTTTTCGGACTGCTGCATCCATTCCTGTCGTTGGTTCATCAAAAATCGTCAGCGGCGATCTTGAAGCAAGGCCGACTATCATGTTGAACGTACTTTCCTTTCCTTTAGATAGTTCGTTTTGATGCTGCCTCGGATCGAACTCGAAATAATCGAACAATCTTAGTGCTAAATTATGATCCCAATGGTGGTAAAAACGCTTGCCCTCTTCAAGAATCTCTTTCAAAGTGAGCGCCGTCGGAAAGTTCATGGCATCATCGATATAAATCGTATTCGCAGACACAAACAAATTATTGAACGGTCTTCTCCCATAAATTTCAATAACTCCTGACTTTTCCTTCAATAACCCTGCGATGATCTTCAGCAGTGTCGTTTTCCCTGCTCCATTCCTGCCGATTACTCCAACAATTTTATTTTCTTCGATAGAAAAAGAAAGATCGTTCAACGCGTTTTTCCGGTAAAAACATTTATTCAAATCCTTACATTTGATCGCCTTCATCCTTGTTCCCCTTTCCAAGCATTCCTGATGAGCTTTATGGTGTCTTCTTCTGAAAGCTCCAGTCTTCCGGCTTCCGTGACAAGGTCATTGACCAAGTTTTTCAGCGTCTGATTTTTTCGCTTATTGATAATGATCTGCTTTGCATGGGTCGAGACAAACTTCCCGAGTCCTCGTTTGTCATAAAGGGTCCCTTCTTCTGCAAGCTTTGTCAGACCTTTGGCAGCTGTTGCCGGGTTGATGTTATATAGATCGGCCAGTTGATATTGCGAATACACCTTGTCGTCTACTTGGAAATTCCCATGCAGGATTTCGCTTTCCAGCCATTCCGCAATTTGAATATAAATAGGTTTCATGCCGTCGGTATCGAGAATCAATGTATCGCCTTCTCTCTAAATGGGTGCATTAGTGTTGTAATGTAGTATATGACTATTTCTAACTTTTGACAAGGAAAAAATTACACTTGGGCCTTGATATTTTCTTCTCACTCATAGACACTTAATATGAATGTTGTAAGCGATTACATATTTAGGAGGTTGTTTAGGATGCTTCGAGGAATCACAAACTTTTTCGACCGGATGGTGCAGCGTTTCTTGCCAGATGCGTTTTTGTTCGCCATCATTCTCACACTCGTCGTTTTTGGATTAGGAATTTTTTTCACAAGCAGCTCACCAGGGCAGATGGTGCAATTTTGGGGAGATGGCTTTTGGAACCTTCTCGCATTCGCCATGCAAATGTCATTGATCGTTGTCACAGGATACATACTTGCCAATACTCCTTTAGTCAAAGCCGCTTTATCAAAAATAAGTACGCTTGCGAAAACTCCGGGACAGGCTATTTTATTAGTTACTTTCGTAGCTGGAGTCGCTTGTGTGATCAACTATGGATTCGGACTTGTAGCCGGAGCACTCCTTGCCGTCCATGTAGCGAGACGTGTGCCGAATGTGGATTATCGCTTATTGATGGCCAGTGCTTATAGTGGATTCATTCTTTGGCACGGGGGGTTTTCAGGATCCATTCCTTTAACCATTGCGACAGAAGACCATTTTCTAGCTGATTCAATCGGTTCCATCGCTATTACGGATACACTGTTCAGCAGCATGAATATTTTCATCATCGTGACTTTACTTCTCTCTCTTCCTCTGCTTAACTTATGGTTGTTAAAATCCAGTGGTGACCTAAGTAAAAACAATCTCGACTTCTTAGAAAACGAAGATAAGGCCGAGAAGCAAATGGCCGCCACAACAGCCGACCTGACCCCGGCTGAACGGATGGAAAACAGCAAGATCATCTCTTACTTAATTGGAGCGCTTGGACTGGCGTTCATCGTCTATCACTTTATTAGGAACGGGTTTGACCTCAATATTAATATTGTGAACTTTATCTTCTTATTCCTCGGCATCCTTTTTCACCAGACACCAAGAAGGTTTTTGAACAGCGTAAATGATGGAGTGAAAAATGCCGGCGGGATCATCATTCAATTCCCTTTCTATGCAGGAATCATGGGCATGATGGTCGCTTCTGGTTTATCTGAGCAAATGTCGAACTGGTTTGTGAGCATTTCAACAGAATTCACGTTTCCCGTGCTCGCCTTTATCAGTGCCGGCATCGTCAACTTCTTCGTCCCTTCCGGAGGCGGACAGTGGGCCGTTCAGGCTCCGATTATGATCCCAGCTGCTATGGATCTTGGCGTAAGCACAGCCAAAACCGCGATGGCTGTGGCCTGGGGGGATGCATGGACAAACATGATCCAGCCATTTTGGGCCTTGCCGCTTCTAGCCATTGCCGGGTTGAAAGTCAAAGACATCATGGGCTTCTGTGTCATCATCCTGTTTTGGAGTTTTATTCCTATTTCCATTGCTCTTCTATTTTTCAATTAAACTTCTTATCGTTTCATGAAATTCGTGCACACAAAAGGTCCCCATCCACTAAATTGGATAGGGACCTCTCTTTTTATGCCCATTTTTGTACATCGACACACAACTGCTGGTAAGCCTTTGATTCATCCATCATTTGTTTATCCGCATACACTTTCGAAAGCCACCTTAATGGTTCTGGTGTACTCGGTTTCAGCTCCATTTCCATTTGGAAGCATTCGATGGATTTCTCAAGCTGCTGGAATCCATAGTACAGTTCACCGAGCTCCTGCATACAATCAAGGTCTTCACGAATTTCATTCATCCGCTCCACTTTCCTCATGAGCGAGCTCTTCTTGGTAAACGACATGAGAGAATCATGGACTTGTTCCAGCTCCATCGTTTCAAGCAATCTGATAATAAATGCATCCAAAAGCGCTCGGGTTTGTTCCGGATGCTGGGCTGTAAGTCGTTTCATGAAAGAAAGAAGGTTGTCAGGAGTCTCGTCGAACCGCTTTCTTTCAAGTAAGACCTCCACCTGGTTGAATTGTTCCTCATTCAGCTGGAGCTCCCGTTCTGTGTAGAGACGTGCCACTCCCATTACATTTTCATTCGCTACATAGTGTTGGAAAAGGTCTTCAGTTACTGGTTGGAAGGATGGAATAGCCTGAGACATTTGCTCAAGTATGAAGGTTCGGCTATCGCAATCGAAGTGCCGGGAGAGAGAGGCTCGATACGATTGGTAGCTTTCTGGGGTCGGTTGGTTGTAAAAATGAGATAGCTGACGAGAGGACGCTTCAATCCAACGATCTTCTTTTTCCAAAAGACGTTGGTGGTCTTCAAATGACGTACACGCTTCCTTAAACAAAGGGTCACGTTCCAAGAGCGTGTGCGATTGTTCTAAGTATAGATTGGCAAGCTTGCGATAAGAGAGGTCATTGGCCATCTCCTTCACGAATCGGTTATTTGGTGCAAAGTCACGCATCACCCGGATCACACGATAAGCTCCGGACATGTTCCCTTCACGACGGTATTGATAAAAGAGTGATTTCATATCTTGGAATAGTTGTTTTTTAGGAATGAATGATTCAAAAAAGGTGAGGACTTTCGCTTGTTCCTGCCTGGAATACGGACGTGCGATTTTCTTTTTCAGCTGAGGATAGCTGATTTTCTGAAGAGGGGCATTCGATTCAATTAAAGCTTGTAAAAATGGATGCTGGGATTCATAAACCGTTCCTTCCTTGAATGCACGAGCCACATAGGAATGGATCTTAAGCCGTGTCGTCCTGACGGCAGTTAGATATTTTTGCTTATAAAAGAAAAGCATATGACATTCGGATTGATCATCAAAAGTTTCAACGAGTTGCATTTGCTCGTAAAAGACAACACGGGATGGAACGAGCACTAAATTGTCTTTTTGTTGCTTTACATGAATGGTTGTTGGGTTCATCAACATCCGCCTCCCTCTTTTCTCCACTATACCACACCGAACGTTCTTGTTTAAAATAAGTCTCTATGTAGAAAAAGCTTCTTCAGCTGTTCGCTGAGAGACTGAAACCTGTCAGGAAGGAAGATTGGCCATAAGGTCGGAGCTGTAAAAAAACGTAAGTATGCTATTAATATCACTCTAATCTTTGTAAAACGGCTGTCACACTCGTAAAAAACAGACCTTTCTTAAAAGTCTGTCAACCCAGGTAAACTAGTAAAATATCTACATAAAGGATTTTTATTCCAAAAAGGCCTCGTACAATAATTTTTAAAATCCTTGAGATTAAAGGAAGCATGCTTCACCTTCAAATCTATCAATCCCCTTTTATAATCTTATGGAAATATCAACCTCCTATATTACAAAAGTTCAGTGGTACGATAGAGTCGTTCCAAAAAAACAAAGGTTTCAAGGAGGAATTTTCAACATGATGAAAAAATCATTGATTGTATCAGGAGCGCTTGCTCTATCCTTACTAGCATCACCAGCTACTTCCCTTGCATCTACAGGTGAAGTGAAGCAAGACGTACAAGTAGAAACGAAGACCATTCAAATAGATTCCGGTCAATTGAATGACTGGATCAGTAAAAATGAAGATGCGTTGAAGAATAATAACCTTCAACAAGTAGATTTCCAATCTTTCTTTGATCAGTTCGCACAAAAATATCAACAAGCACCAGCAGAGCAACCGAAACAAGAACAGCCAAAAGCAGAAACACCTGAAAAGGAAGAACCTAAACAGGAAGAGCCTAAACAAGAAGCACCTGCTCCACAACCTGAAGCTGAACAAGCTCCAGCACCAGAGCAGCCTGCTGAAGAAGAAGTGCAAAAAGAAGAAAACACACAAGAAGAAGCAACATCTGAAGTGTCTGCTTTTGAAAAGCAAGTCGTTGAATTGACGAACCAGGAACGTGAAAAACAAGGACTAGCTCCACTGAAACTAGACACTGAGCTAAGTGCCGTCGCTAAAGACAAGTCTCTGGATATGCAGCAAAACAACTACTTTTCTCACAACAGCCCGAACTACGGTTCTCCATTTGACATGATGAAGTCATATGGCATTGACTACCGTACAGCTGGCGAGAACATTGCCATGGGACAAACGACTCCAGAAGAAGTTGTCCAGGGCTGGATGAATAGTCAAGGTCACCGTGAAAACATCATGAACCCTGACTTCACTCACATTGGTGTAGGTCATGCGGAAGATGGTAACTACTGGACACAAATGTTCATCGGTAAATAATAGAATGATAGGCAGTTGCCACCGGGACTCCCGGTGGCTTTTTTTGTACTTTTCTTCTGCTTTTTGCGCGGTTCGACTGCTTTTTGGCGCGACTCGTACCCTCTTTGGCGCGACTCGTACCCTCTTTGGCGCGACTCGTACCCTCTTTGGCGCGACTCGTACCCTCTTTGGCGCGACTCGTACCCTCTTTGGCGCGACTCGTACCCTCTTTGGCGCGACTCGTACCCTCTTTGGCGCGACTCGTACCCTCTTTGGCGCGACTCGTACCCTCTTTGGCGCGACTCGTACCCTCTTTGGCGCGACTCGTACCCTCTTTGGCGCGACTCGTACCCTCTTTGGCGCGACTCGTACCCTCTTTGGCGCGAAAGGTCATCCTCAAATCGGATGACCTTTCGCTTCATATCGTCCAGAAATTCAGCCCCTAATAGATTAGGCTATATCTTTAAATCAGTAGGCAAATTTCACGAAATTGTGAACGAATGACTTTTTTTCTTTTTTATTTGTCCAAAACCCATTGCAATTAGTCTGAATATTCCATAAAATCAATCATAATTTAACTATATCAAATTAGAAGGAAGTGTTCTTTTGAATACAAAAACGGTGAGTCATCTTTACAACGTCTGCCCCCTTTGCCACGGAACCGGAACTTATAAAGAATATGACGACAGTAAGGCGAACATGATCATGGATCACTATAGCCGCGTAAATCATGCGAGTGAAAAGACGGCTTGGAAAATGGCGGTTGAAGAAACGAGTTACAGCACGGAATGTGGACGTTGTCATGGTAATGGTCATGTACTCAATGACGAAGGTGAAGAAATGTATCGAGCTTTAAAGCAATTTGCATAAAAAAATGGATCATCTCTTTGAAGAGATGATCCATTTTTTAATTAATCTTCCAAATATGGGATCACCTCTTCATCTCTTACAATCGAGGGCAAAAAATTTCTTTCTAAATAACCTCCGTAAAATAGTTACTCATTATCCTACTCCCATTTCATTTATTATTCCACGGTGTATCATTATGGAAGTTTATAGAAATTATTAAGGATGGGTAGCCTAAATGTGTCATCGATGAGCACTTACTTTGAAACTGAGATAGTTTGAGAGTACGCTTAAGGATGACTACATCAGGAAAGGTGGATTCTCTCATGTTATTTGACTCTTATCATTTAGATAGTAAACAACTAAACAACCGTTATGTCGTAGCACCGATGACCCGGATCAGTGCCGAAGCAGACGGCCGTGCGAATGACCGCATGAAAAAATATTATCAGCGTTTTGCCAAAGGTGGCTTCGGTACCATCATTACGGAAGGCATCTATCCAGACACGACCTTCAGCCAGGGATACAACAATCAACCGGGGATTGCGACGGATATCCAGGCAGATGCATGGAAACCGGTCGTGAATGCTGTTCACGAAGAAGGAAGCATCATCATCGCGCAGCTCATGCATGCCGGTGGACAAAGCCAGGGCAATGCCTACACGGACGAAACCATCGCCCCTTCTGCCATTCCTCCAAAAGGGGAACAACTGGGATTTTATGGAGGGTCAGGTACATTCCAGACGCCACGTGCGATGGATGACCAGGACTTTTTAGAGGTGAAAAAGGATTTTGTTGCGGCTGCCCGCCGCGCGAAGGAAGCTGGTTTTGATGGAGTGGAAATACACGGAGCCAACGGCTATCTACTGGATCAGTTCTTAACCGATTATTTGAACAAGCGTGAAGATGAGTACGGGGGATCCGTTGAGAACCGCCTGCGTTTTGTGTTGGAAGTCGTAGATGAAATACTCACAGAAGTAGGAGAAGACTTTATTATCGGGATTCGCATTTCTCAAGGTAAAGTCGCCGACCAAACACACAAATGGGCCGGTGGTGAAAAAGAAGCCGAGCAGATCTTCGGTGCACTAGGAAAGACTGGAGTCGATTACATCCACGTCACAGACGGGGATGCAACAGCCCCTTCCTTCGGTGAAGGTTCCAAGACGCTTGCCGGCGCAGCGAAGACATATGGTGGAATCACAGTCATCGCCAACGGCCAGCTCCAGGAGCAGGAACGTGCCGAAAGTCTTCTCGAATCAGGACAAGCTGATCTTGTCTCCATAGGTACCGGAGCACTTGCCAATCCTGATTTACCGAACAAAGTGAGGGACAAGGTTGAACTGAATGCCTTCGATTTTGAAAAGATTTTGCTACCACAGGCCGAAGTGAAAGACCACGAACTTGATGCACCAATAAAAGAATAAATATAACAAAAGACCCGGTCCCCTTTGATTAGAGTGACCGGATCTTTCCTATTTTTCAACTTCAAAATCATTTAATAATCTGCACTTTTCGCACCATACGCCCTTCAATTTCCAACACTTTGAACGTTAGATTGTCTTGTTCCAATACATCCCCTTCGTCAGGGAAATCATTGAATTCCTTGATCAGATACCCCGCAAGAACATCTTCCTCTTCCGGAATTTCTGTATCAAAGATGGAATTCAAGCGACGTAAAGTGATTTTACCATCACAAATCAATTCTGTTTCTGAAATCTTTTCAATGATTGAATCACTCTCTACATCCATTTCATCTTCGATTTCCAAACCGATCATTGCTTCAATGACATCTTCATGGGTAAGAACACCCTCGGTTCCCCCATACTCATCCAAGACAATCGCCATGTGCTTCTTCTCTTTCGTCATTTTCCTAAACACCCATTCAATCTTATGAAACTCATAGACAACCAGCGGATCTTTGTACGTATAGTCTATAAACGGCTTTTCAGGTTCCATCGCCCATGAAATCAAATATTTCGAGTGGAAAACACCGATGATATCATCAATATCCTCCCCATAGACAGGGTAACGGGTGAATGGATGTTGCACGACCATGTCACGGACTTCCTCGAAGGCAGCTTCCTGATCAATGGCAATCATATCGACACGCGGTGTTTTCAGAACATCTTTTACATTCAAATTATAAAAATCAAGCACACCTTTGATTCGGTGGGATTCCGCTTCATTGAACGTCCCCTCGGAATCTGCAATGTCCACCATCGTGCGAAGTTCTTCTTTTGAAATGGAAGATTCATTTGTCTGTCCTTTTGATAAAGCATTGGTTATAAATCCTGTTAATCGGTTCAGGACAATAGTAATGGGTTTGAAAATGATTACAAAGAAACGAATGACTGGGTAAACAGTCAAAGCGATGCGATCCGGGAACGCAGCAGCCACCGATTTCGGGATGACCTCCGAGAAAATAATAATGGTTATCGTCAGTATGGCAGAAGCCAGCCCCACACTGAACCCATATTTAATAGCTAGTGTAGTCACAAGCGTTGGCAACAGAATATTAGCGATATTATTTCCAATTAAAATAGTAGTGATGAACTCACTGGGATGTGAGAGTAAATCTAGTAATTTACCTGCTTTTTTATCGTCTTTCTTTGCTCTCGATTGGAGCTTCATTTTGTTAGCTGCCGTAAGAGCCGTTTCACTTCCTGAGAAGAAAAGCGATACGAACAGCAAAAAGATGATCGCAATGATCACGGGGCTATTCCTCCTTGAATGATGGACACAAATATTAAGGAAAAGGGATAGAAGATGGCCTCCCCCTCCTTTTTCACGTTACACATAAAAAAAGATACACACGAAACGTACGTAGCACCTATTGTACACTACTTCCTTTTCCCTTAGAAGAAATATGAAAACTACACCCTTTGCTAAACCAAAATATGTAAGACCTGGTCACCCATATTATGGGTGACCAGGTCTTACATTATATTCCAATCAAGCACATAAAAAACCAGACCTTCAAAAGGTCTGGTTTTTGTGCGTTCATTATAGGTTAACTGTAACTTCTGCATCTTCACGAAGGCTATCAACCAGCTTTTGAGTGGCTTGTCCTTCTTTTTGACGAGTCAATTGCTGTTCAATCGTTGGTTTTGCTTCTTCATAAGATGGTACTTCTTGTTCCGTATCCATGCTTTCTTGCTGCTCTTTCATTTTGTCATATGCTTCTTTGATTTCTTCCTCTGAAGGTTTCACATCTCCAGCTTCTTCAGCAATCAACTTGTCAATTTTAACTTGTGTCTGAATTTGAGAGCGTACTTCTTTCTCACTCATTCCCTGTTCTTCAAGCGCAGCGAGAAATTCGTCAGCAGAACCGACTTGCTGTTGCTTTGCCAATTCCTCAAGCGTCTGGTTTACCTCTTTCTCTGAAACTGTGAATTCACGGTTATCCGCTTCCTGCATCAACAGCTCTTGTCCAACCAGGCTTTCGGCTACTTGCTTCTTCAATTGATCCTGATCAAGTTCTTGACCTGTCATTTGAGACTGCATCGCTGCTTGTTGGAACTGACCTTTATAAGTCGTTTCAAACTCTTCTTTTTTAATTTCTGTACCATTTACACTAGCGACAACTTCCGGTACACCTTCAAGGTCCGGCTCAGGTGCTTCCGGTTGTTCCCCGGATTCTGCTTGTTCTGTTTTCTCTTCTTTTTCTTTTTCCTTATTATCAGAAGCGCCTTCTTCATCGTTACCGCAGGCTGCTAGTAAGGAAACGAACGCTACAAATAGTAAACTTAATAACCACTTTTTATTCAATGTCATTTCTCCTTTATTCATCGTTGTGTTAGCCATTGTAACACGGAACGACCGTCTGTAAACACACCCATATCGGTGGTAACAACTCCCCTGCCACAGAAAAGTTGTTCAGAACACTGTCATGACAAGGCTTCTTCAAGGAATATTTTGTCTTTCTTACAAATGTGGAAAATTTGTGGAAAGTAAGAAAGGGTTTTCATCAGCGGATCACCGGTATACTTACTCCTTTAAGCCAATCTCGAATAAACGGGGCCTGATGTGGGTTCAGAAGATTTTCATGGATCTCCTCAGCATGAAAGAAAGCCTGCCTCTTACTCTCGTGGTTCGTCGTCAGTTTCCCCTCATAGGAGCTGCTGCGAAAGACGATCTGCACACTGA
This sequence comes from Halobacillus sp. SY10, assembly GCF_045401165.1. Taxonomy (NCBI): domain Bacteria; kingdom Bacillati; phylum Bacillota; class Bacilli; order Caryophanales; family Bacillaceae; genus Halobacillus; species Halobacillus sp. SY10. The sequence goes on along the minus strand of NZ_CP174345.1, from coordinate 764,467 downwards.
ACACTCGGTCTCCATTCTCATAAGTAGCAAAACCACTTTCACCTGAATAAATGCCGTATAAATCCATCGATATCATGTTCAGCCCGGTTTCTTCCTTGACTTCCCTTTTGACGGCTGAGTCGAAGGTCTCTCCAATTTCAAGAAGCCCACCCGGAATCCCCCACACGCCACGATCCGCACGTTTTTGCAGGAGAATGCGCCCATGATCATCCTCAATGATTGCCCCACAACCGACTGTCAGCAATGTTTCATGGCCGATCATTTGCCGCATCGTCTGAATATAGTCATTCATTTGATGTACCCCTTTCCCTCTTTTTAGCATATAGCAGATGGAGAATCGGATTGAACTGATGAACTTCCACATCATATCCGTGATCTTCCCACCATTTGATCAAGCGTGAACGATCAGCATAGTACTCATCTTCAATCGCCTCCACCGCTTCTTCGTTTCCTGATTCTTGATAGCTCTCCAGGACACTTTTTCTGTCTGACTCATCTCTGAACATTAAATCGGCAATGACTACTCGCCCGTGGTCACCCAGGATCCGGTCAAACTCTGCAAGAGCAAGATCCTTATCCTCATTTGTTAAATGATGAAGCGCATAGCTCGAGACGACGAAATCCGCTTCTTTATCGTTTAAGGGAAGAGAAAGAAAATGACCAAGGCGTGTTTCCGCTTGAGGGTGTTTCTCTGCACATATCTTCAACATCTCTTTCGACTGATCAACAGCAATAATAGGAAGGCCCTGCCGCAAAAATAGCCCGGTCAAGTTCCCTGTACCTGCCCCGATATCTACCCCTCTCTCCCCAGATGATGCATTCACCCATGCATGAGCCATCGTAAGAGCCTCGTCATAATGCTCATGAACATTGAAGCGATACCCCGTTGTTTTGATGTTGTCGTCGTAATCTTTCGCTTGTTCATCAAAATTCCAGCGATCGCGCCAGTTGGTCCGCTTCTCTTTTAAAACTTTCAATTCACGTGCCATGTTCATCATTTGTTCCTCCTTTCCTGCCTTCCCACTCATATCCACCATACGGTCTACCGTTGCCACCATATCTCTGATCTGCAGCATCTCTTCATAAAGCAATGAACGCTGGGTATGTAAATAATCGGTGAAATCATCATTCTGCTCCAATGCCTTCTTAACTTCCTTCGTAGATAACCCGACCTCTCTCAAAGCCAGAATGGTACGCAAATCCCGGACATCTTCTTCTGTGTATATACGGTATCCATTGCTCGCTTTTTCCGGTGCAATCAATCCTTTTTCTTCGTAAAATCGAATGGTTCTTGTTGTTGTTTCTAACTTCTTTGCTACTTCCGTAATCTTCATGAAGGAATCCCCCTTTTCAAACCCCACTATAAAGGGTAACGTTACGTAAAGGTAAAGTGTATTTTCAAAAATCTTCCCTTAGAAATGATACTCACTCAAAAACGACTAATAATCTAGTTCTCTTGTTCATAAGCTTTTAAAGGTTAAGTGAGAGAGTTTCATAATTTTCGGATAGTAGTTGAAAATCACTGTGAGCTTTTATAGTATAATGGTAACAAACAGTTTCATAGCTTTGATTTCCTTAGAGGAGTGAGCAAATGTTAAAAGAATCTGACTTTCCAACAGAAGAATTAAGAGACCAATGGATCAAGGTACGGAATAAGAAACTGGAGGAAATGGCCCAGTTCATCCAAAGATACTTCCATCTCACAAAAGTCAGAGAAAACCCGGGCAGTTATGAAGTTCAGGGGTATTTCTATCAACCTGGATTTGGTGAAGTACGCATGGCGTTCGAATTCAGTTACGAGAACGTCGCCAAGTTCACGGACTTATTTGATGAGCCCATTGAAAATAAGTAATAAAAAAAGACCCATATCCTGGGTCTTTTTTTCTACCCCAAAAATCAAAGAGTTAAAGAAACGCTACCTATTCTTGAAGACTCAGTTTCGAGACTTTTGGTGAGTGGATGGGGGCTGCGGGGAATAGCTCGCTTTCCGCGGGAGCGCGGTGAGCCTCCTCGGACTGCGTCCTGTGGGGTCTCACCATGCACTTTTTTCCCGCAGGAGTCTCGCCATTCCCCTCCGCCCCTTTGCCATATAAGTACCTCAAAACCACATCCGGAATAAGCTGCTATTATGCCCATGGTAATTGGAAGGGAATGAACTCCTAAGGACGCTATTCTGCACACGAAAAGCTTGTTATAGAGCGCTTTATGCTAATAACACCAGGATAGTGGAAGGCACCCTCTCACAGTGAAGGAGTTCGTTTCCTCCTGCATCGAATGGGGTGGTTGGGAAGCTGCGAGACTCCCGTGGGAGAAGGAGATAGGCGAGATCCCGCAGGACGTAGTCCGAGGAAGCTCGGCGCTCCCCCACAGGAAAGCGAGTTGCTTCCCAGCCACCCCCACCGCTCAATACGGCAAACGAAACCCGAAACATCTCGAAATCAAGTCTTCAAGAGACCTGCCATATTCTTTAATAACAAAGCTATGTGCTTATTACATAGCCATTGATCGAGTTAAAAGAGCACTCACTTCTGTTTTGCTTAACGGCTTACTGAAGAAATACCCTTGATATTCCACACATCCGCGGCTGCGGAGGTAATCCAGCTGAGCTTCTGTTTCCACCCCTTCGGCAATGACACTTAACCCGAGCCGATCCGCTAATTGAATCACCGTGTCTACAACAGCTCGGTCCTTTTCATTCTCATGAATGGTCTGAATAAAGGAACGATCCACTTTCAATGTATCCAACGGAAAGTCCTTCAAGTAACTAAGTGATGAAAATCCTGTCCCAAAATCGTCCAATGCGAGTTGAATCCCCATCTTTTTCATCCGGTGCATCACCGGCAGTGCCTGTACGGAATCCTGTACAATACTTTCAGTAAGCTCGATCTCCAGATGTTCAGGTGCTACCTCCGTCTGTCTAAGAACACTCTCGACGGTAGAAATGATGGTTGGATCCATGAACTGAATTGCTGATAAATTGACACTGATTCTTTCCAGGTCATGTCCTTCATCCATCCATTGACGAAATTGTCGACAAGCTTCGAGCAAGATTTTTTCTCCGAGAGGGACGATCAATTTCGTCTCTTCGGCGAGGGGAATAAATTCATCAGGACTTATAAAGCCAAGATCCGGGTGGTTCCAGCGAGCCAGGGCTTCAAAGCCAATAATTTTTCCAGAAAAAACGTCCAGTTGGGGCTGGTAATACACATCAATGCCTTCCTGTTCGACGGCTTTTCTGAGCCCATTTTCCAGTTGGAGTTTCCGAGTGATGTGCTGATCCATTTCTTCTGTATAAAAGCAGTACTGGCTTCCCCCATTCTGTTTCGCTTGATACATCGACGTGTCGGCACGTTTGATCAGCAAATCGGGTGTGGTGCCATCATTTGGGTAGAGGCTGATACCAATAGAACCTGAGATGTATAGATCCCTATCTTCTATTGTAAAAGAAGCAGCAACTTCATCTATAATCGACTCAGCGATCTTTCTTGTGTCTTTCGCACTTGTATCAGGAAGAACGATAATAAATTCATCCCCGCTCTGTCTGGCTAGGTAATCACCTGCAGACAATCGGGATTTGACACGTTCAGCTCCTTCATTCAACAATAAATCACCCATCCGGTGTCCATAGACATCATTGATCTGCTTGAACCGGTCAAAATCCAAGAACATGACAGCCAGGCTTTCGTGCTCCTGAATAAATCCTGTCAAATGTTCATAAAGAGCCCGGCGGTTAGGTAAATGAGTGAGGTCATCTTTATAGACCAGTTCTCGAATACGTTCTTCATTTTTTACCCGTTCCGTAATATCACGGATGATGCCTGTAAAATAGGTCCTTCCTTCGTCTTCCACTGTTGATAAGGAAAGTTCCACAGGAAAAGTGGATCCATCTTTATGTAAGCCTTCAAGTTCTACGCTTTTCCCGATTACATGGGCATTCTTTGTACGATTAAACCTTTCAATGCCTTGTTGATGTGCATTCCGATATTGTTCGGGCATCACTTTCGTTAAAGGCTCACCGATCATTTCGTCTGCCATATAGCCGAACGTACGCTCAGCTGATTTGTTCCAGGCCAATACAACCCCTTTTTCATCGGCTGTTACGACGGCATCATTAGCAGATTCCAGGATGGACCGGTACATTTGGTTGGCCACATCCAGACGTGTATTTGTCGTTTCCATTTCCGTATCAAACTTGATCAATACAATCAAAAAGCCGATCGTTAAAAGGGCGCCTCCCGCAATCATCCATCCAAGCATAGTCGGCTCCACTACGGGACCGCTGGTCAGAGAGGGACTGCTTCCATCCATATAAAAGGCAGCGGACTCCATTCCTGTGTAATGCATGCCTGAGATAGCCATCCCCATAAATATAGAACTTCCCCATACTTTAAGCTGCCCCTTCTTGTCATCGACCTTCCCTTTTTGTGCATACAAGGAAAAAAGGCGTAACCCTACAAAGGAAACAGCTAGTGCAATGCCTCCGGACACTGCCACCAGCCATGGATTGTATTCTATAAAGGCGTTCATCTTCATGGCATCCATCCCGATGTAATGCATGGACACGATGCTCAAAGCAATGAGCACCGCTCCCGTAAACCGCCACACCTTCTTATCCAATCCTTTACTAATAATAAAAAAGGCGGTGAAACTGGATGCAACAGCAGCTAAGATGCTTAATACAACTAAAGCAACGTCGTACACTACAGGCATTCCCATGTCATAAGCAAGCATGGCAATAAAATGCATCGACCAGATGCCGCCACCGAAAGTAAGGCTCCCTAGTGTCAACCATTTATATCTTGTACGATGAACGGAGGCCATCCGGTTCACAATTTGTAAGGCTGTATAAGAAGACAAGATGGACACGACTACCGATAAAAGCACCAACCATCCGTTATACTCACCGACCACTTCCATTGCTTCCACCTCCATCCTTTTTTCGACACCGTTATTTTTCTCCCATTATACATCAACCCGTATGAATCCAATAGAAAAAAAGCCTGACCAATCGGCCCATTGGTCAGGCTTCTTTCCTATTCTTGAATGGTCTTATTTGCGTACACCGTGGGAGTTGTCTCTGCCTGCGCAACGAGGACAGGCCACCAAAATGGCGCCCCGCGCCAACCATGTTCTTTTTTTCCTTCCTGACGAAGCATGATTAATGCCGGGTATTGTTGAGCAACTTTCCTTGCCACTGTCAGTTCCCCAGTTCCTTTACCTGGGGTATCAGGAGAGTTTTCGAACTTTCCATCCTGTTTGAAGCGACTGATCTGCCTGTTCGTTTTTGTAAGCAGCCAGACAAAAGCATCTTCCTGTGCCTCAGAACTCAAGTAATCAAGGATTCCTTCATATTCATCGAGATGAAAATCACGGCCTGTTTCCATTTCAAGCGTCTCATGGACGAGACGGAGTATTTCCTTAGCACTCGTTACTGGAATAAGATAGGCACCCTCTTTGGTGGCAAGAGCACTGTTTATAGCTTTTTTGACAAGCTGATCGATCTTGCGTATCGTCTTTTCGATATGCGTTTTATACCCTGTTTGGAAACCGACAGGCAGCATCCGCTTGTGTGGTTTAATCATCGTAAGGCTTGATAAGAGAATTTTGTTAGGGTTACAAGGCATAATCGTATCATTGAGAGCTCTTTGAATAAAAACAACGCCTTTATAGTGCCCGCCGCGTTCGAAGGCGTTCCTCAGTTCTCTGTCGAACTCATGGATCCGTTTCATGACGCTGTAGATCTTTTGTGTCGTGTAAAAACGGGTCACGGCAAGATCAGCAGCGGGTCTTGCTCCATACATACGGGAGTGTTGTAAAACCGTATCCTGCTGAAAGGATTTCGGGTTCCTTCCATAGAAAAAGCCGATCAGATTGTGAATCGTTACTCCCCGGTCAAGGATTTGCCCGCCAATAAAAATGTTCATTGGAGCTCGAAGCTTCAACTCCCCCTTATGATCAAGCAGCTCGGTGACGTCTTTTTCCGAATTGACGACACTACTGACGATATATTCTTCATCCAAAGAATGACGGACTTCTTCATACACATCTTCAAAAGAAGGAGCCGGGGTCTTTTTCAATGTCTTCACCGAACGGATAAGGTCATCATAAGAGTCACGCACCAGTTTATGGAACTCCTCCGAATCCGAACGGGCAGCCTCAATAAGTAACGTTTCAAACCCCTGGATTAATTCCGCCTGCCAGGCATGCGCATTTTTCCCACGTTCGGTGTGGATGATAAAGGAATACTTTTGTTCCCTCCGCCCTTTCATCCGTTGCTGAAAACGACGGATGCTCGAGCCTACTATAAAGTTCACAACCGCCTTCCGGATGTTCGTAATATTTTTCTGACTCAACAACCGGTCCATTTTCACACGGCGGCCATCCATCTTCTTCATAACCTCAAGCTCTTTTTCCTCCACTTCATGATAAAGGTAAGAAGCAAGGTGACCATCCTTCTCACTTTTGTCAAAATAGACATCGCCACCGATATAACGGTCGTGAACAGGCACAAGCTCTGTGAACGCCGGGCGGATCGGTTCGAACACTTTCCCTTCATGGACCTTCATTTCTTCCGGCTGTAAATAGAGGGAATAAGGGGTCGCGGTTACTTGTAAAAAGGCTGGGCGGTCGAGCGTTTTTCTAAGGTTATTGATTTTTGATGCAATCACCCGCATCTGTTTGACGTTTTGTTCCCGCTTGTATTCATATGCGACACTTGCGAAGTCGGCTTCATCATCAATGAAAAGCACACGTTTAGTTTGAAGGGATGGATATTTTTCCATCACCGCTTGTTGAAGACGGTCGAGATTGTGCGTCTCCTTTTTCACGATCAGTGCCAGTTTTTGAGATAATTCATACTTTCGGAGATTATCAGGCATGTTCATAATATCAAAAACCTGCAGGGCATCCTGTTCGATTGCCCCTTCGAACTCTTCGTGAAGGCGGGCATACGTCTGTTTGACGAGCGCATTCGTCCCTTTCGTCAAAAGGATCACCATATCAAAACCATGATCATAGGCGAGACCCATCACCCCGATGAATGTGCGCGTCTTTCCCGATTGAATTTTGCCAAGCAGCATCCCCGGGCGGTGCTCGGTCGTGTCTGTATCTTGAAGTTTCGCCATCGTCCGCAGCATACACTCTCGAACAGGCTGTTTATATTGATTCTTTTTATTTAAATACTTGAAAAAGGCTCCATCCGTTTTCAAGTGTTGGAATGTTGCTGTCATTGTATCTTCTCCCTTTTACAAAACACGCTTATTATACATGATTGTGGAACATGAAAAAAGCAAGGAAACCTGGAAAAGGTCTCCTTGCTTACTTTTCTTTTTCCACAGGGTCTTCTAACTCTTCGAGATCCACTTGACCATCAAAAAGTTTGAGGAGTCTTGCTTTCGCCTGTTCTTTCACATGTTCATCAATATGGGAAATCACTTGATAGACAGCATAAATGATGACCGCACTATCATCCGTAAAACCAACGACCGGAATGAAGTCCGGGATCACATCCACGGGGAGAATCAAATACCCTAATGCCCCCGCAATCGTCAATTTTGCCTTCTTCGGAGTATCAGGGCTTTTGAAGGCATAATACAACAGCAAACTATAATAGACGATTTTCGTCCCGATTCGACTGCTGTACGTACGAAGCTTTTCTCCATACTCTTTCTCTGAAAAATAAGCACGTCCCCGTTCCACCGCTTTGCGAGGGTCCAGGTTTTTCAAACGGTCCTGATAGGTCTTTTGTTTTGTCATAGGCACCTTCCTTTTTTCAGTACTATACTTTTGACGAAAATCACTTATTCTAAACTCATTTAATCTATGATTCGTTTTATTTCCTGGGAAATCGACGCTCTGGAAGGTAACCCTCGGCATCCTCCGGTTATGTTCATTGTAGAAGAAACACTAGTTTTGTCGAATGCGCGAATAAAGCTTACAGTTTTTGGCCTACTCTGATACTTTAAGAGTAACAGTGTCAAAGTTTCCTATACTTATATTTTCACTGACAAAGGAGAGGTTCGAAATGGATCTAGATCAACTTGAATTGAATGCGACTGTAGATGAGACGGTTAAAACAAAACCGTATTATACGGCTTTAGTCGGCTGGAGTGTGCAGGCTATAGAGGCTGCAGCTCGCATGAACCGTCCATTCGTCGTTGTCGGACCTGCAGATTTTGAAACGTATGCAGCAAAGCACGAGATTCCGTTTGTAGGATGGGACTTTAATAAGCTCAATGAAAGCTCTGATCACCTGTATAAGCAGTTGAAGGACATGGGTGTCGAACTTGCTGTTCCTTTATATGAAGAATGTGTGGAATGGGCTGGTGCTCTAAACGCTCGTTTCCGTGAAGATCCTCGCGTATTCAACCGTTCTTTATTGCTTCGCGACAAAGGGATGATGAAGCGGAAAGCTCAAATTTCCGGCATCAAAGTCGGCGTTTTTGAAGAGGCCCACGAGAAGGATGACGTCCAGCGTTTCTTGAAACGCGTCAACCAAGCTTTGTTGAAACTAGAAGGAGACCACCTCGATCCGATTCACGTCAAACCCTTGGATAAGGCAGGCTCTGTCGGTCATTTGGCGATCTATAACAATGAAGATATTGAACGAATTCAGGATACGGATTTCCCACTATTGATGGAAAGTCACCTTGACGGACAGGAATTCTCGTGTGAAGCGTTCATCCATAAAGGTAAAGTGCGCTTCCTCAATATTACGGAATATGTGAAGCTTGGCTATTCCAACTTCGTTCCGGCTTCCCCAAGCTTAGAGGAAAAGCGCCCACTGATTGAACGTGCGGTTCAACAACTGGTCGACGCTTTCGAAATCGAGTACGGCGTCATCCACCCCGAATACTTTATCACCCAGGATGGAACGCTTCACTTTGGAGAAGTGGCTGCCCGCGTACCTGGAGGTCATATTTTCGAGTTGATTGAGCGCGCTTATGGATTCAGCGCCTATGAAGCCCAAATCCTTTGCAGTGATCCGAATACAACAGAAGAAGAAATCCGCGAATTTTTCCCTGATCCTTATGATTATCAAAACTACGCCGGGTGCCTAATGGTTCACCCGAACGTGGATTATGTGGAAGATTTGAAGATTCCTGAAGAGCTTGAAGACCACCCGTACTTTGAGAAGCACGATATGTTTACCCCTCCTCAAGGAAAAGTAGCCGAACGCGTCGGCTTCGGAAACCATTATGGAACGATCTTTTTCTATGGCCGTGACAGTGAAGAAATGACCGATTTGCTGAAGACATACGAGCAATACAATTTCTACGTATAAGCGCAAGCGATAGAGAAAGGAGAGGTTTTATGCCTCAAACGACGAGTGCCCTTGTCGAACGTTTCATCTATGCTTTAGACGAATTAAATAAAGCTCCATCCTTCGCCAAATCAAAGTACCAGACCGATGTCTATCAGGAGGCGAATCGCCTCATTGAAGCAGAGGATGGCTTTGAAAATTTATATCAACATGCTGGCCGATTAGAAGAAGCGGGTGTATTTCAAGATGGGCCATGGGAAGCAGCGGAAAAACTCCAGCCTCCCCTTGTAGCAGGTTCTTTGAAAGCGAAGGGGCTGCCTATGATCATCGAAGTCCTCAGCGAACTGCGTATGCTCGCCTTAGCTAAAGGACAAGCAACAAACCCTAATGTTTCGCCTAAAATGGCTGAAGAGTTTTTGAATGAAGTGATGGTCCTGAACCTGAATCTGCTGTTCCCGGATGCCAGTGAAAGTTCCAGGATCGAAAAGCATGAGAATGATGAAAAAGCAGGAAGACTGTTTCAATTCCTATCTACTCATCTTTCCTCAAGCGCTCTGATCCAAACGCTCATTAATGAAATCAAACGTCTCACAGCCCAACGCCCGATCATGGTGAAGCGAATTGTATCCATGATCAAAATGGCGAAGGAAATGCTGGATCAAGATTCGGATGAGCAAGGGAAGACAGAACTGAAACAATTTATCGCAGCCATTGAAGGACCTTCTAAACTGAGTGCTCAGTTCAATGACGTCCATGCGTACCGTTCACAATTGAAAACACTCACACGTACAGACCTTATTTCTGAAAGTGTCGCACTCGCTCAATCCATGCGTGAAACGGGACTTGTCGCTCCACATCATGCTACATTGATTCGATTTTTGAGTAAAAGAAACCCTGCGCTTCTCGCTTATGCGTTGAACTTAAACAGCAAAGGCAGCGCAAACCTCGAGGAGAATCGTGAACTTGTCATCCAGCTGATCCGGGCTTCGATCTTCCCGGCGACACGCCAGGCGATTTACGGCCTGTCGATGTTACTTGAGCGCGGGGTGCTGTCCCACTCCCCTGTTGCGCCAGGATTAAGGCGTCTGGTGGAGCTTGATATCCGTCCGGATGTACGTAATGCTCTGTATTCGACAACGAATACAGGCGAAGGGGTCACAGCAAACAGCATCCTCGTCGCGGGCACGATTCAAGTGCTCGGTCAGCCGCTCGGCGTTGGTCAAGGGTTCAACCCGACCTGTCAAGCAGCCCGTGGCATCAGCTTATGGGCCCAGCACGCCCCAGGCTTCTTGCTGGAAATCATTCCACGAGCTGCGCGTGATGGCGATTTGGACTTCACATTCGAAGGAACACCGATTCATTCCAAAGAGCTAACAGGCGGACTTGCTCCGGACCTTGATAAAGAGCTCGATCCTGTATCCCTAGTCCTCGTGCCACACCTGGACAAGATCTACAGTGAAATGATGACACGTGTTGCTTTACGAGGAGAAGACGGACACCGCTGGGTCAACCCGGCTTTTTATGGGAACTGGGTGCAGAAAGGATTCAGCTCCGTGTTCGATCCGATCACCGGATACGTGCTGGATTATCCTGGATTCGTCAAACTTTTCTACGCCACACATCATACGGAATACAATGATGATTATGAATTGATCTATCCAAACCCTGTCGGCATTTTTATTACGAACGTGCACGGCAAACTGCTCGGTCTCCACGCCGTTTCGATTACGAGAATCGCGAAAGACCCGAGTGGCGAGGAGAGAATTTACTTTTATAACCCGAACAATGACGGCTCTCAAAACTGGGGACAGAATATTGAACCAAGCGTCATCGGAAATGGCGAAATGGAAGGCGAAAGCTCCTTACCATTCCATGAATTTGTTTCAAGGTTATACGCTTTTCACTACAACCCTTACGAGCAGGGGGATGCTTACGCAGTGGAAAATTCCATCGTCGATGGCATCCGTCAGCTTGCTCAGGAAAGCTGGGGGAAAGATTATACGTGGGTGTAAAATTAGAAAGAAGCCAGACTCTTTACGAGAGTCTGGCTTTGTTTTGTTCATTGAGGTATGGCGGGGAAAGGTTTATTAGTAGCCTGTGCTCTTTTATTAGCAACTTCAGGTAATATATTAGCAGCCTCTGTTTTTTCAGTCGCTTTTAACCTTTTATCGGTCACTTTTCTAGATTTATCAGTGGGTTTAGCATATTTATCAGTGACTTTTACACTTTTATCAGTGACTTCCCGAAATATATCCGTATTTCACTAATATAAAAAAAGACTTCCGAACGAGTCGGAAGTCTTTTTGTCTTACTTATTTTTGAACGTTAGCCGCTTGTGGGCCACGGTCGCCTTCAACGATTTCGAAAGAAACTTGTTCGTTCTCTTCTAGAGTTTTGAATCCTTCGCCTTGAATAGCAGAGAAGTGTACGAATACGTCGTCTTGACCTTCTACTTCAATAAATCCGAAACCTTTTTCTGCGTTGAACCATTTAACTGTACCTTGTAACATGTTGTTACCTCCTGCGTGGATGACGATCCACATTGTATTACTATAATTGCTCTGCCTATTCATTCAAGACGAAAGTCACTTTCACGTTCCTTTAGCTTTCATTCCTAACCGAACAAGAATAATTAACTTTATTATATACCCATATCCAAGCCGCGTCAACCATCGCACAAAATTATTTTTCATCCAATAGCAGAACGGTTTTTTTCCCAAAATACACGCGCAGCAGCTGCTCAAGCTTCACTCCGGGATATTTAACCTGCAATTTCTCTTCAAAATTCTTTAAAGAAAGTTTTCTTTGTAACTCCAAAGCGTACACACTCGTATCCATAAAGTCAGCAAGAGCAACGAGCTCTTCATGTGAAAGCGGAGCGGTGTAAATGGTTCCTGCCGTCTCCCCTATTCTTTCATACCGTACCCGAAAAGCCTCAAGAACTTTTGCAAAAGGGCCCCTTTCAAAATGCTTCACGGCTACGAATACATTTTTCTTTCTCATCGTTCCATCTCCCCACACCTTGATCTACATGTTATATAGGTATGGTTTCTGTTAGAAAAATGTCCAGCATTTCGGCTGTTCCGGATGTTGAAAAAGGTCCACGGCACGTCCCTCGCTGACAGCTGCACCACTTCTCAACAAACTCGAAAGTGATACACAGCCCATCATCAGAGAAGAGAAATTGGCGATATCAATTTCAATGGTCACTTCGGCCTCTTCACCTGTTGGCTGCGGCTTTCCATTCGTAAACTGCCAGACCGATTCGTGCGTTTCATTCAAAAAAGAGTCTTTCACTTTCCAGCCAACCCTAACCGTATCCGTTCCGAAGCAGACCTCTCCTATTTTTTCAAGAAATGCAGGAATATCCAATATGCGATACATCAATCCCCGGCCTTCTTCACTGACTTTATGATAAATCGAAAAGATGAGTTGTTCATCAACATGGACGGGGTCATTCAGTGAATAAGCAAATTCCTGGTCAAACGTCGGGAAATAGATGGAGCGCACCTGATCTTTTTGATTATGTAGATATCGAATAAGCGAGCGATAGGCTTTTGTAGACGTGTGGAAGAAACTTTTCACATGCAAATCGTTTTGTAAAAAGTGGCCGCCCTCTTTGAATTCAAGCGTCACGTACCCTGTCAGCTTGCCCTCTTCCCTCACCCCGAATGTGTGAAGCTCTTCTTTTTCGAGGAAAGCGAAGCCGTACGTAGGAATAGCCGTGGCCCCATGATTGTCTTCTGCCCATGTGTCATAACAGGCTTTCACTTCATCTTGATCATCGGCATTCAACACTTCGACCTTCTCACCTTCATAGTAAGTTGGAAGCTGCGAGGGATGAAAATGGTAGGTCGACAACCGCGGTCCTAATCCAAATCCCATTCGCTTATAAAACGAAGGCTGGAACGGGTACAAGTGGGCGATGATTTGTCCTTTATCTCTAGCTTCTGCTAGGAATTGCTGAATGATCCGCTTCGCATGCCCTTGTTTTTTGTATGGAAGATCGACCGCTACGGTCCCAATTCCACCAGCTTTCACTTGCTGCCCATATACATTCATAACGTGGTCATAAGCGATATATCCACCAACAAGCTGTTCTTTTTCATAAAGACCGATCGTGTGAATGTCATCCTTCTGAGCCATTTTTCGCCTGTGTTCCGTGTACCTTTCCTGCTCTTCTCGAGTATTTAATTTCATCCCTGGGTAACAGCGTCGCGATAAGTCTGTAAATGCTGTGAAATCTTCTACTTTTTTAAAATCCATTCCATTTCCTCCTTCATAAACAATTCTGTACATCAAGTCTAGCATTTACCAAATATTTCATCTATTCTATTATATAGAACCTGTCCTTAAGTCCGAGGACATAAGAATCACAAAACCTTTTAGGCAGGTGATGAAAATGGAAGGCTCTATCCCATGGACGAAGTTAAACCATACATACGCTCAAGCTTTACACACGATTATCCCAAAGGTTATCGAAGATCATTTGCTGGATATGAGTCATATAAAAGAATTCAGAAGTTATGTAGAACACTATCCTGACTATTCCAGCCACTTATCCCAAACACTGCACAGGTCCTGCGACGCCCTCTTCCTACCAGAAAAAGAGTATGAAAGGTATATAGAGAAAGACTATGAAGAAGGGGTCGACGTAGGGATTGCTTTTGCTAAACGCAACTACTTCACGATTGATCTGATGCTCCACCTGACTCATAGTACTCGAATGTGCAGCATACAAAGAGTCCTAAAAGCGATCAAAGATGTGGAAACGATTATCGATTCCTCGCCAATTATTGAGCGCTTTTTTGACATTACGAATAAGAGGCAGAATTCGTTTTTTAAAGGGTACATAAATGAGCAAAACAAAAAGCTGAAGCATCAAAGCATAAGAGATCCACTAACATCATTGTATAACCGTAGGTATTTTTACCCGTATGTAAAAGAAGAACTGGTAAGGGCTCAGAAAGAAGGCTTTCCTATCACTCTGGTCCTTGTTGACTTTAATAACTTTAAAGAGATCAATGATCGTCGAGGTCATCAAGAAGGTGATCGTGTGTTGAAAAGATTCGCCAGATGTCTTTCTAACATCCACGAAGGTTTTGACGGCGCTTTCCGATTCGGAGGGGATGAATTTGTCCTTGTCCTGTCTGGGTGCAGTGAAGATACCGCAGAAAAATTAGCCCAGAACCTTAATGAAACGATTAAGCAGATCGAAAAAGGCGCATCCATTTCCTATGGCTTGATCCAACTTCCAGCTGACTCTTTTATTGAAGGTTTAAATTTAGATATGTATCTCAATCTGGCTGACAAGCGAATGTATGAAAATAAACAGTACACCAAAAAAATAAAGACTCCTGAATAAACAGGAGTCTTTTTATCATACAGCAGGAGGGCCGAATTTTCCTTTGCGGAAGTCGTCATATGCCTGTTTGATTTCTTCCATTGAATTCATGACGAATGGTCCGTGCGGGACAATTTCTTCCCTAATCGGTGCCCCAGAATAGACAAGCACCTTCGTTCGGCGCTTCTTGGAGACAAGCTTTAACTCGCTGGTTCCTTCCCCTTTTTCATTAAAAGAAAGTGTACCGACCCCATGCTTTTTCAAATTCACATTATTTTCACCTGCTACAACATCACCTGCGAGGACGTATAGGAATGCATTGTGGTTTTCAGGTAAATCAAGGGTGAATGATGCGCCTTCTGATAGGGTGATTTCGCTGAGCGTAATGGGAACAATGGAGTTCAGTGGTCCTTCCACTCCGGCCACATTCCCAGAAAACACTTTCACCTCTCCCCCGTCAAAAGGAACGACAGGAGCTTCTTCTCCATATACATTTTGGTAAATGGTCTCGGAGTTCTTCTTGTCTTTAGGAAGGTTCAACCATAGCTGGAGGGTATGCGCGACATCATCTTCCACTCCGTCTTCCGCATGCCTTGCCGCCCAGCCTGCATTCATGTACTGCACGTCACCAGGCTCAAGAATATCGCGGCCGCCTGCATTATCAATGTGTTCCAAACGTCCATCGACGACATACGTGACGGTCTGGAATCCACGGTGCGGGTGATCCGGAAATGTTCCTTTTTTGAACCAATCCTCGGCCATCAGGATGAATGGATCGAAATCGCGCCACCTATCCGCGGGCAAGACCCATCCTTTTTGAATCGCAGGAAATCCCATCTCTTGATATTCCACATACCAGTGATCTTTCACTTCTCTTTGAAAGTTTGCCACGTCAACCATCCTTTCAATTAGTTGCTACATCTACTATCTGATTAAAAATAGGGCTCCTCACCCTTCAATATTGTTTTGCATTTTCGTAAGGAGCCGATCCAATTCTTGCAGTTCTTCTTTTGAAATCCCTTCCGTCACAGCGTCATTGAAGGCTTCTGCGACAGGTACGACTTGTTCTTTCAACTCCCGTCCTTCTTCCGTCAAATAAAGTTCCAAAGAACGTCTGTCTTCTGTACAAAAGTTCCGCTTGATGAACCCTTTTTTCTCAAGGTTCGAAGCCATCCGGGCAATGTTCGTCTTATCTTTTTTCAAATGATGAGCAAGCTGATTTTGCGTCATGCCGTCCTTTTCCCAAAGCAACATCATAATCAAGTTCTGCTCGGGGGCAAGGTTGTAAGGCTGCAGCTGTGCTTTCACATAGCTCGTCAACTTTAAATCCGTTTGGTGAAGCTTGATGCTAATATAATCTTGAAAACTTAAATTCATATGCAATCTCCCTAAATAGTTGCTATACATACTATTATAATCAGACCAAAGTCCTCTGTCAAAAGCTCTGACCATAGATTACCAGAACATAACTGCTGGAGCTATGCTAAACTTTTAGAGAATAAACGAAAGGAAGTCACAGTTATGGAAATCACCCCCTATACGTCTGCAGGACCACTAAGGATCAACATGAGGAAAGAAGAAGTTAGAGAAGTCATGAATGAACCACCTATCGAGTTCGTTCGTGATGAAGATGAACCAACTTCCGACCACTTCGTGAAGTCTGGGATATTCGCCTATTACAAAGAAGATGAAGAAACAAACAACGCATATAAATTTACAGCTCCCGCCGAGGTCACCTGCAAAGGGACTTCATTCCTAAATATGAGGGAGAGGAAAGCGAAGAAACTCTTTAAGAAGCTTGATCCGGATTTTGTCGACTTTGAGGAAACTTTTATTTCCCTTGAGCACGGGATAAGTTTGTTCTTCATGGATCATAAGGTCGAAACCGTCCTCGTCTTTGAACGAAACTACTATGATGATCTGTTTGAAGAACTAAAAAAGTTGGATGAGATATAATGGGCCAGGGCTGAACCCTGGCCGTTTTGTTGTTCGGTCATTGTTAAACATTCGAGTTATTTTGTCATTCGGTCGAGTTAAGGCACTTTGATTTCGCGTTAAGGCACTTTTAACTTGGGTTAAGGAGCTTTCCACTTGAGTTAGGGCGCTTTTTACCTTTTCAGCTATGACGCAATTCGCTCAAGTCCCGCAGAATGTCCGGTAAGGTTGGTCAGATGGTTCAGGTAATTCTGCATAGGCTTCCTGCTCTTCAGAGTAAGCGTAAGGATCCGCCAAAACAGAAAGCAGTTGTTTCACAACACTGAAATCTCCCTCTTCCACCGCGGCTTCAAGTGCTTCTTCCACCCGGTGGTTACGCGGAATAATGGAAGGATTGGATTTTTTCATTAATTCGTGGACATCCGCTTCACTGCTCTCCTGACGCTCCAAACGCGCCTGCCACTGCTTGTACCAGTTGGTAAACGCCGGCTTTCCATAGAGGACTGTTTCATTTGGCCGGCCGAGAGTTAGTGCACGGAAGGTGTTGGTATAATCCGCTTCATTCTTCTCCATAATCTCCAATAAATCTTCAATTAAAGGTTGGTCCTGAGCTTCCTCTGTCACCATTCCCAATTTTGCCCGCATCCCGTTGAGCCAATAAGTGTGATAGTACTTTTCATACTTGGCATGCGCTTCCTGGGCCATTTCCACAGCCTTCTCCTGATTTTCATGGAATAGCGGTATAAGAGTTTCTGCAAAACGAGCCAGATTCCAGGCTCCAATCGGGGGTTGGTTCATATAGGCGTAGCGGCCCTGGCGATCAATCGAACTGAAAACAGTTTTTGGATTATAGGTGTCCATAAACGCACACGGACCGTAGTCGATCGTTTCTCCACTGATGGTCATATTATCTGTATTCATCACGCCGTGAATAAACCCGATGAGCTGCCACTGTGCAATCAGGGACGCCTGCCTTTCAATCACTTTTTCGAAAAAGGACAAGTAAGGCTGCTCTGAATCAAGAATTTCAGGGTCATGGTGCTTGATTGCATAATCGGCTAGGGCCTTCAGCTGGTCGTGGTCCTGGAGACCGGCCGCATATTGGAATGTCCCGATACGTAAATGACTGGATGCGACTCGGGTCAGTACAGCACCAGGAAGAAGATCTTCCCTCTGCACATACTCCCCTGTCGTCACAATAGCGAGACTACGGTTTGTCGGGATCCCTAATCCATGCATCGCTTCACTAATGATGTATTCCCGTAGCATTGGACCGAGCGTCGCCCGTCCGTCACCCCCACGGGAAAAAGGCGTACGTCCAGATCCTTTCAACTGGATATCGAAGCGATCATCCTCAGGCGTCACCTGTTCGCCAAGCAATACCGCTCTTCCGTCGCCCAGCATCGTAAATTGACCAAACTGGTGGCCGGCATAAGCTTGCGCGATCGGTTCCGCTCCTTCCGGTACTGCATTACCTCCAAAAACAGCGGGATCCGGTTCTGTATTTAAGCCCAGCTTTTCTGCGAGCGCCTCATTATAGAGAACGAGTTCAGGCTTCTCGACTTCAGAAGGGCTCGTTTTTGTATAAAAAGAATCCGGGAGCTTTGTATAACTCTGCTTCAGATTCCATCCTTTTTGTAAATTCATAAAAATCTCCTTTATCGCTTCAGTCGTTGCCTCTACCATATCATAAGTGTTCCCCCGTTTTCTTTCACTTAGGCATGGATAACTGGAAAGCCCGCCCCTCGATCCGGGGCGGGCTTTCTCACATTAGCTTTTCAATTCTAGGAAAAACACGGCAGCCATTCTCATAAAACACATCTTCCACATGCTTCGATGGGATAAAAGCACCGATAAATTCTGCGTAATCCTTGATCGGAACGAGCGGCCAATCAGAACCGAAAAGCAACTTCTCGTAGTGATCACAATAGGTCAACGCATGGCGGACATGGTCGAAATGATTATCTACAAGCCTGGCATCCAGTTCTTTTTTCGTTCCAACGAGCCAGCCGGATAAATCGGCAAACATGTTCCGGTTTTTATAAACGACTTCCGCTCCTGTCAGTACCCAAGGATCCCCAAGATGAGCCATGACAAAGTTGACGTCCCTCCTCGCTACTGCAACTTCATCTAATGTTAGCGGATGAGAATACTTTAATAATCCTCGTTCTGAATACGTATCTCCTGTATGAAAAACAACAGGCACCTCGTACGCAGCCGCAAGGTCATACACAGGCTGATAGATGTCATCATAGGCGTAAAACGGATAGTAGCCGAGATAAATTTTAATACCAACGGTCTCGGGTTCTTGAAGCTCCGTTTCTAATCGGTCCAGTGCGTCCTGATCCAAGCAGAAAGGATTAATCCCCGGACACACCCCCAATCCAGGTGGCAAAGTCTCAGCCAAATCAAGCCCCATGGGGGTCTGCACTTGGCGGTCCGGAAAGCCTTCCTTCCCTTCAGTCACGCCCATCCCAATGGCAAAAGCAATATCACCATCTTTCATCTCTTTGCGAAGTCCTTCTTTTGTATAAACGACACGGGATAAGTCCTTTCCCGTGTCTTTAAAACTTTGGATGCTGGAAAAATGGATATGGGCATCAATGATTTTCATCTTATATCCCCTTGAAAGAAATCCGGTGGAACGGGTGCTGCTTCCATGGTTCCTCATGTTCACCTATAACAAAAAATGTTGGCCGAACAGCAGCTACCTTTTGTGATGAAGCGGACCACTCGTGAACAGATTCCACGAGGAAAACGTCCTGGTTCATATACATTTCCGCCTGCTTCCGGGTTTGGGAGTGGATCATCATCAGGTGATCCTTTTTTCCATCCGAACCGATGACAACAGATGGGCCGGATTCGAGCTCATACTCCTCCACCCCAGCGTAATACGTATGGAAAACCCCTTCCGTCGGGATTCGAGCATAGCATGAGGATAAGTTTTCATCCGGTTTCAAAAAGGCTTCCAGCGCTATTTTCTCAGCAGCAAAAGTACGAGGAGCTCCCTGCTCGATTGCTGCATAAACGGCTACGACCGGCACTTCAGGTAATGTCAGGGCATATTGTTTCAAGGTTACACCTTTCATCTTTTCATGTTCATGGAAGGTTGTAGCCATACAAATTCCCGTCCAATGATTGCCGTTCTGATCTTCCTTCGACACGGATTCCACTTTCGTTTCTTCTTTCATCATCGAAAAAGGACTCACACCATCCATGACATAGCGCAGTCCTCCACCCCATGGGTTCCACCAGCTTCTCGGACCTGCTTCTGGATACTGGTGATGAAGGAACTCGCGCCCTTGATGACAGAGGGAGTAGATCCCAGGAAAATAAGAAGGCGAGGCTGTAAACGTCAATACACCGTTATCGACCGTCCAGCGATCTTCTGCTTGGCTGACATTCACCTTTTGATCTCCCTGGACGAGCTGACAAGTCATGAAATCAGCGTTTCTCCCTTCAGAACGGAAGGTGCCAGTTAAAGTAGTGAAACCAGGACGCTCGTGGACGATCGGCACATCAATGGCGGTCACACCATCCTCACGCTTCACTTCTTTCCTATACGAATTTGCGTCATTTTCGATCGTCAACGTTCCATACACATGCGGAGTCAGTAAAGACCGGAACGAATGCGTCACTTCATCCCCTGTTTTTGAGACAAACCCTTCTTTCGGTACCATCTCAAACACAGGCTTATCCGGAAGTGGATCCACCTCCCCTAAGACCATTTCACGCCAGTCGGACCAATGAGTGGTAACATTCACACCAATCTGGATCGGTCCGCGACAGATCTTTTGTCCTGAAGGAAGCTGGTCGAGGGGGTACTCAAAAGCGAAGCGCCAGTCATCTTTCCTCCCCGTTGCTTCTTTCGGCCACGCGATCCCGAACGTATCGCCAGCACGGTTTGTCGTATAAAGCCATCGTTCTGAAAGATCTTTATCACGCAAGTATTCCGTGTAAGGGATCAACGCTTCCGTACCAATCACCACGCCGTCTTTTTCAGGGAGAGCGAGTGCTTTATATTTTGGAAAAACTGGCTGCAGCAAATGAAGATTTTTGTAATCATTACCCCCGTTATTGATTAGCTCCTGATGGATCTCAACAAGCCCGTCGCCATAGATTTTGTAATAACTGTTCAACACAATCCCCGGGAAGGCCTCAGACTCAAGGGAGGTTTTCACTACAAAAGCTTCCGCCAGCTCAATATACTCGACCGACGTCGCCATCTTTTTCGAAAATTCCTCCCTGAACGGATGGCCAAGCTTTGGAGTCATAAGAAGAAGAGGCTCTTCTTTCGATCTGACCGACCCTACAGACACCATATGATTTCTTTTCTCGATACGCACATAATAAGGACCATTGTAGCCATACCATTCCGTATCGGTATCTCCACCAAATTTCCCACCGAATCCCGGAAAAGCAAGCGCGATCTTTGTACGGAAGGAAAAAGCACGGCCATCCTCTGTACGTCCATCGACTTCCACTTCCTCATTCAAAAATCCATTCATCAACAATTCAACAGAAACCGGAATGGTGGCGCGCCCTTTGCCTTCCACCTCGACCTCCACCGATGATTCACACCACTCGACTACTTTTTGGTGAGGGCACTTGATCGTCCATACTGTTTTTTCTTCCATACGGCTTTCCACATCCAAATAAAGCGTGCCCTTTTGCCGCGGGCGCCAATATTTTTGAACCGTACGGACATCCACCTTCCCTGCTTGGAGAGGAAAAACACCCGTTCTCAATGGAAGGCGTTTGCCATTGATCGTGATATCCGCTCCGATGACAGGGTGGGTTTTCCATGGGCTTGGCTCTTGGTCCGGTACTTGAACTTGGACGCTGGATGAAGTACTCCATTCGGACTCTACCATTGTCTCTTCATTCAAATCTTCGTTTACAAGTGATGAGGAATTTCCAGACAATGATACTTTGAGACCCTCGCTCGTAAAATTCTCTACCCGATAGATTACAGGGTAATCTTTGTTTTCCAAAAGTTTAAAATCAGGCACTTCCATCTCTACCCGCCAGTCATTCGTTTCAATGAAAGAGATGCCACGCCCAGTACGTTCGAACTGAACCCGCACAAACTCGTCTCCTGCTTCCCAGCGATATTCATAAAAAGTGAAACCTTTTTCTTTCCTTCCATCAGGCTTGATTTCAATCGGCCTCACACTTGTCGAGTACCAATCATGCTTATCAAAAAAAGGTCTCAACGCTTCAATTTGAAGCACCTGTGGCATGAAGTTCATCAGATGAGTCGCATCATCCCGATCCTCCCAGAAAAAGCCGCACTTTTTATAAAGCGGCACCGCCTTCGTATTTCCCGGCCATGTAAAAAGATCAAGACGCGGCCAACCATATTCGACCGTTTGATCTATGGCTTGAAGCAGCAATTTTTTTCCGATCTTCAACCCCTGATATCCTGGATGCACATTCAAAAGCGGAATATAAAGAGCTCCTGTATCTTCCTTATACTCCGAAAGTCCACAATAACCGACAACTTCCTCGTCAACTACAGCAAGAAACAAATGAAGATTCGTAGATTCCGCTTCCTTTTCCACGACGTCCTCTGCCGTCGTGACAACCGCATCACCGCCCCAGTTATCACGGCTCTCATTCCACATTTTCGCTACCCCTGCTGCATACTTTTCTTCATACTCTACAATGCTCACACGCTCTATTGTCTTCATAGCATTTCCTCCAACGTATGTAATGGAAAATACTTGCTCACTCACAGTTTATGAGTTTATGACTAGGAAGTAAAGAATATTCAAACAAATCTATATCGCGCAACGACCTAACGCTGGGTAATACCGCCCTAACTCAAGGGAATAGCGACCTAACGCTGAAAATTAACGTCCTATCAAGATACATGAAAATTCCTCAAAAAAAAAGCCAGGCAGAATCGCCTGACTTTACTTTCGTATCCGATTCAAAAACTGCTGGGTACGCGGTTCTTTCGTATGTTGGAAAATCTGTTCAGGAGTCCCCTCTTCGACAACTTTTCCCTGATCCATGAAAATGACCCGGTCGGCCACTTCTTCCGCAAAGCTCATTTCATGGGTAACAACGACCATCGTCATCCCTTCTTCCGCAAGTTCTTTCATGACATCAAGGACATCACCGACGAGCTCAGGGTCAAGAGCTGAAGTGGGTTCATCGAACAAAATGACTTCCACTCCTGTCGCGAGAGCACGGGCAATGCCGACGCGCTGTTGCTGTCCTCCTGAGAGTTGATGAGGATAAGCGTCAAGCTTCTCACCAAGGCCGACCTTCGTCAAGATATCCTTCGCTCGTTCACATGCTTTCACTTTGGATATCTTTTGGACGGTCACAGGACCTTCCATCACATTTTCCAGTGCGGTGAAATGTGGAAAAAGGTTATGGCTCTGAAAGACCATTCCGGTTTGTTTTCTGAATTCGACGACCTGCTTTTTCTTCAGTGGTTTGGAAAAATCCATCGATTGCTTACCAATGGTAATTTCCCCTTCTTCCGGCGTTTCCAGAATGTTTAATGTGCGGAGCAGCGTTGTTTTCCCAGAACCCGAGGGGCCGATCACAACGACCACTTCCCCGCGCGCGACATCCATATGAATGTTTTTCAGTACGTGCAAATCTCCAAAGTATTTATTGAGGTCTTTGACAGTAATCATAGCAGCAGCCTCCTATTTTGCGACATATTGATCCAGCCTGTTCTCTACACGATCCTGTACGAAGGAAAGACCGATACAAATGATCCAGTAAATCACCGCGGCTTCCGTATAGACAAGCAGAAAATGATAGTTCGTAGCCGCGATTTCCTGTGCTTTACGGAACATTTCCGTGTACGTAATCGTCGATGCCAACGATGTATCTTTAATCAAGCCGATGAAGGAATTCGATAATGGCGGAATCGATACTCTCGTCGCTTGAGGCAGAACGACACGGCGTAACGCCTGCAAGTTCGTCATACCGATCGAGTGAGAGGCTTCCCACTGTCCTTTAGGTATCGACAAAATGGCCGCACGAATAATCTCAGAATTGTAAGCTCCCATATTCAACGAAAAACCGATGATGGCAGAATACAACGGGTTGATCGTCACTCCAACAGACGGGAGCCCGAAAAAGATGATAAACAATTGCACAAGCAAAGGTGTACCGCGAATGATCGACACATAAACGCGTGCTATCCATTGAAGGACTTTCATGTTGGAAAGCCTCATAAGAGCTGTAATCACAGCTAAAACCAAACCGATGGCAAAGGTAATCAGCGTCAGCGGAATTGTATAGTAGAAAGCCCCTTTCACCAAAGGGAGAAAAGAGCTCACAATAATATCGATATACTTTTCCATTTCAGGGTCTGTAAAGATATTACTTAGATACATCTTCACCAAACCACTTCTCGGAAATTTCAAGGTATGTGCCATCGTCCTTCATTTCTTGAAGCGCTTCATTGACTGCTTTCACAAGATCTTCATTACCTTGACGGAAAAGCAGTCCACTTTGAGAAGCATCATCCTGACGTGCAGCGATCTTGACTGGTGCCTCCTCACGGTTGTTCAAATAGTCAAGTACAGACAAACGGTCGTTGACAGTCGCCTCCACACGTTTGGTGGCAAGCAGCTGCATTGATTCATTGAATCCCTCAACACTAGTAATTTCTGCTCCATTTTCACGGGCAATGTCCGCGTAATTACTTGTCATCGATTGGGCAGCATTCACACCTTCCAAATCTTCAAAGCTTCCAATGGATTCGTTATCTTTGTGGGTGACAATGACCGCTGAAGACTGGATGTAAGGATTAGAAAAAGAGTATTCTTCCTGGCGTTCTTCTGTAATTCCAACCTGGTTGGCAACCATATCAAAACGTTCCGCATTGAGACCAGCGAACATGGAATCCCACTTCGTTTCATTAAACACAGGCTTGACTCCAAGACGATCGGCCACTTCCCGTGCAATCTCTACGTCAAAACCAGTCAATTTATCATTTTCATCGTGGAAAGTGTACGGACGATACGTTCCTTCTGTACCGATCACCAATTCTCCACTTTCTTGAATTTGTTCAAGCAAGGTCTGCTCAGACTCGCCAGACTCATTCCCTTCATCTGAAGAAGTCTGATCATTTTCTTCACTGCTCCCGCAAGCAGCGAGAACCACCACTAAAAAACCTATAAATAAAAGCAAAAAGTAATTTTTCATCTCCGGAACCTCCTTAAAACCAAGTAATTTTATATGTTTTATTGCTTTTATGATGTTAAAGGATAAAGGGAGGGTTGTCAACATCGAAATCTTGACATAAAAAAAGGTATGACAATTCATTATTTCTAATTACCCAGACATAAAAAAAACCCGACAAACAAATGTCAGGTTTCATTTCTCTAATGTTTAATGGTTTGTGGCGGCTCCTCCATCCACCCATGCTTAATCATGATCTTAGCTCCCTCATGGGCATACTCAAAAACATCCTTCATAAAAACGGTCAATTTCACAGGTAGGTCATTCCGTAAACTGAAAGCTGTCCCTAGAGAGTTCCCGCCCAGTGAAAAACTACAAAACAAGCTGACACAATACATCATGAGCTTATCTGAAAACGGAGGTATTTTGGAAGTCGTAAAATTCCCTCCTGCTGTTGAGGGAACTGGAAGGTCATTTTGTAAAAACACTTCACTCATTTCCTTGACCACACCCTTAGCTAACTCCCCACCTTTGTGAAAATAATTGCTTATCTCTTGGTGAGTGGCGCTTTGGGCAAATCCAAAAATCATCTGCATCCCCGTTACATTGGATTCGATCGAATGGTGGATATGGGCGATTTCGACTGTGTTCAGCGCCCGTTTTCCTTTTATAGGATTGAACATGCTTATATAATTTGTCCCTTTCGCATGCTCCACCTGCTTTTGCACGGCTACATAAGGAGATTTTGGAAGATAACCTTTGGTCAATAAAAATTGCGTACAATCGTCATAGCATTTTTGAGTAATCTGGGTCAGCTCCTGATACAACAACGTGACATCCGGACGATAAGACATGGATAAATTCAGTGTGTGCATCCCCATGGTAATTTCTTCCACCAAACGCAAGAACATAATGTCAAAACCATTATCGAAAAGCTTCGGGACACCTTTATTCACATCTTCTTTTGTAAAACCGATGGGAACAGGCAAATCTTCCGCCCGATACATGGATTCGATTTTTCCTACATACGGCTGCATAGTTGATCTTAAATTCGTCATAATTTGTTTCGCTTCAGGATCGTCCGCTTTTTCAATGAAATATTCAAGCATCGTAAGAATCATTGTCTTCTGCTGATAAGTCATCCATAAAATTCCGATTTCAGATGAGGATAAACGAGGGCTTTCCGGCATTTTGAACTCCTCCAATTTGGATTGCATTCAGTCATTCACTGCAATATCCGTGCTTTTTCCTTAGTCTTTTCAAACTGGTCTAATTCATTCATGCATAAAGGTAAAAAGTAAGACATAAGGAGAGGATTGTTGGAGAAATTAAGAAGGAACCATAAGGAGGATGATGATTATGAGTAAAAATAGTGAAAGCAGGAAGAAAAACAACCCTAAAGGCAGAGACCGCGGATCTGCTAATCAGAAGCTGCAGGCAGCTCTCGAGGGACGCAACAAAGAAGACGATCATTTATCCGCAGCGTATATGAACAACAATACGGCAGCTGTTGATGTGAACGAAGAACAATAAGAACAAATGCTTAGGACGTTGGAGCTGGATGTCGCTCCACAGGGCAATATGTCCACAGTTACAGCTCAAAATGCTATCACTTCCTAGACCCAAGGAAAAGGCCTGCCCATCAACGGGCAGGCCTTTATTTATCATCACTTTTGGTTTTGTTTACGTGCAAGCATTTCTTTCACCTGATTGTAGGAAAGACCTGATTGTCCATTTCTCCGTTTCACTTCACTCACATTCGTGCCAGAGCTTGCAAACACATCTTTTCCAGGATTGTTCGATATGTTCATTCGAATCACCTCCTGGTCTTACTTTTCGCTCTTTTGGCTTGCTTTATCCTTCGAGCTTTGCAGAAAAATATCCGAGAGCTGCTCCAAGAATAGCCCCGCCAAGCACTTCAATCGGCTGATGACCGAGAAGCTCCTTCAATTCTTTATCACGCTCAACAAATTCAGAGCTCGGAAAATCACCGGAAATCGCGGCAAAGTTATCTTCGAGATCATTGACCAATTGCGCGATTTCACCTGTATGACGCCTGATTCCTTGTGCATCATACATAACGATCACACCGAAGATCGCTGCGAGAGCTGTTTCCGTATGACGTGATCCCTTGTTGGCAGCGATATAAGTCGCAAGCGCCGAAACTCCAGCCGAGTGGGAGCTCGGCATTCCACCTGTTGTCGCTACCTGCTTCACATCCCATTCTCCAGACACCTTTTTATGAGTAATAATTTTTAAGGCTTGTGCAATTCCAATTGCCGATAGGGCTGTAATGACCCCTCGATTCATCTTATCCATTTTTGACCCTCCAGTTCATCAACATCTATATATGTTCATACCCTTTGTGTTTGGTTTTATTCAGAAGAATGTAAGAATCATACGTACTCACTTCCGAGAATAAGGTGCTATAATAGATATAAATGACTACTTGGGAGGGGGGGCCTTTGAGAACGGTACAAAGCTCTGTAGAAGAGTCGCAAACCCTGGACCTTGTCATCCTTCAAATGGAAGAACGTTTGAAAACATTGGAAGAACACAAGGATTTCAACAGCGTCTTTCAACGGGTTTATCTTTTAATGACGAAAGAAATGCAAAAAAGGCTGGCTGCTGACTTCTTTACCGATCCTATTTGGATGGAACGCTTGCTGATCCACTTTGCTGACCGTTATTTCCAAGCCATGGACAATCTCCAATCAGAAAAAGAAAATTCGAGATGCTGGACACTTGCCTTTCGTATGGCCGAACAAAAACAAACGTTTGTTTTGCAGGATGCCCTTCTCGGCATCAATGCCCACATCAACTACGACCTTCCCTTAGCCCTTCACCACATCATTTCAAAAGAAAAAATATGGCCGGACTCCCGTCTTATGCTGCACCGCCGGAAAGATCACGAACGAATCAATGATGTTCTCGCTGAGCTTGTAGACATCGTCCAGGATGAACTTTCCGCTCATTATGCCCGCTTCATTAAATGGATGGACCGACTGCTGCGACGGCACGACGAAAAACTTTCCTCGTTTTTCCTTAGCCACTGCAGGACGAATGTATGGTACAACACCGAACTTCTCCTGAACACGACAAGCCTTGAACAATTCAAGAAAGAGCAACAGCGCATCGACCAGGAAGCGTATCGAATCGGTCTTGAAATCGCCACCTTCCACTCCCGCCGCTTTTCTTTTACGAAGCATTTTGTTCCCTTATCAAGAAAACACAAATGGTTTTAATCAAAAAAGCTGACAGGCTCCTCTTCCGCCTGTCAGCCTTATTCATGATTAAAAGGTATTATAAATTTCATCACATTCGCCCGCCACAGGCTCATAAAAACAGTGAGATTTATATCTTCCAACCTGACTCTGACCGTACCACGTGGGTGGGCAGTCTCCGTCCGGTCTGAAGTACCATAAACTGTACTTCGCCGGCCAGGTCCTATATCCCTTCACGTTTCTCCGTGCCAAACGTTTTTCACTTTCCCGTGCTCTTTGGTAGTACATGCCATGTTGCAAGGCTTCAAATGCTTTCGGTTGATTGATCACCTCTGGCAATGTACTCACCCCTTTAAAATCTGAACAATTCGCTCTTGCGCGATTCACGGTCACAGCCCCTACATGTAACATCCCCTGCTTCCCTTCACCGACAGCCTCCGCTCGCAGCAATCGTGCCAACATGTCAATATGTTTGCTTGGAGCTTTAATAACAGCCATGTGATCGCCCCCTTTTTGCTCGCTCTTTTATATCTATTCATAAAAAGGGTGAGCATGAAAAAAAAGACGGGATTATGACAACCTTTGTCTCCTCCGTTGATGCCATAGCGTCACTTCAAGGGAAGTAAGACAAATGAGAAGCCAGGCTATCCCAAACAAATACCCTGCAACGACGTCTGTAAAGAAATGCACCCCTAAATAAACACGACTGATACCGATAAGCATTGCGATGAGGGACAAAACAATATTGATCCCCCATTTCCACCTTGGTTCAAGTTTACTGATTGCGAAAAGGTAGATGATGAAACCATAAAAAACGAGCGCGCCTGATGCGTGACCACTCGGAAAACTGGATGTCGCGCCGTGATAATCTCCCTTGAACTCAGGTCTGGCGCGACTGGAGAATGACTTTAATCCTGCCGTAAGACCACTGACGCCACCCATAGCCAAAATGAAATAAACACCGACCCATCGACTAAATGGCGAAAAGAACAGCAAATAGACAGCCAGTATAAGTGAAACAATGACCATAAAGATTACGGACCCTGCCTTAGAGATAGCTTTTGCCAGCGGCTCTGCTCCTCCAAAGGAAGTTGCCCGCACTAGATCGAAAGCCTGCTGATCAATGGCGAATTTTTCTTTCTGTAAAATGCTGTGGGTCAAATCAATAAAATAATAAATGCTGATTCCAAGTGAAAGGAATCCAACCAGAATAAGTAATACAGATGTGACGGATAAATCCGAAATTTTCGTTCCAGAAAATAGCATACCTACTTCACCTTCTTTTTCTTTCGTGATAAACCATTCCCCTACCTGGTGTAAATAAACGGCTCACCACTGAATTACTCTAGTTTCCCCCATACTTAGAAGGAATAATATAAGGTGGAGGATTTCAGATATGCACTATGTCACTCCTGTCTTGAGTCGCCGGTGGTGGGATGAAAGAAGAAAAGTGTAAGTCCGCCTTTGAGAGGGCATGAGTCGCGCTTTGGTAAGCTGTATCGCGCGTTGGAGGGCTGTATCGCGCGTTGGAATGCCGGGTCGCGCGTTGGAATGCTGGGTCGCGCGCTGGAATGCTGGGTCGCGCGTTGGAGGACTGAGTCGCGCGCTGGAATGCTGGGTCGCGCGCTGGAATGCTGGGTCGCGCGTTGGAGGACTGGGTCGCGCGTTGGAGGGCTGGGTCGCGCGCTGGAGGGCTGAGTCGCGCGCTGGAGGGCTGAGTCGCGCGCTGGAATGCTGAGTCGCGCGCTGGAGGACTGAGTCGCGCGCTGGAATGCTGGGTCGCGCGTTGGAGGACTGAGTCGCGCGCTGGAATGCTGGGTCGCGCGTTGGAATGCTGAGTCGCGCGCTGGAATGCTGAGTCGCGCGCTGGAAGTCAGAATTGCGCTCTTAGGAAGCAGGATATAAAAAAGGAACTCCCTAAAAAGGAAGTCCCCCTTACATTATTCTCCATCGTAGTTACTCTCAGGTAATGTATCCCAGAACGAAGGATCAGCAGATTCAAGCGAACCATCCGCCAGAGCCTCCAGTGTAGCTGTCATGGCTGTCACCGCTTGCTGGATCAAATATCCATTACTCTTCTGGCCAAGGACATAATCTTCACGATAATGGTCGGCCATTCCTCTCATTTCAAATAATAGGGTGGAGATGCCATATTCAGCAGCCAGTCCATTACGGCTGATCGTCTGTGCCGTTCCACCAGGATATTTGGAAAGAAGACCATAACCTTTGGATTCAACGGCGTTGTAGACGACAGCTCCCAATTTCTTCGACTGTTCACGAACCTCTGGATCCACCTCTGAATTTGTCGGATATAAAATAGAACCAGATACCAGCTCACCTGTATCCCCAAGCGTCACCTGTGTTCCCTGGTGATGCAAGTCGATCATATAATCAGGACTGTATTTTTGCAGCACTTCTTCATGCAACGCCTTCGTTTCAGGCTGCTCGCGATCGACGTGGTCACGGTTCAAGTCTACCCCGTTCGCATTATAGCGTGTGTGCGTTCCTGACACGTAATCATCCAAAGAGAAGTTCACATCCCCTTCCGCTCCATCTACATTCAACCTTGGAGCAATGAGAACATTCACGTTTTCAAGAATGTTTTTCACGTTCTTCCCATTCGAAGTCAAATGTTTGATGACTTGCAATGCGCCTTCTGTCGTCAGCGTTTCATTCCCATGCTGCTGGGTGAGAAACAGGACGGTCGGCTTGTCTTCATCCATGGCGCCAATCTTCGCTAAATATAAATCTCTTCCTTTTACGGACTGCCCATAGACTTCAAGCTCAAGTGCTTCTGAACGCTGATCAAGCTTATGTAAGAAATCAGCCATCTCTTCATAAGAATGCAGGCGTTCATTTTTGATGGTTTCATTTCCATTGTAGTTCGGTCCATTCGCTCCGTTGTCTCCAGCCAGAACGGTTCCACTTCCCGGAATCAATCCACCTGTTGTCAAAAGTGCACCTGTTACAGCTACCGTCAATAATTTCTTTTTCATCAAATGCCTCCCAATTTATAGGTTATTTACCAAATACTTCATTCCTTCAGCAAAAACCTGCTTGAGCAGACAAAATGAACAAAAGTGACTAACCGTTTTTATCTGGATCTCCAATATGTATACATTCCGAACTAGGACCTCCCACCTCCTTTGCAAGAAAAAAAGAATCAGCTCCCTGAGGGAAGACTGACTCTTCATTGCCTATTCTTCATAAGGAATGTCATTTTCTTCGCACCATTCCCTTGCGATCTCCGCATACCAATCTGACTTATACTTGTACCAATCCTCCAACAAGCCGTGATATTCTACATGCTTCCGGAAGCGGCGGAAAGCACCACGTCCACGGATGGCATTCAGCACCTGTGTCCTGACTTGTTCGTCTTTAATAGAATAAGAGAAACTCTCGATGATTTCGTAGTCATGAATATCCCACTTAGAAGGCAGTTCCACGAATCTCTCTTTATTTTGGACGACCATTTTCGCGATCTCCCAGTCCTCCTCCAGCCAATCTATCCGCGCCTCATAAGGCTCGCCCATTTCGGCATCATCATACATTCCTGGAGGAAAACGAACGACTTCATACGTTTCCCGATCAAAAAATGCCATATATTCTTCCATGATCATCTCTAACTCATCAGCAACCTTCCTCAGTTTGACTGTCACTGTTTATCCTCCTCTTCGCACAATGGGCTACTTTAGCGATCCACAACATTTCTTATATTTTTTGCCACTGCCACAGGGACAAGGTTCGTTTCGTCCGATCTTTCTCTCTTGTTTAAAAGGGACGACCTTCTCACTGGTTTCTACTTCCGAGGAAGCCTGCTTATGACGAGAGAGCTCAACTGGTTTGTGACCTTTCAACATCCACATCCGGGTATGGTTGTTGGCGTAGACGAAAGTGTCCGCTACTTGCTGCATCACCTGGCGATTAGGGATTTCAAACGCTTCCTGGAATTCTTCCAACAGTTCATTGATGTCCACCCCTTCTTTCAGAAGCTCTCCAAACATATACGCCTGATCGAGGATTTCCTCCTCATCTAGATCATAAGAGTTTCGAATCAGCTCCATAAAAGGCTGCATGGCTTCCGACGGATCCGTCGCCCCTGCTCTTAGTAACTGTTCCTTTGAAAAAGGATAATAGGGAATTTCAGGCCGAGATTCGTGCTGGGTCATGAGCTCTTTCTTTTCTTCGAAATCTAGACCAGCGTGGAAAAATCCTCCAGAAATAGTACTCACTTCATAATAAGAACAAAGCCGCATCACTTCAAAATAACGCTGGATGTCTACTTCCCTTCCGCTAAGTCGCTCCAACGCTGAAATAACCGCCCCGTCTGTGATATACCCATAATAATGGAGCATGCCTTTGGTCAAACGAATCCACTCTGTATTTTCACGGACTTGCTGCTGAAGCTTTTGCCCGTCTGCTTCACGGAACGCCGATCTTAATTCTTTCGGAAACACCCATACCCGTTTTCCATCATTTCTCGCAGGAAACACCCAGCCGCGCTCGACCATTTTTCTCGCAGTAGAAAAAGGAACGTCTTTTCCACTGACATGCGCTTCCCCTGCAGCAAGCTTTTTTACCAGTTCATAGCCTCCTTCATTCATATAGGATAGAGTCCGGTGCAAATGTACGGGAAGCAGTTCCTTAAAGTGGGCGATTAAATCTGCTTTATTCAGCGAACTTAACCCTTTAAAGCCGAAATTCTTTCTTATCTCATCCAGTTCTGTTTTCGTCCGTTGTTCCAATACACCCTCAAGATCATCGAGATCAGAGGGATGATTCCAAAATTTCTGTTCCTGCATTCGTTGTCTTTCCTTTTCACGCTTTTGGCTTTCCTTCAAGTTCTTTAACAACTGGCTTTTATTCATAAATGGTACCTCCAAGGACACTCGTATTCTCTGTCCATTCTAACATGTCAGATGCCTATGCTCAGAGACTGCTCGAGAGATCATGATCAATGGGCTGCTTCCAATGTTTTCTCATACTTTTTTCACAACATTCCGTTCGCTATATGTTATCCTTGTATCCACTACGAATGATAGCTAGAGCTGGACAATGTTATAGATTTGGAAATCTTTCATTCTATTATGAACAACACAGCTGTTATATAGACACATGAATGAAACATCGGAGGAGCTAACATGAACATTTTGATTACAGGAGCTACAGGCTTTTTAGGAAAACAACTAGCATTGAAATTGCTGAACGACAACCATAACGTCTATGCCCTAGTAAGAAGTCTGCGTAAAGCGGAAAACCTTAAGGAGGACATTCCTGCAGATGCCAAGGGAAAGCTCCACGTCATCGAAGGCGACCTGTCTCTTAAAAACGCTGGAGTCAGTGAAGAGCAACTCCTTCGTTTGCGAGACCAGATTGACACGGTTTATCACAGCGCTGCCTTCCTTTCTTTTGATGAAAATGAACGTGATAAAACCTTCAAAGTCAATGTGGACGGTACAGAGAATGTGCTTCATCTTGCGCAGGACATTCATGCTGCAAACTTTTATTATGTAAGCACAGCATACACGCTTGGAATGAAACGTCAGGCTTCAGAGCAGTTACACGAAAAGGAGCAGACGTTTGTGAATGCTTATGAAGAAAGCAAATGTCACGCCGAACACCTTGTTCTAGGCTACGATCATACGTTAAATATCAAAATTTTCCGTCCCTCCATTATTATCGGAGATTCGAAAACTGGAGAAGCAGACACGAGTTTCGCATTATATGGAGTCATTCGCGGCCTTGAAATTCTTAAGAAACGAACAGAACGGAAAAAGGAGCTGCAGGACCAAACGTTTAAGTTCTTATGTACAGGTGAGACCAGTCAAAACTTCGTCCCTGTCGACTATGTGGTGGATGTACTCACTGCCGCTCTTAATATGGATCATCCCAAAGCCATCTATCACATTACGAATCCTCATCCGCCGACCAATCGTTTGTTATTTGAAATGATCAAGGAAAATCTTGATTTTCATAATATCGAGATGGTCCCGTCCGATTACGAGGGGGAATTAACGAAGGAAGAGCAAGTATTCAATGCTCCGATGAGCGTATTCCGTCCTTATTGGAATAAAAACATTTCTTTTGACGACAGTAACACACAGGAACTTCTGAATAAGAACGGAATGTCTCGTCTGGTTATGGACAAAGCGATGATCGAACGCATCCTTTACGGAAACAAGACAACAGTCAAAACATAAACAAGAAGAGAAAAACGCAGAGGAGATCTATTATCCTCTGCGTTTTATAATGGTAAAGGCTTTTTGAGAGACTATTGAAACGGTGGAATCCAAATACTTGTGTTCACTGAGTATGCCTATGCTTTGACGTTCAGAAAATGGTTGGATACACTCTCTGCAAACTGCGAACACGCATTCAGGTCTTCTTCTGCATCTGGATTCATATCAATTTTCAACCCTTCTGCAATAAGATCCGCACCCGCTTCTTTCAATTGATCTTCCAACAGATGGACAGCTTCACAGAAACGAGGGTACACGGGATCACCGGACCCGAACACGGCTGCTGATATGCCTGTTAAATCAACATCAGCCAGCTCATCATAAAAATCCTCTACTTCATAGGGTAAATCCCCATCGTTCCATGTATAGGAGCCAATAAGTAAACCATCATATTCTAATAGCGAAGAGACTTCTATGTCTTCTAACTCGCGCATTTCCACCTCATGGTCACAGTCTAAATGAGACTTTAAAAGGTCAGCTATATCCTCTGTATTTCCAGACATACTGGCAAAGCCAATCAGGATCTTCGTCATGACTTACTCCCTTCTGATACAGCTTCATGCGTATATAAATGTTTCATCTGTTTATATGCTTTCGTATACATTTGGAATAAAACTTCATCTCGAACATGTAGAGCCTGATCAATTTTGTATGCTTGGTAATTCATTTGCAACTCTACATCCAACCAAGTCATCAACATCCGTTTTTGATAAAGTTCATCTATAAAACGTGCAGACATGTTGAAAGGCTCTTCCCCTTCTCTCTGGACGCTGACGTTCCACCCGTGGCTTTCTATATAAAAAGGATCGTTCAACACATATAAGCGCTGGCCTATTCCAAAGCGAATCGTTTTGTGACAGCCACAACCTGCATTTCTCCTTTCATATCGGAAAGGTTTAATGACATATAAACAATGTCCCATGGTTGGCTTCACTCCCTTTGTAAGTATATAAATATATTAATTGATAACGATTATCATTGTCAATTGTTATTTGATTTTCTTTGAGCAGCTGTTTTATGTATATGGTGTTGAGGAGAACGGTTCACTCTTTTGTCGATTACTCCAGTCACATGCGAGACAAGGAGGAATCAACAAAGGAATGTCGAAACTTGTTAAATGACAAAAAAAGGAATGGAGTTTTGTACATGTTAAAATTCCCGCAACCCGATGTTGAACAATTCTTTCAAACGTATGGAATAGAGACATTTGCCGTAAGTGCGGATGAATCTCAGCTTGTCTTCAGTACAAATTTGAATGGCAAATACAATCTATGGGCGATGGATCTTCCGAATACTTTCCCCTATCCACTAACGTTCCACAATCAAAGCTGTGAGCACGTCACCTACGGACCTAAAGAGAAATTCATGATTGCTGTTGTGGATAAAGATGGCGATGAAAATGGACAAATTTATGCCATACCGCCTGAAGGAGGCCCTCTCCAACCTGTACGTAAAAAAGATGGTGCCCGCCACATCTACCCCTTTTTATCAAAAGACGGAAAGCAGTTGTACTATACGTCAACAAAGGATGACGAAACGTACATGAAAGGCTATCGCTTTAACTTGGAAACTGAAGAGGAAGAAGTCATCGTTCACGGTGAAGGTGGGATGACGGTTCTGGTCGACAAGAGCCCGGAGGAAAAGAGCTTCCTCTATATGAAGGCTTTTTCGAATACATACCAGTTGTATTATGTAAAAACAGGAGAGGAAGACCTTCTTCTTACCCCTTCACCTGAGCCTCAGCACACGGTATCCGAAGCGATTTTCGTTTCCGAACAGGAAATCTACTTGCTCACCAATTACGAAAGTGACTTTTCCTACCTCGCGCGCTTCAACCTTGAAACGAAGTCTTTTGAAAAAGTCGTGCACGCAGAGGCGGAAGATTTAAAGCAAATGAAGTATGATCAAACGACCGATTCCCTTTATATCATCAGTGAAAAAGGTGTACGTGATCAGCTTTACCGTTATAAGCTGGGCGAGAAGCAACTCGAAAATCTGGAGTCTCCCGTCAGTGTCATCGATCAATTAGTCATTGCTGATTCTGGAACGGTGTACCTTCGCGGTGACTCTGCGACGGTACCTGCTAATCTGTACAAACAGAGAGGAGGAGGTTGGGAATCGTTAACGAAATACGGCGTCCCAGGCGTGAATAAGGAGTATTTGACATCACCTGATTATGTCACCTATGAATCTTTTGACGGCTTAGAAATAGAAGCTTTATTGTACCGTCCAAAGCCTGAAAAAGATAATGGCCATATGATTTTTTGGCCTCACGGAGGCCCACAAGCTGCGGAACGCGCTTCCTTCCGCTCTCTCTTCCTGTTTCTCGTCCATGAAGGATACAGTCTTTTCGCTCCGAACTTCCGGGGCTCGACAGGATATGGACAGGCATTTGAAAAAATGATTGAGGGCGACTGGGGACATGCTCCTAGGCTCGATAACGTCGCCGGTCTCGACTGGTTGATCGATGAAGGGTACGCAACGAAAGATAGCATACTATTGATGGGCGGCAGCTACGGA
Source organism: Halobacillus sp. SY10 (assembly GCF_045401165.1). Taxonomy (NCBI): domain Bacteria; kingdom Bacillati; phylum Bacillota; class Bacilli; order Caryophanales; family Bacillaceae; genus Halobacillus; species Halobacillus sp. SY10. Next base: position 727,786 of record NZ_CP174345.1, on the reverse strand, counting down.
GGCTATATGTCTCTCCTGCTTCATGGCAGACATCCGGACTATTTCAAAGCGGTCGTCGATATCTTCGGCCCCTGCAACCTGTTCAGTTTCATCAACTCCGTACCTGAACACTGGAAGCCAGCCATGGCCCAGTTGGTCGGTGACCCTGAAAAAGATAAAGAAAAGCTCGACGAAGACTCTCCGATCAACTACCTTGATACGATGACGAAGCCGATGCTCGTCATTCAGGGCGCAAAGGACCCTCGCGTAGTCAAAGCGGAATCCGATCAAGTCGTTGAAGCTTTAAAAGAGAAAGGAAGAGACGTGGAATACATTGTCCTGGAGGATGAAGGACATGGTTTTTCCAAGAAAGAAAACGAAATTCTCGTGTACAGGAAAGTACTAGAATTCTTTAACCGCCATATTCAATAGAAACAAAAAGAAGGGCTCAAATAAGCCCTTCTTTTTGTTTCTATCTTTTCATTTTCCACTTTTCTGCCAACACGCGAATGTGTTGGGGAGTCGTCCGGCAGCACCCGCCGATGAGCGAAGCACCTCTTTCAACCCATTGTTGGGATGCATCATCAAAATAGACTGAAGAACCTTCCCCATACCACGTGTTCGAGTCTGGGTCATACGTTTCGCCGGAGTTCGGATACATAAGCAATGGCTTGTCTGTATATTTTTTCAGGACCGCCACCGCCTCTGCCGCTATTTCCATTGGTGCACAGTTCACCCCGACTGAAGCGACTTGGTTGCTATCATTCAGCTCTTCAGCACACGTTCGAAGAGCCGTACCGTCGCTGATTTCTTTTCCATTTTTTAATGTAAACGACATCCAGGCATACGTCTCCGGAAACTCTAATAATAATGTAGCCAATACTCTCGCCTCTTGAAAAGAAGGGATCGTTTCCATTGCTAGGAGATCTGCTCCCGCCTCCACCAACGCCTTCATTCTGGGACGATGAAAATCAACCAACTGTTGATCGGTCACCCCATAATTCCCCTTGTATTCTGATCCGTCTGCAAGATAAGCGCCATATGGACCGATCGAAGCGGCCACTAACGGTTTCACATTGTTCCCAGAAGAACCTTCTTCCCAATATTCATCTCTGGCGCTCCTGGCAAGCTCAACCGTTTTCTTCATCAACGATAACGATTGCTCTTCGGAAAAGCCCCGTTCCGCAAAGCCGGGAATCGTCGCCTGGTAACTGGCGGTAATGGCACAATCCGCTCCCGCTTTGAAATATTCTTTATGTACTTCCTTGATGGCCTTCGGATTTTCCAGCAGCACTTTCGCTGACCATAACGGATCGTCCAAGTCACAGCCATAAGCTTCAAGTTCTGTCGCTAAAGCACCATCCAGAACCATGACAGAATTTTGTTGAAGAAATTTCTCAATGGGATTCATGTTCAACTTTTGCATCTTTCATTCCCCTTTCTAAAGACCTACCTTGCATATCTTTCCATAATCTCATAGAATGGATCCCATTCATCAGGAAAACCATTATCTCCTGACTTTACGATACTCCTTCCATCCCTGAGCAATTCTAAACTCCAGTGCGTTCCATCCATAATTGGAAATTCACTAGAATAACGAGATTTCCAGTTCAGTAGATTCACCGCTTGGATTTCAGCGATGATACGATCGACGGAGGTTTTCCTCAATTGCTTAACATTAACCTTTTCTCCCCCCACATTCCGGTGCCCCCATTTCATATCTCTTGTTTCGAAGTTGACTTCAACGAAAAACTCCCCTTCAAAGAACCCTCCTATGGAAAAGTTGATTCCTTTTATACGGGCATAAGCTGCCTCTATGGCTTCACGTTTATTCCAACGATATCCGCAATCGTTACAAGAATATTCAGGTCCATCAAACAGAACACAGCAACCGCCCAGCACGACCTTTCCTTCTTCTGCTTGTTGGTAAGCTTCATAGGTTGGTTCCCCATATAAAATGGTGGCTACCTTTTTCGAATGACACCTGGGGCATTGTTTATAAGTAATCGCCATCCGTATGACCTCACTTCTCTGATTCTCTTAATACTTCTTCGATACTGATAAAAGTATGAAATAGCTGTCCTGGTTTGGAAATTTCAATGCTTTCATTGATTAACTAAAGCCATACATCTATCTATTCCATATTTCAACATTCTTTATATTTAATCCTTTTCATTAACGAAAATAAAGTTTATACACAGCTTTAATCACTACTACTTAGAATATTGGGTGTTCATTCATTATTTACCATCACTCTAACCGGTAAAATAAACTAAATATATAACAATACCTTTATGTTTGTAACAAAAATGTTACAATATGTATCAGAGTATAATCAGTATGTTTTTGTTATCAGGTCAAAGATACTAGCAATTATTCACACTTATACTTATATATTTATGAGGGGAGTAGTATTACAATGAAGAAACTATTATCTTTCATTTTCGTTTTGACTATTACTACATTGGCTGCTTGCGCTTCGGATGAAGAAGCAAAAACAGTCGATGAACCTAAAGAAAACGAAACCAAGGAAGAAAAAGACCAAACAACTAAAGAAGAAGGCACAGGTTTAGAAGTGTTGGAAGAAAAAGGCGCGGAAGGTATGACAGAAGAAGACTGGGAACAAGTAGACCTCTCGGAGGCCCAATTCAAAAAGCTACTGGTCACATTAACTGAACCAAATGAAGAAGGTGAAATTACACTCAGTGAGGCCAAGATGTCTGATGAACAAACAATCATTCTCACACTAAACAATTCAGACGGTGAAACAATGGAAAATGCCATGTTGGCACCAATTCTAGACGCTTATTTGAGAGAGATGTACAAACACTCTGACTTTTACAATGATGAAGAACCAACCATTATTGTCGAGGATTTATCCGGATTTAAAGTAATGAACAATGACGAACCCATTGATTTTGAAGAAGGGCAAACATCTAGCAGTCTGGGAACATTCGATATGGGTGAAAAAGTGGATGTAAACGGAACAGTGATTACACTTAAAGAAGCTTCTTATACAGATGAACGAAATGACATGACAGACAAACAACCAGAAGAAGTGCTACAAATTGATCTGAAAGTACAAAATTCAAACGATGAGTCCCTTTTCTTTAGTGGTGGAGATTTTGACGTCTATGACGAAGAAGGAACTCAAATGGAAACTTACCCTTTAGATACTCTAATGACTGAATTAAAGCCTGGAAAAAACACTTCCGGACAAGCCTTTTATGGAGTTAGCGGCAAAGGACCATATGAAGTGTACTACACAGATATGATGACTGATATCGAGGCTAAATGGATCATTGAAATAGAATAAATAAGAAAAGACCATCTCTATGTGTGGATACAACATAGGGATGGTCTTTTGTGTTAACAAAAAGAAAAAATGCGTTTTCCCAAAATTTAAACCCTTACAGTTACTTTGACATCTTCGCAAGTTGCTCTTCCGCCATTTTTCCCGTCACCGGTAAATGATACCTCTCCCCCTGATACGCTTTTACCATCAACAAAATCCATAACACCAAAGAAACTGGAGCCATCAATAAGCTGACAAAAAGTCCGATAATCGGAATGAAATTGACAACAAATCCAAAAACAAAAAAGAAACCAAATAAGATTACGGACTGCATGGCATGAAAACGAATGAACTCATTTTCCTTTTCAATGAGAAGGAAAACGATGCCGCTGATAAAGCCGAGCAAGTAGGCAAGCAGACCTCCGACATTTTCCTCTAACCCTGTAGAAGATTTTTTCTCTTCCTCACTGCCTGAAGTTTTCGTTTTTGATTCTTGATCCACCTTCCACCCTCATTTCAAAATAGTTTTTCAACCTAGTACATATGCCCCCTTCCTTTTTACTAATACATATCCGTTTGATTAAAGAGTATGACCAGGATGGCATTAAAACTTCGGTTGATTTCAAAGCATACTTTAATTTTAAGGAGAGGATTCACGCACCAATCTCTTTTTCCTCACACATAACAAACTAAAAAACCCCTCCTTTCTTCACAAAAGGAGAGGTCTGTCATTATTTTATCTCTTGCTGCTTCACTAAATCTGCTTGTACGATAAAACGCTCAGGTGCAGAACCGATAAAGTCGAACGGATAACAGGTGGTCAATGTCAACGTAGGAGATGATTTGGGGACAAGGACCGATGTATCTTCCGCGTCCGTGACCCAGATTTTATTGATTTGGTATTCATACTCGATGTTGTTTTCCGTCAAGTAGATAAAATCCCCTTCCACTAAACCATCAAGCCCTACGAAAGTCGTCTCCCTGTGACCGGCGAGTGCGGTGTGGCCACCTTCGGATGGAGATGTCGTAAACGACGTATCATACATTCCGATTCCTTTTTCTAACGTGTCTGGATCAGAACCGTAATACACAGGGTACTTTTTCCCAAGTTTCGGAATCGTCAACTCTTCCATCCCTTCACCGGTTTCATACGTTTCAGCAGAAACATGGTCCACGGTGTAGGAAGAGTCACCTGGATTTTTAGAAACCGAATAGCTTTGGCGCAGCTCCGTCTGTAATTCTGGGTCATAGGAAACGACCTGACTTTGCATCCACCATTGGTAACCGTTCCATAAAACCATCAAGAGTCCCAGTGTTATGAAGGTGATGCTAAGCTTTCGGATCATCAGACTTCATCTCCTTTGCGTTCAAGTGAAGGATTAGATTTTCTTCTTCTGAACAATAGAAACGCGCCATCCCGACTACGAACGTTCATGCAAAATACCGACCGGGTAAGAGGGACTAGTTTCCGCGAGTGGGGCACATTTTTCATCACTTCGGGAAAAGATTTAACTTCTATGATCTATGTTATAGTTTTTTTATTAAGTGAACGATAAGCAGAGGTGAAAGAGGTGTAAAAGAATGTTAATGTGACGGTTAAAGAAAGAAAGTTTCCAATTAAGTTCCTGATAAAATGTTAAAAAAAGATGCCTCGATCCTATGGACCTGGCACCTTCTGGGTGGGTTCTATTAACGTTTCATACCTTCTGTACTCTTACTCAACAATCCATTGTCTAAACAAACCTCTAACAACAGTTCTTTGTAACCTGCTTCTACAAATTGGATGCCGATCTGGTCGGTATCATATTCCTTGATGACACCGGGACCGAACTTCCGATGAATGATGGGTTTTCCAATCTCCACCTCATCCATTTGGAGCAGGTTTTCATCTGATAAATCAGGAGCTTGACGCTTCCGTTTTCTCAGCTTCTCTCCTTCCGGCTGAAGAATCCTCCTCACATTCATCAAAAAAATCGATTCTGTCACGCGTTCACTGCCTTTGTAGTTGTACGTCAACAACTCAAGGTTTGTCCTTGCGCGTGTCATTCCAACATAGAAAAGACGGACGGCTTCCTCCATTGGTCCAGCTTCCTTATTTCGATACGTTTCCATATCATCCTTCGACGGAATGACGCCATTAACGAGGTCGATCATGTACACTTTGTCATATTCAAGACCTTTAGCACTATGGAACGTTGTCAGCGTAAGAGCACTTTTGTTTTTATTGTACTTAGATGTTTGAAGAAGCTTCTCCAACTCCTTTAAACGATCTGCGAAACCTTTCAGTGAGCCTAATCCCTCGGCAATTTTTTCAAGGGTGTTTAAAATGTTCATCAGGTGTTCGGCATTGAAGCCGAATTTATCGGACATCTTTTGGAGCGCATGATCGTAACCAAGCTTTTCCCTGATCGTGCGGATCGCTTGGGCGGGCTCCATTTCGTTGATGTCTTTGAACAGCTTTTTTGCCTTTTTGATGTTCTTCGATTGATAGTCAGGCAGGTCCCTTTCCAAAAGCCGATCGAAAACGGACGCTTGGCTATTTTTCTTTTTCAAAAAGAAAATCTGTTTTTTCGAAATATAAGCATTGAACTTAGTATGAATCCGCTCGAGAATATCGACACGGCGATCATTGTAGGAGAACCGCATAAAGTTCAGGATATCCTCTACGACCCAGTGTTTGAAAAACTTCGGATCGATGTCTTTCATATAAAAATCAATGCCGGATTTATCGAGCTGATCAGCGATCGGTACAGCCGATGCGTTGTTGCGGTAGAGAACAGCCACTTCTTCTCCCGGTCCTCTATTTTTCAGTTGTTCCGTGAGATACTTCAACTGCTTTTCATAGTTGCTCAAGTTTTTGATCTCGATTGGAGTGTGCGCCTCATTTTCAGTGAACATTTCTTTTGCATACCGCTTTTTATTGCGTTTGATGAACTGGTTGGATACCTTCACAATGTCCTGTGATGAGCGGTAATTCTGGGACATCGTCAAAACGGTTCCGTTCGGATACGTTTCTTCAAAGTCCAAGAGTTTGTCGACATCCGAACCGCGCCACATGAAAATCGACTGATCATCATCCGCTACGACACAAAGGTTGTTCTGTGGTTTTGCCAACAATTCAACGATTTCATGCTGAACCAGCGAGTTATCCTGACTTTCATCTGTCAAAATGTATTCAAACTGCTGCTGATACTTGGATAGGATTGCTGCATCGTCCAATAAGATTTCATGGCAATACGTGAGCATATCATCAAAATCAAGCAACAATTTAAACGGATCCTTTTTCTTAAATGCTTCATACGATTGGTAGATGGACGATGCCTGTTTCACCTGACAAGGCACCCGGTCGAGCTCTTTCCCTTCAATCATACGGTTCTTCACAAAACTGATGTACCTCATCAGCTCGTCCATCTCATCATCCGTCATCTGCACACCATTCGCATCTTCATATAACTTTTTCAAAATAAACTTCTTATGAAGAGGAACCTCTGGCCCGTCCCAGCCTTTTTTCAATTCTTCATCACTTATATTTCCTTCAATCAGCTGGAAGTGTTGACCATTCTTCCGTAATGATTCACGGACCACTTTGTAGGCGAAACTGTGGATGGTGGAAAAGTGGACCTTTTCATTCGTCAGACCGGAAAAGAAACGATCGAAACGTTCTGACATATCCCGTGCTGACGCTTTACTGAACGTGACCGCCATGATTCGGTCAGGGTCAACGTTTTTCTCGAGGATCAAATAACCGATCTTCATATTCAGTGTCGTCGTTTTCCCTGAACCCGGTGACGCAAGCAAAAGCAACGGCCCGTCCGTGTGCACCACCGCCTGTTGCTGAACATCGTTCAAAAGGACACCCGTCTCTTGTTCCATCCGCTCAAAAAAATCCATACCTGTCCTCCTCCTTTCCGATCAACATACAACGAAAAAATAGATGGAAGAAGGCACACACGCTTCTTCCATCTATTTTTTCAACTTCACTTATTATACATTGGATTTCTTATCGTTTCTAGATGAATTTCACCACTTCCTTACATGAGAAATACAATTCCGTTTCATAATAAAAAGGAGACGGAGGTGAACAATCATGGCGAAAAGAACAAAGAAACACGATGCTGAGCAAAAGAACAAAAAGGGATTTGACCCGAAAAAAGCCGATACTGAATTTTCTCAGGAATTCGGCAGCGCAGCAGCTAACGAAGCTCACAAACAAGAAGCCCAAAAAGCGCGCAAATCCAAAAAAGCAAAACAAGATAACTAACACAAAAAGGGTTCCTTCATTAAGGAACCCTTCTCCTTTTCCGCTATTCCCTTAGCTCCCTTTTGTTGAAGACTCAGTTTCGAGACTTCTGTTGAGTGGATGGGGCTGCGGGGAATGACTCGCTTTCTGGGAGCTTTGTGAGCCTCCTTTAGTCATCAACGTTTTTAAGATCCTTAAAACAAGAAAAACAGACTAAAAAATAACACCAATGTCCAAAAGTAAGATAGGTGTACGGTTCGTTCTGGTGACTGCTCGAACCGTTTTCTTTTGTGCTCAAAAGAAAAAATAAACAAAAAGATTAAGAATAGAAAATAGGACAGGAAAACATAGAAAAGAGAACGCACCTGTTCGATCCACCCTCCTATGGGGCCTATCGTTCCTCCCAGTAAAAACAAGACGATAGAAGTACCTCCGATGAACATGCATATGGAGGGCATATACGTCCAAATGGACTGTTGGAATTTATGTCCTTTTTTCGCTTCAAACAGAAATAGTATGTAAAAACAAGTGATGAAGAGGATGAGGACCAAAAACGTTATCAGCGGAGAATACACAGCTCCCTCTCCTCTCGTGATTTCCACTCCTATATGACCAAGAAGGGTAGACTCGAGGATCCACATAATTAAAGCCATTCCAATGAATACGAAAATTTGATAGATGGACCATTTCATAACTTCACCTCCTTTGCCTTTACGTAAAACACCGCTACTTTGTTTCAATTTCTGGGTTGTTTACATTTTCTCTATGTTAAAATAAGAGAACCAGAAAAGGAATGACCAATTTAGGAGTGAACGATGGATGGACAAAAAAGACATTGCCGGCATCCGCAGGCAGCTCAAAGTGGACAATGACCTATTGAAAATCAAAAATATTTTCAACGTCTATATCATGAAAGAAACGACAGAAATTTATCATCATCAGAGCCAGCCATTTGAAATGCTCGATAAAGATCAGCAAGAGCTTTATATGAACAATTTCAAAAAGCTTCTCACCGGGCAGCTCGATGAAAAACTGTTCGAACTGAAGTTTCAGCGTGAAGCCGAAGATAACAGCCAGCTGATTTTACATAAAGGTCTTCTAAGTAACCATGTGGACGACTGGAAGGAACAAATGCTTCAAATGACAGAAAAAATCATCCGCGATCATCCCTATGAAAAGGATGTTGTCATCTCCTTCATCCGCGCTGAATATATGAAGCCTACGAGACGCCGCAGCGAAGAATCAGAGGAAAGCAGTCGCGACGCCGTTTATTCGAACCCGTTCATCCTCTGCAGCATCAATAAAACAGAAGATCCGAAAAAAGAAATTCAGTTCGACTATATTGAGAAAGAATTCAAATATAAAATTGAAGTCGATCCTGTCATCGATTTGAAAAACCCGATGACAGGCTTTCTTTTCCCAGGAATTACAGACGGTGCTTCGGATGTAAACCACATCCTCTACTCTGCCGGAAAAGCGAACGAACCTGACTACCGTTTCATTGAAGACGTGTTAAACGGGGAAGAAATCATGACGGCTAAAGAGGATAAAGCCATTTTCGAAGAAGTCATCCGTGACGTCGTCGGGGACCAATTGAGCCCTTCCACCCTTGCCAACGTCTACGGGGAAATCAACCGTACCGTCGAAGAAAACGAAGACGATACTCCCCCGAAACTCGACTACAGAGATGTCGAACGCGTATTGAAATCGAGCGGCGAACAGGTCGATTCAGAGAAAGTGAAACACGCATTTGCTCAAATTACCGATAATGAAGGCTATGAGCTGAAAGCAAGCAGTATCGTACCAAAATACAATTCGAAGTCGATAAAAATCAATACGAAAATCGCCAATATATCGATCAGCCCCCAGGACCTTCAGTATGTCAGACAGGTCAATTACAAAGGGAAACGCTGCATTATGATTGAAGTGGAAGAAGATGCCGAGGTTGATGGATTTAAAATGCTGCCGGAGGCTTTTGGAGAATAAGCGGCAAGCGACGGCACCTAGAGTCAAAAAGAAATCCCTGCTCCCCTTTCAGAATGGGGAGCAGGGACTTTCACGAGTCTTGGTTGATATTTTTCATTTTTGATTGATATTTTTGAATTATTATTGATATATTCGATTTTCAATTGATATCTCACAACTTTAATTGATATCCGTAATCTACCCACTTTCAGTTGTGGCAGGGCTCGTTTCCTCATACTCGAATGAATGCCTGAATCACATGACCGACACCTGTATGCCGTTCTCCTTCAGTCCGGTCCGCTTCACCATAGTAAAAATGCAGGCATTTGTACTCACTGATCCAGTGCAGAACATTTTCAGGCGAATATAGCATACGTTTATCTTTCGGACCTCCGGTACCATAGGCAAGCTGGTCCTCAGAATAGACTTCAAAGAAGACAACCCCTCCAGGTTTTACCGACCGTATCATCTGCTCAATAAGAAACGATTGACTCTCTTTCGGCACATGACCGAAGACCATAACCGCTGCATCAAACTGGGCAGCTTCCATTTCTTTTTTCGTCAAATCCGCCTGAACAGTATCTATATGAACGCCCTCTTCTTCTGCCAACTGTTCAGCTTTGGTCAGCCCTTCATCCGATTGATCGAATACCGTTACCTGATGCCCCTGTTTCGCCAGGTGGACAGCATTTCTTCCTTCCCCCTCCGCGAAACAACCTACGTATCGGGCTTCTTTCAACTGTTCAGTCATTTCCACTACGAACGTATTCGCTTGTTTCCCGTACACATACGTTTCTTTTGAAAAGCTCTCATTCCAAAACTCTTTAGACACTCCATATACCCCCTTTTGTATATTGCTTTTATCATAAGCATAGCACGGGTTCACTTTCTTATGCGAAAAAAGCAGCTTGATATCATATAGATTATATAAAAGAAGTTTCATTATTTCTTCCAAAGGATAATGGCAAACCATACATAGAAAAAGGAGGTTCGACCATGTCCATCACACAAGGAATCCTACTATTGTTCATCGGTTTTTTCATCTTCACACTCGATAAAAAGCAGGAAAACCTTCCTGTACCAACGGTTCTCGTCTTTATTGGAATCGCATTATCTTTCATCCCTTATTTTTCTTCCATCGAAGTGACAGAGCATATGATTTATCATGTGTTTCTCCCTGCTCTATTATTTGTGTCCGCCTACCGTTTCCCGGCGGAACAGTTCAAAAAGCATATGGGCTTTATCCTTTTTCTAGCTACTGCCGGGCTTCTGTTGACGGTCGGAATTTTAGGAGCACTTGTTTATATTGTCAGTGGACCTTTTATCTCCCTCTCTCTCATCGGTGCTTTATTGCTCGCTTCCATCCTAACGCCAACGGATCCGGTTTCCGTTGTATCGATCTTAAAAAACTCTACAGGCGATGAAAAGATAGCAGATGTGGTAGAGGGGGAATCCCTTCTGAATGACGGGACGAGTATCGTGATGTTTTCTGTGCTTCTGGGCATTTATACGAGCAGTGAAGATTTCTCTCTCTTCTCATTTACGAGCGAGTTTTTAGTCGTTTCCTTAGGTGGGGCTTGCTTGGGTACCGTGTTCGGCTGGTTGATGAGTAAAGGGGTTCATTACACCCACAACAAAGAATATCAGGTGATGCTAAGTATCGTTGTGGCCTATGGAATATTCAACCTGGCGGAAGCCATTGGAGTATCAGGGGTTCTCGCAACAGTATCGGCTGGTCTTATGCTCTCCTTTGAATACGGTCGAACCATAAAGGAAGAACATTTCAAAGAGTCATTGGACGGTTTTTGGGGCATCGTAGAGATTTCGCTGCTTTCTCTATTATTCCTACTGATCGGTATTAAGGCCGCTCCCTATTTGAGCACACCTGTCTGGGGATTTGCTTTTCTCGTCTTCCTGCTATCGATGATCGTCCGGTTCCTCATCATTGCAGGCAGTACAACCCTTTTCCCCCATTGGCGGAAAGAAATTTCCTGGCGTGAATCAACGGTGATCTCATGGTCCGGCCTTAAAGGAACAATGTCCGTGTTTCTTATTTTAAGTTTTCAAGTTCAGCAGACGGGTGGACATGAATTGTTTCTATCATTAGCTTTTGCGACGGTATTGATTTCTCTCGTCATCCAAAGCCTCGGGGTCTATCCGCTTTCAAAGAAATTGCTATAGTCTCTCCTTCATTAAGGCACAAAAGCATTCTCTACAAAAATAAAAACGAGGCTGGGACATAACCAGTCGAAAACGTAAAAAAGGGTTCCGGTCATCGAATTTTGATGACCGGAACCCTTTTTTACTGAGTTTATCTTATCATTGGTTAGACGGTTTCCGTTTCTGGCCGTGTACTTTCTCAAGTTCACGGCCAGGAAGGCAAATCCTAATTCATTTTCCACACACTCTTTGCCCCTCACGGACATTCGAGTGAAACGCAAATTAGCCTTCAAAAATCCAAAAACTGGCTCTACGTCTACCTTACGTTTTCCGTAGATTTCACCCGTTTTCTCGTCTGAAAGCTTCTCCTTCACGCTATTCTTTTGTTGCTCCCACTTCTCGTTGTAATAGACCTTTCGATTATTCCCCTCTTTAGCCTTTGTGCACTGGGAACGGAGAGGACAACCTGTACAATCTTCGCATTCGTACACCTTGAACTCGCGTTGATAACCATTTCGATCGGTTTTCTGAGATCGATGACGGAACGAGACCCTTCTACCGTTTGGACAAATAAAGGCATCATCTTCTTCGTTATAGGTCCAATTGGCCGAGTGAAATTCATCTTTCTGAAATCTCTTCGTCTTCTCTTTGCGGTACGAATTATATGTAATAAGCGCTTCTCGTTTACGGTTCTCCAGGACATCTTCATAATTTTCTTCACTGCCATATCCACCATCGGCGACGATGTATGGGGGCAGTTCAAAGAAGTCTTCTTCGATACGATCAAGGAAGGGACGGAACGTGCGCATATCTGTAGGGTTTGGAAAAATATCATAGGCGAGAGCGTACTGACCTTCCGTCGCAATTTGGATATTATAGCCGGCTTTTAATTGCCCGTTTTTCATATAGTCATCTTTCATTCGCATAAACGTCGCATCATGATCGGTCTTGGAGTAACCATTCCGTTCACCGAAAATTTCCATATCCCGTTCATACTTCTGCTTGCGAGCCACAAAATCGCTGAACTGTTTGTGAGCCTGTTTTGGCTCTTTGCGTTCCGAACGCACTTGTTTTCGTTCGCTTACGTCTTCACTTTCTTCGATTGTCTGAGTCATTTCTTCTACTTTGTCTTCCAGCGTTTCCGCTATGTCGGAGAGCTCTTGAACCGTCAATTCCTCAGGGTTTTCCCGCTGAATTTCCGGTATGATTTCCTTTTCGACTAACGTACAGGCGGTTGGACTTCTCGATGAGGCTTGCACTGTAGTTTTCGACAGCCTTGCGCCACACAAAGGTAAATTTATTGGCGTTCGCTTCAATCTTGGTTCCATCAATAAAGATCGCTTCCTCATCAATGATATTCTCTTGAACGAGTCGGCAACGAAACTGGACGAAGCCTTGGCGAAGGATTTTTTTGACGGACGGGTGGACGCGGAAACGATTGATGGTGCGATAGCTGGGTTCATACCCTTGGGCTAACCACATCATGCGAACACTATCCTTAAGAAGAGCTTCAATTTTCCTACCAGAGAACACCGATTGCGTGTAGGCACATAAAACAATCTTCATCATCATACGAGGATGATAAGCGGGGCATCCCGTATCACGCATGAAACCTGAGAAATCCTCATCCGGAATACTTTCCACCAATTCATGGACCGAATAGGCGATGTCATTTTCCTGAAGTTTCATTTCAACGTCCATGGGCAAAACCACTTGATTCATGTTATAATTTTTAAACATAAGAGCACCTCCGAGGTTATTGTGTAGGAACTTTAATTTTATCAGAGTGTGCTCTTATTTTTAATTGAAATGAAAAAAGACAACATAAATTGAGGAGCCCTGCGAACCAAATTGGTTCGCAGGGCTCCTTTTTGTTTCAGAGGCTGAGTTTTGTCCCAGCCTCGTTTTTTAGGTTACGCAATCTTTCTACAAGCATCGGCACACTCTTGGCAAGCTTTCGCGCATGCTTGACAATGGTCATGATCATGCTTCGCGCATTCTTTACCGCAATCATCACAAATTTTCGCACATACAGATGCTAGTTCCGCCACATAAGGAGTACCTCTCGTGATCGCTGCTTCTAAGTATCCACAAATACCTGCACACTCACGATCCAAACGAATACACTCAGCCATCATTTTCACGTCTTCTTCTTTGAGACAAGCATCATAGCAATGGTTGCATGCCTCCATACATTCATGTAAAACCTTCAGCGTTTCCTGATACTGCTGGTGAGCCATAAATAATTCCTCCTTATCATTTTGATCTTACATTGTTATAATACCCAGTACCCGTATAAGTAAACGTGTTTTTTACTAATTTATCCATTTATATCCGACACCCCACACCGTTTTCAAGTGGTCATTAATTGGAAAACCTGAGCGCCGGATTTTCTCACGGATGTGACGGACATGGGAATCAATCGTTCTTCCGTCAGTATCTGATTGGATGCCCCACACGAGATCGAGCAGATCATTCCTATCATAGACATGGTTTGGACGTCTGAGCAGCAGTCCTAAGAGTTGGAACTCTTTCGGAGTCAACGGGATTTCCTCGCTCCCAAAGTGTAATTCATAGGTATCACTATTCCACTCCAAGCCATTTATTTCGATAGAGGATTGTGGATGTTCTCTCCGCAATAATGCTTCTATACGGGCGATCAGGATCTCTTCATCGAACGGCTTGGTTATGTAGTCATCCGCTCCTGTTTTCAAACCTTGAATGACGTCTTCCTTCTGATCTTTGGCTGTCAGCATAATGATTGGAACCTTACTGAATGTACGTATTCTCCGGCACGTTTCCATTCCATCCATATCCTTCATCATAATATCCAGAAGCACAAGGTCGTAAGAATAAGTCCGTAACTCTTCCAACCCTTCTGCCCCGCTCCTTACTTTGTGAACCTCATATCCGTGAGGTACCAAATACAGTTCTAATAAGTCCAACATTCGCTTTTCATCATCGACTAAGAGTATTCTTTTCATAGTTATCTTCCTTTGGCCAAGTGATCGAGATGGTCAATCCCTCATCATTGAAAGCTTTCACGACTCCCCCATGCATTTCAATGATTTCGCGCACAATGGAAAGGCCTAGTCCCGTTCCTCCGATTTCTCTGGATCTCGCCTTATCTACACGATATAACCGTTCGAATAAGGATGGTAGAGCGTCCTCGGGGACACCGGGCCCGTCATCAGATATCTTGATGGTCACGTGCTGTTTTTCGCTTTCCGCTGTAATCATTATCTTTGTTTCTGCTCCTCCATAACGAAGAGCATTATCCACGATGTTATGAATGACCTGTTTCAATCGCATAGGGTCCGCATAAATCATTGTTTTTGAAGGAACATCCACGAACAACTGGGCTTTCTTTTCCTCTAAGACGGGTCGCAGATGATCCTTTACTTCCATGAGAACCAAGGAGAGATCAACGAATTGAGGTTCAATAACAAACGAATTTTCATCCATTTTTGCTAGTTGAAAAAGTTGCTGAACCATGTCCGTCAAATGAGTGGCTTCCTCTTTAATGATGTTCAAATAGTGATCTTTATCTTCGGAGGGTGTCTTCTTTTTTGACGCAACATCTGCATAGCCTTTGACATAAGTTAGAGGTGTCCTCAGTTCATGAGCGATCGCAGATAAAAAGTCGTGACGCTCTTTTTTTATTCGTTCGAGATCTTCAGATAATCGGTTGATCGAAGAGGCAAGAACCCCCAGTTCATCATTCGGATGTTCATCCAGATACTCCTCCACTTTTCCGGTACTTAAGTTCTCTGTCACTTCTTTCATTCGAATAAGGGGACGGGTAATAAACTTGGATAGAGCGACAACAATCAGGATCGTAACCAAGATAAGGACGACCATAACGAGGAGAAACTGGCGTGTTAGATGACCAATGATGCTGCGAATCACTTCAGAAGGAGAAAACATGAACACATTTCCTATATGTTCATTCCCCACGATGATTGGGGAGACTGTGGCCACGTATGGCTCTGTTCTCCATTCATCCTCAATGACCCGCTCTTTCTCTTCTCCCTTTCCGTCAATCGCTTCATAAAACACATCCGGGTAAGGCTTCTCATTAAACGATTCCGATAAGATGTTTCCATCCCCATCTGTAATGATGACCTCCGTAACAGCTTCCGATTCCATCAAGGCTACGTGAGCGAGAGTAGATTCATCAAAATAAATTTCTAACACATCACGGTGACCTGCACCACGCGTCAACAGCCCCTCCATCACTTCATTGATTCGATGGGAAGAAACGGTTGTATATAATACCGCAAAAAGCAAAAGTTCGATTAAAATCATAGAAATTAAGAAAAGCAATCCTAATTTGATTGATATTTTATTCCTCATATAACCTCTCATTTTTAAAGGGGGAAACCTATTTATTTCAATACTACCCTCTATTTGTGCAGAATCTGTGCAGGAAACTGAAGTCAGGAAGCTTTAAGAAGTTTTGCGTTAATTGCCACAATCACTGTGCTCAGACTCATGAGAACAGCTCCCACAGCAGGACTTAACACGATGCCTACAGGAGCAAGTACACCAGCGGCCAGCGGAATGGAAAAGATGTTGTACCCTGCTGCCCACCATAAGTTCTGGACCATTTTCTTATACGTGTTTTTGGATAAGGCTACGATGGATACGATATCTCTTGGGTTGCTCTTCACTAGTACAATATCCGCCGTTTCCACCGCAACATCGGTTCCGCTTCCAATAGCAATTCCTACATCGGCAGTTGCGAGAGCCGGTGCATCATTGATTCCGTCCCCGGTCATCGCTACCCTCCTGCCTTCTGCCTGTACTTTTTTCACTTGATCCGCTTTGTGATCCGGCATGACTTCAGCATACACTTCATCAATGCCGATTTGTTCAGCCACCCAGTCAGCCACTCTTTGGTGATCCCCTGTGAGCATGATCGAGTGGATCCCTCTCTCTTTTAATTCAGAAACGGCTTGCTTCGCCGAATCCCGGACCATATCAGCTAATGCAACCATACCAATATAGTTGTCATCCACGAGGACAAACACGACCGTTTTCCCTTCTTCCGATAAGCGGCTGAACGTGTCCTGATCATAATCGTGGTCGTGCTCTTTCATATAACCCGGGCTCATGACTTTCACTTCTTTTCCATCCACGGTTGCCTTCAATCCCTTTCCGGTGACAGAATCAAAGTCTTCCACCTTCCCAAGGGAGATTCCCCGGTCTTCTGCTTCCGCTAGAATACCTTGAGCCAATGGGTGTTCAGAGTTCTGTTCCGCACTTGCTGCCCAGTAGAGAAGGTTCTTTTCATCGTCTTCTTCTGGAATAAGGTCAGTTACGCCGAACTCCCCTTTTGTCAGTGTCCCTGTTTTATCAAAAATAACGGCATCCACGTTACGTGCATTTTCGAACTGTGTCCGGTTCCTTATAAGGAGCCCCTGTTTTGCAGAGAGTGAAGTGGAAACTGCGACAACCAGAGGTGCTGCCAATCCTAAGGCGTGAGGACATGTGATGACCATGACAGTGACCATACGTTCTAAGGCTACATCCAATGAAAAACCTAAGGCGAGCCACACTACAAACGTTGTGATCCCCGCTCCCAGAGCCAGGTAGAACAACCATTTAGCCGCACGATTAGCGAAATCCTGTGCTTTGGATTTTGAGTTTTGTGCTTCTTCCACAAGTGTGATGACTTGCGATAAATAGGTGTCATCTCCTAACTTTTCTACCTCCAGCGTGAGACTTCCTTCTTTATTAATGGAACCGCCGATCACTTCTTCTCCCGCTTCTTTCTCTACCGGCACCGACTCACCAGTCAGCATGGATTCATCAATCGCTGACTTTCCATCTATAATTTTCCCATCGACCGGAATTTTCTCTCCCGGCTTCACGAGTACACGATCATTCTCTTTCAGTTCATGGACGGGCACATCTTCGACTTGGTCGTCCTCTGTCAGGCGGTGGGCCTCACTCGGCATCAGTTTTACCAATTCCTGTAGAGCATTAGAAGCCCCCATCACGGACTTCATCTCAATCCAGTGACCCAGGAGCATAATATCGATCAAAGTAGCCAATTCCCAAAAGAAATTTCTTCCCGACCATCCGAATACGACGAGGGAACTGTAGGCATAAGCCACGAATATGGCGAGTCCGATCAGAGTCATCATCCCGGGATTTTTATTTTTCAATTCATCGAGGGCCCCTGTTAAGAACGGCCACCCTCCGTAGAAGAAAACGAAGGTAGCTAAACCAAATAAAACATATTGATCAAACGGGAATGTGAAGCTGAATCCCAAAAGCTCTTGAATCATAGGTGAAAGGACCAGAATAGGTATTGAAATAATTAATGATATATAAAACCTTCGTTTGAAATCATCGATCATCGCTCCGTGATCATGACCTTCGTGAGAATGATCATGGCCCTCATGAGACTCTTCATGATGATGTTCTTTATGTTTTTCATGAGAATGTTCTTCACTCATCTTTTAAACCTCCGTTTCTATTATTAAGGCTGATTCGTCTGATTCAGCTCGAAGGGTGAAAAAACACTTGTATAATCCACAATGGTTACCATGCCACGATCTGCGTGATTATTATCATGACAATGGAACAACCATTCCCCTTTATTGTCCGCTTCGAAATAAATCGTATACGATTCTCCAGGTTTCACGTTAATCAGATCTTTCACGACCGCTCCTCCATCTTCTGCTTCTACTTGAAAACGATGGCCGTGCAAATGCATAGGGTGATTCAATCGTCCTTCATTGGTGATATCCACTCTCACAATATCTCCTTTTTCCACTTGTTCTGGCGGTGTATCAGGAAAAACACGGTCATTAATCTGCCACGTCATCCCTTCTCCCATATTCATCCCCATACTAAGGTCCATATTGTACGACACGTCCACATCCGGTACGGTCTCAAAAAGCAAATCCTTACTCGCATGAGAAGTACCTTTACTGGTCGCAGCGTCTTCTGCCTTTACTTGTAAATTCTCCCCATCTGAATCCGAAGAGAGAACAAGGATCTGCATATCTTGTGAGTTTTCAACCGAGGGCGTTTCCCCGATGATTTCACCTTCCTCCCCCTTCGTGTATAAGACATCGATTCGTTCACCAGGAGCGATTTCCAACACGTTTCTTTCCCCTGAATTTTGCACAGGCTCCGCATCGACAGCGAGCATTTCCATGGACCCTTCAGGAAAAACGAGTCGGTGAAGCTGGTATCCGGCATTGACGAAGCGAAGCCGTGCTGTTTCTCCTTCTTCCATTCTCAAAGGATCGATCGCATCTCCCGCTTTGCCGTTCACTGTAAATGTATCGTACATTTCTTTCGTATCTGCTTCACCATCTCCCTGCATCGAACCCATCATCATTCCACCCATATTCGTCCAGTTCTCACGGTCCTGGTTGACCGCCCATTCGTCTAAGATGAAAACCTCATCATGTTCCGGTTTCTCCCCTTTTCCCTCAACAACAAGCGGCCCATATAACCCCTTGTCTACTTGGAGAGAACTATGTTGATGTGAATGATACCAATACGTTCCTGCGTCTTCTGCTATGAATTCATAGGTAAAGGACTCCCCAGGCTCTACAGCATCCTGCGTCACACCCGGAACTCCATCCATCCGATTGGGAAGAATAACCCCATGCCAATGAATGGTAACAGGAACTTCCAATTCATTGTGCAGTTCCACTTGAACAAAATCGCCCTGTTGAACACGTAAAGCCTCACCAGGGACCGTTCCATTATAGGTCCAGGCATTGACGGATTCCCCCGTTTGTATTTCCCAATCTGTTTCTTTCGCCGTTAGCTCAAATTGTTTTGTAGGCCGGCTGCCGGCCTCAATCGGTTGAATGTCCAGAATACTTTGTCCTTGTTCACTACTGTTTATCTCCCCTGCGCTCTTCTCCTGCATAAATGGAGATTGAAAGAACACCCAGACTCCTACAGCAATGAGCGCTATAATCATGAATGATCCAAACCACATCCGTTTCACCACTTCTACCTCCCACATCACTCATCCAATTTCTTCTTCAAACGATCATATTCTTCTTCTGTGATCTCCCCACTTGCTAAGCGTTTCTTCAACACATCTTTTGAACTCGATTCTCCTCGCTCCTTATCATTAAAAGAACGTTCTTTTGCATTTGGTTTCATCATCCATCTGGCTATAAGAAAAATAGCGATGATAAGAATCAAAAAAATCAAACCAAAGCTAAAAAATCCTCCGAAAAAGCTGTTCCCCATTCCGTTACCATCCATCATTCCACCCATCATCATTCCTCCTTTTCTATAGTACCTATACCACGTAGTGTATATAAACAACACACGTAGGATATTCCTTAATCAAAGTAGCGTTTATTGTCTATCCCCACCAATTGTGCAGAATTTATGGATTTTTTATAGACTTTTTCTTCAACCTGTTCTTTTACCCTCTATCCTTGGAATCATTTTTCTCTGCCTCAAGTATTGATCTTTTTCTTAATGGGAAGAATTTGATATATTGTTGTTCACTACCAATGGAAAGGAAGGGATTCGCATGAAAAAACGTTACGGGATTTTTCTATTGTTAAGTTTGATTCTTCTCTTGAGCGCGTGTGGAAATGAAGAAAATCAGGGCAATGAAGAAAGTAATAAAGAAGCAGCCAATGAAGAGGAAATAAACCAAGATGATAGCAGCCAGGAAAACATGGACGATGATCATTCTATGGAAGAAGGGCACAGCCATGATATGTCCAGTGATGGTGAAATTCCAGATGGATTAGAAGAGGCCGATAACCCTGCATTCAATGAAGGCGACCAAGTGATCATCGAGGCCGAACATGCTGAAGGTGATGAGCCAATGATGAAAGGGGCGGAAGCTACGGTCACAGGAGCTTTCAATACGACTGCTTATGCCGTATCCTTCACCCCTACTTCAGGCGGAGAACCTGTGACAGATCACAAATGGGTCATACACGAAGAGCTTGAAGAACCTGGAGACGCTCCCCTTGAAGAAGGAACGGAAGTGACGCTTAACGCTGATCATATGGAAGGCATGGAAGGGGCAGCAGCGACCATTGATTCAGTGGAACAAACCACTGTTTACATGCTTGACTTTACAACCGTTAATGGCGATCAGGAAGTCACAGACCACAAATGGGTGACAGAATCCGAACTGCGTTCACCTGAATAATGATGAACCTTTTCCATACCTTATTTTCAATTATGCAAACAAGCGCTGATCAAGATAATCAGCGCTTTTATTTTTTGTGATTCCTTCCTGATTGTTGGTCGTAGGGCCTGTTTCTCGTTCGCTAAGGATCAAACCAGCTTCCCAAAGAGTAGAGTTGGCACATAAAAATCTGGACAAAAAAAGATTGATAGAATTTCTACATTCTATCAATCCTTATTATCTGATCTATGAATTTAATAAACCAACAGCGTGAGTAAGGAAATACCTATTCCTAAGAAACCGAGCAAAATACTGTACGGGAGGTTTCTAAGTACGATTTGATACGGATTCATCCGTAAAGCCACAGAAGTAATGGTTACAATCAATCCATAAGGGGCGGATGGTACTGTCGCAATCGCACAGGCAGACAGAAGGATCGTCAGCGTCACCTCCGGGAAAGTTCCAATCAACAGTTCACTAACCCCACCGAAGATTCCCATCGTTGCCAGCGGATGGACTCCTAACAGCGTCATCACAAGGAAAGCGGCCTGGATGAAGAGCATAATGAGAAGCGGACTTCCTTCAAGCGCGATAAGCGGATCCTGCAAATATTTCAAGTATGGCGAAGCGTTCAACGTTTCCGTCAAAAAAGAAAGGGCGAGCAGGAGAACGATAAAGTTGCTCAAGTGGTTCGTTTTCCATTTCCATGTCGGCCAGCCGATCTGCAGGAAACTTCTTTTCCGCTTCACGAGCACAGCCCATGTGAAAGCGAAAGGGAAGATCGATACGGTCACAGCAAAAAGGAAGTCCAGCTGAACGACGTTTCCTAAGAATACGACCACCGCTAAAAACAGGACGAGCGCGACAACGAACTGGACCAGTTTTTTTCGGCTTTTCCCGGTCCCTTTTTCTAATGAAGGTGCTTCGATCCGGTGTTTACGGAACATCATTTTACCAATGAATGAATCCATCGAAATCCCAAGAACCGCGATCAACAGCATCCATGGCAGAACCTCTAAATAGTTCGCCCCGGTAATGAAAATCGAGGTCGCAAGCAGGATCTCAAGCGGGCTCCATAATAAAGCAAGCGAATACCCCCGCAGTGTCGCCATTAAAATAAAACTGTTCTTCACTTTCGTTTTTACATCTTTCAACTGTTCCTTCAGCAAGTCCTGCGAGATGGTGGCAGAAGACAAGTTCAGGAAAGCGGCCAAGGATACCATGGTCACTTCGCTACGGACATACAAGGAACCAAGTCCATTAGCATTGCTTCCTAATAAGGATTGCAGGAGCTTGTTATACCTTCCCGCTTTCACGACACTATTCATCCATGGAAGCATGGATAATAGGAAGAGGAGTCCAATGTTTCCGGCAAAGAACGAAGGAATCTCCTGGAATGTCGTATCACTCGAGAAAAAGAAAAACGCTCCAGCAACTAAAAGCACCATCCCTAAGATCTTAAACACGCGATCCGCACGAGGGAAACTGATCGCCAGCATGACGATTCCTAGAATTCCTATGATGGTATATAAGGTAGAGTTGCTCCAAAACACGTGAACAACATTCAAGGCAAAGACGAACGAATAAAATATGTATAAGTAGTTGGATAAGTGACGCACAATCATTCCCCTATCTCATCGGCTGATTTTCTATGTTTGCTCGGGAGCATCGTTTACTAGAATCAATGATTTCATGCTATACACAATGGGAATATTTTTCAATGAATTTGTATTGATTTCTTCCCTCTCCCTTTCTACCAATAGCCCCCTCCTGCTTCATAGACATTATGAATCTACTAAAATATGATTCACTACATTCTGCTATTAATGAAATAAAATTTTTTCTAGTAAAACGGAGGGTTCTTCCTTTCAAACTTCACCCTTTTTTATTATAATTATAATCTAAGACCGATTATAATTTTTTCACAAATATAGGAGGGTATCATTCATGGACAAAAATGAAATGCATGACAGCCAAGCTGGTAAGTGTCCCGTATCCCACGAAAAAACAAAGGAAGAAAGTGCCGTAACAACAACGAAGGTCGGCACAACGAACAAAGACTGGTGGCCCAACCAGCTGAACCTGCACATTTTACGTCAGCATGATAAAAAATCGAACCCAATGGGGGAAGACTTCGATTATGAAGAGGAATTCAACAAGCTCGACTATTACGCCCTTAAGCAGGATCTTCATGAGCTGATGACAGACAGTCAGGACTGGTGGCCGGCAGACTACGGACATTATGGTCCCCTTTTCATCCGTATGTCGTGGCACGCAGCCGGTACGTATCGTACAGGAGATGGACGCGGTGGTGGAGCAACTGGTACCCAGCGTTTTGCACCATTGAACAGCTGGCCGGATAACGCAAACCTTGATAAAGCCCGTCGCCTACTATGGCCGATCAAACAAAAATATGGCAATAAAATTTCATGGGCAGACCTGCTCGTACTTACTGGAAACGTCGCGCTTGAGTCCATGGGCTTGAAGACCTTTGGCTTTGGCGCAGGACGTGAAGACGTATGGCATCCAGAAGAAGATGTCTATTGGGGAAATGAAAAAGAATGGCTCGGCGACAACCGTTACTCCGGTGACCGTGAACTCGAAAACCCGCTCGCTGCCGTACAAATGGGACTGATCTATGTAAACCCTGAAGGTCCTAATGGCGAACCGGATCCTCTTGCGAGTGCTCGTGACATCCGCGAAACTTTCGCCCGTATGGGAATGAATGACGAAGAGACGGTCGCGCTTGTCGCAGGTGGTCACACATTCGGTAAAGCTCACGGTGCCGGTGACCCTGATCAAGTCGGTGCTTCTCCGGAAGCGGCTGACATTGAAGATCAAGGCTTAGGCTGGATGAGCTCTCACGGTAGCGGAAAAGGCCGCGACACGATTACGAGTGGTGTTGATGGTGCATGGACAGCGAATCCGACCGTTTGGGACAACGGCTACTATGATCTTTTGTTCGGATACGAATGGGAGCTGACGAAAAGTGCAGCTGGTGCGAACCAGTGGGCTCCGGTCAATCCTAAAAAAGAAGACATGGCTCCAGATGCAGAAGATTCATCTGTAAAAGTTCCTACCTTTATGACAACAGCTGACATGGCTCTGCGTATGGACCCTGATTACGAAAAGATTTCCCGTCGTTTCCATCAAAATCCGGATGAATTTGCCGATACCTTTGCACGTGCATGGTTTAAGCTTCTTCACCGTGACATGGGACCAAAAGCAAGATACCTTGGACCAGAAGTGCCAGAGGAAGATTTGATCTGGCAGGATCCAATTCCTACGGTTAATTATGAGTTGACGGACGCTGAAGTGGAAGAGTTGAAAGAAAAAATCCTCGATTCCGGACTTTCAGTGAGCGAACTTGTGAAAACGGCATGGGCTGCAGCGAGCACATACCGTGGATCGGACATGCGTGGTGGCGCGAACGGTGCCCGCATCCGCCTTGCTCCGCAAAAAGACTGGGAAGTAAACGAACCACAGCAACTTTCCAAAGTGCTTGCCGTTTACGAAGGTATTCAGAAACAGTTCGATAAAGAAGTCAGCCTTGCGGATCTCATTGTCCTTGGCGGTAGCGCAGCTGTAGAAAAAGCGGCCAAAGATGCTGGTGTCGAAGTAACTGTTCCATTCGTCTCCGGACGCGGCGATGCCACGCAAGAACAAACGGACGAAGAAAGTTTCGAAGTCCTCGAGCCGATGGCTGATGGATTCCGTAACTATGAGAAGAAGAGATATACGTTGAGCCCAGAGGAACTGCTTGTCGACAAAGCACAACTTCTCGGACTCTCTGCTCCGGAAATGACTGTGCTCGTCGGTGGTATGCGCGTACTTGGTGCCAACTACAAAGACACAGACTACGGCGTATTCACAGACAATGTCGGTACACTGACCAACGACTTTTTCGTGAACCTTCTTGATATGGGCATCGAGTGGAAGCCGAGTGATTACAACGAATACGAAGGACGCGACCGCCAAACAGGCGAGCTTGTAAGAAAAGCGACACGCGTCGACCTCGTCTTCGGTTCCAACTCTGTCCTGCGTGCGCTTGGTGAAGTGTATGCACAGGAAGACAACAAAGAGAAATTTGTCCATGACTTTGTTGCGGCATGGGTGAAAGTGATGAACGCGGATCGTTTTGATTTGAAGAAGAAGAAAGATTTGGCTTATCATAACGCGTAAGTAAGAAACAGGAGGCACCTAGCCTCCTGTTTTTTTCGTCATGCGCATCTAAGAAAAATAAAATATCTGATATCATAGTAGGAAGAAACTGTTGCAAGTAGATAATAAAGAAACCGTCCCACGCTTACAAAGGAGGCATGCTAAGTGGATCGAAGCCGTGAAGAAGAAGTGATTCGTAATTATCAAAAAGGCGAAAAAATGATGATTTTGCTTTTTGCCCAGTGGTGCATCAACCACGACCTGGATCCTGTAGCCATTTATAAAGAGGCCTATCCCTATCAGGAGAAAAATAAAGAACTGGTCGATGCCCTGGAGCTGACCGTCCCAAAAAAGGAGTCGGATTACATTGATTCTGAGACTCTGCTTGAAGTGCTGTCTCTGTATGGAAATGATGACCTCGCTTTTGTTGTTTCTGATTTAACCAGCCGTAAAAATTTGAAGTAAGTGAGCGCGAAATGAAAAGGCTCAGCTTATCATAACGCAAAAAGCACCTTACCGTGATACCCCTTCCATTCGGTAAGGGCCTTTATTTCGCGTGTCTTATGTTTGTCGTACGATCCTGCTCCGTTAATGCTTTTTAACCGCAGCGAATCAGGGTACGGTAAAACTAGCAAAAAATACAAAGGAGTCTGAGAGGCTATTATGGCATACGTTTTATTGATTGTCGGTTTCGGTTTATTAATCAAAGGAGCCGATTTATTCGTTGATGGGTCTTCCAACATTGCCAGGCTACTCCGTGTACCTCCTATTTTAATAGGGTTAACGATTGTAGCTTTCGGCACAAGCTCTCCCGAGGCGACAGTCAGCATCATCGCAGCTTTACAAGGAAATGCTGAAATTTCACTGGGAAATGTTGTAGGCAGCAATATTTTTAATGTCACTTTAGTTGTAGGGATAGCCGCCTTCCTATATCCATTAATGGTAGAGAACGAAACAACGAAAAAAGAAATCCCATTTGTATTGCTAGCTAGTGGAGCATTACTCGTACTTATTAGTGATACGGAGCTACAAGGTCTAAGTAAAAACTTGCTTACACGTAGTGATGGCATCATCTTCTTATTGTTTTTGTCTATTTTTATGTACTATGTGATTGAAGTAGGAATGAAAAGTAGAAAAGAACCGACACATGAGACCATCCCTCCTAATATAAAGTGGGGGAAGAACAGTCTTTTGACGCTGGCAGGTTTAATAGCTATTATTTTTGGCGGAGACCTGGTGGTAGATAGCGGCACAGAAATCGCCTATAACCTTGGGATGAGTAAAACTTTAGTGGGATTAACCATCATTGCGATTGGTACATCGCTTCCTGAACTCGTAACCTCTATATCCGCAGCATTGAAGAAAGAAAGTGGAATTGCATTAGGGAATGTAGTGGGAAGCAACATCTTCAATATTTTATTTGTTCTGGGGGCTTCCGCTGTCATATCACCTTTATCCGTAAATGGAAAGATCTTTATCGATGTGATGATTATGATCATACTGAGCTTATTATTGCTTCTTTTCTCAAGGACCCATTATAAAATCGGAAAATCAGAGGGTTTCATCCTTGTGGCCATGTATATCATTTATCTAGTTTACATTATTTTGAGAAACTGAGATCTCCAGTGGTTATTAAAGGGAAAATCACTTTCGCCGCCGAAATTCTAAAATGAGAAAGCTCTGGCACTAAAGCAGTGCCAGAGCTTAAATAAACAACTTAGGTGACCCAACCATGTCAGAATCATCCTTGATCCTACACATTTTTAAATTCCAGACTTTCTCGTAAGGACAATTCCACGGAGAATTCGTTTCCTTATCCGGTTAAGTCCAATTTTCCTTCCCCTTCTTCTTCCTTAACTTCACAAGAAGAGAGAAAGCACCAGCTAAGGAAAAGCTTTTTTCTTCCCTTACTCCACCCTCGATCTAACTTCAATTGAAGTTCGTCTTACAAAGACTTTCCCGCCACCTACCATCTGTAGACAGCCGTATCACCTGCCCCTTTCAAGACTGTTTTTTCATCTTTATGAAACGGATGAACATTCTTTCATCGGCGGTAATTTTCGTTCGTTTGGAAACGAACTCGCGATGGTTGAGCCACCTAAGTTGTTTATTTATTTTTGTTATCTTCTTTACACTCTTATTATATCATCATTTCTTGATTTCAACGAAGTCAGTCGTGTCAACTCTGTAAACGTTTTCTTAAAAATAAAATTACCTGCTTTCCGATTTGCGATCATCGAAACTCCTAATCCCCCCTCACTTAAAAACACCGTAGCTTAATTAACCCAACAGCTCCTAAGTGATACTTTTCCAAACCATTCAACGTCTACTTCCCCCCGCTTAACCACGCTTAAAAAAGAGCACCACCCTCGATAAGGGTGATACTCTTATATATATTACTATTGTTGAACTTACACGTCGCGACGTTTTTTAATGCTGTAGTTTGTATGAGCAACAACGGTTTTTTCGAAATCTAAATTGCGCTCGTGGAAGTCATCCATAATAGTCATATCGCAAACAACGGAGTTTTGTAAATTAACAGAAGTTACAACAGCTTCAAACTGTTGGCCGTCATTTTGGAAAGTTATGATATCGCCTACAGTTGCTTTGTCCTCTTCTTTTACTTTCTGTTCTTCTTCTGAGTTTTTCTTTTCAAACGCAGCATCAACTAAATTTTTGCTTATATTTTCATCAGCCATGAGAAATTCCCCTTCCTAGTGAGTGAATGTAAGTAGTTTTTGTAGTTTCGATTTCGTTTGTCTCAAGATTCTGGCCAAGGGTTTCCTTATCTATACCCTTAATCAAGTGCCCTCATTCTCCTTAGAGTATTACTCTCTCACGATCCTTTTTTATAAGAATGAGACAACGCTTCCTATATAAAGTTACCCTGCACTTCAAAGAATATAACATGTAAAAAAACAGGCCGGTTGTTGTGTTTGTGTAGTTACCTCCCCAAACACAACAACCGGTCTCTTATAGGCTTATGAATTTACTTTTACTTCATTCATCCATCTCCACTACTCTCGCTACACTTTGGCCGCAGTTTTTGCATTTCCCTTCCAACATTATACCTACGGGATGATCGACAATTATGAAGTCTGTAATGGTGACCGCACCCTTACAATTAGTACAAAAAACGTTTCCAATGAGCTTCTTTCTGAAATCTTCTGGTATTGATAACCATTTTCTATTTGCTTCCATTGCTAACTCTCCTTTTAATATCACCGATCTACAGTGTTTAGAAGAAACACGCGAATCCTGATGGAAGCCCCTTTACCTGAAAATCTCGTACTCCGGATAGCCTTCTAATGCTTTTTGAATTCTTTCCTCTCTATCTCTTAACACCGAACCATCGAAAGATTCTTTTTCTTCCAGTACTCTAATCGTTTTCCGAATGGCGGCCCGGACTTTTTTGTAATCGACCTCCTCCCATAATTGCAGATAAGGAATAAAAGCTTTGTTTCCGGATTCTTTGATTTTCTCAAGCATAAGGAGTATCATCTGCCTCTCCCGATCTCTGAGATAAGTCATATCAGGTTTTTCTTTCCCTTTTTCAATCCACTCTTCCCATTCATGAACCAGTTTGTCCGCATATTGATACGATTGAATCAGCCACCCTCGATCTGTGAAAACGATCAAGGGAAGCTTCCCGAATTTTTGGAGCTCTAAGAAATCACGCTTAATCATCCAATTGATTTTCTTTGTGACGTCCTCAAGTTTCTCATTTTTATAAAACCCATAACCAGGGCTTTCATCTAAATTGAACTCCAACAACTTCTTTTCCTTTGACCCCTTCAGGATCTTGGTGAGTTGTGACCTACCTCCTCTACCAATAATCCAATCTGCTGTATCGAGGATGGTCTTGATTTCTTTATGAGTTAATGGAGTCGGCGCCATTGGATGTACACCTCCGAATCATTGAATACTTATTACTTCTTCTCCAACCACGTCACACACTCTACATGACTCGTCTGCGGGAACATATCAACAGGCTGAACTTCCTTCGTCTCATACTCGCCATCCTCTAGAATACGCAAGTCACGAGCAAGTGTCGAAGGATTACAGGATACATAAACAATCCGCTCCGGTTCCATATCCAGCATCGCCTTCAACAGCTCTTCGTCACAACCTTTACGTGGAGGATCGACGACAATCACATCCGGACGCAGCCCTTGGTTACGCCACCAAGGCATAAGCTCTTCCGCTTGTCCCACATAGAATTCTGCGTTGTCCATTTTGTTCAAACGCGCATTTTTCTTCGCATCTGTTACAGCTTCAGGAACAATTTCTACTCCGTACACTTTCTTCGCTTTTTGAGCGAGGAACAAGGAAATAGTTCCAATACCACAGTATGCATCAATGACGGTTTCCCCGCCTCTTAGGTCGGCATAGTTGAGCGCTTGGTCATAGAGTTTCTTCGTCTGGGTCGGGTTGACCTGGTAGAACGATTTCGGGGAGATCATGAATTGTATATCGCCGATGGTGTCATAAATGTACTCATCGCCCCAGATGATGTTCGTTTCTTTTCCAAGGATGACGTTCGTTTTCGCACTGTTCACGTTATGGACGATCGATTTCACGTTTGGAAAAGCATCACGGATCTCATCGATCATTTTGTCTTTGTGCGGAAGCTTTTTCGTTTTTGTGACGAGCACAATCATGATGTCTTTCGTATTCTGACCGGTACGGACCATGATGTGTCTCAGTACGCCGCGATGGGTCTGTTCATCGTAGGCATCGATTCCGTGTTTGGTTGCGATGCGGCGGACGGTTTCGACCATGCGATCGTTCATTTCGTCCTGGATCAGGCATGTGTCCATGTCGATGATGTTGTGGCTTCGTTTCTGATAGAAGCCTGTCATCAGTTCGCCGTCTTCTTTCTGCCCGACAGGAATCTGGACTTTGTTTCGGTAACGCCACGGGTCCTCCATACCGACTGTCGGGTGGACAGGGACATGCTCGAGATGTCCGATTTTCTTCATGTTGTCTTTCACTTGCTTCTGTTTCATATCGAGCTGCATTTGATAACTCATATGTTGAAGCTGACAGCCGCCGCACTGGTAGAAAACATCACATGGCGGCTCAACACGGTCTTCACTTGCTTCTGTCACTTTCACCAGCTTGCCAAAGCCGAAGTTCTTTTTCACTTTGACGACTTTGACTTCGGCCTTTTCACCAGGAAGGCCATGTGGTACGAAAAGTGGATAGCCATCGACTTTCCCTACCCCATTGCCTTCGTGGGTCAAATCTTCAAAGCTCAGTTCAATCGTCTCGTTCTTTTGTACCGGCGGTTTCGGTTTCGCCATTGTTCATCCGTCCTTTATCGCTTTCTATATCTATATACTCTACACGTAGTTTATCATATCATTTAGTGCTTAGTCGCCCTGGTAGCTGCGACAAGCATAAGAACAACGGAACTGAAAAGTGATCTCCCTTTTCAGAGCCGGTGTACTTATGACCTCGAGCAGCTGGGCGACGCAGCCGGATATCCATAAGTGTGAAGTCGCCCCGACGGGCTAGAGTACTGCCTACAAACAAAACAAAAGAACGCCACTGTCTCACACAGCAGCGCTCCCCATTATTCTTCTTCGTCAGCTTCTTCTTCTTTGAATATATCTTCTGGGACAAAAAAGTCCAGATGTCTGTATAAATTGACAAATTCCCCGGGCAATAATCCACCGAATTCCCCGTCAATATTCAACTGCATCTTTTCATCTGTCTTCACTTTCACACGGCTTGCGGTCGTGTGTATGAATTTCGGATGGTTTAAGTGGTTGCCCTGAATAGCGAGTGTCGCCAAGCGGACGAATTCTGCGATGTTCATTTTTTCAATGATCATCAGATCAAAAAGCCCGTCATCCATTCGGGCGGATGGAGCCAGTTTTTCAAGGCCGCCTACAGAGTTGGTGTTACTGACGAGGAAAAGCATGATCTCGCCTTCATACCATTTGCCGTCATACTCCATCTCGACGTAGGTCGGACGGATTGATGGCAGCATTTCGATGCCTTTTAAGTAGTAAGCGAGCTGACCAATCATCGTCTTCAGCTTACTTGGTACTTCATAAGAGATTTCTGTTATTTTACCGCCACCGGCGATATTCATGAAATATTGGTCGTTGACACGGCCGATATCGAGCGGATGGCTGTAGCCTTCCAGGATGATATCCACCGCTTTATGAATGTTTCTAGGCACGTGTAAGGCACGGGCAAAATCGTTCGTTGTCCCGACTGGAATGATGCCGACTTTCGGTTTGTGTGGTTTTTCGGCAAGTCCGTTGATCACTTCATTGATGGTTCCGTCTCCCCCTGCAGCGACAACAAGATCGAATTCACGATCGACGGCGTATTCCGCTGCTTTGACGGCGTCACCAGCACATGTTGTGGCATGAGTGGAGGTTTCGTAACCGGACTGTTCGAACCGTTGCAGAATGTCCGGGAGAACCTTGCGTATGACTTCTCTTCCAGAGGTCGGGTTATATATAATTCGGGCACGTTTCATCGTGTATGACCCCCTTTTCTATCCAAGCATGTTCCATTCTACATCATAGCGCTTTTTCCTGGATTTGCAAACCATTTCTATAGTATATGATGGCAAGCCCTAAACCATACGAAAGCACGCACCAGCAAGTGCGTGCTTCCTTATCATTCAAGCGCTTAGCGCTTTTCCATTTCTGCAAGGATGATCTTGTTGACCATCGGTGGGTTCGCTTGTCCTTTGGTTTCTTTCATCACCTGACCGACAAGGAATCCAAGGGCTTTGTCTTTTCCGTTCTTGAAGTCTTCGATGGACTGCGGGTTGTTGTCCATAATGCCGACGACGATTTCCGTCAGCTGTCCTTCGTCGGAAATCTGTACAAGTCCTTTGTCCTTAACGATCTTCTCAGGATCGCCGCCTTTTTCTACAAGCTCTGTGAAGACTTTCTTCGCGATCTTGGAACTGATCGTTCCGTCTTCGATCAACTGGATCATCTTCGCAAGAGAAGCCGGAGTAAGCTCAAGCTCATGAAGTTCTTTATAGTGCTTGTTCATGTAAGCAGAAACTTCACCCATCAACCAGTTGGATGCCTGCTTGATGTCCGCTCCTTCGGCAATTGTTTCTTCGAAGAAATCGGAAAGCTCTTTGTTGTTTGTCAGAACCATTGCATCATACTCCGGAAGTTTCAGTTCTTCGATGTAACGCTTCTTACGAGCATCTGGAAGCTCAGGAATTTCGGCACGGATGCGTTCTTTCCAAGCTTCATCGATGTGTAGTGGTACTAGATCCGGCTCTGGGAAGTAACGGTAGTCGTCAGAACCTTCTTTGACACGCATCAGAATCGTTTCTTTCGTCTGCTCATCGTAACGACGAGTCTCCTGAAGGATTTCTCCACCGGAAAGCAATTCTTTCTGCTGACGCTTCTCTTCAAATTCCAGTCCTTTTTGTACAAAGGAGAAGGAGTTCAAGTTCTTAAGCTCTGTCTTCGTACCGAACTCTTCCTGACCGATCGGGCGGATGGAAAGGTTGGCGTCACATCTTAGTGAACCTTCTTCCATTTTACAGTCGGAAACGCCTGTGTACTGGATAATGTTTTTCAATGCTTCCAAGTACGCATACGCTTCTTTCGGTGAACGGATGTCCGGCTCAGATACGATCTCAACAAGCGGCGTTCCTTGACGGTTATAGTCGACAAGGGAGTATCCGTCATCGCTGTGTGTCAGCTTACCAGCATCTTCTTCCATGTGAAGACGCGTAATGCCGATACGCTTCTTCTTGCCATCGACTTCGATATCGATGTAGCCATTCTCACCGATCGGTTTATCAAACTGGGAGATTTGATAAGCTTTCGGGTTGTCCGGATAGAAGTAGTTTTTACGGTCGAACTTCGTGTCTGTCGCGATGTCACAGTTCAATGCCATGGATGCTTTCATCGCAAAGTTGACGGCTTCTTCGTTCAACACCGGCAGAACTCCTGGGTACCCAAGATCGATCGGGTTTACGTTCGTATTTGGATCATCTCCGAACATGTTCGGAGACGGGCTGAAGATTTTCGAGTCTGTTTTCAATTCTACGTGGACTTCAAGTCCGATAATCGTTTCAAAGTTCATTAGCGCGCACCTCCAAGGGACGGGCGTTGTTTATGATAATCAGTCGCCTGTTCGAAGGCATGAGCGGCACGGTAAACGGTACCTTCATCGAAGTGTTTTCCGATGATCTGAAGGCCGATCGGAAGACCGTCTCCAGAGAAACCGCATGGGATAGAGATTCCTGGTACGCCTGCAAGGTTAACCGGAATCGTCAAAATATCGTTTGCGTACATCGTCATTGGATCATCGACTTTGTCCCCTACTTTGAAGGCAGGTGTCGGTGTTGTCGGCCCGATGATGACATCGTAGTCTTCGAACACTTTTTCAAAATCGTTCTTGATCAATGTACGAACTTGCTGGGCTTTCTTGTAGTACGCATCGTAGTACCCGGAGCTTAGTGCAAAGGTTCCAAGCATGATCCGGCGCTTCACTTCGTCACCGAAACCTTCGGCGCGGGAACGCATGAACATATCAAGCATGTTTTTCGCATCTTCCGCACGCTTACCGTAACGGACACCGTCGAAACGGGCCAGGTTCGCAGATGCTTCAGAGGACGAAATCAGGTAGTACGTGGATAGCGCGTACTTGGAGTGAGGAAGAGAAACTTCTTCCCAAGTCGCACCCATTTTTTCGTATTCTTTAAGAGCAGCTTTGACTGCTTCTTTTACTTCTTCAGAAACCCCTTCAGAAAGGTACTCTTTCGGCACACCGATCTTCATGCCTTTCACATCACCAGTCAGAGACTCGGTGTATTTCGGCACTTCGACGTTCGCAGAAGTAGAGTCCATCTTGTCATGACCAGCGATCGTTTCAAGCAAGAACGCGTTGTCCTCGACGCTGCGAGTGATCGGTCCGATCTGATCAAGAGAAGAGGCAAATGCGATCAATCCGAAACGGGAAACACGACCGTATGTCGGTTTCAATCCGACCACACCACAATAAGCAGCTGGCTGACGGATAGAACCACCTGTATCAGAACCGAGGGAGTAAGGAACTTCTCCTGCGGCTACAGCTGCTGCAGAACCA
Source organism: Halobacillus sp. SY10 (assembly GCF_045401165.1). Taxonomy (NCBI): domain Bacteria; kingdom Bacillati; phylum Bacillota; class Bacilli; order Caryophanales; family Bacillaceae; genus Halobacillus; species Halobacillus sp. SY10. Next base: position 693,754 of record NZ_CP174345.1, on the reverse strand, counting down.
CCACTGGATCCGCCTGGAACGTAATCGGTATTCCAAGGGTTACGAGCCGCTGCATAGCTTGAGTTTTCGTTGGAAGAACCCATCGCGAATTCATCCATGTTCAATTTTCCGATGGTGACGGACTTGGCGTCATTCAGTTTGTTGACAACCGTCGCGTCATACAAAGGATCATCGAGGTTAGACAGAATCTGGCTTCCTGCTGTCGTACGCAGTCCTTTTGTTACGATGTTGTCTTTCACACCAATTGGTAGACCAAAGAGCTTCGCATCGTCGTTGCCGCGCTCCTGATCAAGTTCTGCCGCCTGCTTTTTCGCTGCTTCTTTGTTCAAAGTAATGAACGCCTGAACTTCTTCGTCCACTTCTTCAATTCGATTATAAGATTCCTCCACTAAGTCCGTGACAGAAATCTCTTTGTTATGTAGCTTCTCTTGAAGCTCACGTAATGTGTAGTCAAATAAAGACATCGTCGAACCTCCTTATTCCAATACGGATGGCACTTTGAACTGTCCATCCTGCTTGTCTGGTGCATTTTTCAGTGCATCATCCTGAGAAATCCATTTCTTCGGCTCGTCCTTACGCATGACGTTCTTCAAATCAAGAACGTGGGTCGTAGGCTCGACGCCTGTTGTATCTAGTTCATTCAACTGTTCAGCATACGTGATGATGTCATCAAGCTGCTTTGTGAATGTCGTTGCTTCTTCTTCCGTGATCGCAAGGCGCGCGAGATTCGCGACGTGCTTCACTTCCTCTTTGCTAATTCTGGACATAATGCGACCTCCATTTCGATCTCACATAATATATGATCATACCAAATATCAGAATCCATTTTCAACGTACGGATACACCTTTCTTATCTTAACACATCAAAAGGACGCTGTCTTACCGTGAAAGCTCCCTTATTTGGAAGGGTTAGTTTCTAGACTTTAGTAAGTGGATTTGGTGGGTTGGGAAAGAGGGATTCCCGAAACTCGCTGTATGATTGGATAGCTTCCTGACTGGAAGAACTGTGAATGTAGCGTTTGCTGAAGTGTAATTCTTCGGATTCAATAAAACGCTGATTAGCCACATAACGATTTAGAAAAAGTCATCTAAAATAGATTGATTAAGAAGGAGCTAGGCGAAACCCGGCAGGAAAGCGAGCCTAGCTCCACAACACTGACCCTATAAACGACTATAACCATATTTCCACCATTGCCTTTTATCCCCTTATTAAAAGAAAAAATTCCCGGCCATAAGACCGGGAATTTTGTAGTGAAGAACTTTTTACAATTTCGTAACTTTATCAAATTCTTCAGCAATATCTTTCGGTGGTTGACCAGCAAGGCTGACAAGAATAGCAACAAGTCCACCAAGGATGAAACCAGGTACGATTTCATAAAGGTCGAAGATTCCGCCACTCAAGAAGTCTGCCCATACAACAACGGTAACCGCACCGACGATGATTCCGGCTAGCGCACCATTACGCGTGATACCTTTCCAGAATAGGGACAAGATGATAACGGGACCGAATGCGGCACCGAAACCTGCCCAAGCGTAAGATACAAGACCAAGAACGGTACTGTCCGGGTTACCTGCAAGAAGCACGGCGATCAAGGCGATACCGGCTACGGCAGCACGACCAACCCATACCAATTCTTTTTCACTAGCGTTCTGGCGGAACAGTGCTTTGTAGAAGTCCTCTGCTAGTGCAGAAGAAGATACAAGCAACTGAGAATCAATGGTACTCATGATGGCAGAAAGGATCGCTGCTAGTAAGATACCTGCAATGACTGGGTGGAACAGAATTTGGGAGAACGTGATGAAAATCTTCTCTGAGTCGACAAGCATCTGGATGCCGCCTTCTGTCATCACTTCTGCGTTAAATGTAGAAAGATCCGCTACATCCGCAGTGTTGATGTACGCAAGTCCGAATAGACCTGTGAAGATCGCACCGTATAGACCTAGAACCATCCAGCCGATACCGATCAAGCGTGCTTTCGGAACGTCCTTAGGAGAACGTAGGGCCATAAAACGTACAAGGATGTGCGGCTGACCGAAGTAACCAAGTCCCCAAGCAAGGGAAGATAGAATCGCAAGGGCACCGACACCTTGAACCATGTTCAAGTGAGATGGATCAATTTGGGCTACTGCGTCTGTTGCAGCATTCCAACCACCAAGTTCAGTAATCGCAACAATTGGTACAGCGATCAAAGCAAAGAACATCAAGATACCTTGAACAAAGTCTGTCCAACTTACGGCTAGGAAACCACCTAAGAAAGTGTAAGAAATAGTAACAATTGCACCTAACCATAGAGCTTGTGTATAACTCAATGCAAAGGAAGCTTCAAACAGCTTCGCACCGGCAACCATACCGGAAGATGTATAGAAGGTGAAGAATAAAAGAATGACAGCTGCAGAAATGACACGTAACACGTGGGAGTGATCACGGAAGCGGTTCTCAAGATAGTCTGGAACAGTAATCGAGTCATTTGCAATCTCCGTGAAGACACGAAGTCGGCGTGCGACGAACTGCCAGTTTAAGTATGCACCAATAGCGAGACCGACACCGATCCAAGCTGCGGACAATCCTCCAGCATAAATCGCGCCAGGCAAACCTAGTAGCAACCAACCACTCATGTCGGATGCACCGGCAGATAGTGCGGCAACTCCTGGACCTAAACGACGACCACCTAAGACGTAGTCAGATAAATCACTTGTAAGACGATATGCAGCAAAACCGATTCCCAGCATACCGATTAAATAGACAATAAACGTTATTAACGTAGCAGTACTCATGTTTTGTTATTCGCTCCTCTCAGTGAATAGTGTAATGATAGATAGAATAATTAAAATTGGCATTGGTACAAATAACCAGAACCATGTTGCTCCAGCGATGGTTGCTGATGTTGCAGTAGCGAGTTCAAACACATTTCCACCTCCCAAATGTTGGTTTATACAATCCTATGCAAATCGTACCGACGCATGGTTCTTAAGTCGTATTGACTTAAAAAAACCAAACACAGGTACAACTATATCATATAACTTTTGTAAGAACATTGCAAAAATTGTGTTAATGGGTCGTAATTGCATTTTTATTCGTTAATTTAGTATAAAAATACACATATGTGACATTTTTATGATATTCATTCACAAAATTTATTTTTAAAAATTTTAGAGCCCATAAAAAAATGGGGAAATGTTCCCTTTTCCCGACAGCGTTAGTATGTTCCATTTTTCATAAAAAAATCCCTTTCCACATACATGTGGATGAGGGATTTTTTGGTCGTTCTATTACAACATTTCAGATGTTGTTTTGCCTTGCATATGATGAATAAGATAATCAGGTCCACCGGCCTTCGAATCGGTTCCGGACATATTGAATCCACCGAACGGATGATAGCCTACAATGGCTGCTGTACATCCACGGTTGAAGTACAGGTTACCGACATGGAAATCTTCGCGTGCTTTTTCGATATGCTCGCGATTGTTGGAAATGACTGCCCCAGTCAAGCCATATTCGGTATTGTTAGCGAATTCGATCGCTTCATCGAATGATTTCGCCTTCGTGAAACCTACAACTGGACCGAAGATCTCCTCCTGCATAAGGCGGGCTTCCGGGTCAAGGTCAGCAAAAACAGTCGGTGCGACGAACCAGCCTTTACTGTCGTCTCCTTTTCCGCCTGTCATCAGTCTTCCTTCTTCCTTACCGATTTCGATATAACTCATGATCTTGTCATAAGCGCCCTGATCGATGACCGGCCCCATATAGTTGCTGTTATCGGTTGGATCGCCATAGTTCACTTGTTCCTTCGTCTTCTGAACGACTCGATCCAGCAGCTCATCATACACATCTTCATGAGCAATGACACGGGAACAGGCGGAGCATTTTTGTCCAGAGAAACCGAAGGCCGAGTACGTAATCGCATCAGCAGCAAGCTCCAGGTCAGAATCACTGTCGACGACGATCGTATCTTTCCCACCCATTTCAATAATGGTACGCTTCAACCACTTTTGACCATCGTGGACTTTTGCGGCACGTTCGAACAAACGGGTACCGACTTCACGAGAGCCTGTAAAGCTGATAAAACGCGTCCGAGGGTGATCGACAAGATAGTCGCCGACTTCTTTTCCGCTTCCCGGGATATAGTTGATGACCCCTTTCGGCAGTCCTGCTTCTTCTAACACTTCCATCATTTTGTAAGCGATGATCGGAGTTGCACTCGCCGGCTTCAGAAGAACCGTATTGCCGGATACCATAGCGGCAACCGTCGTTCCGCACATGATGGCAAAAAGGAAGTTCCATGGGGAAATGACAACCCCTACCCCAAGCGGAATGTAATGAAACCGGTTATTTTCTATCGGACGGGAATTGATTTCCACGCCTTTATCAATTTCAAGCATTTGTCGCCCATAATACTCCATGAAGTCGATCGCTTCTGCTGTATCCGCATCTGCCTCTTTCCATGGTTTCCCGCCTTCTTTCACGAGGTGTGCCGTGAACTCATGCTTACGACGACGAACGATTGCCGCAGCGCGGAAGAGGATATCTGCACGGAACTTCGCTTTCGTCTTTCTCCACCAGTCAAACGTCTCGTCTGCCACCTGGTGAGCTTTCTCAGCCAAGTCCTGATTCGCCTTCGACACATAGCCGATGACTTCCTTCTTGTTGGCCGGATTGACGACCTCGATCTTGTCATCCGTCATGATCCGCTCCCCGCCGATGATCAGAGGGTACTCTTTTCCAAGGTCCGCTTCTACCTGCTTGATTGCCGCCTGCAGAGCTTTCCGATTTTCTTCCACTGTGAAATCAGTAAATGGTTCGTGTTTGTAAGGGACTACCATAAAAAAACCGCCTCCTTGAAAAGTAAAATGGGTGACGCTATGTAATAGTTTGAAAATTACCACATTAAGCGTTTCCATAACTATTCTATCGTAACGGTGAATCTAGTTCAATCGATTGAGACTGATTTCATCGGAAATATCCGACTGTGCACAACTGTGGCCAAAAATTTTCTAATATAATCGGATTTGCTCGATATATTTCTACTTTTGTCGAAATTTAATCATTACACTAACCACTTCTCTTATAAGAACGTTTCCGATTGTGGAAGACTCAGTTTCGATATGTTTTCGGGATTCGTTTGCCATAATGGGAGTCAGGGGTGCCTGGGAAGCTACTCGTCTAGCTCCATCGCCCAGACACTCGCGTCATAAGCAGAACAGCAAAGGAATGAAAAAACACATCCCTTTGCTGTTCTGCTTATGCCAGTCGTGTCTACCAGGGTGATTCCGCATTTGAACACTTTCCTGTGGAGGAGCGCCGAGCTTCCTCGGACTGCGTCCTGCGGGATCTCGCCTATCTCCTTCTCCCACTGGAGTCTCGCGCTTCCCAACCAACCCATTCGATATAGGGGAGAAACGAACCACTGTAGCAAGTTGGATTCCCTGCCACTATCCAACTGTTAGAAGTATAAAGCGCTCTGTATCAAGCTTTTACGTTCTGTGGAGAGGTTTATATGATCCACTTTCATCGATCATACAAGCTGATTTTTTAGAAGTGGTTTCGAGAATTTCCCACGGCAAAGGGGCGAAGGGGAATGGCGAGACTCCTGCGGGGAAAAAGTGCAGGGTGAGACCCCACAGGACGCAGTCCGAGGAGGCTCACCGCGCTCCCGCGGAAAGCGAGTTATTCCCCGCAGCCCCTATCCTCTCAACTAAAGTCTCGAAATCCACTCTTAAACAATCCTGCCATTTTCTTTAATAACAAAGACCACATGGAGTGGGCCATGTGGTCTTTGTGTCATTCGTAAACATGAACGAAAGGTTCCTGCTCGCCGGCTTTTTTGACGATCAGACTTTCCGGTTCATCCATGCTGTGGATATTCACTTGGACATTATAATGATCTGCAAACATTTCGTTTACAAGACTGTACACATATTGTGTAAAACCGACAACTTCCGATTCAGATTGGAACTGGATCGGAATTTCAATCGACACTTCGCGAAGTTCGTTATTCACGTAAAATCCATTGGCGATCATACCTACAAAGTTCGGGAAGTAGTCGGATACTTCTTTTCTGAAGTCCGTAAAGATCTGTGAGTCATCGAAGTGATCCTCTTCTCCTTCATTGGAAGGAAACAGGACGTGCTTTTCATCAATGTTATCCCAACCATTAATGGTAAGGTCGGACCCTTTGACATACGTTTTACTTAAAAACTTGCCTGGAACTTTCGAGCTCGCTTCCTCTTCTTCATATAGGGCAAAAACAACCGGAACATTGTTAAGCTCTTCTCTCTCCCGAATCCGCTTCAAAATTTCCCCGGCATATTCTTTCCCTTTTTGAAGAAGCTCCTCAGTTGAATGGTCTACAGAGAGGCTTTGGCCCTCAGTCGTGAAGTTGTAGACGGTTCTCAATGAAATTCCGATGGTCACTCCGCTTAGCTCTACCTTATTTTCATCTTGTCTAACTAAGTAATTCTGCTCGATGATATTCGATATATAGCGTGGACTTTCTCGAAACTCTTCTTCGCTCGCTTCATCTTCGTTAAGCTCCGGATTTAAGCCATCTTCATTTCCTGAACTCTCCCGGCCTAACCACTGGAGCAGCGTATCCCCTTCGAAGTATTGACCTGGCTGGAAAAAATACTTGTCCGGATCGAAGTATTCTTTGGAATGACGGCGGAGGCCACTTTCGAATTCATCGATGTCCATCCGGTTCCCCATCTGGTTCGTCGTCACGGCTCGTGCGGTTGAAACCTTCGGACTGCTTTCTGTCAGGATCATCCGATAATCCTTTTCCGACATATTGTAGTTCGGGATGATGGCGGATTGATTATTTTTTTCATCTTTCGTTTCCTGTATGACTTCTTCTCTGTTGTCAAAAACGGGCGTACACGCGCTTACGACGAGCAATGAACTAAGCAACAGTGCGTGCATCTTCCTCATGCTTTCCACTCCCTTAATGAGACCAGCCGGAGCGTCTTTGTTCAATCACGCTCCGGCTCCTCTTGTATAACCATAAAACGTTTGATCAATCAGGATAGAGCGTTTTTGAACTGCTCTTCATCCCAAATTTCAATCCCCAAATCTGATGCTTTCGTGTACTTGGAACCGGCGTCTTCGCCAGCGATGAGAAGGTCGGTTTTCTTACTGACACTTCCTGTCACTTTACCGCCAAGTTCCTCGATCATTTTCTTCATTTCCGAACGGCTGTATTCTTCCATTTTCCCTGTAAGGACCACAGTCTTATCATTGAAAGGAGAATCGATCGGCTGATCGCTCTTCTTAGCGCCCTTATACTCCATGTTGAGACCGAGCTGCTTCAATTCTTCCAATAATTGTATGACCTGGTCTTCATCAAAATAGCTGGCAATCGATTCGGCCATTTTGCTGCCGATCTCAGGAATGGCCTCAAGAGCAGCGGCATCTGCTTCGATGAGATCGTCCATATGTTCAAAGTGCTGGGCAAGCGTACTTGCCGCTTTCGAACCGACATAACGCACGCCTAGTCCGAACAGCAGTCGCTCAAGGGAATTTTCTTTTGAAGATTCAATCGCGTTCAAAAGGTTCTCAACCGATTTTTCGCCCATACGGTCAAGCTGCAGCAGCTCTTCACGATCGAGCTTATACAAGTCCGCAATTGTATGGATCAAGTTTTCCTGAAACAGTTGCGCAATCACTTTTTCTCCAAGACCTTCGATATCCATCGCGTTCCTTGAAACGAAGTGGATTAAGCCTTCCCGCAATTGGGCCGGGCAGTTCGGGTTCACACAGCGTAGGGCGACTTCTTCATCGAGACGGACGAGCTGGCTGCCACATTCCGGGCATTCTTCCGGCATGCGGTACGGCTCTTCCTCTCCTGTCCGCTGGTCTTCAACGACACGGACGACTTCCGGGATGATGTCTCCCGCTTTTTTGATGACGACCGTATCTCCGATGCGGATGTCTTTTTCAATAATCAAATCTTCATTGTGCAAGGATGCTCGCTGGACCGTGGTTCCCGCGACCTTGACAGGATCAAGAATGGCTGTCGGTGTCACGGCTCCTGTTCGGCCAACACTGAGTTCGATGTCTTTCAGCTTCGTGATCGCTTCTTCGGCTGGGAACTTATAGGCCGTCGCCCAACGCGGACTCTTCGCTGTAAAACCGAGGTCTTCCTGTTGATCAAGGCTGTCCACTTTGATGACGATGCCGTCAATCTCGTAATCAAGATCAGCGCGGTGTTCAACCCAGCTATTGACATAGTCGATAACCTCTTCGATATCGTTACACTTTTTCCACTCCGGATTTGTTTTCAATCCAAGCTCTTTCATTTTCTCCAGGCGTTCACTGTGGGCTTCGGTCGGGTCGTTCTCCCAGACGCCGATGCCGTATAAGAAAATATCGAGATTTCGCTTGGCAGCGATTTTTGGGTCGAGCTGTCTTAAAGAACCCGCAGCTGCGTTACGAGGATTGGCAAAAGGTTCTTCCCCGTTTGATTCCTTTGCTTCATTCAATGCCATGAAAGATTTCTTCGGCATATAGGCTTCGCCGCGAACTTCGACGGTCATCGGCTCTTTCAAACGAAGCGGGATATTGCGGATGGTACGCAGGTTTTTCGTAATGTCTTCCCCTGTCGTTCCATCTCCACGGGTCGCTCCCCGCACGAAAATGCCATCTTCAAATTTTAGAGAAACCGCAAGGCCATCGATTTTCAGTTCGCACACGTAATTGACCTCTGCATCAGTGCCATTTTTCACGCGACGGTCGAAGTCACGCAGTTCTTCATCGTTAAAAGCATTTCCAAGGCTGAGCATCGGGATGTCGTGCTGTACTTTTACAAAAGCATCGAGAGGTTTTCCGCCGACCCGCTGGGAAGGCGAATCCGGCGTCTGCAAATCCGGATATTCTTCTTCAAGCTTGATCAGTTCCTGCATCTTTTTATCATATTCATAGTCCGAAACACTTGGAGCATCGAGCGTGTGGTATTCATAGCTATACTGCTCGAGATTCTGTCTGAGTGTTTCGATCTTTTGCTTAGCTTCCGTTGCGTTCATATCCATCCACTTCCTTACGCTTTCGTAATCGGAGCAAAACGGGCAAGCAGGCGCTTAATGCCTGTTGGTGCTGGGAAGGCGATATCGAGTTCCATCGCATCTCCTTCACCCTGCACTTTGACGACCGTGCCTTCGCCCCACTTTTTGTGCTGCGCTTTGTCCCCAGGCTGCCAGCCGATCTTCTCTCCACCTGACGAAGCTTTTTTCTCAGGCTTCTTCGCGGCACGTTTTTTCGGAGCTGCTTGAGGCTTCGTACCGAAAGGCGTGCTTTCACGTTTTTTATTGAAAAATGGCAGTTCTTCTTTCTCTTCTTTTCCTTCGATCAGCTCTTGCGGAATTTCATGAATGAAACGGCTGATTGGATTCATGTTCGTCCGGCCGTAGAGCGTACGCATTTTTGCATGAGAAATGAACAGCTCTTTTTCCGCACGAGTGATTCCGACATAGGCGAGACGGCGTTCTTCTTCCATTTCCTCTTCATCCATAAGCGCACGGCTGTGTGGGAAGACGTTCTCTTCCATACCGATCAGGAAGACGACCGGGAATTCCAGTCCCTTCGCTGAGTGCAGTGTCATCAACGTAACCGTATCGTCACTACTAGGGTCTTCATTCATAGAATCAATATCCGCAATCAAAGCGAGATCCGTCAAGAAAGCGACGAGTGTCTTATCTTCTGCATACTCTTCGAAATTCTTTGTAACGGATTTAAATTCTTCGATGTTCTCTAGACGGCTTTGCGCTTCGATGCTTTTCTCGTTCATGAGCATCTCTTCATAGCCAGTTTTGTCTATGACTTCCTGGACCATATCGGTCGCAGAAAGGAATTCCTGCTGCTCCGCCCAGTTTTGGATCATCTTACGAAAACTCATGATCGCTTTCGCTGCTTTGGCGCTGACGCCGACAAAGTCAACTTCGGCTGCAGCTTCGTATAGGGAAATGTCGTGATCTGCCGCGTAGGCAAGCATTTTATCCATACTCGTTTTTCCGACACCACGCTTCGGTTCATTGACGACACGCTGGAAGCTGAGATCGTCGTTCGGGTTGGCAATAAGACGGAGATAGGCAAGCAGGTCCTTGATCTCTTTACGATCATAGAACTTCGTGCCTCCTATCATCTGGTACGGGATGCCTGCTTTGACGAACGTTTCCTCAATCGTACGGGATTGGGCGTTCGTACGGTACAAGATCGCAACATCCTGATAGCGGAACTTTCCTTGGCGGACGAGGTCTTCAATTTTATCTGTGACAAAAAGACCTTCCTCACGTTCGGTTCCTGCCTGCTTGTAATGGATCTTCTCTCCACCTTTATTGTCCGTCCAAAGACGCTTCGGCTTACGGCCACTGTTCTTATCAATGACATTATTGGCAGCATCCAAGATCAATTCTGTGGAGCGGTAGTTCTGCTCAAGTAGAATCGTCCGTGCTTTCGGGTAATCACTTTCAAAGTTCAGGATGTTTTGAATATCCGCTCCGCGCCACGCATAAATCGACTGGTCGGAATCTCCGACGACGCAAAGGTTCTGGTATCGGCTCGCCAAATGTTTAACGAGTTGATATTGGGCATGGTTCGTATCCTGATACTCATCGACATGAATGTACTGGAAGCGGCGCTGATAGGATTCAAGCACTTCGGGCACTTCGTCGAATAGTCTCAGAGTCTGCATGATCAAGTCGTCGAAATCGAGTGACTGATTTTTGCGGAGCTTCTTTTGATAGCCTTTATAAATTTGAGCGATCTGTTCTTCATGCATGTTGTTCGCTTTTCTTTCATAATCCTCCGCGGTCATCAGTTCGTTCTTCGAATTACTGATCGCACCGAGCATCGCACGTGGGTCCCATTTTTTCGGGTCGAGATTGATTTCTTTCAGCACTTGTTTAATGACAGAAAGCTGATCGCTCGAATCCAAGATGGAAAAGTTGCGGTCATAACCGATCCGGTCGATGTCACGTCTCAGAATCCGTACACACATCGAGTGGAACGTGGACATCCAGATTTTTTCTCCGTCTTTGCCGACAAGAGATTCGACACGCTCTTTCATTTCGCGTGCCGCTTTATTGGTAAACGTAATCGCTAATATATTCCGTGGCGCAACATCTTTTTCACTAAGTAGATAGGCGATGCGGTGAGTCAGTACTCGTGTTTTACCACTCCCGGCACCTGCCATGATGAGCAGCGGGCCTTCTGTGTGGGTCACCGCTTCTCGTTGTTCTGTATTCAAGCCTTGAATCAATGCGTTCAATGCCTGTGTCATGAGGGTCCACCATCCTTCATCTTCATTGATTTAACGGCTTCGACCGTTTTAAGAGCAACCTCTAGGTTATCATAAATCACATCGCCGACAACGATGACATCTGCATAAGCGGCCATTTCTGACGCCTGTTCTTCCGAAGTAATGCCTCCGCCGTAGACGAGAGATGTATTTTTTAATTCACGAGCCACGTCTTTGACCAAGCCGGGGTTCCCGTACGTTCCGCTGTATTCCATGTAGAAAACGGGCAGACGGAAGATGTGTTCAGCCATCCGGGCATAGGCTAGGACATCTTCATAATCCGGAAGCGAGCAATCGGTCCGTTTGAACACCTTCGCTTCAGGGTTGAGTACACAATACCCTTCGGGCAGCATGTCCTCCCATTCGATCACATCTGCATATTCTTTGATCGCCTGGTGCTGCACATCGATCATCCACTTCTTATCGCCACTATTCAGGACAAGAGGGATGAAATAAGCATCAAACCCAAGCGTTATCGCTTCAATATCCGACACTTCAAGCACGAAACTGATATCGTACGCCTCAATGCGTTCCTGCAAATCCATGACGTTCTCGAACGTAATGCCGTCTGTACCGCCGACAATAATCGCATCTGTTCCTGATGTACATATCTTCTTCAATTCTGCGTCTGTAATCGTCTTATTCGGATCAAGCTTGAACACATGATCCCACTCGCTTATATTGTACATTTCCGTCCTCCAAAACAACAGTTATCCATCTACCCATTATAGCAAATTTTCATCCCCGGGTTGAGGGGCACAACCAAACAATTCTATGACCTTTGTGAGAGGGGTTGCGGGAGTTTGATTTGGTAATATATGTATGACCTGGTACACCATAAATTGTAAACACACAAAAGCCCGATCTCTCTTCCCAAAAAGAGAGTCGGGCCTGTGTAGTGCTTCTGGAAAATTATTGGAGACCAGGTCATACAATTATTACCAAACTAAATCATCAAAGACGATGTCATACATATATTACCAGGTCACGAAGGTTGCTCAGGTAGGAGGCGGGTGGATGTGAAGGTCATGGTGACGAGTCCGACGCTTAGGATGGTGATGGCGGAGAGCATGAGTGTCTCGAGCGAAAACAGATAGCCACTGGCACCGATGACAACGGCGTCTATCGCGAGGATGACGAAGCCGACATTGACTTTGCACCAATCGGCGATCATTTGGGCGAGCAGGTCGGTGCCCCCCGTACTTGTATGCACGCGGAGCATCAACCCGATTCCTCCGCCAACGAGCGCTCCTCCAATGATGGAACTGAGCGCTGGATCGAGCGGCAAATGATGGGCGCGCAACCCTTGGAGAACGTCAATGGAAAAAGAAGAAATTAACAGCCCGTGCAGACTGTTGTAGAAATACGTACGGTAATAGAACCAGGCGAGCGTAAAGATCGGAATGCTGAAGCAGATAATCGTCAGCCCCACCTCAAGCCCCCATATGTAATTGGCGATCATCCCGATCCCGATGATGCCTCCATCTAAAACATGATCCGGAATCAGGAAAAAGTTGATGCCGAGTGAAAGTATCATACTGCCGAGAATGATCATGGCGCCTTTTTTCAACATCGTTTTCATCGGACAGCTCCCCTTCCATAGTACTAGCCTATGCCTGTCCGTTTTTTCTTAGAATCATGAAGTGTTTCACCAGCGCCAACAAAAAAAGACTGCCTATCAATAAAGGCAGCCTCTCATAAACTATTCGGTTTGTTTCGCTTGCACACGGTCAAGCGCTTGTGTATAAGCGTCATTGCCATAATTCAAGCAGCGTTTCACACGGGAGATCGTCGCCGTGGATGCACCTGTTTCGGTTTCAATTTTATGATAAGTGAAGCCTTCACGCAGCATGCGCGCTACTTCCAATCGCTGAGCGAGTGACTGCACTTCATTCATCGTTGCGAGATCATCAAAGAATTCATAGCATTCTTCTACACTTTGCAAAGATAAAACCGCTTCGAACAGTTGATCGAGCGTTTTTCCTCTCAATTTATCGATCTGCATGCCTTTTCCCTCCTTACTACGATTCTACTGCAGCGTTTCCTGGAATGATGTTCACCCAAGTCTTCCCTGGTGTAAATGCCAGTGGGCTGCCGTCTTTATAGGGAAGCAATCGTCCATCGACGTTCTTCCACTCTACTTCTTTCATTTGTCCTTTTTGTAAAAGATACCCGTACCCGCCTGAAGTGAGATCAATCGCGCGACGACCGGCGTTATCAATAATCCGGTGGTCTGCTTCTATGATCCAGACATTTTCTACAGCCACCCGTTCTTCATTCAAACGGTCGGTGGTCGGCTCTCCATCACTGGAACGTAAAAACTGCTCTTTCGCAGCATCATAAGTAAAACTTACATTCGTCCGACTGCCATAAGTAATCTGGACGCCATCCACGGGTGTTCCTTCAAACGAACCTTCTTCAGCAAACGGTAGTGCTTCAGGTTCTCCTGATTCATCATAGCCTTTGTTCGCAACCGCCTGCTCGACTCCCTCTGTCAAAAGATAAGAGTTATGAGGAGCTGCACGATCCGAGGACCGTTCGAATAACCAGCCGTTGTTATCATACATCGCTCCATCCAGATAATCGACACCGCTATTGGCTACTTTCTGATTGATTGCCGCCGACGCACCGTGATACGTATAAAGCGCATCAAAGCCATCAGCGATTTCGAAATAGTATGGACGTGCACTTCTTACCGGACCTATTGTATCAGGAATGTCACTATGGAACAAAGCAAGGAAGCGTGTGATCTGCCCCTCTGCCAAAACTTCATAGACGATGTCAGCCTGACTCAAGCCTGATTGAGGTCTTGCTTTCGGATGGTTGTTCACCATGACGGACAAGGCACGGTGGTCTGCTTTTTCAGCCGTCGCTTCCCCCGTCAGTGGAAATGTTTCTGTGTGGGCTTGTTCGGTTTCTTCCTTTTCATCAACGGTCACGTTCTCTTCTGTCTCTATTTGTTCTTCGACCGCTGTTTCTTTCTCTTTCGTTTCTTCAGGTTGTGCAGCCCCTGCTTCCTCATTACAAGCGCTGAGAAAAAGGACGGCAAGCAAGCTGAAGAATGTAAGCTTTCTCAATGACAGCACTTCCTTATCTGTATTCCCTCTCTTATTTTAACGCATTATCGAAGGAAAGAGTACCTCTTTCTTTTTCACATCCATGATGCCAAGCGGTGTGATGCGAATGAATGGCAGATGCATGGATGACAAAAAGAGAAGCGTGTAAACGGGATCATTGAACGTAAAGCCATGCTTCAGCAGGCATTCTTTCAATTTCGCTTCTTCCTCCATGAGCTCTCTCATCGGCAGATCGGCCATCACCCCGCCAAGAGACAATGGCAGTTCAAAAAGGATTTCTCCTTCATTGACGAGCACAATCCCCCCACCGATTTCCTTCATGCGCTGAAAGGCCTTTTTCATATCTTTACGTGACTTTCCTGTCAATATGATATCCCCAGTATTGCTGTACGAGCTGACAAGGCCACCTAATGTCTGCGTAAAACCTTTCAGCAGTGTATTGACCATCCATTCGCCTTCACGGTCCATCAGCATGAGGTAGGATTCTTTATTTTCATCGCTCAATCGGTCGGTGGAAATGTCCGTATCGATGGCATAAGGTTTCATGATGACATCGTTCACCATCTCAAGACCGATCGGCATGGAAAACTGCATATCTGCATCGGTCACTTCCCAATCGAGATCGAGCGGCTTCACGCCATTTTTTTCCCACTGGATTGGTGTCTCTTTTTTCAAAACCTCACCATCACGTTTCGTCCATTCACCTTTTGCAATGACGGAGTGAGGCATCGGGTCTTTCGGGTCTGATAAAAAGTTCAGGTGAGCGACGCGCCCGGCGTTCAAGCTTCCTACACGATTTTCAATTCCGAAATGACGGGCCGCCTGATACGTCGCCATCATGTACGCATCAATTTCCGGCACGCCGGCATCCAATGCAATTTGGATACATGGATTGATCAGTCCTTCACGATAAAATCCAGGCGTGGATCCATCGGTCGTGTACATCATATGGTCGAAGTGAGTATGCCCTTGTTCCAGAAGCCCTTGTAAAATTTCCGGAAGATCCGGGCGGATGGACGAGTAGCGTAACCCTGTCTGATAACCGATTTCCAATCGTTTCAGAACATCGTCAGCACTCATCGATTCATGCTCTGAATCCATTCCGAGCAGGCGCATTTTCACAAGCGTCTGTTCAGAAGCGCCAGGCAGGTGGGCTTCCAAAGGCTTCCTTGAACGTTTGGTTTCCTGCATAAAGTGTAAAATCTGCTCGTCCCCATGATGAAGGACATCCGGCCATGCCGTCAGCTCTCCACCCTGGATGACCGCATCGTGAGCGATCCATTCAGGGATTTGCGAATCAAAGGCAAAACGGTCTTCATCTCGAAGCACGGACTGCGGGTCAAAGCGCGCCCACCAGTACATGGTTGCAGGTAAATCCATGAACTCTTCCAATAAAGAAAACGCTTTCTCTTTTTCTGTTAAAAAAAGCCACATCAAGTTATCGTTGACGAGCGTCGTGGTCCCTGTCTCTGCCGCATATTCTGCAAAGCTCTGGGGATTATATAACTGAAATGGGTGGGCATGCGGTTCAACATAGCCAGGCACAATATAACTGTCTGTGCCATCAATGATTTCCGTACCTTCTGTATGGGAAGGAAGCTTTTGGCCGGTATAAATGATGCGATCATTATACAACCAAATATGGCCATGCATCCATTTCTTTAAGTAAACATTCAAGTAAGTTGTATTTTTGATTAACTTCGTCGGCGCCGTTTTTCCATCAATGACGGCTGCATGTTCACGCAGCTGACGGTTCCGCCAACGAAAGCGTGTTTCGTTCATGGAGCGTACCTCCCTGAGATCATTATGTACTATCGTAACACAGGAACTTCCATTCTGGTAAGGAGGAAGCACAATGAAACCGAATATCGGTATCATCAACAGTATGGTCCGCATCACCGCAGGTCTTAGTATGCTGACCTATTTGACGATCCGCGGTGCACGTAAAGAGTGCGATTCTTCCCACCCGCTTCTAATCATGTTGTCTGCATTGAAGGTTGCGGAAGGAATTGTACGTTTCTGCCCGTTGACAGCCGTTTATGAGGAAATGTCTACAGAAAAAGACGGCATTGAGCAAAGCTGGCAGCAAAATATTCCGCAGGACCAATAAACGCGGAGGTGTACGGCATGTTTCTGCCGATGATTTTCCTGTTCCGTCGATATATTAAAAATTTGGCCGATAAAAATAAAGTTTAGCCGATATATCCGGATTTTGGTCGATATCTTCAATTTTCAATTGATATATACGACTTCCCATTGATATATATCACAATCACTAACAAAAAAAGAGCGGGCTGCCCCGCTCTTTCTTCAAAAGGATGAAACATATGGATTTTATGGAGTACTTTACAGACGTCGGTTTCGTCATCGTCACCGTCATCGGCTCGATAGCCGCTTTATTCTACGTCGGCATGCGAAGCCGCCGAAGAGACTGATGTACGTCCGATATCTCTTCGAAAGAAAAAGTCCCTCTGATTCTCAAATGGACGGAGCGATTGATACGTACGATCCAGCGCTTGCG
The DNA here is from genome assembly GCF_045401165.1 of Halobacillus sp. SY10. Taxonomy (NCBI): domain Bacteria; kingdom Bacillati; phylum Bacillota; class Bacilli; order Caryophanales; family Bacillaceae; genus Halobacillus; species Halobacillus sp. SY10. The sequence goes on along the minus strand of NZ_CP174345.1, from coordinate 676,871 downwards.
CCAAGTCTTCTCCTTTGTTCCCAATCAAAAGGACGCGCCCGCCGCTGGATACATACTTCCCGCTTTCCCAAGCTGTCCCTGCATGGACGACAAAACCATCATCCGCTTTAAGCTCAGGTAACGGACGCCCCTTTTCATATGGACCAGGATAGCCCGCGGAAGCGACCACAACACCTGCACAAACTTCCTCTGACCATTTCAATCCAGGATCTTTCCCATCCAGTACATCGTTCACCACTTGCACGAGGTCATTTTCTAACAAAGGTAAAACGACCTGCGTTTCCGGATCACCGAATCGCGCATTGAATTCAATCACCTTCGGCCCCTCTGAAGTTTCGATCAAGCCTGCATATAAAATCCCTGTAAACGGGCGGCCTTCTTCCACCATCGCTGCCGCTACCGGCTTCACAATCTCCTCGACAGCAAAGGCGTACGAAGAATTATTCAATGCTTGCACAGGAGCGAAGGCGCCCATTCCGCCTGTATTCGGACCTTGATCTCCATCGAATGCGCGCTTATGGTCTTTCGCAGGAATCATCGGATAGACATTCGAACCATTCACAAACGCCATGAGCGAGAATTCTTCGCCTGCCAAAAATTCCTCCACGACAATTTCACGGCTCGCATCGCCGAACTGGCCATTTTCAAGCATGTCTTCCGCTGCTGACAACGCCTCGTCCACGGTTTCAGCCACGACGACCCCTTTTCCTGCCGCCAGTCCGTCCGCCTTCACGACAATCGGCGCACCTTTTTCCCTAATGTAAGATTGAGCCGCTTCCACATTGGAAAAAGCTTCGTATCCAGCCGTCGGAATCTCGTATTTGTGCATCAGCTGTTTAGCAAAATGCTTGCTTCCTTCGATCAGAGCGGCCGCTTTGGTCGGACCGAACACCGGCAGAGCCGCTTCTTGGAAAGCATCCACCAATCCATCAAGCAAAGGGTTCTCAGGGCCTACCACGGTCAGGCCCACATTGTTCTCCCGGGCAAAAGCAACCAGACCGTCAAAATCCTGCTCACTCATATCGATGCATTCAGCAATTTTACTCATCCCTGCATTTCCAGGGGCAGCGAAAATACGATCTACCTGATCACTTTCTGCGAACTTTTGTACAAGGCTGTGTTCCCGGCCACCTCGACCGACGACCAATACGTTCATAAGACTCCACCCTTTCGATTAATGTTTGAAGTGACGCATTTTTGTAAAGACCATCGCGATGCCATGTTTGTTACAGGCATCAATGGAATCTTGATCACGCTTGGAACCGCCAGGCTGGATGATCGCTGTCACACCCGCTTCCGCTGCGGCTTCCACAGTATCCGGCATCGGGAAAAAGGCGTCGGACGCCATGATGCTGCCTTCTGCTTTCTCACCTGCCTGCTCAAAAGCGATTTTCGCTGCACCGACACGGTTCATCTGTCCTGCACCGACACCGAGCGTGCGGTCCCCTTTCGCTACGACGATCGCGTTCGACTTCACGTGTTTGACGACTTTCCAACCAAGCTTCAAATCTTCAAGCTCCTGTTCAGACGGCTCACGTTCTGTTGCCACTTCAAGCTCGACATCATCGAGAGACCCTTCATCCGCATCCTGGACAAGCAGCCCGCCATTGACGGTCACGAGCTTATGAGCCGGACGGTCGGCTTTCTTCATGTCCACTTTCAACAGGCGGAGGTTCTTCTTCGTTGTCAGAATATCAAGCGCTTCTTGACTGAAGGACGGAGCGATGATGATCTCAAGGAAAATCTCTTTCAGCTTCGCAGCTGTATCGGCATCGACTTCTCTATTCAAGGCAACGATTCCACCGAAGATGGAAACAGGATCACCTTCATACGCTTTTACATAAGCGTCATGCAAGTTCTCACCAACTCCGACACCGCATGGATTCATGTGTTTGACCGCGACAGCAGCCGGCTGGTTGAACTCAAGCACCACTTCAAGAGCCGCGTTGGCATCCTGAATGTTGTTATAGGAAAGCTCTTTTCCGTTCAGCTGTTCCGCTTCAGCGAGCGACGTGCCATCGAAGTTCGCTTTCTTATAAAAAGCCGCGTCCTGGTGCGGGTTTTCTCCGTAGCGTAAGGATTGTACTTTTTCATAAGTGACGGAATACGTCTCTGGAAATGGCTCTTCTGTCAAACCGGAAAAGTATTCCGCAATCATCGCATCGTAATTGGCGGTATGACGGAACACTTTGGCCGCAAGCTTACGGCGGGCCTCATAAGAAAGTGCATCGTTCTTGAGTCCTTCAACGACCTCATCGTAATCGACAGGATCAACGACGACCGCGACGTCTTCAAAACTCTTCGCAGCCGAGCGCAGCATCGTCGGCCCACCAATATCGATGTTCTCAATCGCATCTGCTTCCGTAACGCCTTCTTTCGCGATTGTCTCTTTGAACGGGTACAAGTTCACAGCGACAAGATCGATCGTCTCGATGTTCAGTTCCTCGAGCTGCTTCATATGCTCTTCATTCGAGCGCTTTGCGAGTAACCCACCATGGACCGAAGGATGAAGCGTCTTCACACGTCCGTCCATGATTTCCGGAAATTCAGTGACCTCGGAAATGGATTTCACCGGAACTCCTGCTTCTGCAATGGCTCGTTTCGTGCCACCTGTAGAAATAAGCTCATAGTCTAGTTCGTGAAGTTTCTTTGCAAAATCAGTCAATCCTTGTTTGTTGGATACGCTCAGTAGGGCACGTTTTTTCATTGAGATTCCTCCTTGATGAATAATGATTGAATCACTTGTGGGTAGAGGCGATGTTCGACCGCCTGGATTTTGTCTTTTACATCATCCGCTGTGTCGTTTTCTTCAATAACGATGGCTTCCTGGGCGATGATCGGTCCTGTATCCATACCGTCATCGACATAATGGACCGTTACGCCAGTCACTTTCACTTTTTTCTCCAACGCCTGACCGATGGCATCTTTCCCCGGGAACGCCGGCAGCAGGGACGGGTGGATGTTGACGATGCGGCGCTCATACGGCTTCAATAATGTCGGCCCGATCAGCCGCATATATCCAGCAAGCACGATGAATTCAATCCCTCGCTGCCGGCAGTCATCGAGCACCGCCTGCTCATAGGCGGCTTTGTCTGCAAAACTTTTCGCCCGGTAAACGACGGTATCGATTTCATGCTTCTGAGCCTTTTCGATGACAGGGGCCCCGATGCGGTCACAGACGAGCAGGGCGATGTTCGCTTCGAGCTCTCCGGATTCCACTTTGCTGACGATTGCATCGAAATTCGAACCGGTGCCGGAGGCGAAGACAGCGATGTTGATCATATTCCCTGCACTCCTTCCTCGTTCGTCACTTTTCCGATGACGACCGCATCATCACAAGCTCCGAACGCGGCGTTTACATCAGAAGGATCAAGCACGACGACCATGCCGATGCCCATGTTGAACACACCGAACATCTCCTCATTGCTGATCGATCCTTTTTCCTGTAAAAAGCGGAACACTTCCGGCACCTGCCAACTGTCGGTGTCGATTTCACACCCAAGTCCTTCCGGCAGTGTGCGTGGAAGGTTTTCGTAAAAGCCTCCCCCTGTAATGTGCGCGATGCCTTTGATGGTGGTGTTTTTCTTCAGCGCTTGAATCTCAGGAACATAAATCCGCGTTGGTGTCAGCAGGACGTCTCCAAGTGTGCGGGTCCAGCCCGCAGGTACCGTATCGAGGTCCAGGTCTGCGATGAGTTTCCTGACAAGAGAAAAGCCGTTCGAATGGACGCCGGAGGAAGGAAGGCCGACTAAGACATCTCCTTCTTTGATTTCAGCACCTGTAATGATCTGCTCTTTATCCGCCATTCCAACAACAAAGCCGGCGAGGTCGTATTCATCCGCCTCATACATGCCTGGCATTTCTGCCGTTTCGCCACCGACTAGGGCAGCCCCGGACTGTTCGCAGCCATCTGAAATTCCTTTGACGATCTGCTCAATCCGGGCAGGGTCATTTTTTCCACAGGCGATGTAATCCAAAAAAAGAAGCGGATCTGCGCCTTGGGCAACGATATCGTTGACACACATCGCGACAACATCTACGCCGATGGTATCATGCTGATCCATCTCAAACGCCAGCTTAAGCTTCGTTCCGACTCCGTCTGTGCCTGTCACAAGGACAGGTTGTTGATAGCTCATGCCGCTGAGGTCAAACAATCCAGCGAAAGAACCGAGTCCTCCCAGCACTTCCGGACGCATCGTACGGGCGACATGCTTTTTCATCCGCTCGACCGCTTCGTAACCAGCTTCGACATCGACGCCTGCCTGTTTATACGATTGACTCATCTCGCTTCCCTCCTATGCCTTTTCATATGGATGCATCGTGTTCGGATAAATTTCTGTCGGGTAATTGCCGGTAAAACACGCCATACAACCGCCGTGTCTCAGCGACTCTTCTCCTTGATATATACTGTCATTCAATCCTTGAACTGATAGAAAAGCGAGACTGTCAGCGCCGATTTGCTCTTCGATTTCCTCGACGGAATTGTTCGCGGCGATCAATTCTCCACTGTTTGAAGTATCAATGCCGTAATAGCACGGGTTTTTAATCGGTGGAGACGCAATCCGCACGTGAACTTCCTTCGCTCCCGCTTCCTTCAACATCTTCACAATTCGGCGGCTCGTCGTACCCCTCACGATCGAATCATCGACCATGACCACTTTTTTCCCTTCGACAATCCCTCGGACAGCAGAGAGCTTCATTTTCACACCTTGTTCACGTAGCTCTTGAGACGGCTGTATAAATGTCCGGCCGACATAGCGGTTTTTGATTAACCCGAGCTCATACGGAATCCCGGAAGCTTCCGCATAACCGATGGCTGCAGAAATACTTGAGTCCGGAACACCTGTCACAACATCCGCATCAATCGGAGCTTCTTCCGCCAGCGATTTCCCCATCCGTTTACGGGAAGCGTGGACATTTTTTCCGTCAAGATTGCTGTCAGGTCTTGAAAAGTACACATATTCCATCGAGCAGAGCGTGCGCTGAATCGGAGCGGAGAACCGTTTGGATTCCACTCCCTCATCTGATATGATCAAGAGCTCACCAGGATCGATTTCCCTATCATACTCGGCACCGACAACATCGAAGGCACATGTTTCTGAAGAGACGATCCATGATTCTCCCAGATGACCAAGGCTGAGTGGACGCAACCCGCGCGGGTCATTGGCGACAAACATGCGGTCCTCAGTCATGACGAGAAACGCATACGCGCCTTTGATCATCGACAGAGCCTCCATGATGGCCTGCTCGAGAGGCAGATGGCGGGCACGTTTGATTAAATGGGCAACCACTTCAGTATCCGAGGTCGTCTGCAAAATGCTTCCCTGCGCCTCCAGCTGGTTTTTCAACGCCTGGGCGTTCACAAGGTTTCCATTATGCGCAAGTGCAAGTCCCCCTGTTTGGGAGCGGAAGAGAAGCGGCTGGATATTTTCATAGCCGCCGTCCCCTGCCGTTGCGTAGCGCACGTGACCGATCGAAGCATGACCACTCAAGTCATCGAGCTGATTTTCTGAAAAAACTTCATTGATGAGGCCGTGCCCTTTAGCAAGTTTCAGCTGTTCTCCGTCTGTTGTAACAATTCCGGCTCCCTCCTGACCGCGGTGTTGGAGGGCATGGAGACCGTAATACGTCAGCTGGGCCGAGTCCTGATGGCCCCAGACGCCGAAAATGCCGCATTCTTCGTTCAAACCTTTGATTTCACCAAGCATCCGATCGCTCCTTTCCACGCTTCTTTCAGCACTGATGTCTTTTCTTCCAGAACGACGCCTTCCTGCTTGATTCTATACACCCCGTTCTCCGTCACGGTTCCGATCAAACGGGCGTCCGTGACACTCTGTTCGAATGCACCCTTTTGCTCCGGCGCTACGGTGACGATGAAGCGCGACTGCGATTCTGCAAACAACGCTGTGACCGGTTCGCCTTCTAGCGTCACCTCACATCCGAACTCGTTTTCAAAAAGCTTTTCGGCAAGGGCAACAGATAGACCACCTTCTGATACGTCATGAGCAGAGACGACAAGTCCTGCGCGAATCGCTGTCAGAAGCTGTTTTTGACGGTTATACTCGATCTTTAAATCCAGCGACGGGGCTTTTCCAAAATGCTTCCCTTCAAGCATGCCCTGCAGTTCACTGCCTCCGAATTCTGCATTCGTTTCCCCAATTACATAGATGAGGTCGCCAGCATGTTGCGCATGGGAACGAGTGATATGCTTAACATCATCAATCAAACCGACCATACCGACGATCGGTGTCGGGTAAATCGCCTGACCTCCGAATGATTCGTTGTACAAGCTGACGTTCCCACCGATGACTGGCGTTTCAAGGTTACGGCACGCCTCGCTCATGCCGTCGACGCTTTTTTCCATCTGCCAAAAGATTTCCGGATTTTCCGGTGATCCGAAATTGAGTCCGTCTGTGATTCCCAGTGGGCGACCACCCGAGCAGACGATATTTCTTGCTGCTTCAGCAACTGCGATTTTCCCACCGACTTCAGGGTCTACATAGAGATAACGGGAATTGCAGTCGGTCGTCATCGCAAGCGCTTTGTTTGTACCGCGTACGCGAAGCACAGCCGCATCAGATCCTGGTGTGACGACGGTATTCGTCTGGACCATGGAATCATACTGATCGTACACCCATTCTTTGCTGGCGATTGTCGGCTGTTTCAATAGATTCACCAATGTCTCCCGGTAATCTGTTATTTTCGGAATATAATTTTCCATTCTTTGAAACTCTTCATAGTACGCAGGGATACGGGACGGCTGATGGTAGACCGGTGCATCCTCAGCAAGGGAATCAACGGGAACGTCAGCAACAACTTCCCCGTGGTGCTCGAGGCGGAAGCGTTTCGTATCCGTCACTTCACCGACCGCTACCGCTTCAAGATTATACTTACGAAAAACTCTTGCAATCTCTTCTTCGCGTCCTTTTTCTACGACGAGCAGCATCCTTTCCTGAGATTCAGAGAGCATCATTTCATAAGCCGTCATATTTTCTTCGCGCTGCGGGATATGGTCGAGATTCATCGTCATTCCTGTGCCTGCTTTACTCGCCATTTCACTTGCGGATGAAGTCAGTCCTGCCGCTCCCATATCTTGAATACCGACAAGAGCATCGTGCTGGATGACATCAAGACAAGCTTCGATGAGCAGTTTTTCCATGAACGGATCCCCGACTTGTACGGATGGACGCTTTTCTTCGGACTCTTCCGACAATTCTTCCGATGCGAAAGTAGCGCCGTGGATGCCATCACGCCCGGTCTTGGCTCCGACGTACATGACCGTGTTACCGATACCGGCCGCAATTCCTTTTTGGATATCTTTATGATCGATCAACCCGACACACATCGCATTGACGAGCGGATTGCCATTGTACGCATCATCGAACTGGACTTCTCCGCCGACCGTTGGGACACCGACACAGTTGCCATAACCGGCAATGCCGCGGACGACTTCTTCAAAAAGGTACTTCACACGTGGTTGCTGCAACGAACCGAACCTGAGCGAATTCAGAAGCGCGATCGGGCGTGCGCCCATCGAGAAGACGTCACGCAGAATTCCACCGACGCCAGTTGCCGCCCCTTGATACGGTTCAACAGCAGACGGGTGATTGTGGCTTTCGATTTTGAAAACGACGGCCTGATCATCACCGATGTCGATGATTCCCGCTCCTTCCCCTGGACCCTGGAGCACGTGCGACCCTTCAGTCGGGAACTTTTTCAAAAGCGGTTTGGAGTTTTTGTAGCTGCAGTGTTCCGACCACATGACCGAAAACAAGCCGGTCTCTGTGTAATTCGGACGACGCCCGAGAATCGAGCGAATCGATGCATACTCGTCATCCTTCAGCCCCATCTCTCTATAGACGTGCTGTTCTTCGATTTGTTCTGGACTGATCTCAAGCATTGATGGCATGGTGTTCCCTCCAGTGTGTCAAAATCGATTGAAATAGACGAAGACCGTCATCGTGACCAAGAAGAGCTTCGACCGCCCGTTCCGGGTGTGGCATCATGCCGAGCACATTTCCTTGTTCATTGGTGATGCCGGCAATATCTCCGACAGATCCGTTCGGGTTCTGGTCATACGTAAAGACGATCTGCTTGTTGTTTTGGAGCTTCTGAAGCGTTTCTTCGTCACAAAAATAATTGCCGTCTCCGTGTGCAATTGGAATTTGAATTTTTTCCTTTTCCTCGTATTGACGGGTAAACATCGTGTCAGCATTTTCAACCGTCAGGGTTTCAAAATGGCACATGAACTTGAGCTTTTCATTCGGAAGCATTGCACCAGGCAGAAGTCCCATTTCGAGAAGGATCTGGAATCCGTTGCACACGCCAAGCACTGGCTTTCCTGCCTCTGCTGCTTCGCGGATTTGTGTGATGACATCAGAAGTAGAGGCAATGGCACCTGAGCGCAGGTAATCGCCATAAGAGAAACCGCCCGGCAGTAGAATCCCGTCATAGTTTGCTAGATTTGCTTCCTTATACCAGACAAGATCCGCTTCTGCTCCGAGTTGACCTTTAACAGCAAAGTACATATCACGGTCACAATTCGATCCTGGAAAAACGATGACAGCGAACTTCACGTTAACCCGCCTCCTCAATCGTGTAGCTGTAATTTTCGATGACAGGGTTGGCAAGAAGCTGGTCACACATGCGGTCGATTTCCGCTTCAAGATTGTCACTGTCTTCAACCATCACTTCCATGTATTTTCCGACGCGTACGTCCTGGACGTTGTTATATTCTAACGATTGCAGGGAGTTGTGGACAGCTTTTCCTTGTGGATCAAGGACCCCTTCTTTCAACGTGATGTGAATCTTTACTTTGCGCATACGCTCTCCTCCAGTCGATGTAGTATTTTGGTGTACGTATCGATCAAGTCACCGGTACTTTCCCGGAAGACGTCTTTATCCATTTTCTCGCCTGTTTCTTTGTCCCAAAGCCTGCACGTATCCGGGGAAATTTCATCAGAAAGGACGATAGTGCCGTCTTTGAGGCGGCCGAATTCCAATTTGAAGTCGACAAGTGTCAGCCCTGCCGAACGGAAAAGCTTTTGAAGTTCAATGTTGATGTCTAAGGCTTGCTGTTTAATAAACGTGAGTTCTTGTTCCGTGATGTCCGTAAGATGATACGCGTGGACATCGTTGATGAGCGGGTCATTCAATTCGTCTTTCTTGTAAAACAATTCAATGATCGGTGGAGTAAAGCTCGTTTTTTCCTCGATGCCGAGCCGGCGCGTAATACTGCCAGCAGCCTGGTTGCGGACGACGACTTCAAGAGGAATGATGTCCGTTCGTCTGACCAGCTGTTCGGTATCGTTCAGAGCTTTGATAAAGTGGGTCGTAATGTTGTGCTGGTGTAAGTATTGGAATACTTTCGAGGTAATCAAGTTGTTGAGACGTCCTTTGCCTGCGAACTCGTCTTTTTTCTTGCCGTTAAATGCTGTAGCGTCATCTTTATAAGATAAAACGAGCTGATCCGACTCATCCGCCGTATGATACACCCGTTTTGCTTTCCCTTCGTACAATAAAGAACCCTTCATACAGAAACACCTCGCTAAGGAATTGGGATTTTTTGTATGACCTGGTACACCAGATTCTGGTGTACCAGGTCATACAGTATTTTCCATTATCTGTCCGTCATCTTTCGTTACAGCGTTACAGTCCGATGCGGTCGAAGATGCGGTCGACTTGTTTCAGGTGGTGCTTGTAGTCGAAGCAGGCATCCAGCTGTTCTTCGGACAGGGTGGATGTGATCTTGTCGTCTGCTTCAATCAGTTCACGGAACGGGATGCCGCGCTCCCATGCTTCCATGGCTTTCGGCTGGACGAGGTCATAAGCTTCTTCGCGGACCAAACCTTCATCGATGAGCGTGAGCAATACACGCTGGGAGAAGATGAGTCCGTATGTTTTCTCCATATTTTCCTGCATCCGTTCAGGGAAGACAGTCAAGTTCTTCACGATGTTTCCGAAACGGTTCAACATGTAATTCAAAGCAATCGTTGCATCAGGCAGGATGATTCGCTCTGCGGAAGAGTGAGAGATGTCACGTTCATGCCATAGCGGTACATTTTCAAATGCCGTCAGCATGTTGCCGCGCAGGACGCGTGCCATTCCGGTCATATTTTCAGAACCGATTGGATTCCGTTTATGCGGCATCGCAGAGGAACCTTTTTGACCTTTCGCAAAAAATTCTTCCACTTCACGTGTTTCCGTTTTTTGCAGGCCGCGGATTTCCACAGCAATTTTCTCAATCGAAGTCGCAACCAAAGCAAGTGTGGATACATAATGAGCATGACGATCACGCTGCAGGGTTTGTGTCGAAACAGGTGCTGGCTTCAGGCCAAGCTTTTCACACACATACTCTTCAACAAATGGATCGATGTTCGCATACGTTCCGACCGCTCCAGAAAGCTTTCCGAATTGGATGTGGTCCATTGCAAGATCCAAACGCTCGAGATTACGCTTCATTTCTTCATAATAAAGGGCAAGCTTCAGTCCAAACGTCGTCGGCTCGGCATGTACACCGTGTGTACGGCCCATCATAACCGTGTGTTTGTGTTCCTTCGCTTTCTCACCAAGGATCTCGATAAAGTTGACGAGGTCTCTACGGATGATTTCATTCGCCTGCTTCAATTGATAGGACAGCGCCGTGTCCACAACGTCTGTTGAAGTCAGTCCATAATGCACCCATTTTCGCTCTTCTCCCACCGTTTCAGAAACGGCACGGGTGAAAGCCACAACATCGTGGCGTGTTTCTGCTTCAATTTCGTGTATGCGGTCGATGGAAAAGGATGCATTCTCGCGTAATTTCTTCACGTCATCTTTCGGGATGACCCCAAGTTCACTCCACGCTTCACAAGCTAAAAGTTCAACCTCGAGCCAAGCCTGGTATCTATTTTCTTCTGTCCAAATTGCACCCATTTCCGGGCGTGTATAACGTTCAATCATTGTCTTCCTCCTACCATAAATGGATCTGATTTTCTGTGATGACTTTGTCGATTTCTTTTAAATTTTCCCCCACAAAGGTTATGTGCCCCATTTTACGGGTCTGACGGGCTTCCTCTTTTCCATAGTCGTGAAAATGAAAGCCATGATAATATTCCAGACGATCCAGCAAAATGCTTCGATGTTTCCCGAGCACGTTCACCATCACCGCTGCCCCGAACGAATGGACCGGTAACAGCGGGAGACCGCAAATCGCACGGACGTGCTGTTCGAATTGTGACACGCTGCACGCCTCAATCGTATAATGCCCTGAGTTATGAGGCCTTGGCGCCATTTCATTGATGAAAATGTCCTTTCCTTTGACGAACATTTCAACAGCAAATGTACCGACCACTCCGATTCGTTCAGCTAATACTTCAACAGCTTCACGAGCGCGCTCTTCCACTTTCCCAGGAATGGTTGCCGGAACTCTTGACTCATGCAAAATGTGGTTCTTATGGATATTTTCCGCAATCGGGAACGGGATGATACGTCCATCCATCCCTCTAGTAAACACTTGAGAAATTTCAAGATCGAATTCAAGCCACTGCTCTACAATGTAGGTGCCGCCTTCTTTCATGAAAGACCGGACATCTTCGAGATGAGTTTCGCCTTCGATTTTCTGCTGTCCCTTGCCATCATAGCCGCCGCTGACCGTCTTGATGACAGCAGGATAGCCTGTGACTTCCATCGCTTCTTCCACCTCTTCAAAAGTGGTCACGATACGATACTCAGGAACGGACAGTCCAGCATCGACGGCAATCTCCTTCTCTTTGGCCCTGTTTTGGGTCACTTCAAGCGCAAATGCTCCTTGCGGCAGCTTCCCTTTTTCTTCGAAAAGCCGTGCCACATCGAGGTCGACGTTTTCAAATTCGTAGGTGATCACATCACTGACCTCACTCAATCGTTCCGCTGCTTGCAAGTCATCATATTCAGCGATGATGTGTTCCTCAGCGATTGAGGCACAAGGGCAATTTTCTGCAGGATCAAGCACAGCGATTTGATAGCCCATATGTCTTGCCGCGACAGCCATCATACGACCGAGCTGGCCGCCTCCTAAAATCCCGATCGTCCTTCCTGGTCGAATCACTTCAGGTTTCACGAAGATCCCTCCTCATTCCGTCGACTTTATCTACCATCTGCCGGCGATAGTCTGATAGTTTTGAAGCTACTTCCTGATCGAAAGCTCCAATCATTTCCGCTGCCAGAAGACCCGCATTTTTCGCGCCTGCCTTCCCGATCGCAACGGTAGCGACAGGAACGCCCCCTGGCATCTGCACGATGGATAAAAGAGAATCCAACCCTTGCAATGCTATCGATTCCACCGGAACGCCGATGACCGGTAGTGTCGTTTTAGATGCGACCATCCCAGGTAAGTGAGCCGCGCCCCCTGCCCCTGCAATAATCACTTTCAACCCTTTTTCCCGGGCCGTTTCCGCGTATGTGAACATATCTTCAGGTGTACGATGTGCTGAGATGATTTCTTTTTCATAATCGATTGAAAGCTCATCCAAAACGCTGCACGCTTCTTTCATCGTCTCCCAATCTGAAATGCTGCCCATGATTACGCCTACACTTGCCATCGAATCCCTCTTTTCTTTCGTAGCATGAAAAATGCCTGCTCGACGCCCCTCAAAAGATGAGAGGAGTCGAACAGGCACACGTGTGTCCGGTCTGAGAAAGCTTTTTCACAGCTTAAACTCCCCTCATAGTCCGGAAATTTACGGTTCCCAGGTAGAGACGTACGGGCCATATCCCCGTCATATATGAGGTCGTCTATGCAATTCTGCCTTCATCATATCAATTTCTGTTCCAACATGTCAACGCAAATATCGAACATTAATAAAAACGTTACAATTGATCGTTCGGTTTTATTCCTTTACCGCATGAAATACGATCGTTTTTCCTACAGGTTCCATCACTTTTTCCCCATTACGGGTTTCTTCACGGAAGACAGGCTCTTCCGCGCGACGGATCGGCGTGTATCCTTCTTTTTTCATTCGGTCGAGACATTGCCCGATCGATTCCTTTTCACCGACTTCAAAGCGCTTCTTGCTGTTCTTGTTCTTTTTGGGCATCACGAATCTTTCCTCTCTTAACGGATTTCGCCCAGAATCCACCATGAATCTGCTTCGGTTCATACGCCACGATAAAAGCTTTCGGGTCGATATAACGGATCGTTTCATACAACGCGAGTTCGTACTTCCGTGGTGTCAGGATCTGCATCGCCAAGCGGTCGCCTTCCATGCCATACGCGTACCAACTCGTAACACCATATCCCTTTTCACGAAGTCTGCGGGTGAATTCGATGTCTGGGTCTGAAGATATCACATTAACTGTAATATACCCGAGAGCAAGCTTCTCTTCAATCTTCATTCCGACAATGACACCGAGACCATACCCGACGGCATAGGCAATGACGTTTTCAATCTGATCCAGGCGGTCGAGGACGAGCCCCAGCCCGTAAATGTACGTCACGATTTCGAACATGCTGATAAACGCAGCAAAATAGCGCTGTCCCTTCAGCGTGAAAATCATACGGAGGGTAAAAAACGAAACATAGACAATATTGACAGCTAAAATAATCCCAACGAGCAATAATGGGTTTTCTAACATAGTTGAGAGCCTCCTACGCTAGGGTTTGCACAAACCGTGACATTCACCTAGACGATGTACTTTGCATACACTATAAACCATGAGAAGAGACGTGCACAACAAGTTTTTAACGCAATCTATGACATTTTTTGGAGGACGATGACATGAATCAATTTAAAGATTGGAAAACCAACCTCGACCGCTTCTTCGGGCAGGACTTCTGGGGAGACTTCGACGGCATGATGAAACCCGCCGTTCCAGCAATCAACATGTATCAATACGACAATGAACTGCTTTGCTTCGTCAACATCCCTGGAATGAATCACCCGAAAAATGTCGACGTTCTTGTTAACCATTCGACATTGACGTTAAGTGGAAAAATTGAAATCAATAACCGTGGGGGCCATCAGATCAAATCAGAGATCGCCGATGGAGCATTTGAAAGAAGTATCGATCTTCCCTTCCCCGTTCGGCATGACAAAGTGGAAGCGACGTATAAGCATGGACTGCTTGTGATCCAGCTCCACCGCTATATTTCAGATTCAACGAAACAGCGTCCGATCACGATCCGCCATTTGGAAGATGAATAAAACCGGCAGCCGTTTGGGCGACTTGCCGGTTTCTTTTTTTGCCGATTGAGCTGGGTAGCTCTAGCTTCTACTGACATATTAGCAGGTTCATCGAATATATTAGCAACTTTCAGCATATATTAGCAGGTCATCCTACTAAATTAGCCACTCCACCCATATCAACGGCTTCAGCTATTTTAACGGTAGCTTTGCACCATTTATCAGTCGGTTTCAGCAGTTTATCAGTGACTTCCGCATATTTATCGGTGAGATTCGCTGTTTTATCAGTATCTCCCTATGCCAGGAAAATAAAGTACAACACAAAGATAACAAACAGGAAGTACATAATCGGATGGATCTCTTTTCCGCGCCCCTTCAAAAGCATCGTAATCGGATAGAAAATAAATCCGATGGCAATCCCTGTTGCAATGCTGTAGGTCATCGGCATCGCTGCAATCGTAAAGAATGCAGGAACCGCGATTTCAAACTGATCCCAATCGATATTTTTCAAAGTGGAAGCCATGAGCACACCAACAATGATCAACGCAGGCGCCGTCACTTCTGCGGTCACCACAGATAATAATGGCGAGAAGAAGAGCGCCAAAATGAAGAATCCAGCTGTGACAACGGAAGTGAACCCTGTACGTCCACCAGCTCCGACACCAGCCGTAGACTCTATATAGGATGTCGTTGTGGACGTACCGACAGCGGCACCGACTACGGTTGCTGCTGAATCAGCAAATAACGCACGGTTGGCACGCGGCAATTTATTATCTTTCATAAAACCAGCTTGTGTCGCTACTGCTACAAGCGTTCCAGCTGTATCAAAAAAGTCGACGAATAAGAACGTTAAAATGACGACAAGCATTTCAATCGTGAAAATTTCACCGAAATGGGTAAAGGCAGCACCGAAAGTCGGCGCAACGCTAGGAGCTGTGCTTACAATATCTCCAAAGCCAGCCGGCGGAGCAATCAAACCTGTCACCATACCTGCGATGGATGTCAGGACCATTCCGTAAAAAATACCGCCTTTCAATCCCATCGCCATCAGCATAACACTGACGATGATTCCGAAAATGGAAAGCAGCGTCGGCCCTGCCGTCAAGTCGCCAAGCTGTACTAATGTCGCATCACTGTTCTGCACGATCCCGGAATTCTGGAAACCGATGAATGCGATGAACAAACCAATCCCGGCACCGACCGCGAGCTTCAAGTTCGCAGGAATCGCATCGATGATCATCGTCCGCAGGCCTGTCACGGTTAATACAATAAAAATAAGTCCAGAAGCCAAAACACCTGCGAGCGCTGTTTCCCACGGAATCCCGAAACCTAAAACGACGGTGTACGCGAAGAACGCATTCAAACCCATTCCCGGAGCGAGGGCAATCGGATATTTCGCGAACAATCCCATAATGAGTGTACCAACAGCCGCTGCAATCGCCGTCGCTGTAAACACTGCTCCTTTATCAATCCTTGTCACACCCTCAGGAAGCTGCTCAATTCCATCAAGTGCAAGTGTGGACGGGTTAACAAACAAAATGTACGCCATCGCAAGGAAGGTCGTTAAACCTGCCATAAACTCTCTGCGATACGTCGTCCCAAACTTTTCAAACTTAAAAAACTTACTCATATACGTTTCCTCCCCTTTTCCCTCTATTCATCTCACGCCGTATCTCTATTCGCACCCGGTACACAACAATAAATTTTCCATACCTGGCACTACGTTCACCTAGATCGGTACCGGGTACGCTTTCTCTTTTTTTCGTACCTGGTACCGGCCTGAGGCCATCTGGTACCAGGTACACATCAAGCATGCGGATGTACCTGGTACCAAAAAAAGACACTCTTGGAAGCTCCAAGAGTGTCTACATCTATACGAAGGAAACGGACGAAAGGTGAGACTATTATACAGGTCTCCCTCATCGTCTATTCACCAACGTAGTCAGACCGATTTACGGTAGTCTGGTAGAAACTCATGGGCCTTATCCCCAAAATTATACGACGGTGTTGCTTTATTCATTTGTCTCTATCTTACATGGTTCGACATCATTCGTCAACCCAAAATCCGAACATTAAAATATAAATATAAACTAACGTTCGATTATTCCCACTCAATCGTTGCAGGTGGCTTACTCGTCACATCATAAACGACCCGGTTGATGTGATCGACTTCGTTGACGATTCGCGTAGAGATCTTCTCTAGGACGTCCCATGGAATACGGGCCCAATCCGATGTCATTCCATCAATGGATGTCACCGCACGGATACCGATCGTGTAATCATACGTACGCTCATCGCCCATGACCCCAACGGAACGGATGTCCGGAAGCACGGTGAAGTATTGCCAAATGTCACGGTCAAGACCTGCTTTTTTAATTTCATCACGAAGGACATGGTCTGACTCGCGAACAATCTCAAGCTTCTCTTCTGTCACTTCACCAAGCACACGGATGGCAAGTCCCGGTCCTGGGAATGGCTGGCGCCAGACGATATGTTCAGGTACTCCAAGCTCTGTTCCAAGCGCACGCACTTCATCCTTGAACAGCGTGTTCAGCGGCTCGATCAATTCGAATTGCATGTCCTCAGGAAGGCCGCCGACATTGTGGTGAGACTTGATCGTTTGTGCGGTCTCTGTACCACTTTCGATAATATCCGTGTAAAGCGTTCCTTGTGCTAGAAAGTCGATGTCTTTCAATTTCTCTGCTTCGTCGTCAAAAACATAGATGAATTCATTGCCGATGATCTTCCGCTTCTTCTCAGGATCCGAAACACCTGCAAGCTTGCTCATGAATCGGTCTTTCGCATCAATTTTAAGGATGTTCATGTTAAAGCCGTCTCCGAGAGTGCGCATAACGTCATCCGCTTCATTTTTACGAAGCAGACCGTGGTCGACAAAAATACATGTGAGCTGATCACCGATGGCACGGTGGATCAAAGCAGCGACGACAGAGGAATCTACGCCACCACTCAAGGCGCACAACACT
This sequence comes from Halobacillus sp. SY10, assembly GCF_045401165.1. Classification (NCBI taxonomy): domain Bacteria; kingdom Bacillati; phylum Bacillota; class Bacilli; order Caryophanales; family Bacillaceae; genus Halobacillus; species Halobacillus sp. SY10. The sequence goes on along the minus strand of NZ_CP174345.1, from coordinate 659,746 downwards.
TTACGGTCGCCGACTTTTTCACGGATCTTCTCCACTTCCATTTCCACAACATGTTCCATCGTCCAATCATCGGTCGCCTCACATACGTCAAAAACGAAACTGCGGAGGATGTCGTTTCCGTATTCTGAATGGCGGACTTCCGGGTGGAACTGGACGCCATACATGCGTGCTTCATCGTTGCTGATGGCGGCTACTGGACAGGACGGGCTTGTCGCATCCACTTGGAACCCTTCAGGAGCTTCAATGACTTTGTCGCTGTGACTCATCCAAACCGTTTGTTCTCTCGGTGTTTTAGCAAAAATCACCGGCTCTTTCGCCACGTTGATATCCGCTTTTCCATATTCACGCTCTTTAGCACGTTCGACTTTTCCACCAAAATGATGGGTCATCAATTGCATGCCATAGCAGATCCCAAGGACTGGAATGCCAAGTTCGAAAATCTGCTCGTCACAACGGAAGCTTTCCTCCCCGTAGACGCTGTTCGGTCCACCGGATAGGACGATACCACTCGGGTTCATGTCTTTAATCTCTTCGATGCTCATTTTGTGAGAGTGAAGCTCACTATACACACCGAATTCACGAATTCTTCGTGTAATCAATTGGTTATACTGGCTCCCGAAGTCCAGCACGAGAATCATGCCTTGTACTTGTTCCATCTGTTCCACTCCTTGATCTATAGACTTTTATTTTCATAAAAAAATGGATGGATTCCCTGCCTCAAATCTACGACGACGAAGGCAGAAATCCATCCATGTACATACATGTCACGTGATTCCCACCTTCATAGTCAGGGCGTTTACGGTGCCCCGGTAGAGACTCTCGGGCCATATTCCCGAGGATATACGAAGGAAGAATGCATCTGATAATTTTCATTCATTCTACCAACCGCATGAAAAGGAATCAAGACAATGTCTTTTTGATTAAATTTTCCCATAATTCAGTGACTTTAGGCCAATGTGTACTTTGAGCATCATTTCGGTAGATGACACGTTCATAATGGTTGGTCAACCGCCGCATGTCATTCGACTGATAATGCTGATCGACCGATAGCGCAAACTCACGCAAGGTTTGTTCCGGCTTACGCTTGAATCCTTTATGATCAAGCACCTTCAAAAGGTAATGATAGGCTTTTTCGTACGTTTCTTCATCTTTGTTTTTCCTATACTTACGAATGAGCAGCGCCGTCATCCAACGATACCTTGTTAAGTAAAGAATGATCACTACTACAAGGATTGCGCTCAATAGCACCCATAACCATGTGTAACTTTGATCGGAAGAGCCTGCTGCGCCTGCAGCATCAGAACTTTCTTCCTCTTCCATTTGCTGTGGGTTCCCCATTTGATCTTCCGGTGTCTCACTATCCGGGGCTGCTGCTGGATCTTCCCCTTCTTCTGTTTCCACATCGGTATAGAAGTCCGTGTTGTTCGTAAATCCTTTGGTCGGCTCAAAAGGCACCCAGCCGATTTCAGGGAAATAAACCTCTACCCAGGAGTGGGCGTTTCCGCTTGTGACTTGATAAACATTTTGCAAATCATCACTAAGTCCGGTTTCACGCGTGTCTATACGCTCTCCTCCGGTAAATCCTTTCACCCAGCGGGCAGGAATCCCTTCAGAACGGAGCATGACGACCATGGATGTAGAGAAGTTATCACAATAACCAAGCTGGGACTCAAATAAGAACTGATCGACGTAGTCTTCATTTTCATCTGGCACGGGAACGTCGGTCGTCGAGTATTCAAAGCCATTGGAAGAAAAATAAGACTCGATCGCTTTGGCACGATCATATCGATTGTCTTCGGCCTCAACGATTTGAGCTGCCAAGTTCCTCACCCGGTTCGGCAATCCATCTGGAAGCTGAAGGTATTGATCACGAATTTCTTGAGGATCGTCATCTCCCGCTTCCCGTAATTGATTGTATTCAAAGGAAGGATACTCATAATTGGCGACGAATTCATTCACCTTCGCCGGAGAATCTCCTTTTACGGTATCCATCTCTCCCGTGTTCTCGTGGACCCGAAGCTCATAGTCATTCGGGAACCTTACAAGGGAAGATAAACCATAGGGATAGACCAGCTTTTGGAAAGAAGCCTGCCGTGACATTTCAATCATGACCGTCTGTTCTTCCACTTCCACATTGTCCGTATACAATTCGTAGCTGATGTTTTGCGGGTCCATGTTCGTCACTGGCTCTTCCAGCGTATCTTCCCACCCTTTTCCTGTGTACGTATCCTTCGACTCGATCCGCCAGTAACGTTGACCATCCGCTGTCGCACGGAACATCGGGGTATCATCTTGAATAAAAGAACCACCAAGCCGGCTGTCGTCTTCTCCATATCCGACTTTTTGAACGGTTCCACTGCCACTTCCACCTGGCCCAGCCCCGCCTGCTGCACTTTCGATATAAGGAACAGGGTCCGGCCATTTCGGATCAAGCTTCGGTGAAGCGTAAGCGGCCGCAGAGGAAAACAAAATGATCGCAAGAAGTGGGAGAGCCCACACCTGCGCTTTTTGCAATCCTTTAAAAGAAATCGATTCTTGATCCATCACTTTGGCGAAACTCGATAAGCCAAGCGCAACCATGCCCAGGATGAACGTTCTTACAATCGCCCATTTGCCATCAAAGATCGTAAACGTATCGACGACTGTGACGTAAATGAGTGTCAATACGACGAAAAAGAACATGCGACGGGCAACGACGAACCAATAATAAAGCAAATAGCTCATCAGCCATAGAAGAATCAAAAACAATAAACTGCGGAAAAGTGGCGTCATCTGCCACCATTCCTGTGACTGGATCATCTGGATGTTGAATAACACCTGTTCATATAAAACAGAAAACCAGTCACGTGAAAAGATGCGTTCCGCGATATAAAGTCCATCAATGATGAATGCAAGCCCCAGTCCTTTCAAGGGAATGGATAGATACCACGGCACTTGCAAAAAGGATATAAAAAAGCAGAACGTCGCGTAGATGAAGAACACACGCACATCATTCGTATCGGAAATCTGCTCCATCGGGCGCATCCATTCACAGAACAACAGAAAGCCAGTAATATAGAGAATCAGTTTATAGATGAACGATTGTCTCTCTTCCATCATGTGTTCACCTCAAATTGTTGTTTCGTCAACTGTTCCTCATTCAGTACATTGACAACGACGCCCTGACTTTTCATCTGCTTCACAGCTTGATGATCCTGGAACGACATTTGTCCATGAGGACGTACATAGAAAAAGACAACACGCTTACTCCTTTTTGCCAGTTTACTAATCGCAACCTGGACCTCCTTGTCCAAATGATGACTGACGATCATGAGCATCACACCACTTGGAATCAATGATTTTTCCCGCTCCAACTGTTGTGCAAAAGGAATACGCCCGACAGGACGGATTCTGGCCAAATGTCCTTGCATTTGCTGCTGGTGAGCGTGGTCCTGATGAAAAGGAAAGTATTTACGTCCGTCACCGAGGGACATGAAAGATAGCGGGGAAGATGTTTTATGGAACTCCTTCATTAAGGAAGCTGTGAATTCCACCGCCCCTTCAAAACTCAATTCGCTCATCTCCGGATGATAAACGCCATTCAGAATCAGCATCATGTCGACACTTTTTTCCTGTTCAAATTCTTTCGTCATCATCTCATTCTTCTTCGCCGTCGTTTTCCAGTCCACCCAGGCAAAGCGATCACCAGGCATGTATTCACGAACACCTGTTACCATGTTCGTGTTCTTTTCATTCAGCTTGAATGAAGGACTTGCCCCCTGCTCAAAACTGTACACCCGGTCTTTCATTTTCACAGGGCGGGTATATGGAAAAACAAGCAATTTGCTTTCTTGATGATAAACGTGCTCCTTTTTTACAAAACCGAAGAAATCTCCTGTCTTAATTCTGAGTGCCTTCAGCTTATGGTCTCCCCGGGGGACTTTCTCAAGCTGGTAACGGTAAGTGATCGTCTTACTGAACCAAGGAAAAACAACCTTTTTCACTTTACGTGGTTCATAGAATTGATCTGCTTTATCCATGGTCTTGTATTTATCCAAATGCTCGTCCACTTTCTTCAGCGATTCCGGTAAGTGTTCTTCGATAATACAATAATAGATTGGAAAAGGAACTTTCCGTTTCAACTTCACTTCGACATCGATGGTTTCACTTCCCATCGCCATTCGTTTAGAAAGATTCCGTTCGATTTTCCAATTATGGACCGGATAAATGAGGACAGCCGCCATATAAAGGAGAAACGGCAGAAATGCATAAAAAAGGAACCAGCTGACAAAACCACCCTGAAACATGGCGTAGGAAAAGAGGATGACGAAAAGGATCGCTACTACAAGGCTTCTAGCGATGATTCCAAGTTTCCGTCTCATTCACTGATGTTCCTCTTCACTGGAATGGACGTGGAGGATAGCAGGCTGTCAATGATCGCCTCAGCCGTCTGCCCTTCAAACCGTGCTTCCGATGTAAGAATCATACGGTGAGAAAGGACATACGGAGCCATGAATTGAACGTCATCAGGTACGACATAATCGCGGTCGTGAATAAACGCGTAAGCCTTAGCCGCTTTCATCAATGCAATCGATCCACGCGGGCTGACCCCAAGGTAAACGCCGTCATGAGTCCGTGTCCCTGTCACAAGATCGATGATATAACGGTTAACCGTACGATCGACATAGACCTCCAACACTTCTTTTTGCAAATCAACAAGCTCGTCCCTTGTCAGCACAGCGGAAATCCCCTCGATCGGGTGGCCGTTCGATGTCCTTGAAAGCATCTCCATTTCCTGTTTCGCTGAAGGGTACCCCATCTTCATTTTAATAAGGAAACGATCGAGCTGGGCTTCCGGCAGTGGATAAGTCCCTTCATACTCAATCGGGTTTTGCGTCGCCATGACGAAAAACGGATCGCTGAGTGGAACGGTATTTCCATCCACTGTAATACTCGTCTCCTCCATCCCTTCCAAAAGAGCAGACTGAGTCTTCGGTGATGTCCGGTTGATCTCATCCGCTAAGACGATATTGCCGAGAATCGGACCAGGCCTGAATTCGAATTCCATACTTTTCGGATTATATATTGATACACCCGTCACATCAGAAGGAAGCAAATCTGGCGTGAATTGGATGCGTTTAAAGTCACAATCCAGGGATTTAGCCAGCGTTTTCACAAGCATCGTCTTCCCGACGCCTGGAACATCCTCTAAAAGGACGTGCCCTTTCGCAAGTAAGGCGACAAGGCTCAACATCGCTGCTTCTTCCTTCCCGATCATGACCTTCCTCATATTTTTAAGTACTTCCGATATTTTCGGCTGATACAAAAATGTCTGCTGAGTCATTTGGTGTACCCCTTTCTCCCTAAAATACTATTTTTCAGAAAAATCAAGCTCATTTTAACTATACTATAACGCACAGGCATGAACAAAGGTTGTGAACCGTTGGATATTAAAGGAAATGGCGTCATTACAGTTTTTTTACTTTATAAAAAAAATTGTCGAGAGAAGAAGAAAAAGATTATCAAAGACTCCCCTTTTTCTGCAAAAAAATGGTTAACTTTCATTACTTTTTATGGTATCTTGAATTTGAGCCATCTTAATTAAAGATAAAAGAATTCAAAGAGACGAAAGTTTGTATAGGTATAGGTGGCGGGGCCTCAGCGTTGAGCTGGGGCTTTTCATATGTTTGAGTTTGTGAATGTATGAGCAGGAAGTCTGGCACCGTCGAAACCGGTTGTGGTGCCTGGCACCAGAAAGATCGAAAGCGATGAAACCTCACAATGCTGAAAAACCCCTACTCCGCCCAACAAAAAAAGCGCAAACTTTTCGTCTACGCTTGCATCGGTAATGTTATAGAAAAACAGTGATTCCGGCCGTCTGTTTCCAATTGAATCTGACCACCATGTCGTTCAACGATCTGTTTACTGATTGAAAGCCCGAGCCCAGAACGGCCATCTGAACGGGAACGATCCACGCGATAAAAGCGATCAAAAACTCGATCCTTTTCATTTAAAGGAATCGCTTTTCCTCCTCCTTTTACCTTGATCACGTATTTTTCACCTTCTGCTCTCCCTTCGATTTCCACTCCATCTGTGCCCTCATGGTACTCAAGAGCATTCCTCAATAAATTCGTCAAAACCTGCTGGATGCCTTGTCTATTTACAGACACTTCCGCAGCTTCAACCTCACTCTTCAACCCAATGCCCTTTTTCTCAAATTCCAACGTGAACATCTGACTTACTTGAGAGATCACCTGTGTCATTTCCTCTTGGCTGACCTCCAGTGGCTTCGAAGGGGTCAGCGTTGTCCAGGATTCCATGTCGTCCAGCCGGGAGAGCAGTTGAGAGACTCGATCGGTTTCTTCTGCAAGAGAACGGTAAATCGTCTGATCCCCTGAAATCACCCCTTTTTCAAGGGCCTCCAAATAACCTTGCAAATTGGATAATGGTGTACGTAATTCATGAGATAAGTCACGAAGCATTTGGTGACGAGAGCGCTCCTGTTGCTGCAAACGACGGTTCATTCGATTGAAGTGGTCCACAAGTTCTCCTATTTCATCATTGGTATGGACGTTCAAATCTCCTGGGTAGTTCCCGGATTTCATCGTTTCCATGGCCGAGCTCAACTCTTTAACAGGGACAAGCACTTTCCTTGTCACGGTTGAATATAAAAAAGCTCCCATCACGATGACGACGCCGCCGATCACCCATGCGTAAATGAGCAAAGAGTTGTTGAAGGTCAACTGGGCTTCACGCTCGACGCCTGTAATATCAGCAGCCAGAAAACAAGCCGTCTGATAGAGTGTCATTCCTGTAACGATGACGACTCCAATAAGAAGCGCAATGTTTACGATTGTCATCTTCACCCAAAGTTTCGGCGGCAGGACCCGTTCAATGAGACGCATATTTATACCCCATTCCTCTTACCGTCACAATTCTCTTCGGATCAGAAGCATCTGTTTCTATTTTTCGGCGGAGCTTTTTAATGTGCGCATCAATGGTACGGGCCATAATGTCCGCTTCGCCGTGCGGATGGATTTGTTCGAGGAGCTGTTCCCTCGTAAACACTTGATCTTTGTGATCCATCATAAAATAAAGCAGGTTGAACTCGTAGTGCGTCAACTCCAGTCGTTCACCGTCCAACCATACTTCTCCTTTCCGCGGCTTCACTTCAAGTCCTTCATGGGAGAGCTTTTGGCACACATGGCCCGTTCTCCGTAAGACCGCTTCCACGTGCGCCATCAATTCTTCCGGGCTGAACGGTTTCGTCATGTAATCATCAGCACCGAGACGCAGCCCTGAAATCCGGTCTTCCGTCGTTCCCTTCGCAGACAACATAATGACGCCAGGGGAGTCCTTGCTTTCTTCCTTAACAAAGCGGCATAACTCTTCCCCACTCCATTTCGGCAGCATCAAATCAAGGATCAGCAGGCAGGGACGGTGCAGAAGATAGAGCTCCTTGCCCTCTTCCCCGTCATAAGCCTGTTTGACGCCGTACCCTTCATTCGCTAAGTAAATGCTTATGAGATTTGAAATTTTCCGGTCATCTTCAACGATCAGTACTTCTGGTTTCATGTAATCACCCTTACATTTCTTCCATCCTTTGTACCATCATATCGTAATTCATCGCCCCAAGCATTACTGAGCTGATCTTCCCTTCTTCATTTACGAAGATAGAGGTAGGAACGGGATTGACCTCATACTGATTGGCTACGGAAACATCTTTATCAAGCAATATAGGGAACGTTAATCCAAATTCGTCTACAAAACTCTGAACACCCTGTTCACTTGCCTCTGTTTCTGTCAAATTGACGGCCAGTACCTTTATATCCTCGTTCTCGGAAAACTTCTGCATGTCCGGCATTTCTGCACGGCATGGCGGGCACCACGTCGCCCAGAAATTAATCATTACTTTTTCTCCACGATAATCAGACAAAGAAACCTCTTCGCCACCGAGCGTCTGCAGCGTGAAATCCGGCGCTTGCTGCCCTTTTTCCAACCCAATGTCGACTTCTTCCGTGGCCGGGCCCTCGGCGACCATCTTCTCGCCTTCAGCAACCGGCTCCTGGCTTTCCCCTTCATACACAAAATCATAAACAGCCCAACCAAATAAGGCGGTTACAATGACAATGAGCCCCCATTTCTTCATACAATCTCCTTCCTTTCTATAAAAAGATCATTCCTAGATTGGCAAGCCATGTATCCTGGACCAAATTCAACAGCAATGTCGAAACTCTCGTCATATAACCGGTATAAAGAAACGCACCAGCTAAAATCATCGCCACTCCACCGATTTTCAAGATCCGCTCACTGTATTTCAAGATTACTCTTGTTGATCCTATAAAAAAGGAGAATACGAGAAACGGCAGGGCAAATCCGATGACATAAACGACGGTGTACAAGATCCCCTGCGTCGGATTGCTTGCGGATAACAAAAGAATCGATGCAAAAATTGGCCCGATACAAGGCGTCCACCCTGCTGCAAAACCCATGCCTGCAAAAAAAGTTCCTGCCAGGCTAAGGGACGTTTTCGGTTTCGTCTGCACCCTTTTCGTTTTCATAAACCAGCCGATCTTCAACCATCCCGCGACGAACAGCCCCATCAAAATAATGAAAACTCCAGCCAGCCGCTGCAGTAGCAGCCCTGAGCTTCCTGTTAAGATATTTTGTGCAGCACTCCCTACATAAGAAGCACCAATTCCTAAACTGATAAAAATCGAAGAAACACCTAGAAGAAAGAGAATAGAATGCGTGAGTAACCTCTTCTTCACCTCAAGACTTCGATTCTCTTTCATCTCTTTCACACTCATCCCGGTAATATAAGATAAATAGGCCGGGAACAAAGGCAGGGTACACGGCGATAGAAAAGAAATGATTCCTGCGCCAAGTGCCAGCCAAAGCGTTACATCAGTCCCCATTTTTCAAACCTCCTTAAAATGTATTCCTCAGAACATCGACTTCCTTATGTCCTCCTATCTATGTAGACATGTTTTCATGCCCGTTTTCTCCCGCTTAAAATATAGCCCCATACCATCAGACTGAGGATGACATAAAACCAAACGCTGATCCTGTATCCCATGAGCTCCGGTGCTTGATACAGCCATCCACAGACCATTCCAATTGTGGATGCCGCGGCGATTTTCACAGCAGGTTTGATCAAAAATAGCACCAGAAGAAAAAAGACAAAAGCAAAAGCCACATCACCCAGATTCCCCTGAGCAAGCACAAGCTGACGTAAGAGCGCAAATGCCAGCAGACTAGTCGCAAGAACCAAAATGGAAGAGCCGGCATAACGACGGTGTACCATCCTTTTGCGCCATTCAAAAACAATAGTCAAACATGTGGCTATGTACAGTTCCTTCGCCCCACCAGGGTAAGAGAGGACTGATAAAGGATAGTCAAACACAAGCTCCCATCTCGTCACAAACTTCGCTCCTATAAAAGCGAAAATCCATGTGGTCAACAAGGATAAAAAGCTTTCGATGCTTTCCTTCTTCTCCTTCTCTTGCAAAATCCATAGAATTAGCACCCCGACGGCAATGGATACCGCCCGAATTACCAGTATAGGCTGTATAATCATAGGTTTCCTCCGCTCGAACCTGTTAAATTTACCGTTCCAAAATCCAGTATAAAACAAGTTTATGAAAATATGATGAAAGACAAAACCCTTTCACCTGGAATGGACCCGGCAAAAGGGGAAGTTTGCTCATCCTTTATCATTATTAAAATACATAAGAGGTCGCTTTCCGAGCCCTCTAATATTATCCGAATAGGTCAAAATCTCAGGCTTTTTAGCTTGCAAGAGATCGTTAATTCCTTTGACCGTATAGCTTCTACAGCCTCCATCTGCCTCTTCAAGAGCAGAAGACTCAATAAAAAGATGCTTGGAATGGGCGAATAGCACCTCTATGACTTCCTCGTAGTTATCGAAATGATGCAGGACACTCAAAGCGAGAATCACGTCAAACTTCTTATTCTTGCAGAGCTCTTTCAATTCCTGTACTTCCACACGCCTGTTGATGAGTGTTACATTCGGGTTTTCATTCATATCGTAAATCTTTCGGGCTTCCTTTTTCTCCTCAATCATCGTTACCGGCACATTAAAATCTTCCGCGATCCGGTAGGAAAAATAGCCGTTGTTAGCTCCGAGATCAAGGACCGTAAAGGGATCACTCCACCCCTTCATCTTTTCCTTTACTTTTTCATACCTGTTTGCACACTCTCTTTGACCCTTTTTGACAAGTTTCCCTTTCACCCATAGATCCTGATACACGAATCGATTCCCCCTAATAAAGTATTTCGTTTCTCCTGATTCCACCAAACCATACAAAGACGCCTTTTCCCTGCCATTGGACTCAAAGTACATATGAAACACGTGCGACGCCACTTCTAATGGGTAAACCCCATTCGCAACTTGCTCCCACTCCTTAATTTCATCCAGGTCTATGACTCTCTTTCTTTTCGGGGGAATTCTCGCCAAAATCGATTGACTCCCCAATACTGAAAGAGCTGCTATACGATGCTGTCCGCCTGTAATCAAAAAACGGTAGTCCTTTCCCTTCTTCAGAAAGTGGCCTTTAATGAATCCATCATGAAATTGTGTAGGTTGATACCCTTCTGTTTTCAATTTTTCATAGACATGAACCAATCGTTTGTACTCTTTTCTTATGAATGTTTTTGTATTGGGGCCATAGTGTTGGCTACCCTCTTTCTGTACGCGCCTATGATTCATCCCCCAAGGCAGTGGCACCCAACGTTCCTGATATATGGGGTTAAAGGCATCGCCACACATAAAGCATTCAAACATCGAGGCAGGTTGATAGAGAGAATAATATTTGAAGAGAAAGGAATCCCTGTAAATCATTTTCGGTTTTTTTCTGTATTCTTTGAGCGTTTCACACAAGTAATGCCAACCCTGCTCCGTATAAGAAAACCCTTGCCAATCCACACATTTGTTCAAAGGGACCTGAACTGTTGGTGAGGAGCTGATTAGAGCATCCTTTCCATAAGGTATAGTCATCTACCTGCGTCTCCCTTTTTAAGAAGTCCATATTTCTCAGCTTTCTCTTTCCCCGTCGTTTGAAAATAACAATGAAACACTTTCTGTGCTGCCCTCACACTATACGTTCCGTTTTTCACTTGCTCCCATTGATCAATATGACGAATATCGATGACCCTTTTCCAGTCCGGCTGAAGTTTTACATCCAAATCCGTTTGCCCCAGAACGCCTAAGACAGCCATCCGATGCTGCCCACCTGTCACTTTGAAACGATAATCTTCTCCGTTCCTCAAAAAATGCCCACGGACATATCCGTCACGATGATTCAAAGGCTGATATCCTTGCGCCCTCAACTTATGGTAAAGAGTAGTGATTCTTTCAAACTCTTTTTTTATGAATGCGTTGGAATTGGGCCCGAAGTGCTGATTATCCAATAATTTTACTCTAAACGATTGGTCCCATGGAAGTGGAACCCATGGCGTTGTGTGATGCTTTGAATTAAACTCTTCCTCACACAGAAAACATTCAAATGTGGAACGAGGCTGATATTTGTCATAGTACTCCTTTAGTATAGAAATGGAGTAATGGAGGTCAGGGTTTTTCTTGTATTCCCTTAATAATGCGCTGAAATAATGCCATCCTTCCTTTGCGTACATAAACCCCTGCCAGTCGCAGCACTTGTGCAAGGGAACATTGACAACCTCTAAAGAACTCTCCAATCCCGTTAGCCCTTTTGGAACAGTCACATCCATCCGCCCCTTAAGTTTCACCTTTCTGTTTGACTTGACGATTGATCTCCGTCCATTGCGGATTCTTCCTTAAAACATCCAAAAGGTCCTGAAAGGTAAACGCCGGGTTGGTTGGATACAGATGCTCGAGAACGGTAGAGACAAATTGGAAATCTTCCAATGTATCAACGGTCCAGCGGTGATGACTTTCATCCGTGTCATGAGTAACCTGCGCAATCCCCTGGTCTCCGACTCTCTTGACAATGAATGGCGTCACATGTTCAAGGTCATGGGGAGAGTTTGCATTCATATAGGCATCTTTTAGAACTTCATAAGTGAAAACTTCTGTATCCAGGCCTCTTGGATAGGAACGGGTCTTTGTGTTCGACACATACAGGTAATTTGGATAGTGATCTTGAAAATACGTGATGACTTTATCGATGACACCCGGATCAATGAATGGACAATCGGCAGTCAGCCTGACTACGGCATCTGCTTTATAATGTTCACATGTCCCATAAAACCTTCCAAGTACATCTTTTTCAGATCCTCTAAAAGTATCCACATTCAAATATTTGCACAAATCAATAATCGGTTCATCCAGGGCTTTCTTTGTTGTGCTGATCACCAGATGATCGATTTTTTTTGAACGCTTCATTCTTTCCACTTGATACTCAAGCAAAGATTTCCCATTGACTTTTTTCAGCACTTTTCCAGGGAGCCTTGTCGACCCCATACGAGCCTGAACAATAGCTATAACTTTCATAATTCCACCTCTTTTATTACCCGATAAGGTTCCACGACATCGGCGTCCCCCTAGGAACATTTTTATTTACTTTTTTACCAAGAAGCAATTCATAATATTTAGGAGACAGACCGAAACCAGGCCGGATGGATCGCAGGTTATCTTCCGTCAAAACGTCTCCTGCCTTGAGGTTTTCTGTAATGTATAAGGAACGCCGGTATTGACCTGACGCTTTTTCACTGTGGGTCGGACCGTAATTCACCGTCCCCAGAGCCAGCCAGGCTCTTTCTGTTTCTTCAACTAACCGGGCCATTTCATCGGGTTCCAATGAAAATTGTGCATCCACTCCACCGTCTTTGCGTGCGAGGGTAAAGTGTTTCTCGACAACGGTTGCACCGAGTGCTACGCTCGCAACTGCCACACCGGTGCCCAGCGTATGGTCGGACAAACCGACCTGGCACTGAAAAAGATCCCGCATATGGGGGATGGTGGCAATATGAGAATTTTCAGGTGTGGAAGGATAACTGCTTGTGCACTTCAACAGGATCAGATCTTTCCCTCCCGCTTCTCTGAAGGCTTGAGTCATTTCAACCATCTCCCCTGCCGTAGCCATTCCTGTCGAGATAATAAGAGGTTTCCCTGTTCTCGCTACTCTCCGAATTAAAGGGAGGTCGGTATTTTCAAAGGATGCGATTTTGTAGAGAGGGACATGCAGGCTTTCTAAAAAATCCACCGAGGATGCATCGAATGGCGTGCTGAAACCGATCATCCCAAGCTTCCGGCATCGATCGAATATCTTTTCATGCCACTCCCACGGGGTGTAGGCTTCCTTATAAAGATCATAGAGGCTCTTTCCTTTCCAAAGACTCTCCGGATCTTCAATTTGAAATTCGTCACCCTTATGCTTAAGCGTCATTGTATCTGCGGTATAGGTCTGGATTTTCAAGGCATGCGCCCCCGTCTCTGCTGCCTTATCTACGATTTCCAGGGCTCGAGCGAGTGACTGATTATGATTTCCCGACATTTCTGCAATGATGAATGGAGGATGATCAGGACCGACCTTTCTTCCTATGATTTCGATTTCCATCATCCTGCCCCCTTTTTAAGATTTCACGCCTTTTGAGCCACCCATCTTTAAATAAACCCATAGGAATAACATCTATGAATTTCCCTTCACGCACTATTTGTTCGATCAGCCGCCCTTCAGGAACGAATCCAAGTTTTTCATGAAACCGAAGACTGGCAACATTAACATCCAGGACTTCTGCACAAACTTTCCGGATGCCGACCATTTCGAACATAAAGTCCAGTCCCAGCATACCCATAGCCGTCCCGGCGCCTTTTGGTGCCTCAGGATCACCAATATAAAAACCCCATTCACACGTTCCCTGTTTTTGATCGATATTGGTGAACCTGACAACCCCGAGCGGGCGCTCTTTGTAAATGAATAACTTGGTGTAAGAAGAAGGGTTCTGCTGATCCCTTTCAAACCATGAAACATGGTCCTCCCAGGGAATCCACTGGTCATGATACATATGAATCCGGATGTGCTCGGCGTTCCGCCACTTCCAAATCATCGGCAGATCCGCACGCTCGACGTCACGTAAACGAAACTCATCCATCGCTTCCATCCCCCATCATCAACCGGGAAACGCCGTAAGGCTTATGGTCTTTCATCAAATGCTTTCCTGTTTCAATAGCCTTCTTTATCAGGTCTGGTTCAGCTATGAATCTTTGTAAATGTTGAGAAAGAAGGTTCACATCTACCTCTTCACTTTTCCCCAAGTAAATGACCACACCTTTTTCCTGGAGGATGGAGATGACTTCCCTTTGATTTGCCGCTGTTTCAATAATCAACGATGGTAGATTCATGTAACAACGTTCCCAAACAGAACTGCCCCCAGCTCCAACCGCAAGATCCGCATGTTCCATAAGCCGGGCCATTTCCTTCGTTTGTACGTGCAGCTGCATACCTTCCTTCCTCTCACAAAAACGAGCAATGTCTTGCCTGCACGAGTGAGAGCTCCCAATTACGATATCAACCATAAGCGGAACGTTTAACTTCTCAAAAGCCTTGAGTGTTTTCAACGTTTCATTGGTAGGATCACTACCGCCAAATGACACGAGGATGCGTCGTACGTTTCCATCCCATTTCCGGTTACACGTAGATTGTAAGAATTCTTCTCTTAAAAGGGTGAAAGACGGACCAAGAAGAAGTTTCGTCCGCTCAGGAACGAGTCCTTTGTACCTTTGTTCCATATTTCTATACAGATTCTGGTCAAGAAGCAGGTCACAATCATGAGGGCGATTCGCAAGATCATCGATGACCATTAATTTTTGAATATGATGTCCTACCGCTTTCTCCCAACGGGCGTCCAGCCCATAATGATCCACCACAAGCCATTCAGCAGTCCCAATGTTTTCTAAAATCTGGATCGTTCTTACTGCGTCTTCTTTCCAGGAGACATTGTAAGCCCCCGTCATTTCATAAACGCGGTAACCACTCTCCTGTATAAAGTCAACTAAATCTCCCGGCCGTCTTCTGCACATAAAAAAAACCTTTGCTCCAAGTGTTCGAAGCTCACCCGCGAGCGTGAGGCACCGCATCACATGTCCTGTGCCTTCTTTTGTAGAGGCATCTACCCTAAATCCTACTCTCATTGACCGGCACCTTCGGCCGTTTCATAATGACAGATCACTTTTTTCACTGCACACACAACATCTGCCACATCACTCTCTGTCATACCAGGAAATAACGGCAGGCTTACAATCCCTTCGTAAACCTCTTCGGCCACCGGACACATCCCTTTAGTATAACCACGGTCTTTGTAGTAGGGTTGAGTATGAACCGGCATGTAATGCACATTCACCCCGATATTTTCTGCACGGAGCGCCTCAAAAATCTCTTTTCGGAGGCCTTTTAGAGTTCCTGTCATGCGTAGAATATAAAGGTGTTGAGAAGAGTTGGCTTCCGGTAGTTGCTCGGGAGTGGTGACATTCTCCATTTGGCAGAATTCCTTGTTATAGACGTTGACGAGAGCCCTTCGCTTCGCTACGAAAGCATCCAATTTAGTCAGCTGACTGCTACCGAGGGCTGCCTGCATATCCGTCATGCGGTAATTGTATCCAAGAAACTGCATTTCATATTCCCATGGATGCCGCCTCTCGAGCATTTGCCCGGCGTCTTTCGTTATCCCGTGCGTGCGGAACATCATCAACTTCTCATAATACACTCGGTTATTCGTAGTAATAATGCCCCCTTCGCCTGTGGTAATATGCTTTACAGGGTGGAAGCTGAACATGGTCATATCACTGTATGATCCCACTTTTTCTCCTTTGTACTCCGCCCCTAAAGCATGAGCGGCATCTTCAATGACGACCAGTCCATGCTGATCGGCCAGCGCTTGAATCTTTTCATAATCCGCCGGCTGACCTGTAAAATCCACAGGAATGATCGCTTTGGTTTTGGATGTCACTAAGGAGGCAGCCGAAGATGGATCGATATTATACGTCTTCGGATCAACATCAGCGAACACCGGCTTCCCTCCGGTGTACAACACACAATTGGCACTCGCAACAAACGTCAGAGGAGTCGTGATTACTTCATCCCCTTTGCCGATTCCCGCAGCAAAACAAGCGGCGTGCAAAGCTGCTGTACCATTGGAAAAAGCTACGGCATACGAAGCTCCTACGTAATCAGCCACCCCTTTTTCAAATGATTCGATGGCAGGACCTGTTGTAATATAGTCACTTTTCAAGGCATCGACAACGGCTTTGACATCCTGATCATCGATGGACTGCTTCCCGTATGGAAGCAGCGAATCACGAACGGGTTCTCCCCCGAAAATCGCTAGCTTCTCTTCCACATTCTTGAACTCCTTTAAATTAAATTCGTGCTGTCAATCCATTCTTCTGTCCTCCGAATCCCTTCCTTTAAAGAAATAGAAGGCTCCCACCCCAGTAGACGTTTGGCTTTGTTATAGTCACAAAGCAGTTTAGGAATCTCACTTTGAGGGTGAATATGTTCGACATGGAGGATATGATCAGGACTCTTTGCAATTAATTCGGCAAGCTCATTAATTGCAATATCTTCCCCTAACCCAGCATTGACTATTTCGCCGTTCACTTCATCCCTGTAGCCTGCCTGCACCACAAACCGTGCGCAGTCTTCCACGTAAAGCAGATCACGGGTCTGCTTTCCATCTCCATAGATTTGCAAAGGGAGTCCGTTCAACTTATTTTTAATAAAGATGGCCACGACACCACCTTCTCCCCCTGTTTTTTGATAGGGGCCATACGTATTGAATGGCCGGATCACCGTTACTGGCAGCCCATACGCATAATAATAGGACAGAACCATATTTTCAGCGGCGATCTTCGCCCCTGCATAAGGGGATGCCGGCTTGATTGGATCTGTTTCAGATATCCCCCGTTCATCTTCTGCCCGGTCATAGACCATGCATGTGCTCATGAACACCATTTTGACCTTATGCTTCCGGCACTGCTCCAATAAATAAAACGTCCCGATCGTATCATTGTTGAAAGTTGTTTCTGGATCATCAATGCTATCCTGGACATTGATGCTTGCAGCCAGGTGATAACACAAATCAATGCCTGGATAAAAAAGACTCTCGACCGTTTTCCTGTCTTTGATATCCCCATGAATGAATGCCTTGAAATTTTTATGCACGAGTAGGTCCTCAATGTTTTCTATTCTACCGTTCGACAGGTCATCGAGCACCCATACATTGTACTGTTCATCCAATAATCTTTTCACGACCCACCGTCCGATAAAGCCGGCTCCACCTGTCACTAATATATTCACGGACACACCCCTCTCTTATATTCCCATTCATATTTTTCTATGCTTGGCCTTATGCTTGCTTTCGATCAAACCCATCTCTTTAATAGATTCATCAATCGTTCCCCTGATGACCGTTTTGCTGCGTAAGCATAAGCAACAAAATCTTTCACTTTCTGCTCCGCATACGACTTCATCTTATCTGCACGAATGTATTCAGAGAATATCCCCGCTAATTTTCCTGGATCCTTTTGAGCGAGATCCCCCATTTTTGTGTAATAACCTGAATAACCCCCAAAGGGACGATCCAGAATAAAGACTGTTTTGCCCGCAAGCATGGCTTCGAGAGCGACCGTTGAAAAATAGGTGACAACGACGTCGGCCATAGCAATGAGATCGTACAGTTCATATCCGACTGAGCTGTGAACGTAGGAATGGTTTTTGATCAGAGGATGATTGGAGCGATTAGGAAAATCTTTGAGGATGATGTTGAGCTTTTGTTTAACGGTAAGTTTTTTCAGAAACTGATCCCATACTTTGTATTTTTTCTGACTGCGGACGATTAACAGAACATTTTTTCTGGAGGGGTGTAACCTGAGTTTCTTCATCATCGAAGCCTGGCTTACTTTCGGGACTCTCGTAATTTCATCAAACCTTGGGTGCCCCACCTCCATGATTTCCTCTGCTGACACTCCCCTCGCCTGGAACCACTCCGTTTCAAAAGGACCGTAAACGGCATCAATGTCTGCAATCTTTGGAATAAAGCCCGATTCCCCTGATATGATGCCATGCTGCATTGAAACCGTCGGTATTCCATACTTGGATGCTACGATGACCAATGTTCTTGATTCAGGATAATGAGTAGAAGGAACCACGATGGCGGATACATGCACACGCTTAAACAATTGCATTGATTCATTGATTCGATTCATAATTTTCACGATCTGAAGCATCCATCGGGTTTGAAAGGTTTTGTGGGTGTACATGGGGTGATCAGGATGAGAGGCTATGATTTCTCTTGCTTTTCTTTTCACTTTTTTCACAGCAGTTGAGATATCCACTTGATAGTCCGTAAAGCATTTGTACTTAAATCCACTGGCACGTGGAAATGATTCTTTCTTCTTCTTCATTCCTTTTTCTTCAAAAATCAGCGTTTGGGATGGGTGAAAATGATTTTTCAGCGTCTTCTCCGGAAAACGAAGGAGGTCATAGACATCGTGAAGAACAATCATCCCGCCTTTTCTTACGCGCTGCATTTTTCTTACAGACGCTCTAAATGTATTAAATTTCTGCTGGACTGCTGCCGTTGACTGGATCTTATTCATTATGGTCCTGGTAAACTCAGGGGATTGTAAATCTCTCATCAATCTCTTATTCCCTATAATCAAACTCCGGTAATGACTCAAATAAGCAATAGGATAACCTTGATAGATCAGTTCTTTGAAGTCATCCAGGAAATCAAGGTACAGTCCCCAATAATTCTTAGAATACGTATCCAATCTCTCCCTCCTCTCTTTTCTTTAAATTAATCCCTGGCTTTTAAGAAGTTCATATAATTGAACAGCACTGATGGGGGACTGCCCGGAAGAACTGTACATTCCCGGAGCAGCTTTCTTGGCGTTTTTATAAGGAACATCTTTTTTAAAGGAATAAGGAATCACGTACATATCATCCAGTTCCCATGCGGTCAATGACTCTTCGTTCGTCATTAATTCTTCGTACATTTTTTCCCCTGGGCGCAGCCCTATTTCTTCCACTTTGATTTGTTCAGGGTCTTTGCCCAGCTGTGTACAGGTTTCTTTAATGACCAATGAAGCCAGGTCATCAAGTGCAACCACCGGCATTTTCAAAACAAAAATCTCTCCGCCGCGCGCTTCCTCAAGCGCTTTTATCGTTAAGGAGGTTGCTTGTTCCAAGGTCATCATGAATCTCGTCATCGTGCGGTCGGTAACCGTAATTTTCCCCTTATTGAGAATCTGTTTCTTGAACAGGGGGATGACTGACCCACGCGAGCCCATGACATTTCCAAAGCGAACACTCGCAAAAACCGTCTGTCCCCACCCTTTGCTGTATTCGGCAGCAGTGATCAGACGCTCAGCGGTAAGTTTGGTCGCACCATAGGCATTTGTCGGGGAAATAGCTTTATCCGTACTGGTGAACACCACCTTTTTCACTCCTTGCGCAAGTGCTGCCCTGACCACATTGTTCGTTCCATGAACATTTGTGAGCACCGCTTCATAAGGATTGTATTCACACGATGGCACATGCTTCATGGCTGCCAAGTGAAACACATAGTCGATGCCCTGCATCGCAGTATGGACACGATCGTAATCCCTGACATCTCCGATTAAATAACGGAGGTCTTCTCTTTTTCCCCATTCATTCTGCAATTCATGCTGCTTATGTTCGTCTCTGCTGAAAACACGGATGACATCCGGTGACTGCCCAAGAATCGTCTTGACGATTCCGCGGCCAATTGTTCCTGTACCTCCTATGACTAATACCTTTTTACCTTTAAAGAACACTTGCTTCCTTCTCCCTCTTCACGTAATCTAGTACCTTCACCCAGGGAAGGCATTCTATTTCATCGTTGCTGATACTATATATATTCAAAAACTAGAATTCGGTGAAAATAATAGGTTCCAACCTATTCAAAGATAAATACCAAGTGAATTCCTTTTCCTTTAAAAGCTCAGAGCACTTAAAAAAAGCGTTGAACTTCCTACGCTATTAGGTGCGTAAAGAAGCGATCAACGCTTTCAAGAGAAGGGTCGATTTTTGATGGGAGGGAATGTAAAACCGCTCACGAAGCTGAACCGACTGTTGTTCGGATCGGTCACTCCTTTTATCTAAAAAGGTTCGCACCTCCTCGACAAGAGGTTCGGCTGTTGAGTAGGTCAATACCGGAAGCTGGGTAAAATAGTCCGTCAAACCCGGCTGTTTCAATTTCCATACAAAGTTTTCTCTTCCATATAACATAGATTCCAACACAACGGTAGACTCGTAACTGATGACCGCGTCTACATTGGGGAGCATATCATAGAGGTGCATCCGTCGGATCAGGTGGACTCTTTTATGCTTGGCATAGCCATCAAAAGCACGGACCCCTTTCTTAATCTTGACGATTAGTTCTACTTCAGGGGCAGTGACTAGTAATAGGTCCAAAATCTGATGGGTCATTTTTTTATCCGTATGATGATCAATGAGAAGGATTCTTTTCCGTGAGGGATGAATCCCTAATGTTTTATTGAATGACGAAGCTCGGAGATTGTTCCTGGTTACCATTTCATCAAAACGGGGATGCCCGAGGATCGGCAGAAAATCAGGATCTACTCCACGACTTTCGTAGAGAGTCTGTTCATATCTCCCGTAAACCCCTTGATAGTCAGCCACTTTCGGCAGATAACCAAAGGGGGAGATGACCGCTCCGTGCTGAAGACAGAGGGTAGGGATCCCTTTTTTCCTTGCCGCCAGGGCGAGTGCTCTCGTGTCTATACTGTTTGTTTCACCAAAAACAATGAGAGAGGTATCCACCTCCATAAGGAAACGCTCGGTTCCTTCTATAAAATACAGGATTTTTTCTATCTGCTTCTTTATAGCTAAAAGGAAATGTCGGTTTCCGAACAACGGGTGGTTTTTATGCTTTCCTGCTATTGAATGAAAACGCTTGATTTCCTTCCTGGCCTCCCCTTCTATATCTACGGCATACTGACTTAATCCTTTTATGACGGCCCCATCGATCTGCTTCTTTTTCACATTGGTGATGTCCGGTTTAAGGATAAGTGATTCAGCCGGTGAGGACAGTTGTTTGTAACTAGAAGGAGGAATACCGAGCAATGGGTCATAGTAAACGACTTTCCCATGATTCACTTTTACTGCTTCTTTTATAGGAAGGAAGGCTTCAAACCGACCTTGAAGAACCTTTCCATCAGACCATGATTTTGCATAGGATGGATCTACAAGAGACTGTTCCAACCCCGCCATCCCATTGATCATGGTGGGAAAGTGTACACACAAGGAAAGAGGGAGGTTATGATACTTCCACTCACGAAAAGCGGTCAGGAAATCCAGGTACAGCCCCCAATAGTTTTTCTCATACGTATTCATGATGATTGCTCCGCTGTCATTAGGAACAAGCGGTCGGATAAAGGAATAATCTGGACAACCAGGTTATTTTGTTCCACTTCATTCACCTTTTGGAAGAATGTTTGAATTTCTCCTTTTGATAGAGAAGGAAAAAGATAACGTATTTTTCGTCTCTTGTCTTTCTGATAGCGGTACGGAATAGATGGAACCACGGCATGCAGGGGAGAATTAATGGTTCTCATTTGATTTAATATATTCTTATACGCATACTCTTCTTTTCCCAAGTTCCCATATGAGTCCATCAACAAGGAAGGTGGGTTTCTTTTTTTGACGGTTTTATCTTTCAATAGTAGAACAAGCGCTTCTAAATCTTTGATGGCTACACTAACGTCCCGTGGAAGGGGGACATCATAAAGAGGGGAAGTCACAGGTTCATAGGAATATACAGGGCGACCAAGAAGATACCCTTCAATACCAGTCGTACAACCATTATGAATCAATGCCTCAGCACCCATGATCCATGGAATGACTGCTCCTTCGTCTTTTACAAGGACATTTCCGTACCCTTTTAAATCTTCCTTATAGCTGTTTTTGCTCTCAGAAGGGTGGGGGCGTAAAATAATCTTCTTGTCCGGCAGCTCCTGGCTGATTCGTTTAATCAAACAAACAAAATGGCTGTAGAGGTCCCGGATGTATCGTGCCTGAGGCGTCAATCCATTCTCTTTCTTACCTTTTATCGTGTTGTACAAAGAGAATCTGGTATTTACCATAATGTATGGTCCATACGTTTTCTTCAGCTGATCCGCTTCCTTTTGATACATTCTTCTGTACTTAGATGTAAGCAAGTCGAAGCGTGGGTTTCCAGTAATCAGGCACCGTCCCTTTAGTGCAGGATACTCTTCTTCAATCATTCTCTGCTGCCTCGCCCCCCAGCAGTACACATAGTCATGATAAGGCACCCACTTCCTGTTCATCCTCGTTTTTAAATAAATGGATTCATCTGTATAAATCAATCCTTCCTCATCCAGATTCACTATGACATGACCGGCTTGTTTTGCCCCTACTACCACACGTTTCATATAACCACTGGGATATCCTTTGCACAGAAAAATACCGGTGGGATAGATGCGGGCCGCTTCTTCTACTTTGCTGTGCTCTCCGAGGATGACACTGTCCCCTCTCAGTAGAGCATGATAGGCAAGGAGGAGCTTTCCGTGCAGCTCCCTCGCCTTTACTTCAACAGGTAAATAGAGCATAGAACTCCTCCTTATCTCGCTGTATGCCGTTCTTTTGTTTTTTCATAAACAAAATTCCGCTTCCTTTACTCACTATTGAAACGTTTACCATCAGAAGCCAACAAAAGGCGTGATGAAGGAGAACCATCACGCCTTTCCCTGTCCTTTCGTCATCTCTGCAATCAGTTCGATCAATCTCTGGCCGGAACTCTTCACATTAGGATAAGCGTAGGCAAGGAACTTCTTCCTCTTCGAAGACTCCTTAGCACGAAACTTCTCACTGACAAAATAGCGATTCACCAGATTCGCAAGTCCTACGGGTTCTTTCTGGACCATCTGTCCAAGCCGGTCATAATAGCCCGAATACGTGGGTGCAGGGATAGATAACAGAAATACAGGTTTACCGGCAATCATCGCCTCTAGTCCTACCGTAGAAAGGTAAGCGACAACCACATCCACATGTGGGAGAAGCGTGTACAGATGATATCCCTTTGATGAAACAGCAAAGTCATAGTTTTCCGTCAAGGGATGAGGCGTTTGAGCAGGAAAATCCTTGATGATGACATTGTATTGATCATGCCCAGCCCATTCATCCAATAACTTTCTCCAATGCTTTATATAGGCATTACCGCGGACAATTAAGAGAATGTTTTTCTTCTTGGGATCAAGGCCCAGTTTTTTTGTCAGCGTCTCTTTTGTTATTGTCGCCTCTTTGTTGATCAAATCAAAGCGAGGGTGACCGATTACTTTCACTCCATCATCGGCTACCCCTATACTTTTGAACCAGTCGACTTCGAAATGCCCATAAACCGCGTCCACATCCGATATTTTGGGCATGTAGCCATTCTCACTTCCCACAATTCCGTGCTGCATGCAGATGGTTGGGATATTATGTCTCGCCGCTACGATTGCCAGTGTACGACTTTGATAATAATGAGTGGAAGAAAAAACGATACAGGAAATGGGTAATTTCTTAATCAAGTTCGTCGACTCAATAATACGATGAGCAATACGTTCCACTTGTGCGTTGAATGCTTCTTTGAAGGTGGGATGCCCGAATAAAGGGTGTTTTTTGTGTTTCTTGATAATCCCGGCCACCTGCTTTTGAATCAACTCTACATGATGGTCAATGGATTCATCGTAATCTATTAAAAAGTAGGCCGGCAGCCCCTCCGCAGTGATCGGTCTGGGTGAGGTTGTTTTCCCTCGAATGTCCCGAATAACAAAACTATGTTCCGGTTTAAAATGTTTCTTTGTAATTTCAATCGGAAAGCGAAGAAGGTTCGCTGCATTGTATAATGCCACTTTGCCGTTCGCTTTCCTTTTCACTTTGTTATTGGTATGCATCTTCTTAAATTCAGTAAACCTTTGTTGAAATAGTTTTTTGTCTTGGACCGTATGGGAGAGCTGCTGACTAAATGATTCCGAGGAAAGGTTCTGCTTCAATTCGTGATGGTTTGTAAAGAGACTTCGGAAATGACACAAATAAGGAATGGAGATGCCCTTATACTTGACCTCACTAAAAGCTTCTAAAAAATCTACATAAAGAGACCAAAAATTCCTCTCGAATGTATTCATCATTTCACCCTCTTATTTTGTAATCGAGTTCACCAAAGCTTTTAGTTTCGCGCTGCTGGTTCCTGATTTGTGTGGATAATGAGTAGCAAGAAACTGCTGCCTCTTTTTCAACCAGGTTTTATTCCTAGGAGCGTTCATAACAGCAATCATGTGATCGACAAGCTTCTGCGGATCATCATGGATATATTCACTGAGGTCTCTGTAATAATTTGTCGAACTCGCGTGCAGGCTTTTCAACCTCCATATATAAACAGGTTTATTCGCAAGCATAGCTTCTAGCACAATCGTAGATTCATAGCTCACCACAGCATCCACATTATTCAAGAGATCATACAGGTGCATGTCATCGGCAAATTTAACCTGGGGAAATTTCTTCTGCAAAGCCAATGTCTGAGATGTTTTCCCTTGTTTTCCATTCCTTTGTTTGATGATGATATTGACAACGCCTTTCCGTTCCAGTTCCTCAAGCATCGCTTGTGGAAAAGCTGTTTCAATATGATGAATTACCATTAATACGGATTTCTTAGTACTATCTAACTTAAAATGACTGGCAAATGCTTTTGGGTCGAGCGTCTTTCTTTTGACTAGTTCATCAAACCTCGGGTGTCCGATGGACTTTAATGACTGCTCAGGCACCCCCTTACTGGTGTACCATTGAATATCTTCAGGTCCATACACCGCCTGGTAGGTAGAAACTTTTGGAAGGTAACCAAATTCAAGCATCACAACCCCATGCTGGAGACAAACACTTGGTATTCCATTTAAGGCAGCTGTTAAAGTCAAAATCCTTGTATCACTGCTGTTCGTTGTACCTGTAACAAGGCAGGAGACTTCATTCTCTTCAAAAAACCCTTTCGCTGCAGCTATTTGTTTCATCATATTGGGGATCTGCTTAACAAACTCCGTTTGAAATCCCTTATTTTTATAAATAGGATGATCTTTCGCTTTCTTAAAATAAGTCCATGCCCGCCTTTGATAGGCCTGAATCGTTTTAGATTGAACTTTGTGATACCTTTCAAGACTGTCGACAGGAATTTCCTTTTGTGACTTTGCTCCATGAACATTCGATTTCCTCTTAAGAATGAGGGATTCAACTGGTGAGAAATTCGACCTCATAAGTAGATCAGGAAAGCGCAGGACATTATCATAGAAAACAACTTTCCCTTCCCTTTTGCTTTCCTTTTTCTTAAAAGCAGAGAAATGTGCATCAAACAATGCCTGGATTTGGTTAGCGCTGGTTATTTTTGCGTTCAACTTTGTGGCCTTATTTTCCAGCTTACTCAAAATATCCTTCTTCCCGTTTACAAGAACATAATAAGGACAAACGAGGGAAAGTGGTATCCCTAAATAAGCAAAATGTTTAAAATCCTGAATGAAATCCAGACAGGAGGACCAATAATTACGTTCGAAATGGTTCATCTTATCCTGTCCCCTCCTCCCACCCCATAAATAAGAATGGTTATTAGCTAACATCTATACTGAATCATCTTATGTAGAAGTGTTCGGAAAAATTAACCAAAGTAAAAAGCCAGGGTGCAACCCTGCACCCTGGCTTCCGTTCTTCCTATTCTTTTTCTATTTCTTTCGTACTCCTCACTGTGTCGATCGGACGTACATAATTCTCGATTTCTGTTCTTTTCGGTTCAAGTTTAGGTGGAAGGGATAATTTCTCTCCAAGAGTTTCATACGGCTCATCTCCCATGAATCCCGGTCCGTCCGTGGCCCATTCAAAGAGAATTTGCGGAGCAACTTTAGCGTATAAAGAACCAAAATAATGACGATTGACGAATCCTGAGTTCCTCAAACCGAACTTCGATAAACGTTCAATCCAAGCCTCCAGTGCCTTTTTATCTTCTACACGAAAAGCAGCATGGTGAACGGTGCCATATCCTTGACGGGCCGGCGGAAGAATCGTGTTGTATTCCACAATTACTGAAGCACCATTTCCACCTTCTCCCACTTCGAACAGGGTGAACGCGCCTTCTTCATCCGCTTCCCTGAAATTCATGACTTTTTCAAGCATTTCCTTGAAGTATTCCTTATTGTCGACTCTCACGTACAAGGGTCCAAGACCGGTAATGGCGTATTCTAATGGAACGGGACCTTTCTGCCATGGTGTACCTGGGGCTACTCCATCATCGTTTTCGTCGGATACCAGCTCATAAGCTTGATCATCAAAATCGACAAAAGGAAGAACCTTCTTGCCGAACCGTTCCTGAATTCCTTTGTGTTTCACTTCCAAACGATCAAATCTCTTCATCCAGTAATCCAAGGCTTCATCACTCGGAACACGGAAAGAAGTTTTCGCAATTTCATTCGTTCCGTGGGAGCCTTTCGGAATGCCTGGAAAATCAAAGAAGGTCATATCCGTACCTGGATTCCCTACATCATCTGCAAAAAACAGGTGGTACGTTTCAATATCATCCTGGTTGACTGTCTTTTTTACAAGACGCATGCCAAGGGTGTAGGTGAAGAATTCATAATTTTTCTCTGCACTGCTTGTTATGGCGGTGACATGGTGAATGCCTTTCAACTCACTCATTCGATCCCCTCCCATTTATTTTTGATTGCAACATAATTATCTCAGTTTCAAGATAAATATATATCATGAACCTTCTATTGTCAATTTATAAAGTTCATACAAGAGCCCCCCTGCTCATACCTTCTGTATATGGAGGCTCCATTTATTATTTTTCATGTTGACAGCTGTTAAATACTGGTGTAACTTTAAAGCCAACCTTTTCCATCGGTTTAATAAGTTAATGTCTAGAAGGAGGTAACAAAATCATGGAAACATTTCTTGTAATCGTCAACATCGCTCTTATTTTTGCGCTTATTCTTGTCCTCATACGTATGCAGCAAAAACACATTTCTTTCAGTAAACGTGTCTTCGCAGGGCTTGGGCTTGGAGTACTCTTAGGTGTGTACTTACAATTCGTATTTGGAACCGATTCCAGCATCACTGCACAGACAACCGATTGGTACAACATCGCAGGACGTGGGTACGTACGCTTACTTATGATGATTGTCATTCCGTTAATTATGGTGTCCATCATCCAATCCATTATCAATCTTGAAAAAACATCACAGTTAGGAAAAATATCCCTATGGATCATCGGTGTACTCGTAGGAACTACAGCGATTGCAGCACTTGTGGGCATCGGGAGCTCCTTTTTGTTCGATTTGAATGCAAGTGAAATTGAAGCCGGTCAAGCAGAAGAAAGCCGGGGGCTATATTTAGAAGAACGCCTGACAGAAGTTCAGGATATGTCCACACCACAAAAAATTCTTGAATTTATTCCAGCCAATCCATTTCTTGATATGACGGGAGATCGCGCAACATCTACTATTGCCGTGGTCATCTTCTCCGCTATTATCGGTATCGCTGTTCTCGGGGTACGCCGCAAACAGCCGGAACAAGCGGAATTGTTCGTCAAAATCGTCAACTCTTTTTACGCAGTAGTCATGCGTATTGTCACACTTGTCCTACGCCTCACTCCCATCGGGATTTTAGGACTGATGGCTACCACCGTAGCTCAGACGGATGTGGGAGGAATTCTGGAGTTAGGGAAATTCGTGCTTGCTTCCTATGTCGCATTAGGGGTGATGTTCATCATCCACCTTGTATTGATTGGGATCTTCGGGTTAAACCCATTCACATATTTACGAAAAGTGCTGCCTGTGCTTAGTTTTGCTTTCACATCAAGATCCAGTGCAGGTACGATTCCATTGAATATATCCGCTCAGAAAAACAGCCTCGGTGTGGAAGAAGGGGTCGCAAACATGTCTGCCTCTTTTGGTGCAACCATTGGCCAAAATGGCTGCGCGGGCATCTATCCAGCCATGCTCGCTGTCATGATTGCTCCTTCTGTGGGAATCGATCCGTTGAGCCCTGGGTTCCTGGTGCAACTTGTGTTGATTGTGGCTATCAGTTCATTTGGTGTGGCTGGTGTCGGAGGCGGAGCAACATTCGCTGCATTAATTGTTCTCTCTTCCATGAACCTTCCCGTTGCTTTGGCCGGATTGCTCATTTCAGTTGAGCCTTTGATCGACATGGGCCGTACCGCATTGAATGTCAATGGGGCGATGACTTCAGGAACCTTGACTTCACGTGTCTTGAAGACTTTGAACCTTGAACGTTTTAACGATAAAAAAGCAGTTGAGAAAGATATTGCTGTGTGAACCTGAAAAAGGTGACCTTATATAAGGTCACCTTTTTTTATTCAGCTTCTACACTTTCCTATTCCATTAAAAACAATGCATGTATAGCCGATTTAATCGGGAAGCATTTGGAGTAGAGGTTCCATTTTGTTCACCCATAATCGATCAATGCTTTTTAGCGTTCTCTTGGTAACAGGATAACCAGATAAAATTTCTTCCTTCACCATCTGAAGGGGGTCAAAGTCTGGAAAGGATGTCTTCATCGTTTGATACATCGGGTAGTTGATATGGATCATTCTCGGCTTATCCTTCAAGTAATGCGTCGGTACAACAGAGTCTCCAAGTCCACGAAACGTTTGCAAATGGCCGTACCCTCTTCCATCCTCTCCTAAAAGAAGACTGGGCTTCCGATTACGAAGGAACCAAATATGTCCATGCAGTCGGAACCCTACGTGAAGGTCAAAATCTTTGTAATAGGAAAGGTGATTGGCATCTCCAGCAAGATCCACCAGAGGGATGTCGTTATGTTTCCATAAGGCCCTTCTTTTTTCACTCCATCTGCTATGCAAGGTAATCGAAACATGACAGGAAAACTCCTGCTTGATTTTTTTCGCTAATTCGTAGGCATAGACAAAATGGGGTGGATTATGCGGCATAGAAACAGCTACTTTTTTGATTTCATCAGGAAGTTCCGGTTTAGCAAATAACTGATTCATATCAAATAGTGCACAGTCTCCTACTGTCCCGTAAGTTTTCACTCCATTATTCATGAGAAGTTGATCTGTCGGGTAATCTCTTGTAGAGAGAACGTTTTGTTGCAGAGGTCCATCCGCATCGCCAAAAGCCCGGACAAGCTGATCTATCTCCTTATCATCCAAATGAAGCGATCGGCTCTGTCCCTTTGTACCCGGATATACCGTCCAGCCCGATCCAAATACAAAGACCGGAATAGATCTTTTCACTGCCTCTTTGAAATAACGGTTACGATATTTTGGCGCCACTCCGGTCCCCTCAATTCGAGGTGCAAATCCTGCAAAAATCACCGCCTTATATTTATCGAAATCCTCCACCTGATCCACATCTTCCTCCGCCAATCGACGAATATCAATCAATGGATTTCCTTTCACATTTCGAATTAATTGCATAAGGCTTTGTGTGATGAAGGCATCACCCGAATTTCCAGAACCATTCGCAGGGAATGTAGAAAGTACTAGATAGGTCATGACATCCCCCTCCTTCCTGACCGCACCCTGTCTCTTCATTACTATTTAGAGAAAGGCGAAGCTATTCATATAAAAGCCCTCGGTGCTTCATAAAAAACGCCCCTCTATAAAAGATCACAAAAAAGCCCCCCTACAGGGAGAGGCCATTTTCATCTATTGTGCTGTACTCACATCATCCATACCATCCTGGTTCCCAATCTGCCATGTTCCTAAACGTCGAGGATCTCCGCCCCCGTACATTTGGAGGACATCCCCGTTCGTGCGGATTCCAAGTCCTTGGATGCCGCCATAGAAAACAGGAGAATCATGCTCAATGACAGAATAGCCTTTCAAATCCCTTAAGCGGGCGATTGGCTGCTGTTCAATCAAGTTTTCAACATGGACAACGTTATCTTCTGTATAAAAACGACTGCGACCGATGGCTTCCTGCAATGTCAGCTGCTCACCAGTGTCTTCATTCAATCCATATTCGTATTGAATCAAGGTTTGAATCAGCATCGCCGGGATCCTTTTCCCACCAGGGGAACCGATGCCGAGGACCGCTTTTCCGTCTTTTTCGAAAACCATCGGTGAGACGAACGACCGCGGGCGTTTGCCTGGTTCATAGGCGTTCATCGAATCTTCCGCTGTATCGAAATTGTTCATTTGGTGGTTTAAAAAGAAACCATCAATGTACAAACCAGAGCCGAAGAATTTCCCTAATGAGTTGGTCGCAGAAACCATCATCCCGTTCTTATCGACTACGACAAAGTGCGTCGTATTGCGGTGATCGGCTTTCTCACCTGGTGCGGTGTACAGGTCCGCGGAACTTGTCAGTGCACCCTCACCGACAGAAAATTCTTCTTCAAACAACTGATTTGTATATTCTGTAGAAGTCAATTTCTCCTGCTCCACTTCCTCAAATGCAGGATCGCCCAGGGTGTACACTCGATCTGTGTAGACCTTGTCGACGATTTTGTTCACAAGGTGGATATAGATATCTTGATATTGTGGATCATTGACAATCTGTTCCATGTTTTCTGGAAGGTTTCCATCCAGAAAAGCCGGCCATCCTCCACCAGGCAGGGCATATTCCTCTTCCAGTACTTCATCCAGGTTAGCTTCCAACTGTTCCAGCATCTTCAATGCCTGAATAACGATGATGCCTGATGTCGGAGAAGATCCGGCATACAAGGTCTGGCCTTTGAATTCTCCTTTTGGTGCAGGACGTTTACCGACTTCATAAGCTTCAAGGTCACCCGGTTGAAAACCGAGCTGACTTGTAAGCGAGTCAGCGATCTCCCCTTCATAGAAAGATTCCGCCCCTTCTCGCTGCAGTTTTTTCAATGTCTCTGCAAGCTCTGCTTGAACAAGGGTATCGTTGATCTGCAGCGGCCGATCTTCGGGGTAAAACATGTTGTAAACGGCCGGGTCTTCATTCCCTGACTGAATGAAACGTCTCGAGTTTTGAAGCTGCTCATTGAAAATTCGTCCGACTTTGATGCCTTCTTCACTATGAGTGACGGCATCTTCAAGCAGCTGATTCCACTCCATTTCATCTCCGTAATCTTCGTAGACTTTGCCCATCCCTTTCACAAAACCAGGCACAGCAATTCCGCGTTGAGGCCGCGCCCCACTTACAGGAGCTGCTTCGCGGTAATCGTACGTGATGGCTCCTTCATCCGGTTCGTGGACAATCATTTGTCCACCCCCGCCAATCCCAGAGCCATAAGGTTCAACGACATTCAGCACAAAGGAGACGGCTATAGCTGCTTCGGCAGCATTCCCTCCCTCGTTAAGCACCTTCATCCCAGCTTCAACTGCGAGAGGATGCACAGCACTGACGCCATATACAAAAGCTTCTTCCTCTGAGGAAGTATCTACTTCAACCGTCTCCTCACGACCTTGGACTTCATAAGGTTCACGGAACTGGTCAAACTCTTCTTCAAAATAAACATTCCATCCAACTAAGCCGACGAAAATGATGCCGGCAAGTATATAGGTCACCTTCAAATCACTCAAACCTGTGAACCTCCTATCCTTCAATGACGCCAGCTTTTTTCAAGTCGACCACGAGTCTGCCGTCTTCCATCCGCCATAGTTCATCGTCCAGTTCTTTCCTAAGTGTCCGGAAAATACGGTAATCGCGAAACGGCTTCAGAATTCCATCTGTCTCTCTCGGTCTCGTATCGGAAATTTGCATAGGTACGAAGGAAAGTTCCGCTCCCCCGTCCTGCAAAAAGTCAAGTTGAGCGAGTGTCGAATCTTTCGTACGCGACCAGCCCTGGTCAAAAACGAAATTTCCGAGACTGTTCATAACGATCGACGTCTTATCTTCACTTTCCGGGTCATCCGGGTCTCTCTCGATATGTACACGAGTGATGGGCTCAAG
The DNA here is from genome assembly GCF_045401165.1 of Halobacillus sp. SY10. Taxonomy (NCBI): domain Bacteria; kingdom Bacillati; phylum Bacillota; class Bacilli; order Caryophanales; family Bacillaceae; genus Halobacillus; species Halobacillus sp. SY10. The sequence continues at coordinate 627,840 of NZ_CP174345.1, read as the reverse complement.
CACATGAGAGTGGTGGCCAATGATGACATCCGCCCCCATATCGGTCATCAAATACGCAAGCGTTTCCTGTGTATCATTAGAACCGACCTGATATTCATCGCCCCAGTGGGTATGGACCATGACGACGTCCGCCTGTTCTTTCGCTTCACGGATACGGCTTTGCAGCACACCAAGCCCCGCATTCGTCAAAACCCCACCGACGTACTCACTGGCGCTGTATCCTTGAACAAACACATCCGTAAAACCTAGAATGGCTACACTTCTTCCATTCGCATCAAAATAATGAATTTCACCGGCATCGGTCAACGTTTCCTCTTCCTCAAACATCCCCTCAGCAGGATCTAATGCACGGCCGATTCCGAGCAAATCAAGATCAACCTTTTCCATATGTTCCAAAGTTTCCTCTAATGAAAGGTTTCCGTAATCCATGATATGGTTGTTTGCTAGATTGACAGAGTCGAAACCAGCATCCACCAGCGCCTCTTCGGCTCCTTTTTCTGCATACAAATGGATATCCTTATTACGCAGCTCAAAATCTTCCATAACCGATTCGACTTCAGGATCTTCTGCATCAATGACCGGGTTTTCAAAGTTTCCCGTAACATAATCGGACTCTTCAAAATATGGAGTCACATAATCAAATACACGACCAATCGGTTCTCCACTTCTGACAGCGGCATCACGGACGTGACGACCGAGCATCATATCTCCGACCATCGAAATTCTGAAATCCACATCATCGGGGCGTGTATCTTCCGGCATCTCCGGCTTGTCGATCCATTGATGACCAAAGAAAGGCACAGCTAATAGAGCTGCGAGCACCATGGAATGGAGAGGCGCTTTCTTTTTATGCTTCTTCGTCCATACCTTCATCTTATATTTAAGATCTTTTTCTTCCATTGAAAAATCTCCTCTAAATCAAATGGTACGCCGTAATCAATACAAAAGTTGCGAACGCAATAAGGAAAGTGGCACTGAACGTAGGCAGCACTCCCTGCTTTTGTATTGAGTTTGCGATCAATCCGGGCACAATGACTCCGATTCCCCTTAATTCCATGACAGGAAATGGGGTGAGAGGATATAAATAATCCATCGACATCTTCATCAAAACCCCGACGGTCAACATCGCAGCAAATTTACGACGACCGTAAAGAACCGTGAACCTTGATAGAACTTGAGAAACGAGTAAGTATGTAACCAAGCTGATCATTCCAACAGCTAATACGTACATCACTTGATCGAATATCAAAGCTATGTAGCCCGGGACAACCAATCCCGCGGGCACAATCCCTGTTTTCTCTGCATACAACAAACTTAATAAAACACCTATGACAATCGCGATATATAAATCAGTACCGAACACGTGGACTCCAACTCCCTACCATTATTTGTTCGCCTGCAACACCTTACGAGAAAAAGATCGGCTCTCTTCCGACTCTTCTATAACGTCCCAGCCTGTGTCTTCTCGAGATGAAGGACGGAATTCAAGCTCTTCGACAGCGGCAGCCACTTTCTCACCAGCCCCGACGATGTTTCCGATTCCGTAAATGACACTATCATCAGGAAGCTCTTTCAGATGCTCGACAATAACCTCCGTCGATGCTTTTTCCAAGTTTATGAGATTAAGTGGCCTGATTTTCCCTTCTTCATAGGCTTTCGTAATCGGCCAAACACTTTCTCCCATGACAATCAACCGCTCCATTTCAATATGGGGCAGGACATTTTCCGCGAAATCGATGGTCCGCTCAACTCTGTCACTGCGGCAGCTCATGACGATTGTACGCTCCTGATCGGGGTAATCCAACTGTTGGATTCTTTCCCAAATGTTCAACGTTGATGTTGTATCATTCGCGGCAAATCCGTTGAAGAAGTATTTAGGCGCTTCTTCTCTACCGAAACGGTGCACGCGCATCGCTCCCGGATCGACAGGTGCCTGCAGCATTCCCTCAAGCGCGACATCACGATCGATATCCAAAATCTCAGCAACAGCCATTGCAAGGGCCGCATTTTGAGGGAAAATCATGAACGGGAACTTTTGTAAGTACGCTTCATCAATCCAGCTTTCATCCGCAACCACAACTTTTGAGTTCTTGCGGCGCGCGACTTTTTCAAAATACTTCTGATAAGGCGTTTCCGGAATGATGACATATCCGTTTTCCGGAATGGTCGAACCGAAAGCTTCCGCAATATCATCAAGGGTGGGGCCCATCACGTCCATATGGTCTTCAATAACATTGGCAATGATGGTAATATTCGCCTTCACCAGCCTCTCCTGGAAGACCTTCTGATATTCAGGATTCACAGCCATACATTCACTGACAAAAGCATCTGCCCGCCGTTTCACCACTTGTTCCGTAATCCTCATTTGTTCATTAATATTCGGACCTTGCAGACCACGGACAATCGGCTCTTCATCTTCCTGATCCCAATAAAACATCCGCGCTGACGTCCCTGTCGTTTTTCCAACCACTTTCCGCCCGTCATGTTTAAGAATTCCCATCACAAGACGAGTGACCGTCGATTTCCCACGGATCCCATTTACGAGAATCCTAGTAGGGATTTTCTTCAGTCGACGATCAAGCTTATATTTTTCCCAAAGACCTACAACGAGCACAAAAACAAAGAAGATCATCAGGTACGCTAACTCATCCACTAACTTTCACATCCTTATCTAGTTCCAAAGATACCATGAACTCATTCTTTCTAAAACTAACAGATTATTACAACATACGCCAACACTCGGCATAAGTCCTAGTATTCTACCATACCCTAATGCGGAAAATATAATTGGAATTTTCAAAAGAATTTTCGAGAAAATTTCAACTACATAACTTTCGTATCCGGTTTATTTTTTATGACTTCTCAATAACAAGAAAGCATACATCATTTATTTGACTTGAATCTTTCTATACAAAAAAAGAGTTCTGCCTCCTAAAGAAGCAGAACTTCATGACTGAATTTTGACCTTACAGTTACCGCAGAGCTTGAAAAACATTCTTCACTTTCGGCACAACATAGTGACTTCCACCTTCAGCATCTTCGATCATCATCGAAACCATAAGGTCCTGACTTTCTGTATCCCACGCAATGAACCATCCATTCTCCTGTCCATCCTCTTCCTGGGATTGTTTCAATTCCGCTGTTCCCGTTTTACCAGCGAGACTCAAGCCTTCCACAACAGGCTCATGAGCGGTCCCTGCTGGATCCTCGACAACAGCTTTCAAATCTTCTCGTATGACCGAAACCGTATCTTCACTCATCACGTTCTCATGCCATACTTGATCCTCATCTTCAGAAGAAACCAACCTCGGTCTCATTAAGTCCCCACCGGTCACAAAAGGCGTATAAGTGAGGGCTAAGTGAAGACTGCTCATTTGAATTTCTCCCTGGCCAAAGCCAGTGTCACCAAGTAACGCGTCCCGTTCGAATGTTTCTCCATTCAACAACTGGGAATTTTCGATTGGGAAAGTCAAAGGAAGATCTTCCCCAAAACCGAACTCGCGGGCTTCTTGAAGGAAGGTTTCCCCACCGATTTCGAGGATTTTGCGGGCAAAATAAATATTGTCTGAACGCACAAGCGCGTCTTTTAAATTCACTTGTTCATCTTCAGCCGCTCCTGGAACTCTTGTTACTGTGTATCCGTTCTGCTCATATGTCGTTCCCGTAATGGATAGTTCTTCTTCTGGTGTAATGACCCCTTGTTCAAGACCGATGGCAGCCGTAATTGGCTTGAAGGTCGATCCGGGTGAATAGGTGCGGTTGAATTTGTTCAAGGTCGACTTTTCGTCGCGACCGAGGACAACCGCATTTGGATCATAAGCAGGGGCGCTAACAAGAGCAAGGACATCCCCTGTCATGGGGTTTACACCTGAAGCGGCCCCTGATTCACCTGACAATTGTTCATGAAGGGATTTCTGCACTTCCGATGATATCGTGAGGTTGAAATCTTTTCCGTCCGTTGCCGCTGTTTCAGCTAAGGTTTCTTTCGTTTCTCCCGCGTCCGTCTGGATAACGACCTTTCCACCTTCCTCACCTCTCAATTGATCTTCGAGAACACTCTCAAGTCCTGTCTTTCCAAGTTGATCTGCCGCTGTATATCCTTCATCTTTCAACTCTTCAAGTTCCTCCGCTTGAATCGGTCCGACATATCCGATCAAATGAGCAGCTGCTTCTCCTAAAGGATAGCTCCTTGCTTCTTGATTGGGCTGGAACTTCACTCCCCTGGGCAGCTCTTCATCCTTAAGAGCCTCAATTGTCTCTTGATCATTTTCAGCTACAGCTCCCACAGGTACAAACGTATCCGTAGTGACCCAGGATTGGTTCAACTGCTGATCGATTTCCTCTACGGTCGTTTCCAAAATTTCAGCGACCTCTTTTTTCAGCGTTTCTGTTTCCTCTTCCGTGTGCTCTTCCATCCACCCCGGTACGAGACCAACATTAAGGACGCCTCCATTGACAGCCAGCGGGCTTCCATTTGCATCAAAAATTTCACCACGTTCGGGATCCAATGTCCATGCTCTTACCTTATCTCCTTCTTCCATTTCAGGAAAAATCATCGAAGAGTTCCACTGCACAGCCCATCGGTCACTCTCCTCCCCTTCTTCATAGACGAGCGTTGCCGCGTTCGAAAACTCAATCGGTCCTCCCAACGAATCCAGCCCACCTTCAAATTCAAAGGAAGGTGTATCTTCTGTTTCATACTCTTTCTCTTCTTCTGGAAGTTCGTATGTAAATGATAAGTTCGCCATGTCAATTCCCTCATAAATCGTTGTATATCGATCAACAAATTCCTCTTTGCTTATAAGTTGCTTTGAGTTCTCACTGAGAATCTCATACATTTGTCCATACTCACCGCTTTCCCAATGATCCATATAGGATTGAAAAGCATCTTCCGGCTTCGGTTGATCCGAGCAGGCCACTAGTAAAATCAAACCGATCCCAACAAACATGAGTCGCCACCACTTCATATTTACCTCTCCCCTTTACATATATAGACAAAAATACCTTATTTTCATCATAGTACATTCATGACTAAATGAACAGAAAGCCACATCCCATACAAAAACCCCCTTCATGAAAATATGAAGAGGGTTTACGATTCATCTTATATTATTGCTCCACGCACGATCTTCATCGATCATCCGCTTCGCAGCGTAAATGAGGATGAATTGAATGATGATGACAGGGAGACCCATCAATCCTGAAATGACCTCCAGTGGTGCCAATCCACCAATCCTCATCAGAACAAGAGCAAATCCAGTGATAATCCCGGCAATGATAATCCTTAATAGTTTCGGTGGTTCGAATTTACTCATGTCTCTTGTACTTGTGTAGGCGGCTACAGTATAAGTGGTAGAATCCAGTGTTGTCGTAAGGAAAATGAGCGCGACGACCATAAAGATGATGATGGCCAGTTCACCGAATGGAAGAGTAGAAAGAATATCCGGTATAGCAGCCATGCGATCATTTTCTTTAACTAGATTTAAAACGGAAAGATCGCCAGAGAGATAGCGATAGACACCAAGTCCACCAAGCACTCCTGTTGCTATCCAGGAAATCAGCGTAGGCGCAAGCAAGTAAGTCAAAATCATTTCCTTGATCGTGCGTCCTCTGGAAATTTTTGCAGCAAACACACTGTGCAGCATCGCCCATGTCGCACTGTATGCGTACCAGAATACAGTATTACTCTGAATGTGTGAAGCTTCTCCCTGGTGAACGGAGTCTGTATTCAGTGACATATTCAAATAATTGGATAATAAGAAGGATACGCTGTCTGAGAAATAATTGAGGATGAACACGCCAGGTCCTCCAATTAAAATAAACACAGCAAAGAACCCTGCGATATACATGTTCCACGTACTCAACCTTTTGATTCCCCGCTCGATGCCAAGATAGGCACTTAACGAGAATAAAAGCACCCATATGATTGTAACCGTAATCGTCAGTGTGAAATTCACTTCAATCCCGAACAAGTGGGATAAATTTTGCGTAATGATCGGTGCTCCAAGACCTAACGTTACTGATGCTCCGGCAAGAATACTGATCAGAAACAGAACATCCAGGAATCGGCCTCCGATGCCATCTGTAAACTTATCACCGAAAAGCACCCGGCAGGCTTCCGATATTCTCATCAATGGACGCTTACGGACATGGAGAATATACCCCATGGCAGGTGCAATCATGACGAAAATGGCGAATACTTGGAACCCCCATAAAAACATACTGTAGGCATTCCCCCACAGCAATGCCTCCGCAGAACCTGCTTCCACCCCTGCCGGTGGATCGTTAGCGACAGAAGTCCATTGCAGCATCCCTGTCCGCATGATAGTCGAACCGACGCCCATCGCAATTAAAATGGACGCATATTCAAACAGGGTAAAGCGAGGTTTTTCCTTGGGATCACCAAGGACCACCTGTCCATATTTAGAAAAAGATAAATACAACCCGGCTACCACTAAAATCACACCATACCAAAGATAGCCCCAACTGAAATTATTCACGATGGAATCAAAAATGGCATTCAGCAGTTCCAGTGACTCTGCCTCATACAAGGCAAATGGAATGCTGATGCCAATCATTATGATTAATGAAGGAACAAAAATTTTATAATCGATCAATTTCTTCTTTCTCATCCAATCCTCCTAAGTTACGTAAGATTCTCCTCCCCTTCTACCCGCTGGGGCCTTATCCATAACCTAAAAGAAACAATTTTCATATAATTTTTTGACTGGCAGGATACTTTACTTCACTTCACTCTCTTCAATTCTTGAGTGTCTTCCACCGTTTCACCATCTTCTCGTTTCTCTTCTTCCGCCTTCTTGATCTGCTCATAACGCTGGCGCTGTCGGTATCCATAAGTGGAAGAAAGAACCACCTCTTCTTTTTCAAGTGCAGAACCGAGGGCTCCGATAATTGTGGACACACTCGTTGCGGTCCAGGCGATATAAAAATAATTGATGTACCCTACCTCGCCTGTTAATTGTGACTTCAACATCCCCATTGGAATGAAGGCAATCACCGCAAGAGAGAAGATAAAGAACAGAAGCAGATAATATAAACTGACAGATACAAAAAGCGTCAATACTGTAGCCGCGTTATACAGCTTCCGTAAATACGATGCTCTTTTGTCGTTCGGTTTTTCCCATAGCTTGTGAGCAAGGATGATCCACCCGACCATCGCTACTATGGATACTACCGAAAGCATGAACATGCGCCATATGCCGTAATTGTTGCTAAGATTCCATAATGTCGGAAATACCAGGGCATAAGCACCTGTGGTAAAAGCAAAAACGATGACTTTCAGGAAAGCCGGAAACATTGCCCACGGACGATTAGCACGAACCATTCCGGTCAAAAGGCGCAAAGCTCCACTGATACGAGACTTCACAGTGAATCGGACATCAATGTTCGCGTCCTCTTCATGAGGAGTTTCTCTCTGAATCGGTGAAAGCCATTCAAATCCTCTCTTTCCCATCAGTCTTGTTGAGCTTTTATTTCTCAATTCTTCATGTTGATCATCATCTTTCGACTGAATCCTCTGTTCTGCGTGCTCACGATCTTCTTCAGAACTGCCATAATAGATTTCATTCACGAGTTGTAAAATAGACTCTCTCACTCTCTTAATCATAGGAGTCGATCCAAGACCAGGAAGACTGATCAAAGCTACATGGCCTTCTTCATAAGCTTCCGCTACAATTGGAAATTCCCCTTTGAATAAAGGCAAGTCTGTCAGGCATACAGCAAAGTCCCAGTTTTCCTTTTCACTCCTATCCATCGTCGCCTCCAGAACATCTACGGAGTTTTCCGTCACTCCTGTAAGCGCATCGACGGTATATTCCACTTCCCAGTTGTAATTGTCTTCCACATAATAGCTGAGGAGCTCCGGCAGCTCTTGCTCCAAAGCCTCTCCCAATTCTTTCGGATAGCCCGGTGCTGTAATCAACCCCAGTCGTTTCTCTGCTTGTCCCATAACCTTTCCTCCAAATCCCTACAAAACTATTTTTTAAAAATATATAACCGTAATAAAAGATTTTAAACGGGAAAAAGACACACCCTTCAAAAACAATCGTATTCAAGTTAATGGCAGGGTTGTGTAAGACTTGATTTCGAGATGTTAGTGAGACTCTAGGGGCTGGGGAAAAGGGTCGCTTTCCGTCCGCCCCATTGCCAAATGAGAGTCTCGAAACTCATCCTTCCACAGTCGGAAGCTTATACAGAAAAAAGACTACAGCCCTGGTAAAGTTGGGCTGTAGTCTTTTGTTTAAATTCCTATTTGGCAGAAAGTGAGTTTGATCATTCGCCGAATTGTTGAATTTGTTCGAGGAGACTTGTGAGCTCGTTGAGTGTCCGGAAGACTTCCGTATTTTCAAGCACCGACGGATCGAGCTGGCCATTTTCCATATTGGAGAGGTACACCTCAATCCCCTCAAGGGCCCGGTTATTCTGATCGACTACTTGTTGGTGCAAGTCAGAAGCGACTTCAGGGGCATTAAGCTCGTTGAATTCTTCAATATCTTCCTTCATACCTTCAAGCTTTGTTTCCAGTTCCTGCGCCGCTTGTGGATCTGTGATGGCGCGTTCGGCCAGCGCCGGAGCTTCCTCTGCAAATGTATTGGCTTCATTGGCATATTCTGTTGCTTCATTGACGTACGCGAGAGTATTGTTCACTCCATCAATCAGTCCACATCCTCCAAGAAGGGATGCACTTAATAAAACCGTAAGGGCGGCTTTCTTCATACGCCTTCACCTCTTCCCTTATATCCTTCGTGTACCTCTGATGTGAAGCACCCCACTATTTGTTAAACTCAATGATATTTCCATCTGGATCACTGATGTACACTTGATGCCACTCTGTTTTATTCTCAGGCTTGTTCAGCATTTCAACTTCATGCTCTTCCAAACGATGGATGAACGCCTCGATATCCTTCACTCTTACTGCAAAATGTCCGTCCCGGGAATCAATTTCTGTCGTGCCACGGAAAGTTCGTCCTTCTTTATGTACAATCAAATGGATTTGCGTTTCCCCCACCTCATACCATGCACCGGGAAATCCAAAATCAGGACGGTCCGGGCTCTCTTCGAACCCTAATACATCACTATAAAAATGCTTCGCTCTTTCGATATCTGATACTAATAAGGACACGTGGTGAATACCTTCGTACATCCCTTCCACTCCTTTTTACCTTTTCTATCAGTGTAATCGAAAAGAAGACGAGTAGCTACCTGAACCACTCCACAACCCCGATCATACTGAGAAGCCCCAGCAGGAAGGAAAAAGTAGCGAGCCTTTCATATCCATGGCCATGCGTTTCCGGAATCAGTTCTTTATATACGATGAATAACATCGCTCCCGCAGCAAAGGCAAGACCATAAGGAACGAGAGACAAGGCGGTATGAACCATGAAAAAACCAAAAACACTAGCTAAACATTCGATGACTCCTGTTAAAAAGGCCATCGCCACCCCTAAAGATTTACGGACGCCCTGATTCAACAAAAACAAAGCCACAAGAAAACCTTCCGGAGCATTCTGCAGCCCCATCGATAAGGCGACAACAAGTCCAAGATTTTCAACTTCACTCGCCAAACTTGCCCCAACGGATAACCCTTCAGGAATATTGTGGAGTGTCATAGCCGCAACAAACATATGCGCCTGCTGAGGAAGTTTCACATCACTTCGTTCATGATCGAGATCGATGTGAGAAATAATGTATTCCAACACGTTCAATAACAAGGCACCCACAAGAACCCCAAAACACAACACATACAAATTGGTTAACTTAAGCGAAGCAGGAATTAATCCATACGTTGAAGCGGCCACCATAATCCCCGCTGTATAAGCAAGAATGCTGTCCATCCGCCGGTGGGATATGGAACGTATGAATAATACAGGAAGGGCCCCGACACTTGTTGCAAACGCGGACATCACCATCACCCACAAACTCCACTCCATAGCATCCCCCCTGTCATAGACAAAGCTCACCGTTTCTTTTTCACCATATGACCAAGCTGTCCGAATTAGACTCCTCATACGGGCCAGTTCAAAACTTTTTCAAAGAATTCCGCTCATAGATTACGAGGGAAAGCACCTATTTTTAATGCCTATCGTCACTCGTCCATTCACCTTCCTTCATAGAGACATATAGTATTAATGAGTCAAAAGGAACTTGTCTGAAAGAAAGGTAGACTTTTGACAAAAATATAGAAGGAGTGAACAATATGAGGAAAAACACAGGATGCGGAAATGGGTATGGACACGGTAAAAAATGTCCACCTCTATCCAGCGATGTAGCCAAATCAAAGAGTCTCTTCACTGCATCAGAAGAGTTTTCTTCGGATGATACAGAAGAAACAATCATTCTTGGTGATGTGTTGATTCAGTCTCTTACTGAGGCGGACTTCGAACTACCATCGTATGCTAGAGCCATTAAAAACATCGAGAAAAACGTTTCCTTGACACAGTGTAAAGCGATTCCTGTTGTCGGAAACCCTGGGTACGTAAAATTGTTTGTTGAAGGGGTTGTACACAAAAACATCCAGTATGTGGAAGATGGGTATGGATATGTTAAAGATTACAGCATCGATATCCCGTTCAAAGCATACGATCAGGTTGAACTTGCAAACGACGTCCAGTATCCATTCGATTTCCCATACAGCGTGAAAGACAACGTCCTCCAACGCCGTGAGCTTTCTAAAGACGGCATGGGCGCTGACCGTTGCGAATTCGGTTCTTTGACGTTCGAAATCTACAACCAGCCAATCAAATGTAAGCTTCTTGCTTCTGCTGTTAACCAGTGGGACATTGTGCACCATTTTGATAACTGGGGTCGTTTCAACAAAGTGACGGAAAAAATGGACATCAACCTTGTCATCAAGTTGACTCAGAAACAACAAGATCTCGAATTCCCATCAGTCCCGCCAATGGATAATGGCGAAAACGGTGGAGAAGAAGATGCTCAGACTGCAACAACTCAACAACAAGAAACGGTTTACAGCCGCTTTCGAAAAATCATTGGTCAATAACAAATAAGAGATGCTCCTCTGAGGGCATCTCCTTTTTCTTATGATTAGAACTATATGTGTACATATTGTTTCTGTAAAAGGTCATAGACGATATGAGCGGATCCCTGAATATAGAGTCTTCCATCCGTGACAGAGGCATCGCTATGACTGACAAAGCTCACACTTTGCGTTTCTACTTCTACCGGCTCAACGAACGTCTCCACAAACTCATAGTGCACGTTTCCTGTTTCGTCACAGTCGAAGGTGTATTCCTTCCGATCTGAACATGGGATCTGCGGCTCTTTCTTCCAGTCCACGCAAACCGTCTCTTCCCATGGCACCGTCTGTTTGAGCTGCTGCAAGGATTCTCCATTGTCATAAATGACCTCCACCATGAGTACGCCACTAAGAAAAACATAGGAAGATGGCAGAACAACGGTTTCCTTTTGAGAGTGAATAGATAATTGGATATCAATGATTTCACATAGATCATCAGGAATGTTCAAGGTTTCCATCAGATTCACTTCAACCTTTTTAGTAGATAATAAGACAGGGACTTTTACAGTCATATTCCATGCTATGTTTGAAGATTTTTCTTCCTCTTCTTCACAATAGGATTCCAAAGATGAAGAACTCTCAATCATTTCCTGATCTTGCTCACAAGAAGACTCTTCTTCATCCTCCATCATACAGCCTCGGCTTTCATCGAGAGATTCGAGAATAGCTGAGGATTCTTCTTCATCATAAGACCATTCGATTTTTTCTGACCAAGAACTGGATTCATCCAGCATGGAGCAAACCTCATGGAATAGGTTGTCGGATGGGCCTTCATTCATTGATTTTTCTTCTTCTGGCAACATGGAATCCTCATCATCCAAAATGATATTTTTTTGAGCCTGGTAGTGATCTTTAAAACCTTGGCGATCGTCCGAGGACTCTCCCATGGAAGAAACGATATCTGTTAAGATCGAGTAGTCTTCAAACTCATCTTCTATCATTTCTTGAGGCTCATTCATTGAGCTCCAGTCCGGACTAGGCTCCTCTTTTAATAACGCTAGTATTTCTGGTAAGAATGGATTGTTTTTCTTCCTTTCCCTATCGGATCTCACCTGAGGACGATCCGATGATTCCCCAAAGAAATCTTCCCCCTTACTGGAACTTTCAACGATGGACATCGAGTCTTTCCGGAACGAAGACATTCGCTTCCGGTTCTCTGCCAACACATGTTCTTCCGTGTCATTATCCAAAATTTTTGAAGGTGGGGAAATGACGGGTCGAGGCATTTCTCCACCTGAGTCGTAAGGTGAATAGATGTCATGGTGATCTCCTGAAACAGAAGGATTATCCTCAAATTGAAAATCATAGGAATTATTTTCTCTTCTACGCTCATCCTTTGTTTGCGGTGGTTTTGGATGTGACCGTTTCGTCCAGCGTGTTTGATTGAACTTGATTTCATCTCTCTTCATATTACTCAGAAAGGTGCTTGCCCTTCAGCATCCTTTCTCCCCTCCTTTCTGTCCTATACTTGTCACTCAGCAATCATCATTGGAAGCTGAAGCTACGCGGATTTGCTGGTCCTGGAGAACTTTCAGGCAAATGTCGAGCACCATTTTTTCTTCGACCTGCGTGAAGTAGCCTTCATTGAATGGTGAAGATCCTGGAAGTGGTTGGCGGTCGAGCGCTTCATCCCATTCAATGATTTTACTGGTAAGCAATTCACAATAAGGAAGCTCATTATAATATTGGCTGCTCTCCTGATGGTATTGAGAAAGATCACTGCTCAACAGTTCATCCTTTTCAGGGAATCCGGAAGGTAAGGAGTGGGATACGGCAAAATCAAACTCTTCCCGCTTATTATTTTTCGGCATAACCGGCATGGATAAGAAGTCTTTGATTTCAATGACCGTATCGAATGGAATATCTACCGTGAACGAATGGAGATCTGAAGCGACCGTCGTATCTGTGCTCATTTCGATTTCGTTCGATGGGCTTGCATATTGGATGTTTTTACGGACGAATCCTTTAAGGAACAATTTTTTTGTAGGGAGAAGCAATCGACATTGAGTTAAAGCGACTCTCTTCTTAATATCTTTAATTTCAAGAACAGGTTCTGGGAAAGTGATGGTTTCATTTATGTTCAACTGGACATTGAGTTCGGCGAGGACGACTGGCACCTTTGTGATGATCTTACCAATGCTTACGTGAGGCTTGCATGGCTTACAATACCCTTTTTCACACTCATAGGAATCGTTATGTTTATCAGACATTCGATGGCCTCCTAAACGAAAGATATCCCCATCGTATGTAGGAAATCCGCTGATGTCTGGGCTCTTATCTCGATTCCGAGATACGTTCAAGCCAAGGGGGTTAATAAGAAGGAACCGGCAAAGGGCTATAGAATAATATAAAAAACACGATCCCTTCTATGAGGAATCGTGCTTTTGTCTTAACCCTTAGCCATTAAGTTCGACTTGTTGTTTTTGCAAAACTTTCACGCGGAATCTGAGCATCATTTTTTCAACGATGTGGTGGAAGTAGCCTTCATCAACAGGACTGTATGATTGACGATCTGTTGCTTCATCCCACTCGATGATGTCACTCGCGACAAGCTCACAGTATGGGAGCTCGTTGTACGCCTGTGTGCTCTCTTGGTGGTACTGGGAAAGATCACTTGATAGTGCTTGATCTTTCTCAGGGAATCCTTCACCCAAGTCCTGAGCACGGAAGAAGTCAAATTCTCTTCTTGTGTTTGCTACAGGAAGCTGAACGAGTCCTTCCAGGTCTACAGTCGTCATGCAGTCAAAGTGGATCTTTGTCGTCAATGACTTCATGTCAGAAGAGATACATTCGCCTGAAGCACCGTAAACAGGGCTTGCATATTGAATGTTTTTGCGGACATATCCTTTGATGAACAATGGGAATTCTCCACCTGTGAATAAGTCGTCGCTTCCTGTTGACGTACGTGTCATCAAACGACATTGAGTGATTACCACTCTTTTCTTAATATCTTTGATTTCCAGTACAGGGTGTGGAAACTTGATGTTCGCAACAAGGTGAGTCGTAACATCGTAGGCTCCGAGTTCAACAGGAACTTTGATTGTTAGTTCATCTGCAGGGTTTACTGGAGTAGCCGCTTCCGTGTTTGTGCAATTGTCAACTGAGGCTGACGCATTAAGGTTTACACAATTATCGTGACAATTATCTTTTTTCATCACTTTTTTCCTCCTTTATATTAACCTCACTGTATTCTATGCAATCTACTCTATTAAGCATGGTCAGATGAAGGAGTATAAACGTGGAACTTTGAACAAGTTCTCCATTTTTAATAGAAACCCCCCTTTTCTATCTATTAAACATAAGCTCCCTTTAGTTGAAGACTCAGTTTCGAGATAACCGGGTTCGTTTGCCGTATTTTGAGTCAGGGTTGGTTGGGAAGCTACTCGCTTTCCTGTGGGGGAGCGCCGAGCTTCCTCGGACTGCGTCCTGCGGGATCTCGCCTATCTCCTTCTCCCACGGGAGTCTCGCAGCTTCCGAACCACCCCATTCGATTTATTTGAGAAACGAACCCTTTACCAAGCTGGATTGTCTTCCACTATCCCACTGTTAGGAGTATAAAGCGCTCAGTATCAAGCTTTCAGGATTCAAACACCTCTGCACGGGAATTTGATCCTTATACTCTCATCGCTGAATTGTTGCTTATTCGAGAAGGAGGTTTCGAGACACTAATTAGGCAAAGGGGCGGAGGGGAATGGGGAGACTCCTGCGGGAAAAGAGTGCTAGGTGAGACCCCGCAGGACGAAGTCCGAGGAGGCTCACCACGCTCCCGCGGAAAGCGATCCATTCCCCGCAGCCCCATCCACTCAACAAAAGTCTCGAAACTAAGTCTTCCACAATCCTGACATATTCTTTAAGATAAGGCGTGGATTTGATGGGGAGGAAATGGGTATTCGCACAGGGACGGCCTCTTCGACATACGTTGTAGAATGAGGAGGTAGAAAATGAATAGAAATAATTTTCTTGCCGTAGATGTCGGAAACAGCTGGTACAAAGCGTTGGTATCAGACCAGGGAGAAATGTTTGATTATCAGATGCCGAACGCGATCGCATTGTTTGATGAGGAATTTTACGAAAAACCTTATGATGAAGAGGATGTGGAGCTTGAGGAGAATTTGATCGTTGAAATCAAAAGCCCTTCCATCCAGGATCGACGGGAGATCTTTTATATCGGAAAGTCAGCGATGCAGCAGAAAAACGTCAGCTTAACGTCATTCAACAATCAAAAGGTTGACGAAGAGCGCACCTACCTTCTGCTTTTTGCAACCGCTGCGTATCATGCTTTATTGACCAATCCTGCTGAAGAGGATCTCCAATTTACGATCGATCAGCTGGCGGTATCGTTACCAACCACCCAATACAAGGAAAAGAAGGAAATCTTCAAACAGCGATTGATTGGAAATCATACGGTCATTTTTCATAAAGTGCCGGGTATACGAGAACCGAAGGAAGTCGCAATCAAAATACAAATTGAGGATGTTATCGTAGGTGCGGAAGGCGCGCTTGCCTACTTAGCTTTGACGAGGGATCAGGAGACGCTTATGATCTCGGACGATTCACTCGTGAAGGATTCTTCTAAAGGCATTCTCATCGGAGACCTCGGCGGAGATTCGGTGGACTTTGTAGGAATTAAGAAGAATAAACCGGTCGCATCTGTCGAAGGTGAGCCGTTCGGAATCAATCAATTCCTCGACCATATCATACAAAAAGTAAGTAAAAATGAAATGTACAGCTTCAATTCACGTTCGGAGCTTGAAGAAAAACTCGTGGCCGGACAGTCCGAATGGTACGTTGAACCATTCGCAGGAGTAAGAAAAGATATTAGTAAATACATCACGCCACAGCTGCGTTTGATGGCGATCAAGTATCTCGAGCATTTTGACAGAGTGAGAAGCCGCTCCAATGAAATCAAGGGTGCATCCCGATACATTGCGGTCGGCGGAGCCGCTGAAATCGCTGAAAAACAAATTAAAGAAGCAGCCGTGAAATGGAATGAGCGCGGCCGTCCGATTGAATTACTTTTCCCTGAGAACATGTCGCAATTGAATGTCCAGGGATTGATGATTCTTGCTAAGATGCAGTGGATCAGCAAAAACAAAGAATATACGGACGATTATGCTTATACCAAAAGTTAGAGGGTGAAGGAATGTCAAACGTATATCACGATTATTTTAAACAAACCGTGCTTACGATCCCCGATTCCTTCATTGATGTAAAAACAGGGGACCATCACTCTGTCCCCCCTGAAATTTTAGAGGAAATTGCCTATCACTCAGAAAATAACACCCTGAATCATTTAATATTTTCCGCCTTAAGTCACTACTTCCATAAAACAGCGACTCCCCAACAAGAGGGAACAAATGGGGTCTTGTCAGAATTGCTGGAAATAAAGAGACTACTGGCCGGAGGCTCTTTCCAAAGGGGAAGTGTACCATCCTCTACCAACAAACCAACTGTTTCACAGGGAATGGACATTCAGGAAATCGAGGATCTGTTAGAAGCATTCGGCGGGTAAGCACATATGTACAGAAGGTAGACTCATGAGGCTACCTTCTTTTCTTTTACCGACGTGTGCATAGGAAAGGTAAATCGACGTTTCGCCTCATCTTAATCGTTTGGTTTACAAATGAACAGCTGGCAGACAGGTAATCGCACAAAAACAAGATAAATCCACAGTGATGCAGATGCCCGTTCCTACGAGATCATCAAGATTCTTATGATCCAGTTGATGACAGGCGTCCCCGTGTTTGCTGTGACAATGCTTCGGTTGCTTATCTTTCAAGTCTGACTTAAAGTCAAGAAGCTCCAGAACCGCACAGTCTTTATTCAATTCTTTAATTTTAAAAATGTGAGTATGGATACACTTGATCTTCTCTTTCTTAGAGTGACAGGAATAAGTGGCTACCCCTGTGCCTTTGAACGGTTCACATCCGCAATATAAAAGGAATGGAATCGTGTTTTTCTTTACACGCTTCTCTCCTAGCAGTTCATTGATTGATTGCTGGCAAGACGTGTGGCAATCATCTTTTTTTACTTTCTTTTGTGCATAAAGGATCGCCTCTAATACATCTTCTACACAATTTTTATAATGTTTCATTTTATGGTGTTTATCTTTTTTTCCACAGCATCCATCTTTATGGTGGTGATCATAGTCATAATCATAATCATACGCTCGATAACTCATTTTTTTCACTCCTTAATGATTCAGTTACCGTATTATACGTGTGGAAAGGAGTTTCGTTTGATATGTGCGCCCACAGCAAGGGAATTTTCTTTCATCTTCAATCCCTCATGGTTCCTGAATAATACTAATGACCCATTATAGGACTTTTTCATTATGAGCGTATCGTACCTTGGTTCACTTCTTTCCTTCACTTATACTGAGAATAATAGAAAGGAAAGGTCAGTGATTTTCATGCTTTACGTACGGCAGGTTGAAGACATTATTAAGGATACACTGCTTGAACATCAACTGGACATCAATTATGAAATCAATAATAAACTTCCAGCACCCATGAGCTATAATGTATCCACAAATACAGTGAATTTTAACTATCTACAAATCAACGGATATATGAGTAAAATAAAAGTAAATGAACCCGAAGAGAACGTTGTGAAAATCATCCTCTATCATGAAATCGGCTACTACCTCACATTCAAAAAACATAAACACGATTTGCGCACACTCATGTACGGAGGAGATGAGGAGATTGAAGAACTGAAGGCCGTCATTGAAACCAATGCTTGGAACTATGGACGTGCATTAGTCCCCGAACATTTGGTAGAAACTTATGATCTCGTTCGGGAAAAGGACGAGCGTCTTCTGCAAGGATTAAAATAAAAATTCCTTTATTCTACAAATTATCCTTGAAACTGGAAGGTCATCGCATCGATCTTGTAGAAATAGTTATACAGTCACTGCATGATTAGGCTTAATAAAAAAGGAAGGTGAATGGCATGTTCAAGAATCGTTTATTCAAGAATGTTCTATTCCGATGGATGCCACATAAAGAGCAAAGCATTTGTGAAAAAAGATTGATCAAAGTGGTCAAACGCCTGAAGGTTGAGAATTTCAATTTTAATTGGGACCGTAACAGTTGTTTTGTGGAGTTTACATATCAAGGGGAGAGCTATCGTCTCGAGCATTCCGTTGATAAAGCCAAAGAGAAAGGCATTATTTTAAGGAATGGTTTGGATTGCTTGAACGAATTGACACAGTCACTCGAAGACTTGGGATTGATTATCGACCGTGGCATGTACGACTTCGACACTTGGATTGCCGGCATGAAACAGTCACCTTCCGTTGAGGAACCGCCTGAAGTGCAGGATGAGTTTCAGCTCAAGTATAAATCCCTGGGAAAACAAGCTGGGGAAGAAACGATTGCGCTTAAACCGGAAACTTCTTTTAAAAAATACGAAGACAGCCATCCAACTTCGAAACGGACGCAAATCAAATAAAAGAATGACCTGCCTCTTAATCTAAGGAGCAGGTCATTTTTTATTAATCTTTTTCTTGCCGATGTACATCCACATCGCTAGATAACTCGAAAAAAGCAGGATCAAAAACATGGGGACAGATAACACATCACGTATGATCACGGCTGCATGACATCCTTTCTATTTTAAACTGTCCAAGGGAAACGGAAAGAATACGTAGAAAAGGACAACAATGGGCAGAGATACGAGAAGCCCCCGGACAGGGTTTCTGTAATGAAGATAAAGGACGAGGAATAATACGGCATTCAACGGAATGTTAAGCCAGTTGTTCCACCCATGATCATATACGTACATTCCTTTTAGAGAAAACAACCATTCTATTACCGTATAAAACGCGATCCAAACCGTGATATAGACGAATTGGTTGCTCCGGGTTTTGGGAATGCGCTGCAAATAGATAATTAAGCCGATCGGGCAGATGAAAAAAGTGAAAGCCATGTTGATGATGGAATGGTTCAGCCACTCCATCGTCACCCCGCGGAATGCCCACAGTGTGTGATTATAATAAAGGAAATTATAGGTCATGTTCACAGCAATAAAAAACAAGATCGTCGGGTATTGCTTCCCTACCTGCTTCCAATCAACAAATCGATAGGCAAAAAGAATCCATACCACTATGACTAATAATAAATACATTTCCCACCACTCCATGAAATCAATTATCCCCATTCTGCACCCACCCATTCACCTTTATACCTGCGCGATAAATTCCCAAAAATAGCCACACCAGGTCATCCAATATCTGGATGACCTGGCGTGGAAAATAATGTAAAAAATGCACAAGAAAACGCCTGCTTCGTTTTCGCTTGGAAGCGCTGGAAGCAGGCGTTTGTTAAGGGTGTTTCACCTTAGAGAATATTCTTAATAGGCAAGTGCGAATAGTCCCTTGATGTGGGATAGGTAACGCACGTTACTTGCTTCTTTCATGACAGAAGCTGGAAGACCTTTCAATGGTGTCTGGTTGGCACCGATGAAAGCTACCGCGTCTTTACGGCCAAGGCTTGCAAGCGTACCTGAGTTGACAGGTTCAAACTCTTCAAAGCTCTTGTCTTCAAGGTAGGCATATAGGTTATAACCGACAGTCTCACCCATTTGCCAAGCGATTTGTGCTGTCGGTGGTTGTGGACGTTCATCACCTGGTTTGAAATAAACCGCACTGTCACCGACAACAAATACGTCTTTGTGGGATACAGACTGAAGGTAATTGTTTACAGACGCACGTCCGCGATTCACTTCAATACCGGATTCACCGACAAGTGGGTTTCCAGCAACTCCACCTGTCCAAACGAACGTATTGGCTGTCAGCTTACGGCCGTCTTTCAACTCGATGATGTTTCCTTCCACATTTGTGACAGGAAGTTCTGTCAGGAACTCTACGCCACGTTTTTCAAGGCTTTTCGTTGCTCTTTCAATCAAGTGATCAGGAAGCATCGGCAAAATTTTCGGCATGGCCTCTACGAGTGTCAACTTAATTTCATCAGGGTTAACACCATATTTTTTAGCCATTGCTGGTGTTTCATCAGCCAATTCACCGACAAGCTCGACACCAGTCAAGCCACCGCCGCCGATGACGATGTGGGCATCTGCCTCGTTATTCGTCGCTGCATAATCACGAATGCGAGCTTCCACATGTTCACGGATTTTATTTGCATCTTCCGCAGATTTAAGGACCATGCTGTGTTCCTGCAGTCCAGGGATGCCGAAGTAGTTCGTTACACTACCTAGTGCCACGACCAAAGCATCATAGAACAGTTCAGAACCATCTTCTAGTGAGATCTTTTTGTCATTGACAGAAAAGGACTCGATGGTCGCAACCTTAAGGTTGATGTCTTTTCCTTTCAATAACTTCTCAAGAGGAAGCGCTGCCGCCTGCTCAGAAATGTTTCCTGCTGCCAAACGGTGCAATTCTGTAATGATTTGGTGTGTCGGGGTTTTATTAATGATTGTGACGTTCGCTTCTGAAGCGTCCATGTATTGGCGCACAGACAAAGCGGCAAGAAGCCCGCCATAACCGCCGCCTAGAATGACGATTTCTTTTGACATGTTGATTCCTCCATTTCCTACTCTTTGTGATTGCGTTCAGCGGATACTTTTAAGTATGCGTTAACGAAACGGAACATTTTTTGAGCTTGAGGGTCTTTCAACATCTTCATCAAGCCGAATAGTCCGATAACTTCTGAGCTGCTTTCCGCATGATCTTTCGCTTCGATTGCGTTCTGCGTTACTTCTTTCACGGAATGTTTAAGAGGCTCAGCCACTTCTGACATGAACTCAACCGTGTCTTTTTTCAGAACTTCATCCGTCGCAAGCGATTGAACGGTGTCGTAGGAGCTTGAAAGAATCTTCACCAATTCGGTAAGCTTCGGAAGCTCTTTCACAAGAACAGTCAAAGATTCCTGTACTTCTGGTTCCAGTAGTTGGTCGAGCAGTTCACGCTCGTCACGAGCAACGTTTGTCTGCCCGTCTTTTTCTGTTGTGAATGAATCTGCCATATCCACTTCTCCTTTTTTGAGCCCGGGGCTCATTTTTTATAAGTAAATAACTAGTACAAGCAACGAAAGCTCTACCTGTTATAAAACAGTAAGAGTGCCATTTTATAGCTAACGTTACTAGAGTAAAATATAATCTTGTGAAGCACAACACATTCTTACAAAATAAACGCTTTTAATCATAATTTTTTCATAATCCCCGTTCTTTTTACAGCATTTTCAATCAAAAAGACGGATTTATCGCTCTTATTATCATTCGCTAAAGATATTTTCTCATTCTAGAATATACCTATTTTATATGAGAAAAGGTTCTCCATACGAGGAGGAGGCTAACCATGAACCCGATTAGCCCCCTCCTCCAATCATTATTACGGTAAATCGTTACCAGCAGCTCGGTAAAGCTCGTACCATTCTTCTCTAGACAAGACAATATGAGAAGCTTTGGCAATGTCCTGCATTCGCTGCGTATTCATTGTGCCAACGACAGGTTGAATGTTAGCCGGGTGACGCAGAATCCAGGCTATTGCGATGGCAGAATCCGTCACCTCATACTTTTCAGCAAGTTCCTGAAGCTTGGCATTCACCTCTGGGAAAGCGTCATTGCCTACAAAAGGACCTTCGATCATTCCGTGCTGGAATGGTGACCATGCTTGAATGGTCATATCATTCAGTCGGCAATACTCCAAGACATTGCTGTCCCTGACGACGGCAGGATCGTTTTGCATGTTCACATTGAATCCAGCATCAATCATCGGCGTATGGACGAGGCTGAGTTGCAGCTGGTTGACGATTAAACTTTCTCCCACATACTTCTTCAAGAGTTCCATTTGCATCGGGTTTTGGTTACTCACACCAAAGTAACGAACCTTTCCGCTTTCTTTCAGTGCGGCGAACGCTTCCGCTACTTCTTCCGGCTCCATCAAAGCATCTGGACGGTGCAGCAATAAACTATCCACATACTCTGTATTCAACCGCTTAAGACTTCCGTCCACTGACTCCAAAATATGCTCTTTAGAAAAATCAAAGAACCCTTTACGAATGCCGCACTTCGTTTGAAGCTTGATGTCTTCACGTGGCACGCCGGTCGTTTTCAGTGCTTCAGCAAATACAGACTCCGATTCTCCTTTTCCATAGATATCGGCGTGATCAAATAAGTCGACCCCATTCTCGACCGCATTTGTGATCACTTCCGATGCCTCCTTCGTGCTCAGTTCACTCATTCTCATACAGCCGAGTGAAATCTCCCCGACCTCTAAATCACTTTTCCCTAATCGAATTTTCTTCACATTGCTTCCACCTTTCTTAACCTACCTATCCTTATCCTATCACTTTCCCTCAAAACCGTAAGGAATAACGCTTACAATAAAAGGAGTACCAGGTCATCCAGAATCTGGATGACCTGGTACTCCTTTTATTTCCATTTATCTTCAATCCCTTATATAATCCAAGATAGACAGATCATTTCAGAGGAGGAGATATGTAATGGGGAATTTGGAAACACTTCATCAGTCGAATTTTAAAATAGGAGCCTATTCGTTTTACGAAGATCTTCGCGAAGGGCAGCCAATTTTTCCAATGAACAGTGATGGAACGAACCACTCTTGGATGATTACCAAATACGATCACGTGAAAGAGCTATTAAAATCACCCAGTTTCATTAAAGACCAAAGCAAGTTATTCTCTTCTGCTTCTAAAGACACCGAACAAGACGACTTCAACATCTTCCAAAACATGATGCTGGACGTCGACCCACCTGACCATACACGCCTGCGCAAACTTGTCCAACCTTACTTCAATCCTAAAACCATTAAGCAGCTGGAACCAAGAATCTGTGAAATTGCGGATGATCTATTAAACCAAATGAAACAAAAAGAAACGAAGGTCGACTTAATTGATGATTACGCTTTTCCACTGCCCATTATCGTCATCAGTGAGATGCTCGGGGTCCCCGCAGAGGACCGGGATAAATTCAGACAATGGTCCAACACCATCGTCTCTGCCTCCAACGAAATGGACCCTGACTTTATGGTTGATGTAGAAGCTTTTACTACATACCTGACAGAGCTTTTTGAACAACGAAAAGCAGAACCTCAGGATGACTTGGTTTCCCACCTCATCCAAACTGAAGAAGACGGGGAGCAGCTGACAAGGAATGAACTCTACTCTATGATCGTCCTTTTGATCATCGCCGGCCACGAAACGACGGTCAATTTGATCGGGAACACCATGTTTGCCCTGTTTAAACATCCTGACCAATTTGAAAAAGTAAAAGATGATTGTACTCTCATTCCTGGTGCGATCGAAGAAGGACTTCGCTATTACAGCCCTGTCGATTTTTCGACCGCTCGCTGGGCAGATGAGGACATTGATTTCCATGGCCAGCTCATCCGGCGTGGGGATTTCATTGTCGCGTCGATTAGTTCAGCCAACCGTGATGAAGAAAAGTTTGAACGTGCCTCTCAGTTTGATATTACAAGAGAAAGAAATGCTCATGTCGCATTTGGGTTCGGGATCCACTTTTGTCTCGGCGCACCTCTCGCCCGCCTCGAAGGGAAAATTGCGCTGAAAAAATTACTAACGACATTCCCGGATATCGATCTGAACCGCGATGTAAACCCACCCGAATGGCGTTCCGTCTTCCTTTTAAGAGGCCTGGATTCCCTTCCTGTTTCTTTTTGAACAAAAAACAGCCACTTGATGAACGCATCAAGTGGCTCTTATTTTTTTCTGAATCCATATAAAATGGTGAGCACAAGCAGCAGTCCCGCAAGAATAAAAGCGGAGTTCACTACAAGAGGCACGTCGCTGCCCTGATTTTTCACCCCGATGCCGATAAACGCCCAGACAAAAACGAGCGGATACACCCAATCATCCTGGCTTTTCATGAAGTAAATAGCAAGCAGTGTGCCTACAATCATCAACAGTACCGTCCATACAGTCGCGGAAATTCCGAACCCATCCCAGCCGATGTAGGTTAAATAATAGCTGATGTTCGCGATGGTGGCGACGCTGATCCAACCGAGATAAACAGAAAACGGAAGACGATCGAAAAAAGAAGCCTCATTTTTCTGTAAGGTCTGATATAAACGGATCAATGTGAGCAACAATCCAATCATCACCAAGACGGAAATTCCGAAAAATTCATAGTGCCACATAAAGATCCAGAGACTATTCAGCAGGCTGCTTAAGACGAAGAGACCACTTGTCTCTTGGTAGATGGGCAGGTCCCGCCTACTTTTCGGAAACTGTCGAATCACCCAGATGCCTAGTAAAATGTAAATAAGTCCCCATATACTGAACACATACCCCGCAGGAGTGAATAACACGTTCAGACGGTTGGATATTTCACCTGTCGTCTGACCATTCAAGGGCAAAGCATTAGCAAGTCCATTCACAGTGACGACAAGAATGAACGCCAGAACGTTCATGATCCACTTCCCCATAAAAGTTCCTCCTCTATACTCCGATTGATACATAGTATTCCTTTTCATGCTCTGTTAAAACACCTTCCCCCGCATCCACAGTAAAACTCTTCTCCCATTTTCAGGTTATGCAAATCCAATTAAAGGGAACAGTATAAAGGGTAATTTTTCACACTACGAAAAAGGAGTGGAAAACATGAACAACAAGCAATTTGAAAAAGTGAAGAACGGAAATGGATTTATCGCTGCACTTGACCAAAGTGGTGGAAGTACACCGAAAGCGCTGGCCGCTTATGGCGTACCGGAGGATTCCTATTCAGATGAGGATGAGATGTTCGACCTTGTCCACCAAATGCGGACAAGAATCATTACCTCCCCTTCTTTCGATGCCGACCATATCCTCGGTGCCATTCTCTTTGAGCAAACGATGGACCGGGAAATCAAGGGTCAATATACGGCCGATTATTTAGCCAGCAAAGGGGTCGTCCCTTTCCTTAAAGTCGACAAAGGGCTTGCGGAAAAAGAAAACGGCGTGCAGCTCATGAAACCGATTGATGATCTTGATGAAACATTACGCCGTGCCAATGAACGTAACATTTTCGGCACAAAGATGCGTTCCGTCATCCATGAGCCAAATCCAAGCGGCATCAAAGAAGTCGTTCAACAGCAGTTCGACATTGGAAAAAGAATCATCGCTTCAGACCTTGTACCGATTATTGAACCAGAAGTTGATATTCACAGCAGTGACAAGGAAAAGTGCGAGGAACTTCTCCAAGATGAGATTTTGAAACACTTAAACGAGTTGTCTGATAGTGAGAACGTCATGCTGAAGCTTACGATCCCTACTCAGCCGAACGCATACAAAGAACTCGTCGATCATACCCGAGTCGTTCGTGTTGTTGCGCTTTCCGGTGGTTATTCCCGTGAAGAAGCGAACGAAAAGCTTAAGGAAAACGATGGCGTCATCGCAAGTTTCTCCCGCGCCCTGGCCGCAGACTTGAATGCCAATCAGTCTGATGAGGAATTCGACGCAGAACTGAAGAAAGCTGTAGATTCCATCTATGATGCTTCGGTTAATAAAAAATAGAGGACAAAAAAGGTGTGATCCAATGATCGCACCTTTTTTATATTATTTATTTCTTAATAGTCTCATACTGTTGAGAATAACAAGTAAAGCTGCCCCTGTATCACTTAACACAGCCATCCATAAAGTCAGGACTCCCGGAAAAATGAGCATCAAGGCCGCAAGCTTCGTCACTAACGAGAACCACACATTCTGTTTAATAATTTTCATCGCTTTTCTGCTCAAACGGATCGTGTGAGGAAGCTTCTCCAAATTATCGGCCATCAGGACAATATCTGCGGTTTCCATGGCTGTATCAGTCCCTGCTCCTCCCATAGCGATTCCAAGATCTGATGTCGCTAAAGCCGGGGCATCATTGATTCCATCTCCAACCATGGCGACATTCTTTCCTTCCGCTTGGAGCTTTTTCACAGCTGAAACTTTATCCTCAGGTAAGAGCTCAGCGAAATAGCGATCGACACCTGTTTCCCTGGCAATCTTATCTGCTGTTCCTTTGTTGTCCCCTGTGAGCATCACCATTTCCTGCATACCAACCTGCTTCAGCTTTTGAATCGATTGAACGGTGATATCCCGGATGGTATCAGCAACAGCGATGAGGCCTAGAACTTTGGTTGAAGTTCCTACAATGACAATGGTATGCCCCTCTTTTTGCAACTGGTCAATCCGACCTTTAATCTCAGAAAAAGGCACCTGCATCTCTTCAAACAACTTCGGACTTCCAGCAAAATATTCAACGCCACTCAACTTCGCCTTCGCACCTTTTCCTGGGATTGCTTGGAAGTCTTCGCCTTCTATCGCCGTCATGTTTCGTTCTGATGCATACGTCGTAATCGCCTGAGCAATCGGGTGAGTGGAATGTTCTTCAATGGTCCGCGTCACACGGATCAACTCATCCTCGCTCACAACTAATACGTGCACTTCAGAAACCTTTGGACGCCCTTCTGTAAGTGTCCCTGTCTTATCGAAAGCGATGGCTTTAATAGTTCCCGCTTTTTCCAGAAACGTACCGCCTTTGATGAGGACACCATTCTTAGCTGCATTTCCGATAGCTGAAACAATCGCGACCGGTGTAGAAATGACAAGAGCACAAGGACAGGCGACCACGAGTAATGCGAGTCCTTTATACAGCCACTCTCCCCACGTACCAAAGCCAAAGAGAGGCGGAATGATCATGACCAACAGAGCGAGAGTGAAAACAATCGGCGTATAGACACGCGCAAAACGATCCACGAAAGCCTGGGTGGGGGCCCTTTTCTCTTGAGCCTCTTCTACAAGGTGGATAATTTTTGCTATCGTTGTATCTTCTACGAGCTTCGTGACTTCAATCTCTAACGATCCACTTTCATTCACTGTACCTGCATAAACGATATCTCCCGTTTGTTTATCTACAGGCAATGATTCTCCCGTTATCGGAGCTTGGTTGACACTGGATGTGCCAGTCATGACGTCACCATCCAAGGGAATCTTCTCGCCAGGTTTAACGACGACGACCTCACCAATCCCAACGTCTTCTACCGCTTTACGGACGAGTTGGTTGCCTGATTTGACACTAGCTTCTTTGGGTGTGAGGTTAATCAAACTTCTAATCGATTCTCGTGTTCGTTCAATCGATCGGTTTTGGAGTGTATTTCCTAATGCGAACAGCCATACAACCATGGCTCCCTCAAACCACTCTCCGATCAAGGCAGCCCCGATGGCGGCGGATGCCATGAGGACGTTCATATCCAAGGAGCCGCTCTTGATTGCATAAAAAGCACTTCTCGCAGGCTTGAACCCGCCTATCAGTATGGCCACCGCATAAAAGGCAGGAATGAATTCAGCCGGAATATTTGTGAACGATCCAATAAAACCGAGACCAAGAAACAGACCAGATAAAGTCGTCGTCGATGTTCCTTTACCTTTGTCAGCTTTCTGATTTTGGTCGTCATCTTTTCCTTCCAAGGAAGCTTGAAACCCGGCTCTGCCTACTTCCTTTACAATTTCTTTCGCGGAGGTCGTATGTTGAATCTGCATCTTCCCTGTTGAAAATTGGACTTGAACGTCTTGAACGGCAGGATTTTTGCTCAAATGCTTTTCAATCGTCATAGCACAAGAACCACAGTCCACCCCCTCTATTTTATAGGTTTGTTTATTCTTAGAAGAATCCACCGGTTCCGCTTCAAAGCCCAATTTACGAATATGTTTCGGAATCTGCTCATAAAGAGATTCATTCTCAGCATCTATCGTCATCTTCCCTGTCCCGTACTGAACGCTGACCGATTGAACGCCGCTAACCTTCTGAAGCCCTTTTTCAATTGTAGCGGCACAAGAAGGACAGTCCATGCCTTTCACCTCGAATTTCGCCACGTTTAACCTTTCAGACCTTCCAACATCCCCACTTGAGCTACAACTAGAAATCTCTTCCTGCACATTTCCACAACAATGGTCTTGAGTCGCTTCAGGCTCCTTTTCCTCCTTAGCGCTCGAGCAACAATTCGTTTCCGTCTTATCATCTTGCTTAGCGCTGGAACTGGAACAACAGTCGACTTCCACCACTCGTTCCTCCTCCTTAGTACTGGAGCAACAAGACACCACTTCATCTTTTAAAACCTCTTCCGAACTTGAACAGCAGCTCGCTTTTTTCTCCTCACTCATTCCTCTCACCTCTGTTTCTCTCTATACTTCATTCGAGTGTTGAATCGCAATAGAAACCAACTGGTGTACATGCTCGTCAGCCAAAGAATAGAAAACGAGTTTTCCTTCCTTACGGTATTTGGCTAATTTCATATTTCGCAGTAACCGGAGGTGATGAGAAGCGGTGGCAGTCGTTGAACCAATAATGTTGGCTACATCACAGACACAGAGCTCGTTTTCAAGTGTCAGGGCATAAGCGATCTTTAATCGTGTGGCATCGGAAAGGGCTTTGAAAATCAGCTCCACTCCAAGGACTTCATCCATCTTCGGCTGGACTCTTTGGACAAGTTCTTCGTCATAACAAAAAGTATCGCACGTATCTTTCGGTGCTTTCTTCACAACATTTTCACTCAATATATTCACCTTCATTCAAATATTCGTTTTAATGTTTAATTATAGTGTATGCCCTCTTTTCCAACTTCGTCAATGATAATAATCAAACATTTATTTGAATATAAAAATAACCTGTTTTCCAAAAGTAGAATGCACTTTGGAAAACAGGTTTGACCAAAATTTCATTATTTTCTCTTCAACCCTTTGCCCAACTGGTCACGATCAGGAGCTGCAGGAGGCTCTTCCAGCCATTTATTCTTGATCATAATTTCCGCTCCGTCCTGCGCATACTGGCCGACTTCTGCAGATAACCGTTCATAATTCAAAGTGAGGTCGCTCCTCTGACTGGCAGCGGCTGCCGTAGCGTAATTCCCGAACCCTGCAGAGTTAAGAAGGCTCACTTGGAACATCATCAATTTATCAGAAAAAACAGGTGTCGTACTATCTGTAATCGCATGATTTGGAGAAATCGGGGAGGGATATCGTCTTTCATTAACGTCTTCGAAAGAATATCCATATGTTTTTTAGATATTTCTTTTCCGCGTTTCATGTATTGGCTGACCTGGTGAGATTGCGACGACTGCATAAAACTTGAAATGAGCATAATTCCAATTTGGTTTGTTTCGATATTCAAACTTAAATGGGTAATCTCAATCGCGTTAAGGATCCGGTGATTTTTCAGTGGATTTATCCCTTTCAAGTATCCGACATCATTAACGAAAGAAAACTGTTTCGGGTAGGGAATATAGGGCCTTTTTAAAAACAAACCTTTCTCTAAAGCCGTTTCTGAAGCCAATCGATATAAATCCTGCACCTGATGCAGGGCATGCCCGTAGAAATCCTGGATATCCCTTCTTGAAGCCACAGCCAAATTACCCGTATGAACGACCATCCCAACCCGTCCCATGTGTAACATAAAGGTCAGTTTAAAAGTATCTGTATAAAGGTCAGGTGCTTGAAGTTCTACATCCTTCTCCGAGAATCCATAAGGAATAGGTAAGTTTTCCTTCTTGAATATGGACTCAATCTTATAAACATGTTGTTCTGAAATTTTTACCGCCTTTTTAATAATCGGTTTGACATCCTCATCCCGCACTTTTTCATACATATATTTCACGAATTGAAGACTCATACTATCATACAAATAGGTCGTCCATAAGCTTCCTAATTCAGATGCAGTTAAATCAATCTTTTTATTGGTCATGATTAAACCCCTTTTTCTTTTGCCTGATCTACAAATCCTACCCTTAATTTGAGCGTGCAGTAGAGAATTCATACATCACTTCCTATGGTGCGGTGCTCGATTCCTTTGGGGGTGTTTCCCCCTCCTTTGGCGCGTCTCACACCCGCTTTGGCGCGATAACATTCTCTTCAGCACGGGGGTGTTCCTCCTTGGGGCAGTAAAAAAACCTCCTCTCAACAAAAGTTAAGAGAAGGCTTCCCGTTATCTGAACAAATCCAACAAGCGATCCCAGAAGCTTTTTTCCTCTTCTTTCTCTGGAGCCTCTTCTTGTTCTTCGTCCTTTTTAATGCTTTCTGTTTTAATGACAAACTGCACCGATCCAACCTTTTTATTCTTCTCTGAAACGAAGGAAGTTGGTTCGAAATCGGATTTATCGTATTCTTCAACCATTTGTTCAATCTCTGAATCCATCTGTCCAGGTAAATCGCTGGTGTTGGCTGCTAATTGGGATGTGCCGTCATGAAGTTTTGCGGCTCCATTCTCGAGCTCAGCGGTTCCGTTCGTTAGACTTCCAATACCGCTGTGGATGTCTGCATAGGATCCTGCCAGCCGGTCAACACCACTTGTGTATTCCTTGAGTCCAGAATGAAACTCCCCATACTTCGATGAAAGAGACTGCAAGCCTTCTTGCAACTGTTTAAAAGATTCGCCGATATCCATATTTTCCATGCTGCTACCGATTTGGTCTGACATCGTATTTAGGTTTGTACTCATTTCATTCAATGAGCCGGCACTCTGTTCCAATGCCGGTCCGACCGCCTGATACGCTTCTTTCACATCGGCATACGTTCCTTTAGCCGTCTGAGCGGCCTCGTACGTTTCTAACAGCTTGTTGACGACTTCCGGGTTGGCCCCACTTTCATGTAATGCCTGGATTTCCTGTCCCGTAATCTCATACTGAGGGATGGCTTCGATCGACTGACTCAATGCCTGATGAGCCTGACCATACTGTTCCTTCAAGTTTGTCAGGCCTTTTTCGACTTCACTCAGACCTCCAGCCAGTTGGCCCAGCCCCTCTTCCATTTTGGCAAAATCGCTCACGTTCACTTCGCCAGATCCTGAAGCGACAGCCTCGTTCATCTGTTGCAGCGCATTTTTGATCGAAGCTGATCCTTCCACAAGCTCTGAGGAACCATTACTCAACCCCTGGATGCCGTTATTGTATTGTTCTGATCCATCATAAATGCTTGCTGCGCCATCATTCAGTTCAGCGATTCCATTTTTGAGTTCTCCGACACCATTATTAATTTCGGCGGTGGCATTGGATAACGAGCCCATGTCGTTCTTCATTCCGCCGATATCCGGCGCGTCAATGGACATAGAGGATGGAATCGCTGCAAATTCAATGCTTTCCATCTCCAAATCGCTGACGTCCGCGGTCAGAGTGAAGCTCCCTTCTTTTTCCGGCATGACGGTGAAGGTCACTTGCCTGTTTTTTCCGGCGTTCGCGACCGTTCCTTCAGGAGCCTGAATGTTTTCGTAAATCATAGAGTCCAACTTCATCGTGATCTGCATCAAGTAGTTATTGAAGAAGCTCTCATCAGCCCCTTCGTTTTTTGTTGTATCAATGCTCACTTTGAGCTTGCCGTCTTTTCCGACTAGCTCTTCAGGTTTCATGGCTTCTCCATCTAATTGATAAGAAACATCTATATTCCAAGGCAGGGGCTTGCCTTCCAAATTCCCTTGATAGTAATACTCCTCTTCTTTTGCAGTCAACTCAATTTTTTCATTCTGCTGCTCTATTTCTGTGACATCTGTTAGATTTTGAACACTCGTATAAGGTCCATAATCAACGATTTCACCAGGCTCGTCGATTGTAAAATTGTTGACGACGTACATTTCTTCTTGATCCCCGGTAGCATCGAGCGTGGTGTACACGACTTCATGCTTTTTCGAGTAGGATCCTTTCGTTGCCGGTTCAGTTTTTCCATTTTCTTCTGCCGACACAGGAACGGTCGGCAAGACGAGAAGAAATGCTGTGAACATCGCTGTCGCACGTTTAAATTTCATACTCACTTCTCCTCCTTATAAAAGTTAGCTTTCCAAGTCGTTCTTTTAATCACACGGTCAAAGATGACAAGCAGGGCCGGAAGCACAAATACAACCATAAAGAAGGCAAGCAGAGCTCCTCGTCCTAATAACAATCCGATGGAGGATACAATCGGATTAGAGGATGTAATCCATAAAATGAATCCGACACTCGATAAAATGGCCGCTGATACGAAAATCGCAAAAATTTTATCATCAATCGTTTTTTTGATTGCCTTCAGGGCAGGCATTTCTTTTCTCAAATGATTATAGTTTTCCGTAAACAAAATCGCGTAGTCCACCGTAGCCGCCAGCTGGATGGTACTGATTAAGAGATAGCCGACATAAACAAGCGATGTATCCATAAAGTACGGGAACGATAAGTTGATCCATACAGATGCCTGAATCGTCACAAGCAGGACGACAGGGATGGAAATCGAACGGAACGTGAGCAGCAACACGAGGGCCACGGTCACAACCGTCAGAATATTGACGAGCTTGTTATCGTCCTGGACGATATTTTTCATATCATACAGGGTGACACTCTCACCGAGCATGTGCGCTTCTTGATAATAATTGTCGGTGGTTTCTTTAATTTTCTCTATGAGAGAAAAAGCCTCTTCCCCTTCGGCATCTGTTTCGGTGTACAGGGTGATCCGTGCATAGTTCTCCGAATAAAACGACTCCGTGATCGACTCTTCCAGGTAAGCTGGAGGGATCGCGGGGCTGACCATGTTGACGTAGGAGATGACACTGGAAACAAGCGGAAGGCTTTCCAACTCCCGTACAAGCTCCTCCTCCTTGGCCCGGTCGCCTCCAGGTACGAGCAGAACCATCGGCATGTTCTTTCCGAACTCCTCCTGAATCGCTCTCGCATCCTGCCCTGCCCTTGTGCTTTCAGGGTGTTCACCTGTTCCATAAATGAAAGAAGTTTCACTTTGCGCCAAAAAGGCAGGAACGATGATCAAGATAACGAAGATCAAACTAGGAATACGGAATTTCATCACACGTTTTCCGATCCCTTTAAAATCCGGAACAAACGGACGGTGCTGTGTGCGGTCAATCCAGTGATAGAACATCAGCGTCAACGCTGGAAGGAAAATCATGACACTGAGGAAGCTCAGCAGAATTCCTTTAAGTAAGTTGAGACCTAAATCTGCCCCGATGCCGAAATCCATGAACGTGAGAGCCGTAAACCCGAAGAAGGTCGTCGATGCACTGGCGATGATCGCAGGGAACGACCGTTTCATCGCAAGGAGCATCGCTTCCTTAGGGTCGGACACTTCTTTTCGATAATCAGAAAAGCTATGCAGTAGGAAGATCGCATAGTCGAGCGACACCGCGAGCTGTAAAATGGGAGCGACCGATTGCGTGACAAAGGATACTTCTCCAATGAAGATATTCGTCCCCAAATTGATCAGGACAGAAACTCCGATCGCCGTCAAAAAGAAGACCGGTTCCATCCACGACGTCGTGGACAAAACCAAAATAAGGATGATGATTGGAACAAGTAAAGCCGCCGCATACATCGACTCACTGCCTGCCATCTTCTGAGAAACCGCCGTGTTGACCGCTTCGCCTGCGACCGCATTTTCTTCTCCTATCAAGTCATAAATGGCATCGGTCGCTTCCACTTCGTAACCTTCCTCAATCGTTACAGAAAAAAGGGCTGAACGATCCTGGTAATACGTTTCGACGGTGTTTGAGTCTGCCATCTCGAGCGGTACTTTCAAATCGATGACATCATCGAGCCACATCACATTGGTGACACCCTCGATCGAATCAAGGTCTTCTTTATAACTTAATGCCTCAGTAACAGAGATGTCCTGGATCATGACCCGGGTATTTTCCACCGGCTCATCAAACTCTTCCTCCATCAACTCCATCGCCTGCATGGATGGAGAGTTTTTCGGCAGGTAATCGACCATGTTGTAATTGACCGATACCCCGAACTGCGCCACCGTACTGAGAATGGTTAAAATCATAAAAATGATGACAATGCTTTTCTTATGTTTAATTATTCTTGATGCCCAGCCAATAAGGCCTCACCTCTCTTGCAAATGACATTCATACATTCTATCATTTTATTAACACCGTGTTGGATATTCAACAAACAGTTTCTTAACTAGCGTCAGTTTCCCAACACAACTTTATTTTGTGTTGGATTGTCACAGAAATGTAACAAAAAGGGGCCAGAACTATGAACGAAAAACTTGACCGCAGAAAAAAATATACAAGGAAAGTACTAAAGGAAAGTTTAATCAGCCTTCTTGCAGAAAAGCCGATTTCCGACATTACTGTAAAAGAATTGTGTGCTCTTGCTGATATTAACCGCTCAACCTTCTACACCCATTACTCCGACCATTACGACCTGCTCAGCAAAATCGAAGAAGAAATCACAGAAGATATGAACCGCTACCTGCACAGCTATAACTACGAACATGAAGAAGAATCCATTCAAATGACAGAAAAAATATTAGAATATGTCATTGAAAACAAACTCATGTTCCAGACCTTGCTCAATAAAGAAGCTGCTCCGACTTTTGAAAAACGAATGATGGACTTGACACGGGGGTTCATGAGGAACAATTGGATGGACGAACATATGGCAAATAAGCATGAATCGGAGTACTTAAGCTCCTTCGTCATCAGTGGAGCCATCCATGTCATCAAAGATTGGATTGAAAAAGATATGGATCAGTCGCCGAGGGAGATGGCGGTCATGATCAATCACTTTATTAATTATGGTTTTTCTTATTTAGATTGACGCAGGGGCGTACGCTACTTCAGGACTTCATGGAATAGAATGTTCAAAAAAATAGACTCTCTGAAAGTACAAAATCCTACTCCCATTGAGCCCCCCCTTTTTTTCTAGCTTCTATACTTTTATTCATTTAGAATACAATTTGAATAAAGGTTGACTTTTATTGGTTTCACCTATATATTTTGCATCAAGGAAACTTTTTAAGTAATCTTCAATTTTGTCAACTTTCTTTGGTATCCCCCATATAGTAAAAGGACTATTTTTTTACCCAAAAAGTTGCACTAGGGAAAATTAAATGACTCGCACAAATTTTTGTGATAATACGACAAAACCATGAGTATATCTAAACCTTAAAGTAAGGAAAGATGATATTCATGTCAAAGGAGGAGAAAAGATGGCGAATGCTGCCCTATCCATAAAGAACCTGCACGTTTCGTACTATGGGAATGAAGCAGTGAAAGAAGTCAGCTTAACCGTGCACCCGGGAAATCTCGTCGGAATTATCGGTCCAAACGGTGCCGGAAAATCCACATTTTTAAAAGCCATGCTGAACTTGATTCCACGGGATAAAGGAGAAATCAAACTTCTAGGAAAAACGGTGAAAGAAGTACGGAAGAAAATCGCTTATGTCCCTCAGCGGAATGATATCGATTGGGATTTCCCGATCACCGTCCTTGATGCCGTACTGATCGGCACCTTTCCTAATTTAAAATTATTCAAACGCCCGAAAAAGAAAGACAAAGAGTGGGCCATGGAATGTCTCCGCCGGGTCGGTATGGAAGATTTCAGTAAAAGACAAATCGGTGAATTATCCGGCGGTCAACAGCAACGTGTCTTCTTGGCCAGGGCGCTTGCGCAAAAAGCCGAGTTGTTTTTCCTTGATGAACCGTTTGTGGGTGTGGACGTATCGAGTGAAGAAACGATTGTACGCATCTTAAAAGAATTGTGCTCTCAGGGAAAAACAGTCATTGTCGTCCATCACGACTTGAGTAAAGCCAATGATTATTTCAACCAGCTCATTCTTTTAAACAAAGAATTGATTGGTTTCGGCTCCGTCCAGGAAGTCTTCCAGACAGAAATCATCGAAAAAGCCTACCAAGGACAGTTTGCTTTCATGAAAGAGATAGGAGTGTAAGTCATGGCTTTTATTGAAGCGGTTATGCAATATGGATTTTTACAAAAGGCGTTATTAACGTCGATCATGGTCGGAATCATTTGTGGAGTGGTCGGTTGTTTCATCATTCTCAGAGGAATGGCCCTCATGGGGGACGCCATCTCTCATGCGGTCTTACCTGGGGTCGCGATTTCTTATATGTTCGGAATCAATTTCTTTTTTGGCGCTGTTTTCAGTGGTGTCCTCACAGCAATTGCCATCGGATTCGTCACTCAGAACAGCCGGATTAAACACGACACATCCATCGGCATCATGTTCACGGCGGCCTTCGCTGGAGGAATTATCATCATTACAATGTTAAAAAGCAGCACGGATCTCTATCATATTCTGTTTGGGAACGTTCTCGCGGTCAGAGCCTCTGATATGTGGATTACGCTCGGGATCGGAATCGTCATTTTAGCCGCTGTGTACCTTTTTTATAAGGAGCTCCTGGTCACCTCTTTCGATGAAACGATGGGAGCGGCTTACGGGTTGCCCGTACGACTCATTCATTATTTCCTGATGACCCTGCTTACGATGGGGACTGTCGCTTCTTTACAAACCGTAGGAATTGTCCTGGTTGTGGCGATGCTGATCACCCCGGCAGCGGCTGCTTACCTTTTGACCGATCGTTTGTGGGTGATGATTTTTCTTGCTTCTGGTATCGGTGTTCTTTCATCTGTTATCGGTCTCTACTTCAGCTTCACCTATAACCTGGCATCAGGTGCGACAATCGTCATGGCAGCAACAGCAATCTTCATCCTTACCTTCCTGTTCTCACCTAAACACGGATGGTTATGGAGAATGTTGAAAGTCAGAAAGAAAAAAGCATCCCTTGTCTAAATAGAAAACTTTCATATATAAAAGAGGAGGAAAATTTTCATGATTAAGAAAAAGTTTTTATTGTTAGCAGCCACCCTTTTCACCCTGCTCACGCTAGCTGCTTGTGGTGGAGAAGAAGCGAACGGAAACACGGAGCAAGAGGATGGGAAAGTCCAAGTCGTAACGACGTACTCGATTGTGTATGACATTGTAAAAAACGTCGGCGGTGATCTGGTCGACATTCACACCTTAGCCCCTATTGGCTCTAACCCCCACGAGTATGATCCGCTGCCGGAAGACGTGAAAAAGACTACGGATGCGGATGCTGTCTTCTACAACGGCTTAAACCTTGAAGCAGGGAACGCCTGGTTCAACAAATTGATGGAAACCGCAGAAAAAGACAGCGAAGATGCGCCCGTTTTCCTGATGAGTGATGGGGTTGAAGCGATGTACTTAACGTCAGAAGGGAGCGAAGGTGAAGAAGATCCTCACGCCTGGCTGGATATTCGGAATGGAATCAAATATGCCGAAAATGCAAGAGATGGCCTCATTAAAATCGATCCTGAAAACAAAGAGGTTTACGAAGAGAATGCGGAGGAATACATCGCCGAACTGCAAGCGTTGCACGACAAAGCTGTCGAACAGTTCAATGAGATTCCTGAAGAAGAACGTGTGCTTGTAACAAGTGAAGGGGCATTCAAGTACTTCAGTGATGCCTACGGGTTCCAAGCGGAATACATTTGGGAGATCAACCAGGAAAATCAAGGAACTCCAGAGCAAATTACGAGGATTGTAGATATCATCAATGAAAAACAAATCACAGGGTTGTTCTTAGAGACGAGTATCGATGCGCGCAGCATGGAAGCCGTCTCGGAAGAAACCGATGTTCCCATCATGGGCGATGTTTTCACTGATTCCTTAGCTGAACCAGGCGAAGAAGGCGATACGTACATTTCTATGATGGAGTCTAATATTAATACAATTAAAGAAGGATTGAGCAAATAACTCAAAAGCTGCCAGCAACTGTTTCAAGTTGGCAGCTTTTTTCACGTTTTTTCTTTTGCTATTATTTTTCATACATATATGGATTTTATTGGAATAACCTGGTATAGTTAAACTACCTTGCATAGCAAGTTATTTTTTACCCCCGCTACCTTGTTATGCAATATAGGTTAGAAAGTGGTGAAACTTTGTCTTCTAGTCAAATATTAAAAGGTATTTTAGAAGGTTGTCTACTCTCCATCATCGCTAAAGGTGAAACCTACGGCTACGAAATGATTGAAAAACTCGACCATTATGGATTCACGATGGTGAAAGAAGGAAGCATCTATCCCCTGCTTTTACGAATGAAAAAACAAGGTCTTGTCGAGACAAGTCAAAAACAACTCCCTTCCGGTGGTCCGAAGCGAAAGTATTACACGATTACAGAAAGAGGACGTGAAGAACTGGAAGCATTCAAATTACATTGGGATGCCATCTCCAGCAGTGTTGCCGAATTAATGAAGGAGGAGTTCCATGGAAACATTGTCAAAGAAGAGTGAAAGGTTCCTGGAAAGTCTGCACCTGTACCTGATATCAAGTGGGAAAAAGGAAGCCGAAGCCTATGAGATTGTTGAAGAGCTTCGCGATCATTTAACAGAGGCGGAAAAGGAAGGAAAGGATGTAAATGACATCATCGGTCAGTCCCCAAAAGAATATATGGAGCAAGTATCTAAGGAAATGCCATTTGATTTTCGTACGCTCATCAGTGCCTTTACCGTCTTTCTTCTCGGCACCCTGTCCTACCTTTTATTAGGGGATGTCATTCATGGAGGCGCACAATTGTCGTTGATCCAAATCATCGGCTATCCTGTTCTTATGATTGTGTACCTTCTTTCTCTTACTGCGCTCTTACGCTATACGGCCCTACACCAATTTGATAAAAGAAAAGAGTATGTGATGATCGGCATTTTCGGCTTTCTGAAAATTTCACTTTTCATCAGCGTCATTACTCTTGATCAAGCGATTGACTCTCCAGTTATTGTGCTGTCACCACTGGGCAATGTAATTGCTGCCTTATTGACCATCAGCTTCTTTATCGGAGCATCCCTCTGGGCAAAAACATGGGTGATGATCATCATTGCTTTGATCCTGGTAACGCCTGAAATTCTTGTTCAGATCCTCCAATTAAGCGAAGAAGCAAGCCTTATTACGAAAAGCATCTTAATCTTCGGTGCGCTGTTTGTTTACTTTTGGACGATCAATCGGCGTGAAAATGCAAGTAAAGCTTTCTCCTCCTAATGAAAAATGAGCCTCCACATGTGGAAACATACAGAGGCTCACCTTCTATTCCTGCTTTCTTGCTTCTCTTTCCTCCGAAACTTGTACGACTGGTTCATCCCACGGATGGTTCGGATAAATCCCTTCCTCAATCACCCTTCTTAATAAGGATTCATCCCTTGGAATAGAAAATTCAATCCGAAGCGAAGTGAGAGTCGTTTTTTCTCCGGACTCCCCCTCTGAAGGAACGGCTTCTTCCCCGGGGACAAACTGCTCCACTCCATCCTTCGACTGCCACATCACGTTTTTGTAATTTCCTACTCTCAAGTCATCAATGCTTAGTACTCCCTGTACCACTGCATCCACATATTCTGGAACCACAAAGGTTTTAACACGGTATATATCCACCAATTTCATTGAACCCAACCTCCTCCATACTTCTTTAAGAGTATTATCCTCCAGGATGAAGAACTTACCCTATCCACGGTTACTGAATGGAACTTTTCCTATTCTTAACCGTATAGAAAAGTATAACGTAAAAAGGAGATCATCAAATGACAACTTTACGCAGGATGTCCGAAGAAGAGTTTGTACAATACAATGATTTTTCAATTGCTGCCTATGCGAAGGAAAAGGTGGCTGCGGGAAATTGGACAGAAGAAGAAGCGCTTGAAAAAGCCAAAACCACCCATGCAGAATTGCTCCCTGAAGGAAGACATACAAAGGATCATTTTCTTTATACCATCCTGAATGAAAAGGGCGAAAATGTAGGGACCTTGTGGATTTGTAAACAGTCCCCTGATAAAGCCTTTATTTATGACATTCGAGTTTCAGATGATTATCAAGGTCAAGGACATGGAAAGAAAGCGATGATCCTGGCAGAAGAGGAAGCCAGAAAAATCGGGGTGCAGAGAATAGGTCTTCACGTATTTGGCCATAACACGGTCGCAAGAAAATTGTACGAGAACCTATCTTACAAAACGACAAATGTTGTAATGGAAAAAGACCTCCCTGCCAAAAATGAAGAATGTACACAAAAGAACCCTTGATTAAAGGGTTCTTTTATTGCTATTTTGCATTCTCGTCAGGTTGATGGACGCCGAATATATTGCCTTCTGTATCTAAATAATATCCCTGCCAGGCCATTCCAGACAGGGCGTATTTAGGCAAAGCGACCTTGCCGCCGTGTTCCAGGATTTTACCTTCAACCGTATCGTAGTCTTCCACTCCCATTGTACAGGCATAGCCATTCAACGCCTGGTTCAATTCTGGTGGTGCACTTTTCCGTTGCATTAAAGCTCCGTTGATCCCAGGCTCATCTTCTCCCCCTGTCACTACGCCGAAATAAGGCATTCCCGCGTACTCACTCCAGTCTTCGAATTGCCAATCAAAGATCTCACTGTAAAAACTCTTAGCTCGTTCCATGTCATCGACATGAACTTCAAAATGTACAACTCTCCCCACCATTTCCACCTGCTTTGTTTAGATTTTGATCCTCACTAGAAATTGCTCTACGCTTACATATTCGCCTAACCATGACCTACTCCTTCTTATTTTTCTAAGAACGTTATTCAATTAACTGGCAGAATTGTGGAAGACTCGATTTCGAGACTTTTCGGGGTTCGTTTGCCGTGTGGAGCGTCAGGGGTGGTTGGGAAGCCACTCGCTTTCCTGCGGGGATGACGGCAAGCCTCCTCGTGCTTCGCACTGTGGGGTCTCGCCAGCCAATCCATTCCCGCGGGAGTCTCGCAGCTTCCCAACCACCCCATTCGATGAATGTGAGAAACGAACCCCATTACTGTGTGGGGGGTCTTCCACTATCCTTGTGTTATATGCATAAAGCGCTACATAAAAAGCTTTCCGCACCCAGAATAGAGTGCCTACAAGTTCGTATCCTCCATTAAATCTGTGCATAAAAGCAACTTATTCTATAAGTGGTTTCGAGACACTTATATGGCAAAGGGGCGGAGGGAAACGGTGAGACTCCTATGGGACGTGGGGGACAGGTGAGACCCCGGAAGGCGTAGCCTGAGGAGGCTCACCGCCCGCCCCATGGAAAGCGAACCTTTTCCCGCAGCCCCTAAACTCACACAAAAGTCTCGAAACTGAGTCTTCCAGAAAAGTGAGCTTATATGTAAGAGGAATAGTGTTTTTAAAATAAAAAAGCTTGCAGAGAAACAGGTCGTTTCTCTGCAAGCTGGTGATTTATTTCTTCTCTTTTGAAGAATCCTTTTCTTCAATCATCTCAATTTCATCAAGGTAACGAAGTAAGTCTCCGTACACGACGGAATCAGATAAGGCAAGCTCTTCTTCTGCCTGCTTGAAGCCAGGCGCACATGCCTCTCCTTCTACGGGTTCCCCTGATTCTCTGTCATAACAGTTTCCATTCACACCGACATACTTTTCATTGGCGAAGTTTCCATCACGTGTGATCATCATTTCTCGACGATTTTTACTGAAGAGGTCCTGTCCGAATTGAACAGGGTTTTCATCTTCGACGCCTAGAAGGTTCATAAGCGTCGGGCGTAAATCGACCTGCCCACCAACGGTGTCGTTTTCCTGCGGCTCAATGCCTTCTCCTAGAACAAGGAGCGGCACACGCTGCAGTTGGAACTGTTCGTATTCATTGATGTCTTTATCGAGATACTCTCCCATCGCTTGCTTGTGGTTTTCGGAAATACCGAAGTGGTCCCCATAGATGACGAGAATTGTATCATCATAAAGATCGGATTTTTTGAATTCCTCGACAAATTGTTTCAGTGCTTCGTCCTGATAGCGAATCGTCTGGAAGTAACGGTTCAAGGTTTCACTGGACGTATTTCCTTCTTCGATGAATTTCTTATCTTCAGGCAATGTGAACGGATGGTGGTTCGTCAGCGTAATCATTTTGTTGTAGAAAGGCTGTTCCATCTGTTCCATTTTATCCAATGAGTCACTGAAGAAATACTCATCCAAATAGCCCCAGCCATAGGACTTCTCTTCGGTTACATCATAATCTTTCTTAGAGAAATATTCATCATAACCAAGAGAATCATACATGACGTTACGGTTCCAGAATGTTTCATCATTGGCGTGCATCGTTGAGGAAAAATATCCTTTTTCACCTAGCACTTCAGGAGTCGCTTGATATTCGTTTCCTGAATGGGTAAAGAAAGCCGCTCCACGGTTCAGTCCATACAATGAATTATCAAGTAAGAATTCAGAGTCGGACGTACGCCCTTGTTTGACCTGGTGATAGAAGTTGCTGAAATAAGCCCCTTCTTCTTTCAACTCATTAAAATAAGGCGTCAACTCTTTCCCGTTCACCGTATTATCGACAACAAAGGTCTGCGTACTTTCAAGGGACAACGCAATGACGTTTTTCCCTTCTGCTACGCCTGTCATCTCACTGTTCGGCTCTGTTTTCTGCTCATTAATATAGTTCAGAACAGGTGAAAGTTCGTTACTATCGGCAAATGTTTTCTTCGCTTCTGTCTGACCTTGCAGGACGATATCATACGCGTGGAAGTTCAGGACACCGATATACTTCACGAGCATGTTACGGTCAAAAGCACGTTCCAGTAGTTCTGTACGCTCGGTTGTCGCCCAGCCTAAGTTCACGAGGAACAGAGGAATCGCAAGGACAGCCAAAATCAAGCCTTCTTTACGCTTAGGCATGAAACTTTGGAAGCGTTCCGGCTTCAAATAGAATAATAGGAACGTAGCAATCAATACATCGACAAATAAGAAAATGTCTGTCACAGATAGAATTTTAGTGATACTCCCACCCATACCAGCCAAGTTCGCGGCTTGCCCTAACATCGGAATCGTCAGGAAGTCACTGTATTCTCTGTAGAACAGAACGTTTACATATAATAGAAGGGAACCAAATATATACGTGGCCAACATCCCTTTTCGACCTGCCAGCATAATCCCCACTCCGAATAAGAGGAAAATACTGCTCAATGGGTTAAAAGCTAGTATAGCCGCTTCATTGGCGTTTTCAATATCAAGCGTAAAAATACCGCCTTGAATGAAGTACATCTTCGCCCAGAAGATAGCCATCACTGCAGCGTAAATCATACTTTTCTTCTTAACCGCGGGGTCTTTCATTTTCATTTTTAATTTTGAAAACATGATCAAACCTCCGTTGATTTAACCTTTATCTAATTTTTTATCAGTCTTTCCATCATTAAGTCTCGTATACTATCATTTTTTCAAATGCATGTAAATGACGACGAAACTTATCATAACACATGTTTGATAGAATTATCCCATTATCATAAAACTGTTAAACTCATTTAAAGAGATGACATAACCGTTACATAGAAGTTAAAAAACAGACAAAAAATCCCACCAACAAAGATAAAAGGTCGGTAGGATTTCCTAATAAGTTCTTATGAATGCTGCTTTCACGCGTCCCTCTTTAAAAATTCAAACCACTTTTCATCACTAGGATCTGCGTTTTGCACCTCTGAGTTCTCCAATGACTCATCTTTTTTCGGCATGGATGCTCGTAAACTTTTTTGGATTCCATTTGCAATAGCAATCAAAGATAATACGAACAAGACGAGGAAAAGGAGTGGCACTCCAATCAGCCACGGCATGTTCGTCATGATTGTATCGTAGTACATGCCTATAATCGAAGCCCAATCAAAAGTAATCGGTGATGGAGGTTCAGCCCCAAGTCCATAAAATACACGCGTCCCTCCGAAGAACATCTCAAACACACCTAAATGAGTGAGAATCAAGGTAGCCTGAATCGACTGCATCAAAAGGAGACGAATCCAACTTCCCTTTAACTGAGGAGTCAAATGATTTTTGAAAAGGTGCCACCCCCTGCCTCCAAGCACACGACTTGAGGTGACATATTCCTTTTTCAGGATTTCACTCGTTTCGTTGGCCATCAAGATTGCTGCTGGAGGAACGAGCAACAAGGCTAAAACAATGACCTCTATCATAATCCGAAAAGTTAAGGTCGTATAAAACCCATCATAAGGTTCCATCATCATTGGTTTAAGAAATTTATAGGCGATCAAAGAAGCCGGAATGAAATACATCACAGAAATGACTTGCTCGGACCCATGAAAGAATTTCGCTTTTTGAACGAACCCTAAGGGAATCCCAATGAGAAACGCCAGACCAAAGCTGAGAAAAGCAACAGCCAGCGTCCCAAGTATCGTGTATTTAGCCCCCATTAGAATGTAAAAAAACAAATGATTCCCCGCCATATCCGTTCCTAAAAATGAATGATCGAACGGGGCAAAAGGCGGTGCTCCTTCCAATTTTCCATTCTCACCATAGGTGAAAGGAGTCTTCGGTATAGTCGAATCAAAGAAAAAGGCATGGATGA
The DNA here is from genome assembly GCF_045401165.1 of Halobacillus sp. SY10. Taxonomy (NCBI): domain Bacteria; kingdom Bacillati; phylum Bacillota; class Bacilli; order Caryophanales; family Bacillaceae; genus Halobacillus; species Halobacillus sp. SY10. Next base: position 583,688 of record NZ_CP174345.1, on the reverse strand, counting down.
AACTACCAATAAGCATCACCATAATAAACAAAAAACCTAGCAAATACGTCGGTTGTTTCCAAATACGCTTCATTTAGAGAGAAACCTCCTGCTGTGTCGTAAGGTAAAGGATCCACTCGATGACTTTCAAACCTAAGTAGATAGGTAGAAAGAATAAAACCGCGGTCACAAAAAATACGGGAGGCTGGGTGTAATTCAATAAGAAAACAGTCATACCGAAGTTATTGAATAAATATTCGACAATCAGCAAGTTACTGATCATCAAACTGATAATGAATTTACTTTGATAGGCAAGACGGACCAACAAATTTCTAAGTATATGTACGCAAATGACCCGTAGTTTATGGAGACCTTTGCTTGTCGCTAAATCGACATAAGGTTCCCCTTCTTCTTCCTTCATCATAGCAAGGATGGTTTTTAAGAAATAGATGAAAGGCAAGATGGATAGGACCAGCCCCGGGACCAATAAAGCTTCTTCTGTGCCTGTTCCTGTAAACTTAGCAAATTTCACGCCCGTTTGTATGTACACCCATACGAGGGACATTTGTGAAACAAGCACATAAACGACATCCGGAATCGTTTGGAAAACCGAAGCGGTCGACATGATTCCTTTATATAATTTCCCTGAAGCAAACTTTAACAAAATGCTGAGCAACAGCGCCGAAGCCAAAGAAACAATGAGTGTGATCCCCAAGACAGACATTGAGCTCCAAAAGGGCTTAAAGATGATAGGAAACAAATCGCGCTCTACCCCTGACATCGGGTTGGTGTATATCAAGGAACCAGGGCTCAGAATTTTCTCTATGACCTCCCTTATTGCTGATAAACCCGGCCACTGCAGTCCAATAACTGAGGTAAACATCGGAGAGATGCTCACTAGGAATATACCGAACAACAAATAGAAAGGTCGGAGTACCTCACGGAATATGTAGGATAAAGACATCAGACTCTCCTCCTGAAAATATGAACTAGACGGTACATGTATAGGTATAAAGACTCTTCGATGTATCCACCTCATATCCTACCATTCAATTTTTAAATTGTAAAAAAATTCTAACTTATCCTTTAAGTTTTCTCCCTCCCCTTCATAGACATAAAAAAACACCGCCTGCCCAGACGGTATTTTCTCATCGCTTAACTAAAAAAACGTTTAACTTTTTCTAATGTTTTTTCAAGGTCTGAAGATGATTCATGGAAAGCTACATGACCATCAGGGCGGATAAGAAGGGCATGTCCTTTACTCATACCGAGCTTATTACCCAGATGCCGGTGCACGTCGTAAATGATCGGAAGCTCATCCCCATCTGTTCTCACCGTACCACCTTTCGCCACGAGGAAGACCTTGATTAGGCCTGCATACGTTTCGTCAACCTTTTTGGAGAAATTATAAGCTTCATCAATCAATGACTCATCCTGTGCGTCTATATAAATGAAGCAGACGTATCCATACGTTCGGATCAAAGGGTACACACTTTTATCGGTGGAACCATCAAAGAATAAAAGATGATCAGGCACCCGCTCACCTGCTCGTATCGCTTCCTTAGAAAGAGAAGAGTCTTGCAAGGCTTTGTTTTTGGAGGTCTCTTCATATTCGTTGTAAATATTGGAAAGGTGATTGGCAATCTTTTTTTGAACCCAGTCCTGCGTCAATGCTGCTTTTCCCGTCCAGTTCCGTATTTTCCCTTGGGCACCTTGAAGGTCGATGATTTTAAGCATGCGCGACGTTTCTTTCAGTACATCCAATCCGATCGGTGCTCGTTCGTGATGGTAGCTGTCGAGGAAAGAATCTTTTGCATAGCCTTTAAGAACGACATCCAGCTTCCAGACGATGTTTGCTGCATCCTGCAAACCAAGATTCATCCCCTGCCCCCCAATTGGATTATGGATATGTGCTGCATCCCCAACGAAAAACACATGCCCCTTCCTGTAGTTGGGGACCTGCCGATGGGCGGTTCCAAAGTAAGAGAGCCATTTAGGATTTTCTACTTGGTAAGGGTCCGACAAAACCGTATTCAAACTTTCTTGCAAATCCTCCAAAGACAATTCATCTTTTTGAGGCAGCCCTTGTTTGGCTCGATTCATTCCCACCACCCGGTAACTGCCGTCCTTATATGGAAAGAAAGCGACAGCACCGCGGTCATTCAAATGCATGTTAATATAAATTTCGTTTAGAGCAGAAACATCAACGTCCCCAAGGAAAAACGTGTACCCTTCATCTTCTCCTTCAAAAGGCACATTCAAATCCTGACGAACTTTACTATGAGCACCATCACAAGCAAGAAGGTATTTTGCAACATATCTCTTAAGCTCTCCATTATGTTTCGCTGTGACATATGCCCCCTCGTCAGCTTCTATCACCTCCACCACTTCGTGTTCCCTGTTGACACTCCCTCCTAATGAGGAAAGATGGTCTTCTAATATACTTTCGGTCTCACTCTGAGGAATAATTAGTAGATACGGATATTGACTATTGATATGATAGAGTTCCACCACAGAAGGATTTTCCCCACCGAGATGCAGCTTAGAACCAGGTCCCGGATAGCCTTTTTTCAAAAATTCCTGATGAACGCCTAAGAGTTCAAATATTTCAAGCGTCCTCGCCTGGATGCCGAGAGCTTTTGAGAGCTCTGAAGGACCAGATCTCTGCTCCAGGCAGATAAAATCCATGTCCCGTTTTTGCAACTCATTGGCTGCCATCAGTCCAGCCGGCCCTGCTCCAATAATCAGAACATCGGTTTCAATGACAGAAGTCATCCCTTACACCCCTTTCAATCTTATCTTCTGCACAACATGAAACAAAGAATGGCTTTACGATAAAAATAGATCCTCATTTACCTTACCCTTCTCCCTCTTACTAAACCATGTACAGACACATCCCGAAGCTGATTTGTGCACTGAAACTAGGGGTCATTCCTGGTCCGCTTTTTACACATAAAAAAGCAACCTGCATGATACCAGGCTGCTTTTTAACTCATCTATTTATTTTACAGGGAGTTGATCGCTTCTTTTACCGATTTCGTCCCACCTACGACCTGAAACTCTTTTCCAATCGTTGACTCATTCTCCAATGCAGACAAGATCACGCGTGCTACATCTTCTCGAGGAATTTCACCTCTTTCGACGGTTTCAGCAGCCTCGACGTTCCCGCTTCCCTCATCATTGGTAAGCATACCAGGATGAATGATTGTATAATTTAAGTCCGTTCTTCTCAGCCAATCATCCGCATAGTGTTTCGCTACGACATAGGGAGCGAATGACGAAGGGGCCCCTTGAATCGCTTCACGTGTCGTATCAAAGGAACTTATCATGATGTAGCGGTCCACACCTTTTTGTTTTGCTGCTTCTATCGTTTTCACTGCGGCATCCAGGTCGATCAGAACGGTCTTATCCGGTCCTGTATTCGGTCCGGAACCAGCCGTGAATACGACTGCATCCACACCATTATAGGCTTCGGCTATTGTTTCGGTATCATCCTCAAGATCCACCAAGACCGTTTCTGCCCCGAGTTCCTTGAAGTAAGAAGCTTGTTCTTCCTTGCGAATCATCGCTTTGGCTTCCATCCCATCCGTTTCTTGAATAAACTTGACGAGATGTTTCCCTACTTGACCATTTGCACCTACAACGAGTACTTTCATTTTCTTCATCCTTTCTATGCCTCTCGATTGATTGATTCTTATTCCTATCTTAAATGTTACCCAAACCGAAAGAAAGAAAACCAACTTGCGCTTTCAAGTACTTCACAAACGGAATCTCTCTACTATTATTTCAGAAACACAACTAAGAGACTATTTTATCCAGAGAAAAGGTTACAGGTGGGTAGAACGGGTATGAGCTTACTAACGGAAATTAAAGGAGGATACTTATCATGGATAGAAGAATCATAGGCGGTGTTTTCTCAAAAGTTGGACATGCAGAAAAAGCGATTACAGATTTACAGCATCACGGATATGGCTCGAACGACATCTCTGTTTTTGCCAGAGACAAAAGCAAAGTGAACGTGCTGGAGGAAGAAATGGATACATCGGTCACATCCAATAAAGGCGGCCGAGGCAAGAATGCCGGAAAAGGAGCAGGACTCGGGGCCCTATCTGGAGGGGCCTTAGGCGGTATTGGTGGATTAATTGCAGGATTAGGACTTCTCGCCATTCCTGGAATCGGACAGATTGCTGCCGCAGGCCCCATTGCTGCCGCTCTTACGGGGGCAGGCGTAGGCGCTGGTGGTGGTGGAATCGTCGGTGCGCTTGTTGGAGCAGGCATGTCCGAGAAAGATGCCCATCAGTACGAGAGCCATTTGAAAGATGGAAAAATCATTGTCATCGTTGAAGCGACAGAAAAATTACAGGACAAAGTTTACCGTACGTTCCTTTCCAATAAGACGGAAAACTCATCCATGTACCCAAATCATTATCAGAACCATGATCACTCTACTCGTCACGAATCCGTTTCGCGAGACCATGACCATCAAAGTAAAACAGATGTAGTGAAAGAAAAATCGTATGCCAGACATTCATCTAAGGATTCTACACCTAACTCAAACGAAACCCGTTCGCGAACGGCCAAAAGACACCGTTCCACCAAACACACCTGACTCGCAGCTTAAGCATTCGTATAAAAAGATTTTCTCATTAGAAAGTTGAACCTTTTCCTTCTGTTCTTTCGTATAATCAAAAGAAGGAGGAGATCCGCATGTTCAAAAAATTATTAGCGAGTGTAGGCGTAGGCGCTGCCAAAGTTGATACACAATTAGAAAAAGACCAATTCATCCCAGGTGAAACCGTCCACGGAAAAGTGGTCATCCAGGGAGGAGACGTTGAACAATCCATCGACTCCATCCATATCTTTCTCATGACCGAAGCCATCCGTGAATTGGATGATAAGAAAGTGAAAGAAAAAGTGGCGTTGCAAAAGTACCCGATCGCCGATCAGGAGACCATTAAGGAAGGGGAAACGAAAGAAATCCCATTCTCTATTCAGCTTCCTTATCACGTCCCCGCTTCGCATGGGAGACTTCCGATCTGGTTCGAAACAGGCCTCGACATCCCGATGGCGTTGGACCCGGAGGACCGCGATCCGATCAAAATCGCCCCACATCCATACATCGACCAAGTGCTGCAAGCTTTAGAAAGCCATTTGGGTTTTCATTTAAGAAAAGTCGAAATGGAATACTCCAAGCGCTACGGATATGTACAGGAATTTGAATTCGCCCCTGGTGGAGAATACCGTTCCTATTTGGATGAACTGGAAGCCATTTTCTTCCTACATGAAGACCGTATCGATGTGATGCTTGAAGTCGATCGCCGGGCACGCGGACTCGGAGGATTGTTTGCCGAAGCTTTGGAAATGGACGAAAGCCGTGCGAAAGTGTCGTTCACTGATCGGGAACTGAACGGTTCATTAGAAACAGTAGCCCGTAAGTTGCAGCAGACCATAGATCAATATAAAAAGTAAAAAAAGCGGATCCTCTCCATTTTTCGGTGAGGATCCGCTTTTATAGTTTCATTGATCAAGACAGAGCAAGCCTTTAAGGCTGTTGCTTTTCAGGGTGATATGTTTTTGTTCTTAGAATGAGGACCGTGAAGAAGACTCCACCAAAAATGAAACCAGCTCTCAACAACGGATGGGATGTGATATAAAATGCTGAAAACAGAAAGGAAAACCAAATCATAATGAGTAGCGATACCTTTGCCCGCACAGGAATTCCGCGTCCAGCTTTGTAATTTTTGATATAAGACCCGAACCATTTATTCGACATGAGCCAGTTATACAAACGATCCGAACTCCGTACGTAACAAGCTCCTGTCAAAAGTAAAAAGGGGGTCGTGGGAAGAAGTGGAAGCACGATTCCTAACACGCCCAGGACCAGGGATATACTTCCGATTATAATGAGTAATACTCTTTTCACTTGCTTCATAGATAAACTCCTTAACGCATCGTTACTCCTTTAAACTCCCCTAAAATCCCCACTGGTGATGATTGCTAGGGCAGCAAAGGCTCTTTTCCTTCTTTTCAGCTTACTCTACATTCTGCTCGTTGTTCAACCAATTAAATTCCATTACTGCTATTGATAACGTTTAGAGATAAATACAGCAGGGAATTTGATACTTGCTTGTCACCACTTATTACACAGAATAATTCTTTAAAAAGTAAGTACATAAGGAGGATCTGAACATGGTCGTATCTGGAAAGATTCATTATAAACATCACCAGATTGATTTTGAAGTACGGGTGAATCATGAGGACATAACAGAAGGCGAAATTGCCTCTGAAGAAGCAAAGCACGAACTTATTCATGCCATAAACCGCAAATTCCGAGTGAAATATCCACTCTCAAGTACCATCGACCCCGTTCATGTGCGTATGTTTTAGTCCATCTCTTTCAATGATTCTGAAAAAAGAGGTCAACCAGCGAATGGTTTGACCTCTTTTTTTAACCCCTATATTTGATCGTTAAACCTTTTAAGAAGTTTCTGGCGTATTGATCACCGAACTGTCTATAATTTTTATGACCTTCTTTTCTCAATAAGCCACTCAATTCCCCTTTAGTGATTTTCACGTCCGCTGCATCCAAAATATCAATGACATCCTCGTTCGTCAGCTTCAGTGCGATTTTCACTTTTTTCAACATAACATTATTCACACTGGAATAATTCTTGATCGAACGATCGGGTTTATTCGGTTGACCAGGCTTAGACGGTTGAGGCCCTCGCTTGAATGTGATGAACCCATTCAAAAAGGACTCCAGCATGCTGTTCGTGCATTTGATATGATCTTCGTCTTCATACGCTTCATCGTCATATTCTTCATCTTCGCTGTCTGACTTTGTGAGAACCTTTTGAACTTCTTCTTTCGTCATGTCGACGCCGCCCAGCTTAAAAATTTCAATCATATCTTGATCTTTAATATCGAGGGCGTAGCGTAATCGAATCAGTATATCATTATTATCCATATATAAACCTCCAAGCTATAGCCTTCACACTACAGTAATTTCAGAAAAACTTTCAAGTCCTAATCATAACATGTTCTACTAAAAGTTAGTGTAACCGAACGGGATAAGTTCTAAGCGGATGATGGATTGACCATCCACTGCGTGCCTTCTAATGAAAGGCGTTCCAAGAAAGATCCCTAACCTTCATATCTTCCATTAAAAAGAAGCCCCCCATTTAATGGAAGGGCCCCTTTTGCTTACCTTGAACATTCATCTAAACCTTACCCTATCTTATACACCCTTGCCTCAAACGGTTGTAAAAGGGAGTGCTCCAATGGACCAGTGTAATTACATAAAAGCACTTGATTCGCTGCAAATTCATCCGGCCAGTTAAAAAAGGCCCTTTCAGATGATAAATTAGCTAAAATCATGTACTTCCCTTCTTCACCCGAACGAATATAACTGAAAATCTGATCATGTTCCTCTAAAAAAGGTGTATAGTCTCCATAAATAAGTGCCTTTTCCTGGTTCCGTATTTGAATCATTTTTTGATAATAATAGTAAATGGAATCGCGATTATTCTGCTCCGCAGCAACGTTGATTTCTCTGAAATTCGGGTTCACTTTTAACCACGGTGTCCCTGTAGTAAACCCAGCTGAATCCTCGGCGGACCATTGCATAGGGGTCCGGGAATTATCCCTCCCTGTCCTCCATATGACGGACATCACTTCCTCATGAGGTACTCCCCTCTCCGTTTCCTTCTTATAAAAATTCTTTATGGCGACGTCATCATAATCTTCAATGGATGGGAACTGGACATTCGTCATTCCGATTTCCTGCCCTTGATAAATGAAAGGCGTTCCTTGCATAAAGAAGTAAAGAGTAGCCAGACATTTACTTGACTCTACTCGATACGTCCCATCGTCTCCGAGGATGGAGACGGTTCTCGGAAGATCATGATTTTCCAAAAACAAAGCATTCCATCCTTTCCCGTTCAAAGAGGTTTGCCATTTGGTGAAGATTTCTTTTAATTCATGGATGTCCACCTTTTCCTTGCTTCTCTCCCAAAGTCCAACATGCTCGAACTGGAAGATCATATCAAACTTGCCTTCCTTTTCACCGACCCACTGATCAGCCTCTTCCACAGTGACCCCATTAGCTTCTCCAACGGTCATGATGTCATATTGGGAAAATGTCTCTTTAACAAGCTCCTCAAGGAAAACATGAATGCCTTCACGATTCCTGTGGCCGTCATGGGAAGGAACAAAGGTCTGCCCATCCAATTCTGGTAAATCCGGGTAGCCAGGCACTTTTTTGATGTGGGAAATGGCATCGATTCGAAAACCATCAATCCCTTTGTCCAACCACCAGTTGACCATTTTGTACAGTTCTTGACGCACTTCAGGGTTTTCCCAATTCAAGTCCGGCTGTTTTTTAGAGAACACGTGCATATAATATTCTTCTGTATATTCATCGTACTCCCAAATCGATCCTTCGAAAATCGATGCCCAATTATTTGGTTCCTTCCCATCTTTCCCGGGATGCCATATATAGTAATCTCGATATGGATTCTGCTTGGAAGACCTGGACTCCTGGAACCATCTATGCTCATCAGAAGTATGGTTAATGACTAAATCCATAATCAACTTCATCCCCCTGTTATGAACTTCTCTCAAAAGTTCATCAAAGTCTTCCATCGTACCGAACTCATCCATGATTTTTTGATAATCACTAATATCATAGCCGTTATCATCATTCGGAGATTGATAGACAGGAGACAGCCAAATGACATCGATTCCAAGATCCTGCAAATAATCCAGCTTGCTTAAAACCCCAAGCAAATCTCCCGTTCCATCTCCATCTGCATCCTTAAAACTTCGCGGATACACTTGATAAACAACCGCTTCTTTCCACCATTGCTTCTCCATCCTTCTCCCCCTCTAAATCTATTTCACAGCGCCTTCCGAAACACCGTTGATGATTTGTTTTTGTGCAAAAAAGTAAAAAATGATAACCGGAATGACCGCAATACTAAGTCCCGCCAACGCTAGATGCCACTGTTTGGTGTACTGTCCGAAGAAGTAGAACATCTTCAACGGAATCGTAGCATTCGATTCTCCAAGGACAAGAGAAGGCAGTAAATAATCATTCCAAATCCAGATGACATTCAAAATAGCGACCGTAACTGAAATCGGTTTCAGCAAAGGGAAAATCACATACCAGAACAATTGGAAACGATTCGCTCCATCAATAATCGCCGCTTCGTCCAACGCTTTCGGTATACCCGTTAAGGCTCCGTGGTACAAGAAGATGGACAGGCTGCATCCAAAGCCTAGGTACATGAAAATAAGACCGGGCGCATTCAACATATTCACGGATCCAAACATGGAAATCAAAGGGATCATGACGGACTGGAAAGGAATTAGCATAGCCGCTACGAATACAAAGAAAAATACGCCACTCAGCTTACTTTTGTTTCGGTTCAACGCATAGGCAGCCATCGAAGAAAATAAAATGATGACCGCGATACTCAATGTTGAAATGAGAATCGAATTGAACAATGATTTCAGGAAAGTAAGCTCCTCAAAAGCTTGGATGAAATTCTCTATCGTAAACATTTCAGGCAGGCCCAGTACACCACTGAAAATTTCTCTTTTCGTCTTGAATGCATTGACGATCATCAAATAAAAAGGAGCAAGCCAAACTAAACCAAGGATGATTCCGAACACTTCCAGGCCTAATAAATTCCGACGCTCTTTACTTCTTCCCATTTACATTTCCACCTCTCGTTTCTTGTTGTAAAACACTTGCGTCAATGCGATGACAGCTACAATCAAGAAGAAAATGACCGCTTTTGCTTGTGCATAGGCCATTTCATTATCTGAAAAAGCTGTTCTCACAATTTCCATCGCCACCATCTGCGTCGAATTGAAAGGTCCTCCATTCGTTAAAGAAAGGTTTTGATCGTAAATTTTGAAACCCATCGATAATGTTAAAAACATACTTACAGTAAAGGCTGGTGCCACCAACGGAAAAGTGATATTTTTGAAACGCTGGACACTGCTCGCCCCATCGATCTTAGCCGCTTCAATCAACTCTTTTGGAATATTCTCTAAATAGGCAATATAGATAATCATGATATAGCCCGCCATTTGCCAAGCGGTCAAAATAACAAGGCCCCAAAATCCTGTACTCGTCGTAGATAGCCATCCTTGTAAAGCTTCCGACCCAATTCTATTTCCGATATCAGAAAAGACATTAATGAAAATAAACTGCCAGATGAAGCCTAAAATCAACCCTCCAATCAAGTTCGGCATGAAAAAGATCGTTCGAAGCCAGTTATTGGAGCGGATACTCCTTGTGACTAACAGCGCCAGTCCTAACCCCATGGCATTTAATAAAAGAACGGTGACGACCGCAAATTTGACGGTAAACCAAATCGAATTTAAAAATTCGGCCTCTTGAAATAACTGCACATAGTTTTGGAAGCCTACGAAAGAATTCGCTACAAGACCATTCCAATCTGTAAAAGAGAAGATAAAACCATAAACAAAGGGAACGACAACGACTAATAAAAGACTTAAAACCACAGGACTAAGGAACAACCAAAACCAAGGACTCCGATTACTCATACATTTCCTCCTCCTCTTTTTAAAAAAAGAGGCTAACATCTCAGATAAATACCGAATGTTAGCCGTTCTTAAATAACCTTCTATTGGTCCATTCTCGTCCACTCTTGCTTCGAATCTTCAACAAGCTCATCCCATGTCATTTCTCCGTCAATATATTTCTGAACGTTTGATCCTACATAATCGCCCCACGTACCAGGATATCCAAGAAAGACCCATCCAGTCGTTTGATCTTCAGAAGCGTATTGGTAGATCTCTTTGGACAATGGGTCAGAAATTTCGTCTGTATTATAGCCCTCATAAGCGGGTATGAATTTGAACTCGTTAAGCACGTAGTCCTTCCCTACATCGGAAGTGTACATCCAATCAAGAAAGTCTTTAGCCGCTTGAATCGTTTCATCATCACTGTTGTTATTGACCGCCCAGTAGTTCGGAACACCTACCGGAAGCTTGCCTTCCTCTCCATCTACAGGGATAGGGAGAATCCCCATTCCTTCTTTCGCAAAATCGGAATCCATCTGTTCAACAGATGGGTACACCCAATTCCCTTGTTGAATAATAGCTACTTCTTGGAGAGAGAAATATTGTTCTACTTGTTGTGAATAGTCCAAGCTCAACGTTGGTTGTATCGAATAATTATTTTGTAAATCAATCATACGCTTGAATTCTTTATTTCTTTCAAATTGAACACCTTCCGCCTTGTATGCCTCCATTACCATATGATTGAACTCTGGAGCAAGGTAAACATTTGATAAGTGATTGCCTGGCACCCACTTCTCTTTCGCAGGGAAAGCGAAAACTGCTTCGATACCCAGTTCATCCTTCTGGCTGTCCAGGGTTTGTACGGCTGATTCCAAATCCTCATACGTTAAAATTTCAGATGGATCAATTCCAGCCTCATTGAACATAGCCTTGTTATAGATCAATCCATATCCTTCTTGGTTAAAGGGAAGGCCATGTAATTCCCCGTCTTTCGTGACCGGGTTCAATGTTCCTTCTAGAGCTAAATCAGCGAGTTCCGTATCCGAGAGGTCCGCTAAATACTCTTCATAATTGGCAGCCTCCGTTGGCCCAGCAATACTAAAAATTTCAGGCTCATCTCCGGATGCAAACTTCGTCTTCAGTGACCCAGCATAGTCAGACCCTCCACCGACACTCGTTATTTTAATGTCGACCTCTGGGTTTTCTTCTTCGTACTTCTCTGCAAGTTCTTCAAACTGATCATTGAACTCAACTTTCCCTTGGAAGATTTCTATTGTCGTTGCATCCTCAGAGCTTTCAGACGAAGAATCAGCTCCAAAGGAACAACCAGCCAGAACACCAGCAAATAAGACAGACACCAACGCAGCACCTTTCTTTTTCATACCATCCACTCCTTTGTGATATCGGTTTCATACATAAGTAAAAAAATATTGCGTGAATCCAACAAAAAATCAAGACCAACAATTCGGCAGATGTGATATCGGTTTCACAAACGATCAAAATAAACGACTGCTTCCACCTGTTTACAAAATCTTACTATGCGCATCTTTATTAATTCGTATTATACACATATATGATAACGGTTTCAACAGTCGTTTTTATATTTTTTATGTGGAAGACCTAACGACTAGTTCCACGGAAAGTTCTTGGTCGGTTTGATCTAAGGGGTGATTTTTCAGTAAGCGCAAAAGCGTATCTACTGATTCCCTCCCCATTTCCTTAATCGGCTGCCGGATCGTTGTTAGCGCTGGATCAATCATTTCAGCAATCGGTTGGTCATCAAATCCTATGACAGCTAAGTCCTCTGGAATGTTCAGGCCCAAAGATTTAGCTTCCCTTAGTACACCCGCAGCAATTTCGTCACTTCCTGTGAAGATGGCATCAGGTCGGTCTCTCATTTCAGCAATCTGACGCATGACTTGTTTGCCGTCCTCAATCGTATGCTTATTGATGAAAACCCAACTCGTATTGATTTGGATATCATAGTCGTTCAGCGCCTTTTGAAACCCAACGTTCCGGTCTTTATCCTTTCCATCATCGACGAACAATCCACCGGTACAATAAGCGATTCTTCTATACCCCCGATCGAGCAAATGCTTCGTCCCTAAATAGGCCGCTTTCATTTGATCTACACGTACCACAGGTAAATCGGATTGGCTCATATATTCATTACAAAGCAGAATGGGGCCGAACTTCGTATAGGATTCAATTACTTCCCTGTCGTTTTCGATGGATGTCATAATCAGACCATCCACTTGCTTTGTCTTTAATAAGTTCAGAAAATATAATTCTTTATCTTTTTTTTCATCACTTTGAAACATAAGCACCTGGTAATTATTCTCGTAAGCTACCTGCTCAAGAGCGTCGACCAAATAGGAGAAAAAAGGGTTCACAATTCTCGGCACGATTACTCCGATTGTGTTGGTCAATTGTCCCCGCAATCTTCTAGCAGAGGGATTCGGGTGATAACCAAGCTCCTCCATCGCCTTGTACACAAGCTCACGTTTTTCCTTGGATATATAAGGATGATTATTGATGACGCGTGAAACCGTCGCTTTGGATAGTCCTGTCTTTTCGGCTACATCTGAAATTGTGGCCATATTGTTCACTCCATCGTTTTATGAAATCAGTTTCATATTTATCATATCTTATTATCCTTACAGGTTCAATGTTCTATAACATAGATGTGCCTACAGATGATTCATCTCTGTCCCCCTCATGCTCCAACGATCACATCATACCTATAGAAAAAAGACCGCAGGAAGCGGTCTTTTTTCTATACGTCTATTGATCTGAATGGGGGTAAAACATCACCTTAATGAAAGAACCGTTCTGATTAATCAGGCTCTCGAAAGTAGACGGCCCTTCTTCCAAAGATAATCGATGGGAAATCAGCGGCTGAATGTTCAGCTGTCCAGTACTCATATAGTGTAAAGTTGAACTCCATTCTTTCCCTGGAAAAGGGGCGGAGATGGCGTTCCAGGACCCAATGACCTTCAATTCATTACGGACAATCCTTTCAAAATAAAACCTTTCCATATCAACGTTTGCATAAGGGATGCCCATGTATAGCACTTCGCCTCCTTTTTTGGGAAGCGCCAGCACTTGTTCTGAAGTAACAGGAGAGCCAGCACATTCGACAGCTAGATCAACCCCCAACTGGTCTGTCACCTCTAGCACCCTCTCATGAGGGAGGACGTCTTTTGGGTTGATGAGCACATCTGCTCCGACTTTTGCTGCTATTTCAAGTTTTTGATCATCAATGTCTATGGCAATCACTTGTTCAGCTCCGAAAATCTTCGCCCATTGCACAGCTAGAAGTCCTATGCTTCCACATCCCATGATGGCCACTTTGGCTCCCGGCTGGACACTTGTACGGTAAAATCCGTGGGCGACTACAGATGACGGTTCCACCATGGCAGCTGCATCATAGTCCACATGATCAGGAAGGGAAAGGACATGGCTTGCAGGAAGGGTTACGAACTCAGCATATGCCCCCGGGTGACGCGCTCCAATGAGGGTCAACCTCTCACATTGGGCCAAATCCCCTTTCAGACAACTGTGGCATTCTCCACAATAGAATGTCGGACAACCTGCTACACGGTCCCCAGGTTTGATGCCTTCGACATAAGGTCCCGTTTCGACAACCTCACCGGAAAACTCGTGTCCGAAAGTCATCCCTTCTACATAAGGTCCCAATTTCTTATACCTTGAAACATCAGAACCACAAACACCAACAGCTTTCACTTTGATGACGACTTCATCTTCTTTTCTCACAACTGGATTCGGTTTTTCTTCGTACCGAATATCTTGCGCTCCATAAAGGTTCAAGGTCTTCATATGTCTCACCTTTTTCTTCCTACATATTTTCCGTATCATCCACGGGTTCGGAACCGGGGGATCTCTTATTCATGATTTTCAAACAGGCTCCACCTACAATAATAGAGTTGAAGATCATTTGGTTTTCAAAATAGACATCTCCGATAGACCGCATGGGGCCTAGCATAAATTCTAAGAATGCATCGACCATATACAACCCCTCTTTTCTTTACTCTTAATCGACAGGCGTCAATAGAACTTTGATTGCTTCCCCTTTTTTGATGGCCTGATACGCCTGTTCCCATTCCGTAATCGGAAATTCATGGGTTACCATCGAGCGAGCGTTCACTCGACCGCTGTTCATCAGTTCTAAAGACGGCTCCCAATCCGATGATTTTTGACTTCGACTTCCTACAACCCGGATTTCTTTTTGGATGATCTTTTCTAAGTCAAACTCGATTTCCGGTTTAGCGAATATACCCACTTGTCCATACTGTCCTTTTTTCTTCAACAAATCCAACGCCAGGCCAGCCGCTGGTATGGCTCCGGAACATTCGTACACGACATCTGCACCATAGCCATCTGTGAGCCCATGGACAAACTCCTGTAAATCACGCTTTTGAATATCGATGGCATAATCAATTCCCAGCTCTTCTGCCTTGCTCAACCGGATTTGGTCATGAGACAAGCCGGCAATGATCACGGTAGCTCCTCGACTTTTGGCTACCTGTGCCGTAAACAATCCTATAGGTCCCGGTCCAATGACGACCACCAGGTCTCCAGGATTGATGACTGTTTTTTCAACAGCATGATAGGTACAGGCAAGCGGCTCCGTCATTGCGCCCGAACGGTAATCGACTTGTGACGGAAGGTGGTGCACGCTTTCCTTCCGTGCAATCAAATATTTGGCGAACCCACCGTCCTGCTGGGTACCGAGACCTTTCCGATGGTTACACAGGTTGTAGTCCCCGCTTCTGCAATACTCACATTCTCCACATACATAAAAGGTCGTTTCAGACGTGACTCGATCCCCGATTTTAAATTCTGTAACGCCTTCTCCGACATCAACAACGACTCCGGAAAATTCATGTCCCAGTGTCACAGGGACCTTCACTTTATAGTGCCCTTCATACGTGTGGATGTCGGATCCGCAGATGCCCGTGTATTTAACTTCGATTTTCACTTGGTCTTTTCCGACTTCTGGTACTGGTTTATCTTGTACGACTAAATGACCGTATCCCAGTTCTGTCTTAACAAGCGCTTTCAAAATTACCCCTCCCTTTAATTGAACAAACTAAAGACTTTAAAGATGATCCAGTTGACTAAGTTTCCACCCTGGTCAATACTTGAAATCTTTGCAGACCCTTCCGGCATTTCAAAGTCAGCATTCACAGCCATTTCCGTGAATACAGGTGCCACGTCTGTAGCCATATAAAGAGATAAAGCGATCATCAATGTCCCTACAATGACGGAATGAACAATATTTCCTCGTGCAGCTCCAACGATGAAAGCGACTACAAATGGAATAGTAGCCAAGTCCCCGAACGGAAGCAAAGAGTTTCCTGGCAGAACGACGGCAAGAACAACCGTAACCGGAACAAGGATCAGAGCCGTAGAGATGACGGCAGGATGCCCAAGAGCAACGGCTGCATCAAGCCCGATATAAATTTCCCGATCGCCAAAGCGTTTAGATAACCATTCACGTGCCGACTCAGAAACAGGCATTAATCCTTCCATAAGGATTTTGACCATTCGAGGCATGAGGACCATAACCGCTGCCATAGCCATTCCGATTTCAATGACCTCCCCGACACTGTAGCCGGCAAGAATTCCGATGGTCGCTCCTAAGAACAATCCGATGAAGATCGATTCTCCGAAAATCCCAAACCGCTTCTGAATCGTCTCCGGATCAGCGTTCCAATTTTTCACCACCGGCACTTTATTCAGTAATTGCACTAAAAAGATACCAGGAGCATAAGAAATGGTACTTCCTGTGGCGATGGAAACACCCGGAAGGTCGAAGAATTTACTGACCATAGGTGCCGTCCAATCTGCGACTTTAAGGCATACGATTTGGAAAAGGACCGCTGCAATCAAACCCTGAATAATACTTCCCGAAACCGCATATACCATGGCGGCCATAAAGGTATAGTGCCAGAAATTCCAAATATCTACGTTCATCGTTTTCGTTGTTTTCGTTAAAAGCATGATGACATTAACGATAAGGCCCAAAGGAATGATGAATGCGGCGACTACGGACGCCCACGCGATTGATGAGGAGGCCGGCCAGCCTACGTCAATGACGTTCAATTCCACACCTAATCGATCCACCATGCCCTGCGCCGCTGGCCCTAAGTTATTGACCAGCAAATCTACAACTAAGAAAATCCCTACAAATGCCACTCCAATCGTTAAGCCGGATCGGAAAGCCTTTCCCGGTTTCTGTCCGAACAGTAAACCTAATAAGAAAATGGCGACAGGCAGAATGACTGTTGCCCCTAAGTCTAAGAATCCTTGTACGATGTCGACGAAACCCTGCATGAAAAATCCTCCCTCGTTCTATCAGGTGACCAATCGTCCGTTTACTTCTTTAGTTCCTGTAGAATTTCTTTTTTTGTCTCTTCTGTTCCAATTCCAGTCAAAAAGGATCTCGCGTTAATCACAGGGAAACGATAATCCTTCTGAGTCATAGCTGTCGTCACCAGCAAATCAGCTGTATCTTCATAACTGCCCACTTCTGCGATTTTGATTTGGACAAGATCGACGTCCAAGTTATTTTCTTTTGCCATATCTTCAATCGCTCCATTCACGACTGTAGATGTTGCGATTCCTGCTCCACATGCGACCAATACTTGTTTCTTTGCCATGATTATTTCTCTCCTTTTTTAGTAGATTCCTATTTTTGAAGCGCTGTCAAAATCTCTTTTTTCGTAGCATCCGTCCCGATTCCTGTTAGAAACGATCTCGCATTGATGACCGGAAACGAATATTCCTTCTGTGTCATAGCTGTCGTGACCAGTAAGTCTGCTGTGTCTTCATAGCCACCGACTTCTGCAATTTTAATTTGGACAAGGTCGACATCCAAATTGTTTTCTTTCGCCATTTCTTCAATTGCTCCGTTTACGACTGTAGACGTTGCGATTCCTGCTCCACATGCGACCAATACTTGTTTCTTCGCCATGATTATTTCTCTCCTTCAAGCGCATCAAAGTCCAGTTTTTCTTCCAACAGACCTCTGATGCTCGATTTATTTTTTTCTTTAAGAATTGATAACAAAACCTCTTCATTTTGGAAAACGGCCATCAACTGCTGCAACAAAGATAACTGGGAATGGGCTTCATCCATAGCTAACAAAAATACGATTTGGACTGGAATCGTTTCCTCATCATCACCCATGACGCCGAACTCGACCGCTCTGTCCAACACTCCTATACTCACTGTCTTCCGGTGAACATGTTCCACATCCGTATGGGGAATAGCCACCGCTACACCTGAAGTTGGCAGCCCTGTCGCGTATTCTTCTTCCCTTTTGATAATTGCGGGAATGAAGCTCTCCTTGACTAAATCTAAATCCACTAGATTCTGACCCATTTTCTCTAATACTTCTTCTTTGGATATCGCTTCTACGTTCAGTAGAATGACAGATTCATTAAAGTAAATATTGCTCATCTTATTCACCACTTATTTATAAGATATTGACTCCGTTCATTCACCGGAGTAACTCTGGATCAGTTCATGGATCTCTTTCGTTTCTTCCATTTGCATGAGTCGGTTCCGATCCAGCTCTGAGCTTGCTAAGTTCATCAATTGCATCAATCCATGCATATGCTTTTTCTTATCTTCAGCTGCGATGACGACGATAACGTGTACCTTTTCATCCGGATTAAAGGAAACCCCTTCCTTCACCTTCAATAGACTCATCCCTGCTCTATTCACTCCGTCTTCTGGAGCTGCATGGGGAATGGCAAAGTGAGGAGCGATAATGATATAAGGATCCCTCACCATCTGGTGGACCATCGTCTCCACGTACCTTTCTTCTACGTATCTCTTTTGTACGAGAGGTTCAGATGCGATTCTAAGAGCTTCTTCCCAAGAGTCCACTGACCTTCTTACTGTAATGTGATCCATTTGGATAAAATCATCTAAATGTAGGGATCTGCGCTCTAAGCTACGTTTGATGGATGACTCTTCATCACGATGAACATAAGAGTTGAGTTCTTCAATCAATGCTTTTTCATCATGGACTGTCGTGTGATTTTTAATAATATCCATGAGATGATCCACATGGATGTCATTCAGAATGTAGCCTTGCACATCCATCATGACCTGCTTTCTTAACCTCAAGCGGTCGTCCTGATTTAAAAATGCCTTGCAGACCATCACTTTTTCTTCACTTTCCAGCATAGTTGTGGAGAATACATAGTCGTAATCCAATTCATACTCCATGTATTCACGGACGGATAAAGAATCCAGAAAAACAAATTCCGGAAACAGTTCCGTCAATTGATTAAAGAGTAATCGTGATACCGAAACTCCTTGAGGGCAAACGACTATTGCCTTTACCTTTTTCTCAATACTTTCTCCTTGTCTCGTCATCCATCCTCCAATAAGCATAGTCACATAGGTGACTTCGTTATCTGGAATTTCTTCGTCAATATAAGCTTTCAGTGGAGAAATGGATCGCTTGACGAGATGATGGACTTCCTTGAGCTCTTCTGTAATGGAACCTTGAATGACTTGTGTTTCTGTAAGCCCGTATTTGATCCGGTAGTAAGCCGGGCGAATGTGTTGAAAAAGCTTTTCGACCAGCTGTGATCGATCTTGGAAGTTGATACAGGCACTTCTTTCGAAAAGCTGAAGCATTTGTTCTATGACTGGAATCAAGTCCCCCCTCGAACCTACATCGGACAGTTCTTCTGAACGATATACATTTGTCGTCAATAAATGAAGAGTCATGAATAACCGCTCTTCTTCAGGGATATCAATGGATTCAAAAATTCCCCCAATGACTTGATATTCGTTCGTACTCGATATATCTTCATGCTTCACAGGGAAGGTGGAGATGACGAACCCCCTCTCCATCCTTCTTAATATCAACGCAAGGATGTAAGGCATGGTTTCCATTTTTTCATCTGTGAACTGAATATTGAGCTGGTCTTCAAATTTTTCAATTTTTTGCGTGAATCTCCTCAATTGTTCTGAAGATAGAAGGGCCAATTCTTCCACTTTGCTTGCCCCGTTATGCACCAACAATTCGTAAGTCACCTTAATGAGGACCCGACGAATCTGGAACTCTTTCCCCTCCAGCATATAACCTTGTTTCCTTGTGTATTTGATGGTTACGCCATACGATTCCAAAAAGGATTGGGCCTGCTTCAAATCATTGAGAATGGTATTCTTGCTGAAATCCAACTCAAAGGTAAAATGATTCAGGGATAGCTCTTCTCTGCTCAGAAGCATCAAAATAATGAAATAAATCCTTTGTTTTTCAGATAAGACGGCTACGCCAACCGACGACTTCTGTTCGCCATTCACTTGAGCGAAGACCGACCGATCAATGATGAATTGCCCTTGTCTTGTACGCTCAATTTCAGGAAGGTTGTGAGACACTAACCAATCGTTGATTTTATTGAAGCTGTAACCAAGTTGCCTCCGTGTTAACTCGTACTTCTTTTCGAGTGTTGTACTTGTGATTCTCGGATTGACAACCAATTCTTGAAGAATTTTGTTGCTTCTTTCATTGAGTTCCACTCTCTGTCCCCCTTCCGCATTTTTATTGTAGCACCTATAAAAACGTCTATGTATACGCTTTCATCCCAAGATAGTGAATAGGGATTGTACATCATAGGGATTTACTTTTTTAAAATTCAAACATTTGTAGTGGAAAAATAGGCATCTCCCCCCCTTTTGAAGCCACGTGTCTATTCATTTGAGGGGTGCCATATATGGATGGAAAATAAAAAGACAACCTGCGTGATCGACAGATTGTCTTTCTTTGATCCTGTTAGGAAGAATTACAAAAGGTTATGGATTCGACCAGCAAAAGACTGCCCGTCCATCAGCCTCTTTCCTCCCCCTTGAACAAAGTTCGGTTTTCCTCCGCCCTTTCCTTCGATAAGGGGCATCACCTGCTTGGCGACCTCGTTCATATTCCTATCGATGTCCTCTCCGCGAGCAAGCACAAACTGTAACTGTTTCTCCTGTTCACTGATCAGAATGACATATGCTTCTGGAGCTTTTTCGATGATGGCTTTCCCTAGACACTGCAGCGTCTTTATTGAACGATCATTAAAGACACGCTGGATCACCGACTGCCTGTTGGACGCTGAAAGGATTTCTTCCGCTTCATAGTGAAGGAGTTGTCCCTCCAGCTCGGCAATTTTCTTATCCTTTTCCTTACTTGCATGGATAAGCTCACCAACTTCATCGACAAGCTGTTGTTCCGGCTTCGGAACAACAGCTTCAATTCGGTCAACACCTGATGCTTCTGACCGAGTTTTTGCAAGACACGATTACCGCACACGAACTCTAAGCGCACCTGGTGCTTGTTTTTTGTCCATCCTAAAAACTTGGCAGCCATGACTTCACCTGTGGAATGAGGGTGCGTACCCCCACAGCCGTTGTAATCGATCTCCGGGATGATAACAAGGCGCACATCACCCTTAACGGCGAGTGGTTTACGAAGCGGGTACTCCCCCGCCTCCGTGACCGACATCCACTTCGTTTCAACTGGGTAATTGTAGCGAATGATCTGGTTGACCTGTTCCTCCACTTTTACCAACGTTTCATTAGACAGCTTTCCCGTATCTAAATCAATCGTCACCGTATCTTTTCCTAAATGAAAGCTCGTGGTCGGGATATCGAACTGATCGTCGAAAACAGCTGAAATGATATGCTGGCCACAGTGCTGCTGCATGTGGTCAAGCCGTCGCTCTTGATTGACCTTCCCATGCACCCTTCCTTCTGTGGACAAATCTTCTTTTATGTAATGGCGTACTTCATCGTCCACTTCTTCGACACCGAACACCTCAACATCATTCAAAGTTCCTTCGTCGTGCGGCTGGCCTCCGCCTGTCGGGTAAAACGCTGTTTCTTCGAGCACTACATACAAACCGCGTTCATCTTCATCTGTTTGAACCATCTTTGAGTCAAAATCCATCGTATAAACATCTTCATAGTACAGTTTTCTCGTCATTGGACGTTCCTCCTATGTATTCTTAAGGGTATCGTAACACGTATAGAAGGTCGAAGTGTTTCACTCACCCTTTATGACCATTCCTTCATTAAAAAAAGAAAGGGCAAGCGTCTACAACGCTTGCACACATTCCGATTTAAATAGACAGCCTCCCTGACAACTCGTACATGCCTTCATCAATTTGAGACGTTTGTGAAAAGACATCATCAAATATGTAGCTCACAGGCGTATTGTTTTTAAGACCGACGACCTTGCCAGATTCTTTCGCGAGTAGCAGATCAATCGCATATGCACCTAACCGACTGGCCAGCACTCGGTCTCTCGCAGTTGGAGCTCCCCCACGCTGCGTATGGCCTAGAACGGTGACGCGGGATTCAATCCCTGCTTCTTCTTTCAACTTGGTGTTGAGATCGATTCCACTCACACCACTACCTTCCGCTACAATGATGATACTGTACCTTTTGTCTCGAGAAGGTCCACTTTTAATCTGTTCAAAAATGGTGTTGATGTCCTCTTTTTTCTCAGGAATCAAAATATTCTCTGCTCCACCGGCAAGCCCCGACCATAACGCCAGGTTCCCTGTATCTCTTCCCATCACTTCAATGATTGATGATTTTTCATGGGAAGATGCCGTATCACGAATACGATCAATATAATCAATGATTGTATTTAACCCTGTATCAAAGCCGATGGCCTCAGCCACACCCGGGATATCATTATCGATCGTGGCCGGGATGGCGATACATGGAAAGTTCTTTTTTTGCAATGAAGCAGCAATTGATAAGTCTTCTATTCCGCCAATCACAACTAAGGAATCGATTCCTTGTTTGTGCAGTTTTTCGATGGCTTTCTCCTGACCTGCATCCGTGTGAATTTCATCACATGTGTAGGATTGCAGGATCGTTCCTCCGCGTTGAATAATAGAGCCCACGGATGATGCATCCATTTTCTCCAACGTTTCATTCAATAGGCCTTGAAAACCATACTTGATTCCAACCATTTCAACGCCGTAATAGATTCCTGACCTTACGACTGATCGTATGGCTGCGTTCATTCCGGGAGCATCAGCTCCACTCGTCAACACACCGATTCTATCCATCGTCATCACTCACTTTCCTACGAATCAACACTATATATTCTATACCCTTCCAATGCCTGCCACAAGTCGGCCTTCTTCACCAATAAAGCAATGGTATGAGTTTAGAGGGAGGCCCAACGCCTCCAGCCATAGAATAACCTTATCCCAAACCGTTCATAATGAAACTAATGACAGGTAAAGGAGGGATTAGGAATGAAATCGAAAGCCCAAATTTCCAAAGAAAAAAGAAGTACATTAACCAAAGCACAAGAAGTAAAGTTCCAGCAAGAATTTAAACGAGCGAATAAAATCGTAGAAAACACAAGAATGAAGTAATGGTCCATACAGCGGTCTTCCCCTTACTGTCATAAGAAAACACCCAGCACTGCCATCCTTGGGGCATGCTGGGTGTTTCATTATGTTTAAATACGTCATTTTCTCTCTGTCGCTTTCCTTACCTATACTGTTTTCTCCGTACCCACATCGTCGCTGCCCATTTTTCTCCGATTGAGACGGGAGAGCCGCCGTGCAGGGTCCGTTCATTGATTACAGGGTCGGAATAAAAATATTCGAAATAGACCCCCATGCCTTTTTGAGGAGAGACAGATAAATTCATGTGCGGGAAGTACGTTTCCCCACCCTCTTCAACATCGTTCAAGTAAAGTACAAGCGTGCTGATTCTCGGGTTGTTCTTTGCCTGGACCTTCGATTTAAAATAGTCATAATGCACTTTATATTCCTGGCCTTGTTTATAATTCAAGATGTGAAGTCCTTCTCCATGTTCAACGGGTACATTCATAATGTGCGCCAACCGTTTTTCTATCCGTGTGGTCACATCGTCCTCTGGAAGGAACGTACTGCTGCTCGTCCGAATGTCACTTACTTCATGACGCGAGCCGATTTTCGACCGGTTCATCCGATCTTGAGAGAGACGGATAAGCTCGTCACATTCGGCATCACTGACGACATTTCCCAATATAGCAATCTTAGGATCTTCCATTTTGGCAATGATCGCAATCTCACGGTCTTCTGTCATAATCCTGTTGCCCTTGTGGTCAAAGATGGAAGCTTCTTTCACTGTTAATGTCAACTTTTCATCAACCTCTTCTTATTTTAATAAAACGCTTTCAAATAAACGGATATCCTTGAAGAAGATCGGATATGAGAAATATCTTACCACCTTTTTATGTTTTATTCCTGAGTTTTTATAAAAATTACAAAATTGTTCACAAATGACAAATGGTTTACTATTTTTATTTATCTGACCCCCAAAGAATGGTTGATTTTATTAAAAAAACACTACCCCTTCACGTCTTCCACATTGTAAGGAGATAGTGTTTTTACCTACCCAAGATTAAACTACTGCATCTTTTTACTTTGTTGAAGAAGCTTGGATTTTCCTGTCCTTTCCCATTCTTCTACTGTTTCATAGGCTTTTTCAGGAGTATATCCCTTCCCTACAAGCAATCCCATTAAGATGAACTCTTGAAGGATGTGCGTAGCATTGATCCCTCTTTTAACATCTTCTAACCCTTCCTTCACCAAGTATTCCGTGTACTTCACCCATTCGTCTGGAGTCTTACCATAAACAAGGGTATTTCCATTTCCTTGACCGTTGTCTTCTTCCGCAGTCATCGCTTCTGCTTTGGTTGCATGAACCGTACCAAATGTATGATTAGGAGGGGCGTATATCGAATAGAGTTTAAGCGGCGTATCACCTGTATTGGTTACATTATGCCACGTTCCAGCAGGGATCATGATGGCGTCATCATCATAGACATTTCTTTCAAAACTTAAATCATTTTTAGTCTCGCCCATTTGAACAATTCCCTGCCCCTGTTCAATACGTAGGAACTGATCGACATTTGGATGCACTTCTAACCCAATATCTCCACCTGGGGGTATACTCATTAAGGTTACTTGTAAGTTTGATCCTGTCCATAAAGCCGTTCGATAGGTTTGATTTTGCTTCGTCGCTTCATTGATATTTATGACGAATGGACCAGGCCCATAATCTTCTGCCATCACCCTGTTATAGTAAGAATATTCATATGCCTGGTTAGGAACAGGCCAATAATCTGTAGAATTTCTGTAGCCATACGCCGGATGATTCACATAGTATGGATATGGATGCGTGTAGGGTCCCACATACATTTTCTCAAATCCCTTCCCATTTGTTGATTTATCCTATGTACGGAAAGAGAAGAGTGTCCTTGATGTATGGTTTTGTAGTGAATGAAACCATTTCCTCTGATACACGATGGCACTCACTGCCTGTCCCCTTGAGAAGGGGGAAAACTAAATGAATATCCTACACTTCCTCAACAAAAAAAGCCTGCCTCCTTGTGCTAATGGGTTCACACAAAGAGAGGCAAGCACGAATAACATGTCTAACTTTTTTCTTCCGCTTTCTTTTTAAAATCGAATTTGATTTTGAAATCTTCATCCAGTGTTAAAGCCGTACTGAACGTCTTCTTTCCCTTAAACCCTTTCAACACCTTCGTCCGTTTCTTCTCACAAAGCGTTTTAATCATATTTGCACTCAGGGATTTCCCTGCCAATCTTTTCGGAAAGCTCACCTTACATCCATTTTTGTATTCGGAACAAGCATAAAATTTGTAACGGTCCATGATGGAGCCCGTCTGACATGCCGGACATTTGGCGATCGGCTGGTTCCACTTCTTCTTCTCGCCAGTATTTCGGATTTGAACCTGTTGAATGGAATCAGGAGTCTCTTGGATCAGTTTTTCAATAAACTGACTCGTCTGTTTGATGAACGTTTGTTTCGATCCTTCTCCGCTTCCGATTTTCTTCAAATACGATTCCCATTTGGCGGTCATGGACGGGCTCGATAACAGCGTCCCTTCAATGGCTTCACAAAGCGTGATTCCTTTGGCCGTGACGTAGACATTGTTCTTTTTCACTTCAATGTATTTTTGAGCCTTGATCGTTTCAATGATGCTTGAGCGGGTGGCTTCAGTACCGAGACCTTCGACTTCTTTCAGGATCTCCACGTCTTCCTCGTCATCCATTAGCTTTCCACACGTTTTCATCATGTTGATCAGCTGTCCTTCGGTGTACGGTTTCGGCGGCTGCGTCATACTTTCTTTTATATGAAGGCGTGCGCCTACCTCTTCCCCTTTTTGGACATTTGGAAGAAGTGCATCTTTATCGTGTTTCGCTTTGGACGGCTTAGGAAAAAGCTCTTTCCATCCTTGATGCACTTCCCTCCTGCCTGTCGATTTGAAAGGCAGGTCATGAACATGTGTGAAAATGGTCGTTTCTTCGTACACGTAATCGCTATGGAACATCGCGAGCGTCGTAGCCAAGACCTCTGTATAAATGTTGCGTTCCTCACGGCTCAGCCCATTCAGCTTCTTTTCCGTTGGGATGGACTTCGTCGGGATGATGGCATAGTGCTCCTGAACTTTCTTGCTGTCCACATACCGCTTTCGAGGTTTCAAAGAGATAGGTGTGAAAGAAACGTTCAGCGTATCCTGGTAGGACTTCAAGTTGTTCACTACATAAGAGAATTCGCTTTCCGTGATGTAATTACAGTCAGTCCTCGGATAGGAGACTAGTTTTTTCTCATAGAGTTTTTGCATCGTCTTCAGCACCTGCGACGGTGTGTACTTCCAGCGTCTGTTCGCAACACTTTGCAAGGTGGACAACGAATGCAGTTTCGGTGATTTTTGATGTTTGGTCTTTTTGTCTACCCGTTGGACCATTCCTGAATGGTCTTCTTTTTCTTTCAGCCCATGCTTGTCCATCAGCGCCTGAACCTTAGCTTTATCCTTTTCCTTAATTTCCGCTAAACCCTTATAGGAACCTGTCTCTGATTGAAAAAGTCCTTCGATTTGATAGAAAGGCTCGGACACAAAGTTCTCAATCTCCTTGTGTCTCTGGTAGATCAAGTAGACCGTAGGCGACTGCACCCGGCCGATGGACAGATAGCTTCCAAAGCCTTTTTTCTGTAAATGTAAGGTGAACAGGCGGCTGGCGTTGATCCCTACCATCCAATCACTAATTTGACGGGCCTTCGCTTCATCAAACATCCGCAGATCTTTTTCATTGTTTTGTAGATTCTTAAATCCTTTACGCACTTCATCCTTCTCAAGAGAATTGATCCACAAGCGGCGAACCGGCTTCCCTTTCACGCCTGTTAAACGGAGAATGCTGTAGAAAATGTTCGAACCTTCCCGGTCGACATCGGCAGCATTCACTAGCACGTCCGCTTGTTGGAACAAACGCTTGACCTCTTTAAACTGCTCCCACTTCCCTTTCGACACTTTTTCAAGAAATCGATCAGGTACAATCGGCAGTTGATCAAGCTTCCATCTCTTCCACTCCGGTTTATAGTCATGCGGTTCTTTCAATTCCACCAAATGACCGACGCCCCATGTTATCGTCGCCCCATTCGGGAAGGTATCATCTGGTTTTAGTACAATATATGTTTTCGTCTTTTCCTGTATTGTAAAAGCCTCTGCATATGCTTTTGCCTGAGAGGGTTTTTCGGCTAAGATGACCACTCGTGTCATGGTCTCCCACTCCCTTCATTGAACCCCAAGAGTACTATGGGATGAAGCTTAAAGCAAGGGTTTGACGTAGTTCTCTTGTTCTTTGGCGTGATGCGCTTGACCTTTTGGGCGGGTTGCTTTTCCTTTGGCACGACTCGCCACTCCTTTGGCGCGACTCGCTCTCTCTTTGGCGCGACTTGCTCTTCCTTTGGCGCGACTCGATGCTCCTTTGGCGCGACTCGCTCTTCCTTTGGCGCGACTCGCTCTCCCTTTGGCGCGACTCGCTCTTCCTTTGGCGCGACTCGCCACTCCTTTGGCGCGACTCGCTCTTCCTTTGGCGCGACTCGATGCTCCTTTGGCGCGACCCGCTCTCCCTTTGGCGCGACTCGCTCTCCCTTTGGTGCGACTTGCTCTTCCTTTGGCGCGACTCGATGCTCCTTTGGCGCGACTCGCCACTCCTTTGGCGCGACTCGCTCTCCCTTTGGCGCGACTCGCCCTTCCTTTGGCGCGACTCGCCTCCCTTTGGCGCGACCCGCTCTTCCTTTGGCGCGACTCGCTCTTCCTTTGGCGCGACTCGCTCTCCCTTTGGCGCGACTCGCTCTTCCTTTGGCGCGACTCGCTCTCCCTTTGGCGCGACTCGCCACTCCTTTGGCGCGACTCGCTCTCCCTTTGGCGCGACTTGCTCTTCCTTTGGCGCGACTCGCCACTCCTTTGGCGCGACTCGCTCTCCCTTTGGTGCGACTTGCTCTCTCTTTGGCGCCACGGAGGCTTTAATTAAAAAATTTTTCACTCCAATAGGAATCTCGCTTTTTTAGTAGAACCTCTTCTCTCCTTACAATAAGCGCTTAATAGTCGATAAACCACATGTCTTGAACTGATCCTTAAAAAGTCTCGAGCTTCTTTATTACTAATGATTTTCGCTACCAGCACAGCATATTCTCTCAATGCTTGTTCATGGGCATAGAGAGATATATGAAAACAAACAGGACATGCCCATTTCATTTTTGTTCTTTTCATCGAATACTTTCCACACGCCGGGCATCTGACTCCTTTTTGCAGATCAGAATAATTCAAATTGTACCGACTCATGTAGTCAGGGATATACTCCTTGTGGGCATCAACCAGAGCTTGTCCGATCCGGGAGAGTTCTTCCTTTCCAAACAGCCTCTTTGGATAAAAACCTTTTTTCTTTTCGATGGTATCAATCAAACTAGTGGCCCGTATGACTTTTTCATAGATACTAGAGTCTGAGGAGTCAAATTCCAACGTGCACCGTCGGTTTGTGAAGACGACCAGGAAGTCGATGGGCATACGGATTCCCAGGTGGTTATACAACCACTCGTCTAATAAATACTTTTGCCGTTCGGCCTGCTCTACAGGATCCTGGAATCCTTCCGTGTCACGACGCATCTCTCTTTTTTCGCGATGGATAGAAATCTGACCGATCATATTTTTAGCTTCAAGGATCAGGATGAATGAAGGGAATAAGATAACCGTGTCGATTTGGAAAAAGTGGTGCCCATCATTCAGGCGCAGGTTGTGAAGAATATAATGAGGGTCTTTCAAATAATCGAGGTGATAATCAAGGGATTGTTCGCCGCTCCAACCAGCTTGTTTTGCGGAGAGGATTTCCTCTAATTGAGGTATTTTCGTGTGGTGAGGTTTAATTCGATGAAGCAGCATTTCCAGATGAGCAATATCAGGTGGGATGATGCGGGGTTTGATGATCATAAGTCCGCTCCTTTCCATTCTATTAAAATGGATGCCCATATATTTGTCCAGAAAAAAGAGATCAATCCAATGGTGGATTGATCTCTATAAATCTTCTAATTAAAAATCAACTTCCTGGCCGTAGTAAGCGGCGACAAATAGTTTTTTCATTTCTTCCTCAGACGTTTCACGTGGATTTGTTCCAGTACATGGATCTTCTACCGCATTTTCTGCCATCTTATCAACGTGCTCATTAAAGAGCTCTTCGGATACCCCGAATTCCTGCAGTGTATTCGGTACTTCCATTTCACGATTTAACTCACGGACCCACTCAATGAGAGCGTCTACGAGTTCTTGATCATTTTGACCTTCTAAACCAATTCTTTTCGCCAATGCAGCAAAGCGCTCTTCTACTACACTACGGTTGAATTGGATGACATACGGAAGATAAATCGCATTGGCACAACCGTGCGGTACTCCGAATGTCGGACCACTCTTATGCGCTAAGCTGTGTACGTTACCTAATACAGCATTAGAGAAGGCCATACCAGCCATTGCCTGGGCATAGTGGACTTTTTCACGGCTATCCTTATCTCCTTTGTATGAAGAAAGAAGGTTTTCCCTCAGGATCTTAGCCGCTTCTTTGGCAAGAGCATCTGTAAATGTTGTTCGTGGTTTAGCTACATAGGCTTCAATGCTGTGGGTTACAGCATCCATTCCGCTGTAAGCTGTCACACGTTTCGGCATGGATTCAACCATAACAGGGTCGATGATGGCTAAATCCGGCGTTAGTTCAAAGCTTGCCAGTGGATATTTTACACCTGTTTCTGAGTCGGTAATTACAGAAAGGTTGGAGATCTCCGATGCTGTACCACTTGTTGTTGGAATACCGATGAATTTCGCTTTAGTACGAAGTTCAGGCAGCTCAAATGGTTTGGTCGCATCTTCGAAACTAAGATTCGGATGTTCATAGAACAACCAGAAGGCTTTGGCAGCATCCATCGGGGAACCGCCGCCGATCCCAATAATCCAATCCGGTTCAAAGTCCTTCACCGTCTCCAGATGTTCTTGCACAAGGTCTGTGGAAGGTTCTTCTTTGATCCCTTCAATAAGCTTTGTCTCTATATTCGCTTCTGACAGGTTATTCTCAATCGTTTCAAGGTTGCCATTTTCTTTGACAGAACCTCCACCGATCACCAGCAAGGCTTTTTTTCCTTCTAAAGATTTCAATATATCAAGAGCATTTTCACTGAAATAAATATCGCGTGGTATTGTAAAACGGTTCATGTAATCTCCTCCTATATATTCGGGCTACATTGGGGGATATTGCCGCTCTACTCTTTCATCAAACAATTTGGTAGGCTCAGCAACTACATTTAGTCATTTATACCTGCAAATCTAGTATGAAAGTATGGAGGGGTGACTTCTTAAAACATTATAAAAATGCCACTTTCCAAACCTCCTGCAGAAGAAATAGATCCTCAATTCTTTGAATAAGATTAAAAGAGGGTTTTAAATCTTATTCGAGGAAGAGGAACTCAGGAGGTAGGTCATGAAATTGAAAGAAGCTTATATTGAAGTAGAACCAGGTATTGAATTATTCGTTCAAGAAGCTGGATCGGGAGAACCTTTAGTGTTTATCCCAGGCTTTACATTCACGACGGAAGTCTTCTCTGAACAAATCCGTTACTTTTCAAAAACTCACCGAACGATTGTCATTGATCCTAGAAGTCACGGGCGATCAACCCTGACGGTGCACGGAAATGATTACGTCACGCACGGGGGAGATTTACAAAAAGTGCTCCATGCTTTAAAGGTTAAGAATGCAACACTTGTCGGCTGGTCATTCGGGTGCCTGACCGCCTGGGAGTATATTCGTCAGTTTGGCACGGAAGGAATCAAATCACTGGTTTTCATTGACATGCCGCCGAAATCCCTCTCTTTGAAGCAGGATACAGATTGGGTGGAAGGGCCGCTGGATGATTTAGCTGCCGCCTATACAAACTACCTTAGGCATCCAAAGGGACAGAGGGAATTTATTACAGCCTATGCATCCGGAGTGATGGTCCAGCGAAAATTAACGGAGAAAGAATTGTCGTGGGTTGTCGAGCAATCCCTTCGCACGCCATACTATATAGCGGCCAACTTATTTTCTTCAGGACTCTTCGCTGATTACCGGGAAGAAGCCTCAAAAAGCAGTGAAACTACACCGACATTGTATGTGGTCGCTGAACATTGGGCTCAAACAGCGATTCCCTATTTAGAAAAACTTGCTCCGAAAGCGTCTGTGAAAGCTCTTGGAGGTCACCTTATGTTCTGGGAACATGGGGAGAAATTTAATAAGATCGTGGAAGGATTTTTAAAAGGATCTCTGGATTGATATAAAAAAAGCAAAAGGAATCGTGAAGCGACCACGATTCCTTTTGCTTTTTTAACTTCTCACCTTCCACATCAGTAATCCGGGCACAAAACGAGCGATTGAATTTCGCTTATGGTACGATATGTAAGGTACATTTCAATAAAGAACGGAGCATTTACAATGGTACAAATCGCAAAGCGAGGGTATACCTTTTTTATCAGTCTATATGTCCTCATGCATTTTATCGTATATTTCATAGGTGGAGAAATGCTCTCCACCACTCTTTCCTTATTCGGTTTAGCGGCCTTTGTACTCGGATACTTCTTCTTGCCGGTGAAACAGGCAGCGATCTCCCTTCTGCTGTTGATTATTGCCCTGATTGTTCACATCTCGGCTGGCACTTCACTCGTAGAAGGTACTGTATCTGGGTTCACAGTGATGAGTGGACTGATTGCGCTCTTATTGATTGTTCCTACAATCAGTTGGGTTCTGGAAGAAAAGCCCTATATCGAATCAGTCATCAATTTCGCTCAGAATCTGCTTAATACTAGCCGGAAATTCTATTTTGGAATGATGGTAATCACCCAAATCATTTCTTACTTCTTACTATTCGGATCAATCCCTATGGTCTATAGCATGATCAACGACTTCTTAAGCAATCAAAAAGGAGAGGCGTGGGAGAATTATAAAGGAACGGCCCTCTTGCGTGCTTTCTCTTTAACGACGATGTGGGTCGTCAGCATCCCAAGCTTTATTTTTGCCGTCGATGCGCTTGGTGCATCATTAGGCTTATCGATTTTACAAGGATTTTTTATTTCATTCGCAGGTATCTTATTATCTGTCCTGTTCTCCTATTATCAGGAACGTCATTATGGCGTAGACCTTACGGCAGGAATCCAGGAACAGCTTGAGAAGATCACCGAACAAAAGAAACAGGATACAAAAGGGAACCAGGATGCACTCGAATTCGGCATACTTTTTGTAACGTTATTCGGTTCCATTTTTCTTTTCAACGCATTTTGGGACGTTCAGCTTCTGCTCATTATCCCGATCGTAATCGTGGCCTGGGTCATCCTTTACTTCATCATTCGTAAGAGAAGCAGCGCAATTACGGAGAATGGGAAGACCTATGTAGCGAAAAGTATCCCTAATAAAGCCCAGCAGTTCTCGATTCTACTGGCAGCTGGATTTTTAATCAATGCGGTGAACCAGTCAGGATATGGTGAGTATATAATAGACGGTCTCTTTTACATTACAGACGCCGTACCATTCTTGAACTTCTTATGGGTACTCCCATTTGTGGTGATCATTTTAGGGTTCATAGGACTCGGCCCCTTAACGGTCATCGTACTCGTTTCAGGAATTTTGCAAGGGGTCGAACTTCCCTATCCACCTGAGATCGTTGTACTAGGAATTACTTCAGGAAGCGTGATTTCGATCATGTTATCTCCACTGATTTTACCATCGATCATCTTGAGTTCTGTGAACAAGTTGAGCATCATTAAGAACGGACTGATGTTCAATTATAAATATGCCATTGCCTTTTATGTCATGGTCCAAATCTATCTCCAGCTGTTTGTTCTGTTTTTCTTATAACATAAAAAAATCAAAACCTACGAAAAAGTTGAGCATCCTATTATGGCTCAACTTTTCCTTTTTTCCAGGCTACCTTACTGAAACATAAAAAGAACGTTCACTTCCATAAAAAAGAAATGGCAGATGGGTTCTTCGCATATGATTTAAAACGGTCGTTTGGGTTCATATGCGCTTTGAACTCTACACTCAAGAGGGAAATCATGAACATGAATAAAGGTTAGTAAACGGAATTCATGACAGCACAATTAATAAGGATTGCACCCGTTTACCGGACATATGAATGTCTTTTATAAGGAGGTTTCCTTTGAAAAGGCTTAATCCAGATAAACTTTTCGTTGAGTTCAGGCATGGTGTTACAAAAACCGCTCCCCTGTTAGGACGCAGGTACACATTGACCCACTCAGACATCACAGCAGAGCTTTTTCTTACGCTGGGATTGTCGTATGCCTATGACAAGATTACCTCAATGAGAGATGAAGTACTTGCTGAATGGAGGATAGAAAACGGCTGCCCCTACCTCTTTGTCTATGTTTATGTGGATGGACAATATGGGTCTAACCAATCCGCTCTTCGCAATACTATTTTCAGGCGGGAACTCCCCTTAGCCCTTGAAGCCATCAGGTATGGAGACCGATATTATTTTGGATTTTATCCTGAATTGGATCATGCTCCCATTTTCATTCGTTTTGATTCCACAGATCCCCGTTACAATCGATATGAGTACTGGGGTACCCCAAAGGATTACCGGTAGATTCGATATAGGTCCTCTGCCCAAGTCATGCGAATATAGAAAAAGGTTCATCCACTGCTCTGGATGAACCTTTTTCTAGTTAAGTTGATTGTGATACGTGCCACAACCTTGTATTTAAGTAGTGACTACCTTTTCAACACTAACTTCGCCACGGATTCCACATGATACGTCTGTGGAAACATATCCACCGGCTGGATCCCTTCAACCTCATAACCGTTCTTGACCAAGTACTTCATGTCCCGCGCCTGCGTTTCAGGGTTACAGGAAACATACACGACACGCTTCGGCTTAAGTTTCACCACACTTGATAAAAACGCTTCGTCGCTCCCACTTCTCGGTGGATCCATAATCACGACATCCGCTTTCTCCCCGCGTGCAGCCATATCGACCATGAATTCGCCAGCGTCGCCTTGATAGAACCGTGCATTGGTCACGCCATTGCGCTTGGAATTACGGATGGCATCCCGTACGGCGTCCTTATTCACCTCTACGCCGATGACTTTCCCAGCTTTGCGGCTGGCCACGAGCCCGATCGTGCCAATCCCGCAGTACGCATCGATCACAGTCTCGTTTCCACTGAGCTCGGCCATTTCAATCGCTTTTCCGTACAACTTTTCTGTCTGGACCGGATTGATTTGATAGAATGACTTTGCCGAAATCTCAAATTCAAGCCCGCACAACGTGTCGGTAATGGTTCCTTTCCCGAACAATACTTTTTCCTGTTCGCCGAGAACAACACTCGTATCCCGTTTATTCACATTCAATAGCATGGTCGTAATATCTGGATGAGCTTTCCTCAGGGCCTTCACAAAATTGTTTTTCCCTTTGAACTCAGAGGAGGCTGCGACCAGCACGACCATGATCTCTCCACTGACTTTGCCGACTTTGATTAACACATGCCGTAAAAAGCCGCGTCCCGTGTCTTCGTCATACGGCTGCATTTTTGAGTTCTTGAGATAGTCCTTGATGGTATCGATGATTTCATCTGCCTTAGGGTCATGGATAAGACAACGATCCATCGGGATGATTTCGTGCGTATGCTGCGCATACAACCCGCCAATGACCTGACGCTTGTGATTCAAACCGAATGTATTATGGTTCTTATTCCGGTAATCATACGGATGGTCCATCGTGAAAATAGGATCCGGTTTTCCGAATGGCTTCATCAAGTGATCAATCGTTTCCTGCTTGAAAAGCGCTTGCGCATCGTTGCTCATATGCTGAAGCTGACAACCCCCGCACTCGTAATAATACGGGCAAGGTGGATCGACGCGTTCTTCTGCTGAAATGACCACATTCTTCAACTCTGCGTCCAAAAACCGTCCCTTTTGAATGATGTTTACCTCAGCCTTTTCCCCAGGCAACAGAAGAGGGACTTCCAATCGCTTGCCCTTCCACTCGGCAATTCCTTTTCCTTCATCCGTCAGACCTGAGCACGTGACCTCTGCGGTTATGGGTTTTTGTCCACGTGCAGGCTTACCTTTGGATGGTGCATGGGGAGAGGATTTCTGTTTCCCATATGGCTTCCCAGTCCTGTTTGGTTTCTTCTTCGTTTTTTTATATCCTTGATTCTTTCGTTTACTCATAGGCACTTCCTGTCTTTGCTTGTTTGCCCCTCATTATAAACTACCGGAAGCCGGCGGTAAAACACAGGGAAGAAAAAAGAGCTCCCTTTTGATCGGGAAGCTCTTTGCATTAATTCTTTCTAAGTTTTTGCACGATAAGGAAGCTGGCCGCTCCCGTGAAAAAAATAAGCAGCAGACCCGCAAAACCGTTGGTAAAACCGGTACGCTCAATCGCAAACCCGAACAACGGAAAGCTGATCATAATGATGAAGCTTTCCATTAAACCAATTAAGGAAAAGAAGGTAGACCTGACATTACTTTTTAATAAGTTTTGCACAAATGAACTGAAGATCGGTTCGAATAGACTCAACAGCTGCGCAAGGAATAGGAATGATAGTAGAATGGCCCAGTCCATGGCAAAGATGAATAGGATGAAAAATAAAAGGAACAGCCCTAAACCGTAATGTAAGATATTGAAGAACTCAAACCTCTTTTCGACCTTGTAGGCAATTTTCGCCATGACGACTCCCAAGAGCCCTTCTACTGTAAATAAAGCACCTACAACGACAGAGGAGTAACCTAACTGGATGAAGTACTCCTGGCCGTAAAACACGATAATCACCATGACTGCACTCGCCAAAATAAACAGCACCACAGGCCGGTGAATGACCGGGTTTTCCCTCCATACAACCACACCTAATTTAAATTGGTGGACCCACTGGTTATACCATCGACCGCCGATGTCCTCCGTCTTTTCACGTTCCGGCTCCTTCAATAAAAACAAAGGAATAAGGGCGAGAATATGGGTGAAAATCGTTGTTCCATACACCCATCCCCAGCTGATATCCGCCATAAAACCGCCGAGGAATTTGGCAAGGCTCAATGATAATAGAGCAAGAGCCGTCATGCTTCCGATCACTTTCGTATAGTCTTTCTCACGGTTTTCATTTTTCAACGTGTCATAAGCAAACGCCTGCTCAGCACCGGAATGGAAAGTGACCATCATCCCCATGGATAAAAAGGCGAGTGTGAATATGGAAAAAGTACCGCTGATCATCATAAAGAGTCCATAAAGAATACTGAACACATTCCCGATGACTAAACTCACTTTCCGGCCATACAAATCAGCAATCATCCCTGTAGGAACCTCAAAGAGCACAATTGCCAGGTGAAGAAAAGCTTCCAACAAACCAATTTGACCGAACGTCATCCCTCTGTCGCCAAGGTAGATGACCCACAAGGCCCGGTCAAAAAACAACTGGGCAAAAAAGATATAGAAATACAGCATATAGATATTGCGTTTTGTTTTAAACATCATCATTCGTCCTCTCTTATACATAAAAAAAGCCACACGTGATCATCCCGTGTGGCAGCTTCCGCTATTTAAAGGAAATCATACGTACGTTCACACTATGGAATTCAGCTAAAAAAGGACACACTTGTCCCTAGGACAGCTGAATTTCCAATAATAGACATCATAAAAAGCAGGTGTTTGTCCTCATTTTTGATGTCTAAGGTGAAAGTAGGCATGATTTTCCCTCCTTTATGTACAAGATTAATTTCCATTATATTACGCTTTAGAACTTTAGACAACTTGCTCTATTACACCGCCAAGCCACCAAGTCTTTTAACAATGACAATAAACGATCTTTTTGTTGTATCTATCCGCAAACAATGATACTATACTATTCAGTAATAGTATGTCACATTTATTCATTATCACAATATTAGTGTGACATATTAATCGGGAAAGTATGAAAAAGTAGTGAGCTGTACATACACACCAGCGATTTCATTTACTTCCTGTATGACTAATAGTGAGGGAGTTGGATTGTGACTAATCAAGAAATGGTTTATATCGTGTCAGATTCAGTCGGGGAAACAGCTGAATTAATGGTAAAAGCTGTGGCGAGTCAATTTTTTGGTCAGGATGTTGAGATCCAGCACTTTTCCTATGTGGAAGACAAGCAGGATATTAATAATGTCATCACTTTGGCGAAGTATCGTCCATCCATCATTGCCTACACCATCGTCCTGCCTGAGTTAAAGGAATACATGGACCACAGAGCTGAAGAAGAACAAATCATTGCTGTGGATTTAATGTATCCTTTGATGAATGCCTTCACTCAAAAGTTCAATAGGCAGCCTAACCGCGAACCTGGACAGATGAGAAAGTTGGATGAGAACTATTTCAAACGAGTGGAAGCCATTGAGTTTGCTGTGAAATATGATGACGGTCAGGAAGTTAGAGGATTGAAACAGGCAGACATTGTTCTCATCGGCGTGTCGAGAACCTCAAAGACTCCTCTTTCTATGTATCTAGCGAATAAACAATTCAAGGTAGCCAACGTACCTCTCATCCCGGAGGTCCCGCCTCCTGAAGAACTTTTTAAAATACCTAGGAAGAAATGCATTGGATTAGTCATCTCACCGGAAAAATTAAATGACATTCGTAAAGAACGATTAAAAAGGCTGGGACTAACAAATTCAGCCAGTTATGCCTCATTGAATAGGATCTTTGAAGAATTGACGTGTGCAGAAGACACTATGAAGAAGATTGGATGTCCAGTGATCGATGTCTCCAATAAGGCGATTGAAGAGACAGCCGACATCATTCTGGCCATGTTTAATAAAAGGGGGAGCTTTGCCTAATGGAAAACAATTTTGTATTCATGTTTGATCAATCTGAAAGTGGTATGAAGGAACTTCTGGGTGGAAAAGGTGCGAACTTAGCGGAAATGACAAGGATCGGTTTACCAGTACCTTATGGTTTTACGATTACGACAGCAGCATGTAACGCCTATTATGATGCAGAAAGAGTCATCTCATCAGAAGTCGAATCCCAAGTATTACAATCCCTTCAAGTCCTTGAAGAGAAAACAGACAAAAAATTAGGGGATCCAACCAATCCACTTCTCGTTTCTGTACGCTCAGGTGCCGTACATTCCATGCCAGGTATGATGGATACCGTTTTGAACCTTGGAATGAATGATGAAACGGTTAAAGGAATGGCGGAACTTACGAATAACGCTCGCTTTGCCTATGATTCCTATCGCCGGTTCATTCAAATGTTCGGAAATGTTGTCCTGGATATAGAAAACTACTTTTTTGAACAACAGTTGGAAGAAATCCGCGAAGAAAAAGGATACCAATCCGATACAGAACTCACAGCCGAAGATTGGAAAGAAGTGATTGAAGCGTTTAAATCGATTGTGCTCAAAAATACGAAGCGGAGCTTTCCTCAGGATCCAAAAGAACAGCTTTTCCTTACGATCCAAGCCGTGTTTGACTCATGGAATAACAAACGGGCCATCCTGTATCGCCGCCTTCATCAAATTCCGGGTCACCTTGGTACAGCTGTCAACATTCAGAGCATGGTTTTCGGAAATATGGGAGAGGATTCCGGCACGGGGGTTGCTTTCACACGCAACCCCTCCACCGGTGAGTCTAAGCTTTATGGAGAATATCTGATTAATGCCCAGGGAGAAGATGTCGTGGCAGGAATTCGTACGCCTCAGCCGATTGCGACGCTCAAGGATGAAATGCCGGATGTCTATCAACAATTGGTGAATACCTGCCAGTTATTAGAAGACCATTACAAAGATATGCAGGACATTGAATTTACAGTAGAACGCGGAAAGCTGTTCATTCTCCAAACGCGGACAGGGAAACGAACCGCCCAGGCAGCCATCCGGATCGCTGTTGAAATGGTAAAAGAAAAAATTATGGATCAACGCGAAGCCCTTTTACGTGTCGATCCCGATCAGCTCAATCAACTGCTCCACCACCGCATCGACCCTGAATACAAGAGAGAAAAATTAGCCGCAGGTTTACCCGCTTCTCCTGGGGCAGCCA
This sequence comes from Halobacillus sp. SY10, assembly GCF_045401165.1. Lineage (NCBI taxonomy): Bacteria > Bacillati > Bacillota > Bacilli > Caryophanales > Bacillaceae > Halobacillus > Halobacillus sp. SY10. The sequence continues at coordinate 544,707 of NZ_CP174345.1, read as the reverse complement.
CAGGCCAAGTCGTTTTTGATGCTGATGAAGCCGATAAGCTTTCAAAGGATGGAAAAAAGGTCATCCTTGTTCGTCCTGAAACGACTCCTGATGACATCCATGGAATCGTCGCTGCTCAAGCTACGGTTACGAGCCGAGGCGGAATGACAAGCCATGCCGCCGTGGTAGCTAGAGGGATGGGGAAAGCATGCATATGCGGTTGTGACTCTCTTAAAATTCATTTAGACTCCAAACAGTTTGCCGTAGGGGATACGACTGTGAACCAGGGAGAGATCATTACGATTGACGGCTCGACAGGAGAAATCTTCCTCGGTGAAATTCCAATGATTGAACCGGAACTTTCCGATGAATTCCAATTGCTGCTTCGCTGGGCAGATGAAGAAAGAAAGATCGGAGTACGAGCGAATGCTGATAATCCAACAGATGCTGCGAAAGCCTTGGAATTTGGAGCCGGCGGCATTGGACTTTGCCGTACCGAGCATATGTTTATGGATGCCTCTCGCATTCCTACGGTTCAAAGCATGATTTTATCTGAAACAACAACGGAACGGAAGGAGTCACTCGATCAACTCCTACCCATGCAGCAACAAGATTTCGAACAAATTTTTGAAACGATGCAGGGACACCCCATCACCATACGATTACTAGATCCACCGCTTCATGAATTTATGCCGGACAAAGAAGAACTGCTCGTTGATGTGACAAAACTGCAAATCACTAGTCCTGACTCAAACGAGTTGCAGGAAAAACAAACCCTTTTACGAAAAGTACGATTATTAGAAGAATCGAACCCGATGTTAGGCCTTCGTGGCTGCCGCTTAGGTATGATCCATCCTGAAATTTACGAAATGCAAATCTTGGCCATTTTCCAGGCGATGTCTAACGTCATGAAAAAAGGAATCACAGTTAAACCTGAAATCATGATACCTCTGGTCAGTCATGTGAATGAACTGAAAGAAATGCGAGAGTTGGTCATCCGGATCAGCCAACACGTTCAGACGGAAACAGGCCTAGCATTCAATTACCTTATTGGTACCATGATTGAAACGCCGCGCGCGGCACTCACCGCCAATCAGATTGCTGAAGAAGCAGACTTTTTCTCTTTCGGAACCAATGATTTAACTCAAACGACGTATGGATTTAGTCGAGACGATGCAGAAGGGAAGTTTCTCCAGCATTATGTAGATAGCGATGTACTAAAAAGAAATCCATTTGTTTCATTAGATCAGGATGGTGTCGGGAAACTTGTGGAAAATGGTGTGAAACTGGGCAAAGCAATAAATCCCGCACTGAAAACAGGGATTTGTGGAGAACATGGAGGAGAAAAAGAATCCATCCAATTCTGCTTTGACTTAGGGTTGGAATATGTAAGCTGCTCCCCTTTCCGCGTGCCATCCGCCAGGCTTGCAGCCGCGCAGTCAACCATTCGCAGTGAACGGAAGAAGTCCCGAAAAGAACCACAGTACAGTTAATTGAGCGATGCTCCTTCTGTACAAAAAGCGTTCCATCCAAACAACGGATGGAACGTTTTTTTTCAAGAATGTTCCTTATGAAAGCCCATCAAGATTATTAAAAACAACAAAAAAGAGAAGGCTCTCCTTCATCCATGTACGCTTCACTAGCCATACATTTTGAAGAGACCTTCTCCATTTACGTTTTATTTTGTTACAGCTTTAGATTTGGATTTAGGAACTGTCCCTGCATCAGCTGGGTGAACACCGTGCTGGTAGTAATCCGCATCGATTGGATCCAGTGGCTTACGTCCAAGGATCAAGTCTGCTGCTTTTTCTGCCAACATTAATACAGGTGCGTGGATGTTGCCGTTTGTAACATACGGCATAGCAGACGCATCGACTACACGTACGTTATCAAGTCCGTGAACCTTCATAGATTCCGGGTCTACAACAGACATTGGATCTGATTCAGGTCCCATTTTAGCTGTACAAGATGGGTGAAGAGCCGTTTCCGCATCTTCTCTTACCCATTCAAGGATTTCTTCCTCTGTTTGAACCGTAGGACCAGGTGAAATTTCGCCAGCGTTATAAGGCTTCATAGAAGGCTGGGACATAATTTCACGAGTGATGTTAATCGCTTCGATCCACTCACGTTTGTCCTGTTCTGTAGAAAGATAGTTGTACACCATGCTCGGATGCTCTTTCGGATCTTTTGATTTAATCTTCAATGATCCGCGGGCATCAGAATACATTGGTCCGATGTGCACTTGGAAACCGTGATCTGTCGGTGCTTTCTGCCCGTCGTAACGAACCGCTACCGGAAGGAAGTGGAACATCAAGTTCGGGTAGTCGACCTCATCATTGGAACGGACGAAACCTCCGCCTTCGAAGTGGTTCGTCGCAGCTGGACCTGTACGTCCAAGCATCCACTGCAGGCCGATCCAAGGCATGCGTCGTTTCTGAAGGTTCGGCTGTTCGGAAACAGGAACCGGGCATGCGTGCTGGACGTAAACTTCAAGGTGATCCTGAAGATTTTCCCCTACACCCGGAAGATCAACGACTGGATCGATGCCAAGGGAACGAAGGTGCTTCGCATCGCCTACACCAGATAGTTGAAGCAGCTGTGGCGTGTTGATCGCACCACCGGCAAGGATGACTTCTTCCGCTTCTACTTGATGCATTTTTCCATTTCGCTTATACGTTAGCCCTTTTGCTTTTGTGCCATCAAAGTCAATGCTCGTAACAAAAGCACGTGTCTTAACAGTCAGGTTTTCGCGGTCCATGACCGGGTGCAAGTAAGCACGGGATGCGGACAAACGCTGCCCTTTGTACACATGCTTATCAAACGGGCCAAACCCTTCCTGACGAAATCCGTTAACATCAGGTGTGCGGTTATAACCAGCTTCTACAGCTGAATCAAAGAAGGCTTGGAATAGAGGATTTTTCGCTGGACCGCGCTCCAATTTGATTGGACCATCATGACCGCGCATATCATCATCAGGAGATGCCAATGCATTTTCCAGACGCTTGAAATATGGAAGGCAGTGAGCCCAATCCCAATTTGTCATACCTTCATCGGCACCCCAGCGTTCATAGTCCTTCGGGTTTCCGCGTTGGTAGATCATCCCGTTAATGGAACTGGAACCTCCGAGAACCTTTCCTCGTGCATGAGGGATGCGGCGTCCATTCATATATGGTTCTGGATCGGATTCGTACTGCCAGTCATAAAGGTTTTTACCTGAAGGGAACGGAAGAGCTGCAGGCATTTGGATCAATAAATCCCAAGAATAGTCACTGCGTCCTGCTTCTAGTACAAGTACGCTTTTTTTGCCATCCTCACTTAGACGGTTTCCCATTACAGAACCTGCACTACCGCCACCAACGATTACATAATCATAAGATTCAATCATAGCCATCTAATATTCCTCCTTGATGTTTTTAGTCGGGAAGAAGGTGCAAAAAACCCTTCTTCCTTTATCTGGTTTGTTCATGAATGTTTAAAATAAATGGTCAGCTTAGAACCAGTTGATTTGTTCTGGTTTAAGGTTTTGGAAAATATGCTTCGTTTCTGTATATTCTTCAATACCTAATTTACCTAGTTCGCGCCCAATTCCGGACTGCTTGTACCCACCCCATGGGGCGTGTGGGAAGTACAGGTTGAATTCATTAATCCATACCGTACCCATGCGCATCTTCGCAGCACAGCGCTCTGCTTTTGCGATATCATTTGTGAAGACACCGCCAGCAAGGCCATAGATGGAGTCATTCGCAAGTTTCACAGCTTCTTCTTCTTTCGTGAACTTCTCAACTGTAATTACCGGACCGAACCCTTCTTCTTGGACAACGGTCATGTCTGTTGTACAATCAGTGAAAATTGTCGGCAGGAAGAAGAATCCATTTTGTAATTCAGGGTCTTCCGGGCGTTTACCGCCAACGGCTAACGTAGCCCCTTCTTCAACTCCTGATTCTACATACTTCTCAACTTTCGCAAGGTGTTCAGCAGAAATCAGCGGTCCCATTTGGGTATCTTCGTCAAATCCGCTTCCGAGTTTGAATTTCTTCACTCGCTCGACAAGCGCGTTTACGAACTCATCGTGAATGCTTTCTTCTACGATCAGTCTGGTCCCAGCAGAACAGATCTGTCCTGCGTGGAAGAATACGCCGTTCAACGCTTGATCGACAGCAAGGTCAAAATCAGCATCAGCAAAAATAACATTCGGGTTTTTCCCGCCAAGCTCAAGAGCGAGCTTCTTCACGTTTGAGCTTGCCGCCTGCATGATTTTCTTCCCTGTCACGATACCTCCGGTAAAAGAAATAAGGTCGACATCTTCGTTGCTGGACAACTCTGCACCTACGGTAGCCCCTGAACCAAGAACGAGGTTCGCCACACCAGCAGGTACGCCCGCTTCTTCAATCAGTTCAAATACTTTGATATGCGTTAGCGGCGTGATTTCACTTGGCTTCATAATTAATGTGTTTCCTGTTGCAAGTGCTGGAGCCAGTTTCCAGGACGCTTGAAGTAGAGGATAATTCCATGGGGTAATCTGCCCGCAAACACCAACCGGTTCGTGAACAACTTTACTGATGGAGTTTGGCACTGGAGAATCGATGATCTCGCCGCCATTCTTATCAGCAATCTCTGCATAATAACGGAAGACGCCAGCGATATCGTCCATGTCTCCACGGCTTTCTTCTACTGTTTTACCAGTATCCAGTGATTCCAGATAAGCCAATTCTTCTTTATCTCTCTCGATAAATTCCGCAATCTTACGAACGATCGCTCCACGTTCCGTTGCCGGAGTCGTCGGCCATTCACCGTGATCGAAAGCTTCCCTTGCGGCAGCGATCGCTGCTTTTGTATCTGTTTCATCGCCTTCTGGAACAACGGCGATTGTTTCTTGGTTGAATGGATTGATAATTGTACGCGTATTCTCTGAATTTGCGTCTACCCATTCCCCATTGATGTATTGTTTAAGTTTTAAATTTACGTTCATTTGATCAACTCCAATTCTGAAGTGAATTAAGTTTGTTAAGAATTTATTTAACGTTTTTAACACTAACATGTCTTTTGAAGGCTGTCAAAAGGAATTCAAAGAAAAAAAGCGCCCGCACCCTTACATTAGCTTTCGTGTAGGGGACGGGCGCTTCCTGTGCTGAGATTCTTTTTTTCTACTTAACGAAGAATGATTATATCTCTCTCCCTCATAGTTTGAACATTTTCTTAAATGTCTCATAGGTTTGGACTTGCTTCTCCCGCGAACTTTCCGGCGCTCGGTCTTTCATAAATTTATTCATTAACTCAAGGTAGCGATTGAGAATCTTCATTTGCTGCAAGGCCATATGAATATGAATATTACGTACATTTGCCGCCTTCATCCTCAGTCCCGAATTGAAATTCTTGTTTGCCATCGTTTCTGCAGAAGTTTTGAGAATGGTAAGTGTACTTTCCGGCGTCATACCTATGGAAATTCCCTGGCAGCTAAATTGGACAGGTTCCCATTTATGTAAGTCTTTAATTCCGATCATCTGATTCTGAGATGGGTCCATAAGTGCAACCATCACTTTCACATGATTTTGCATAATCATATATTGTTCTGTCGCGACCTGTTTGATCTCTGGTTCTTGAATGCTGCAAATCAAAGACTCTAATTTGTCCAGTTCAGCTTTATGAACCGTTAAGTGCTCAGCCATCAAACTTAGATCGATCATTTTTAAGATCATATCCGTCACTTCCCCTCCATTAAAATGTATTCCATTGATTGGAGGAAATGACGAAAGTATAAAACAATCTCTTACTACTTCCTATTGTGAGAGCAGAATTGATCCGACGGTAAGGTATCTCTTCAATTAAAGTATTCTTATGAATGCTCCTTGAATAAAAAAGGTCGTCCACTAGGGATGACCTTTTCTGATTTATTCGTAACGATTCCACTGCACAACACTATCTAGAGGAAGACGTGTTTTCTGGAAACCTGCTTTGACCCCTTTACCAAGGGAGATCAGCATAACAGAAGTATATTCTTCAGGAACATTAAAGGCTTTTAGAAACTGTTCTTCATCATATCCTCCCATTGGTACGGTGTCATATCCTTTCGCTTTGGCAGCGAGCATGAACTGCATCGCAACGATCCCACCGTCAATGTGAGCAATTTTAGCAAGACGCTCTTCAGGGAAGTTCCCATAGTTGTCGAAGATACTATTCACGTACATGTCTTTTACATCTTTCGGCATATTGCCTTTTTCAGCAATTTGAGAATAAATTTGATCGGCATTTTTATACGCTTTCTTATCCCCAAGAACAACAATGACAGCTGAAGCATCCACAATTTGCTGCTGATTATTCGCTATGGGAAGCAGCCTCTCCTTCTCATCCTGCTCGTCTATGACAAGGAAACGCCATGATTGCAGGTTAGAAGATGAGGGTGCCAGCGCGGCGGTTTCCAACAACTCTTCAATTTCTTTACGTTCGATCTTGTAGCCCGGGTCGTACTGACGTACAGAGCGTCGTTCTTTAGCTATTGTAAGAAAATCCGTATCATCAAGGACTTTCGGCGCTTCCTTCGTCGTATCGATTTCTTTTACTTTATTAAGATATTCTTCTTTGGTCATTGTTTTGTGAGACATGAGTTTCCACTCCCTTAACTGTATCTTTAACAAATACAGTATAGAGCGTTAACTGTTACTTTGTCAAATACAGTTACTTATTAAAAGAAAACGAAACGGTCATCGTTTCGTTTTACTGTTCGGTATAATCCGATAAGGACTTTGACTGTAAACCTTCTACTATCCAAGACTCCATTTCTCTTTGTAAGTCACAAAGAGATTGTTGGGAAGTTCCTGAGAAACAGTGTTTCCCTTCCGTTTCAAAGTAATCCTTCACGACAGTCTCAGCACGAATCGCCTCATATACTTCAGATAGCTTGATGTCTTCTGTTTTTTTACTAAGGGCGTATCCACCATCCCGGCCTTCTTTTGCACTTATTATCCCCGCCTTAACCAGATGAGTCAGGATCTTACGAAGATAAACAGATTGAGACTCCAGCTTCTCCGCAAGTTTCCCGCTCGGGCAGCGGCTTTCATTCTCAGCTAAGACGATCAATGCTTTCAGGGCCATACTGAACCCACGCACATTATTCATTTTATCTGACATCGTTTCACCTCTTATCCAACCTATATTTTGGAACATGCAATACTAAAAGTCAAAGCTAAAAAGTCAAATGCCGCTGGATTTAAATAGACCTCCGCCATCTTCTTGTACATACTCATGATTTATTTTGCAATTGTAAGTATTTAAGAAAAACACATACATCCATACTGGAACCCTTTAAACCGCCTTCCATCAACTCCACCTTTCACTCATCATGAGTCTTCATTCTTTACTTGAGTCGATTATTTCCCTTCATGTAGGCATTTGGTTAAAACGAATAGCCCTCTATCACATAGGATATTGAAGGAATCTTTCATGCCGAACCAGTACTTTTCACCCACTACTTATCATCCTTATCCCATCTGCATGGGAGGAACGTATTAACAGGAAAGGAGCTTGTTAAGAATGAACCCAGACTTATGTGAGCTTTTAGCTAATGACGGGTTTCTCAGGTGCTATTTGACCAATATGGAAGGAATACCTGTGGACGCCCCCACTTGCGAAGAGCTCCAGCAGCAAGGTGGCCGTGAGAATATAGAGGTCCTCTTACCCGGAGGAGAACAGGCCATGCTTCAAATAGTGAGAATCAAAAGCGAAGGGTATGTCGTCATAGAAGTAGGAGATGAAGACTCCCTGTGCATATCAGACCCGATTCCTTTTTGTTTTGTAGAAACATTGATCCTCTGTGCGCAGGATGGTACAACGGTCTCCTGTGAGGTGATGGAGTTCGAATGCCAGCCTTGTGTCAATTGCCGTGATGGAGAGTTCGAGTCCTTGGATATCCAATTCAATGTGTGCCTTAGCGTACAGACAGAGGCAGATGTAGTCATCGAGGTTGAAGCTGGATTCTGCCAGCCCCGAGAACCAATCACTCCTCCTTCTTGCGATTTTTCTGTCCCCAATCAGTGCCCTCCATTATTCCCGCTGGGAAGGGAAGCTCAAGAAGTAGACAAGGAAGACGAGGAGGAGTGCAATTCTGACGTTGTAAAACCAAAGACACTAGCGCGCACACGCCTCCAGGAATCGGCCTGCGTATCAGTCGCAAAGGTGTACGATTGGGTCATACAGCAAAAAACACTGGAGAGAACGATCGACGCAGCAGATATTAATTTCATGTGTAACCCCTGTGAAATTCATTTGTTCGTTCCCGCCGATATTGTATGCGACCGTTTCCTTTCAGGTAAAGTGATTTGTGGAGATGTCGATGAAATTGAAGGAGCAGAAGTGACTTTTAGTGCTGAACCAGCCATTGTAGACTTCGTGCCGGACTCTGTGTTCACAGATGATCACGGAAACTTTGAAGTAGAGGCCATCATCGAGGCTGTGACTGAGCCGACTCCTGTTGTGATTACGGCTACAACAGTTGTCAATGGAGAAATGATTCAAACATCGCTCCCAACAATCGTTCAATGCTTGACAGACCCTTGTATCATTGAATTGTTTGCACCAGAGGAAATCTTCTGTGACGGGTTTGTCAGTGGACGTGTCCGTTGTGACGGCAGGGTCATCGAAGGAGTCGCCGTTACTCTTGAAAGCAGCAACCCTGCAATCGTGACGTTTGATCCGAACCCAGTGGTCACTGGTTCTTTAGGAGACTACTTTGCCGGTGTAATCTTAGAAGATGAAACACCACCTCAAACGATAACAATCACAGCTTCAGCGACGGTGGAAGGCCAACCGATCTCCAATTCTGTAGACGTATTTGTGGAGTGTGATCGACCATGTTAACAATAAATGTACCTGAATTGATTACTTGCGACGCCATCATCACAGGTAATCTCAGTTGTCCCCTGGGTACCCCTGTCGAGGGAGCGGAAGTGTTTTTCAGTGATTTTCCTGAGGATGTCGTTTTCTATGACCCGAACCCCGCCATTACGGATGCGAATGGAGATTTTTCCACCACAGTCACCGTTCTTCCAGGTACTCCCCTTGTAGCGATTGACGTTTCAGCTACTGCAGAAGCCTTAGGGTTCTTCTTCGAAGCCCACGCAGGAACAGAAGTTGAATGTCCGGAAGTCGAATGCCCTTGTAAATTCAGAATCGGAGTACAGGGGAACCGGGCGCCTGCAACTGTAGAAATTACCAATCAGGGAGTGCCTTCCACACTGGATGGGACCATAAACGTGACAGCGGTCCAATGTTTTACCGCAAGTCCGATGTGTAACCCTGCGGTGGATAACTTCAATGTCACCTTCGGTTCAGGTGGGACAACAATCAATTTCATTCAAGGAAGAAGAATTGAAATTGACTGCATCACTGATACTTTTGCGAGGGTTCGTGGAACAGCTTTAGGACGCGGGAACCTGTTCACCGGACTCTTTGAAGTACTGATTGAAGTGACCGTCAGTCCTGGGAATGTAGGGACATGGACAGTAATGGCTAACGATAATATGGGACACACCTTTTCAACGACATTTACAGCCAGGATGAATCCGATTACTTCAATCGGAGAGTGCGGTGTGCAATTTTAATCTGGTGATGGAAAACGTTTAGCTCAAAATTATAAAGAAAAAGGGGGGTCTATAGACCCCCCCCTTTCTTCATGGACAAAATGGCCAAGATTTGAAGGTAGAATCAACTGGGGCATCCTGCCCTGTGATAAAACCCTCCTCCTCTGCTGCAAAAAAAGCTACGAGCGCTGCTACTTCCTCCGGAGAGCCTGTAGGTCCTACATGATGGACGAATCAACGTATCAAAAGGAAAGGGCCGTGATATTCAAGGTGAGGAGATCTTCTCAAATGATCGTTATTTTACAAGGGAAATTGATTTTCCAAGTTCGTTCAGGGTGCAAAAAAACAAAATGAATCCTAAGTAACAGTTTTTTACAAGTTACATTTCTATATATCATCCTTTCCCCACGACGAACTATAATTTCGACATCCTCCCTCAAAATTCTTCTTTATCTTATAGGTAAGAAGGACAAGAACACCATCCGCCCTTCCCTATTCTACAAAAAACCAGATAATTACAATTCTGCTAAACTAGCAATAGTACGATTTTATTATGATATAAGAGGAGGACATTGAATTGTCTAAAAAAGCCATCCCCCTGATGTTGTCCGCTGGAATTGTTTTAGGATCCATGCCTGGTGTCACTTTTGCTAATCCGCCTGCTCCAAATGAACAAGCTGATCACGCCTTTGATAATAAGATGATTAAAAAAATCAGTGCCGAGCGTCTTTACGAACGGGTAGACCTGCTCTCTAAACAGCCCAGGGAAGCAGGAACCCAAGGAGAATATGATGCCGTACAGTACATTGAAAGCGAATTTGAAAGCTATGGATATGAAACAGAATTGCAGCCTTTCACCTTCCAAGCGTGGGACGGAGGAACTTCCACCATTTCAGTCAATGGCTCAGAATTTGCTGGTGCCGTTCACACCTTTAATGGATCTGTAAACGGCACAGTCGAAGCTCCCCTGGAGTACGCGGGTCTGGCTTCCGCTGAGGAAGTGCCGGATACCGTTTCTGGCAAAATCGCTTTGATTGAAAGAGGCGAAATCAGTTTTTATGAAAAAATTCAAAACGTGATCGATAAAGGTGCTGTAGGAGTCATTATGTTTAACCGGGAAGGAACAGAAGGCAATGATTTCGGTTCTACATATGAAGGACAGGACATACCTGCTGTTGCGATTGACCGGGAATCTGGTCTGTCCCTCGTAAATCAACTTCAGTCAGAAGAAGTCACTGCTGAAGTATCAGTACAAGATGCAGGACCCATCGATCAAACATCGTATAACGTGATCGCAACCATGAAACCACACAAAAATAAAGATACAGGACAAATTGTCACAGTTGGTGCTCACCACGACTCCGTAGCAGGCGGACCAGGCGCCAATGATGATGCTTCCGGTGTGTCCGGAGTTTTAGAATTGGCTAAAATCATGGCGAAAACTCCTACGGACACAGAGTTACGATTTATGACCTTTGGAGCGGAAGAAAAAGGTTTACTCGGTTCCTATCACTACGTCAGTACACTCAAAGATGATGAAATCAACCGAATAGCCGCTCACTTCCAAATGGATATGATCGGAAGCCGCGACTCTGGTGACCTGATTATGTTCACACCGGATGGAGAGAAAAATCTAGTCACAGATTTAGGCGCATCTGCAGGTGCAAGAGTGGCAGAAGTGGTCGAATACGGACAGCTTGGCCGCAGTGACCATGTGCCGTTTTATATGGAGGGAATTCCTGCCGCACTGTTTATCCACGCGCCTCTTGAGCCGTGGTATCATTCCCCTCAAGATACGCTAGATAAAATTAGTAAAGAGAAATTGAAAGAAACGACGCAAATCGTAGGAGCAGCTGTCTACCGAATCGCAAGACCAGATACTCCCGCGTTGGAAAATGCACGAGTTGCCCCTGGACCTGTTCATTATGAGTTTGATGATCGCCCACTATAACTTTATAACTTAAGTTGGTTTCACGGGACGCTTTCAGTCAATAAATATTCTGTATAAAAAGGTGCTTCTCCATAGGGGAGCACCTTTTGAATTCTGTTATGAGCTATTTAATTTAGCAACAGGATCAAAGATAATTAATCTCATTTCAGCTTTTGGACTCGGCTTTAACATTGTGTGATTACTAGTATTCAAAAGTTATAGGACAGATCCTCTCTCTACACACTCTCTAGTCCAGCCCGTACTATTGCTCTAATCCTGCTACCCCAAAGCCCCCGGCTCCAGAATGAGTCGATATCATACCGCCCGCTTGGATCCATCTTATATTTTGGAAGCCATTTCCTTTGGCAACTTCCTCCATCCGCTGCTTGATCCTTTCATCGAGTCCGATGGAGTAGATAAAATAAAGCTGCTGTCTATCGATGTTGAATTCATTTAAGTAATCATTCAAGAGTTTTTCCGTAGCTCTACTCATTTTCCCGCGGTACTTCTTTGTAGACACAAGCTTTCCATCCTTCAACTCTATGCATGGCTTTATTTTCAACAGAGCTCCGATCAGAGAAGCCATATTGCTTACCCGTCCTCCCGCTTTAAGAAATTCCAGGTTACCTGGGATGAAAGCCAGCCTTGATTTAGGAACGATCGCCTGTATTTTTTCAACTAAGCGTTTCGGTTCAATGCCAGGTTCTTTTTCTAATAAATCAGCGGCATACAATACGATCCCAGCTAATCCTCCAGTAACGTTCAGAGCATCAATGAGAAAAATGTCTTCAAATTCTTCCGCAGCAATGACAGCATTTTGAAAAGAAGAAGACGCTTTTGATGTATAACCAACATGGATAATGATGCAATTTGGGAAATTATTCCTTATCGTTGCGAAAAACTCTTGATACTCATGAGCATTTGTGGAGGTAGTAGAGGGTATTTTCTTCGTACGTCTGTAATAATCATAAATATCCTGAACTGGCAAAGAACCGTCTAAATAATCCTTTCCACCCATAATAATGTGCATGGGAACTACTTGAACCTTGTACTTTTCAGCTAAATCATCCGGTAAGTCGGCACCGCTTTCGGTCGATAAGATTATCTTTCGCATTCTATTTCCCCCTTGGTTATATTTCGGCCTGCGTTCACTTCCTGCATATACTTTAACTATACATGAGATAACCTCATTAGCATTGTGATAACTTTTATTTGCCGTATTTTTAGTGGGTTTGGATCTATAAAAACAAGCAGGAAGTAATCGTTATGGGGCGAGGGATTGCTTTTAATAAGCGGGTTGGAGAAGACATTGATGAAGATAATCACTATGGAAGACCAGGATATTACAAAGAAGTTTAAGATCCAATATACATTTACTTAACTTCTTACTCTCTTCATCTGACTAAACACCCCTATTACCTTACGTTTATTCGAATACTCTGTTTCGAATTTCATTTTTCACCACTTATGCCAAAATGAAAGGATAATGGAGTATATTAAACTTTATGTAAAATGTAAGCGTTTAAATGATTGATGTTACCGCTTACTCCAAGTTTGCAGGTCTTTTAAATATACTTAATAATCAGAATAATCAAATATATCAGGAGGATTGATTAGTTATCAGCATTGCAATCAAAAATGAAAAGAAGGTCTATTCAGTTTCTGGAAACGAAGTTCTTGGCTCTCTTCCTTTGATGTCCCAAGAGGAAGTAGACGATAAAATAAAACAGGCAAGTGAAGCTCAAAAGAGTTGGTCCGCAACAGAGGTATATAAGCGGGCAGATATTTTACACGAATGGGCAGATCGATTAGTTGAAAAACAAGATCAAATCGGTGACGTAATTTCTAAAGAAGTAGGTAAAAACCTGGATTCCGCTATTAAAGAAGTTGTACGGACAGCAGATCTAATCCGTTACACCGCTGAGGAAGGTTGCCGTATCCATGGTGAAATGTTGAAAGGGGATTCTTCCAGAGGCGGATCATCAAGCAAAATGGCAATGGTGGAGCAGGAGCCACTCGGTGTTGTCCTCGCCATATCTCCATTCAACTATCCGGTTAATTTAGCAGCTTCCAAAATTGCTCCCGCACTCATCTCCGGAAACGCCGTTGTTTTTAAACCAGCTTCTCAAGGGGCGTTGAGCGGTCAACTGATGACCGAAGCACTGCTCGAAACAAAACTACCTTCTGATATCATTCAATTTGTGTCCGGAAAAGGTTCAGAGATTGGTGATTTTCTAGTTACACACCCGAACATTGATATGATTACTTTTACAGGGAGTACAGAAACAGGACAAGCAATATCTCAAAAAGCAAAAATGATTCCTGTTGTATTAGAACTCGGCGGTAAGGATCCAGCGATCGTTCTGGAGGATGCTGACCTTGAGCTAGCAGCTGAACACATCGTCAGTGGTGCTTACTCTTATTCAGGTCAACGTTGTACGGCAATTAAGCGTGTTCTAGTAGCTGACACTATCGCTAATGATCTAACAGAGAAAATAAAGCAGAAAGTTGAAGCTCTCTCGGTCGGAACACCTGAAGACAATGCGACAGTCACTCCCTTGATTAATAACGATGCCGCTGACTTTGTACAACATTTGATCGATGATGCCATAAACAAGGGGGCAGAGCTCATTACTGGCAATAGACGTGAGGATAATTTAGTTTATCCAACATTATTAGATCATGTAAGTTCAGATATGGATGTGGCATGGGAAGAACCTTTTGGTCCAGTCCTACCGATCATTCGTATCAACGAAGAAGATGACTTTGTATCGCTTGCCAACCAGTCAGAATACGGTCTGCAAGCAAGTATTTTTACAAAAGATGTCCAAAAAGCCAGGGGAATTGCCACAAAACTAGATGTAGGTTCCGTGCAAATGAACGCCAAAACAGAACGCGGGCCTGACCATTTCCCTTTCATAGGAGCTAAAAATTCCGGCCTGGGGTCTCAAGGAATACGCCGCAGTATTGAATCCATGACACGCGACAAATTATTCATCTTGAATCTATAATATTAACGCTCAATGGTTCCTGATAAGTATATCAATGCTTAGCAGGGGCCTTTTTATATTATAGATTAGTAATTTTCCATTTCGGTGACGGACCTCAAGAAAAAATGCCTGCCTTATTTTTAGATAGGGTTTATTACGATGGTAGTTATCTTTGTTTATTTCTCAATAAATCAGCCATCTCAACCGGATAATCAATAAACGGGTTCCGATTTCCCTGAAGCTCAAAAATCGCCTGATTACGGTGCAGTTCATAAACTTCAGGTGGTTCATTCCTATGCCAATCAAGCATAAGACCCACATCTATTCTTTCTTTTTGATTCATTTCCAAACCATCCGGATATCTCACCAAAAAATAAAGCATCGCACGAGCCACCGTCCCTTTTGCGAACTCCGGTTCAAATAATTCATCCTCCGCTTTTCCGCATTGATCCTCGATTCGAAGAACCCCCGCCTCTTGTTCAGCTGGATAATCATGAAAATCATGATAAGGATAATTACTTCTGATTGAATTACAGAGAGGTTCACACGTAAATAAATGATGCAGGTCGCCTCGCATGGGCTCCTGCGCGTCATACCAGGATTGCGGAACGGCATGTTCACAATTGTATTTAAAGGTGGTAACGGCCTCTGCCATCACTTTCAGCAGATTCTCACCCTCGTCTTTGTTTGCTCTTATCTCTTGTTCACGTTTTTGGGAAGCAGCATAATCTTCCTGTATGACATCCTCCGGCTCTCTTATCTCTCCCGAATAGATGCTCTGCAGTTTGCCATCAGGTCGCAGGTCTACCCAAGGATAAACGTATGAGCTCGGGTCGTATCGTAAAAAATTATTATGTGTCGACTGGATTAGTTCCATTACCTTTTCTATTGCCGTGCTGTTGGCTGGATCCGAAAAATCAACAGACGCATAATATTCTTGTTTCGTTTGTTTGTTTTTACTTTCATCAAAGTACACCTGTTGATTCTTATCAATCGCTGCCTTGTTTTTCTTCGCTTGTTTTATGATTTCGTCTATTCGTTCCGGGTCCGTAGATACGGAAATTACTTCGCTGATCATTTTATCCACCCATTGTTTCCTCCTCCAATAATTTCTGCAAAAGGTTAAGTTTTCTTTACTCTCTTCCTCTATGCATTCCACTAATTCGTGTAATTCCCCTTTTATAAAAGAGGAAAGAATTATAAAAAAAAGATGACGAGCAAATTCCCGCCATCTTTTTTATAGAGTAGGGGAAGATGTAATTACATCATGCCGCCCATTCACTCGACTATTTAATAGGATAATAATAAGACCCTCAGAACCTTGTTATACCAAGGTTTCCATCGCAAAATGAATTTATAAACCACTATAAGCTTTAATACTTTATGAACAGTATCCAGTCACTAAAAACATCATCAGAATTCAGAATAAAAGAAATAGATCTTTACCCATTTGGGATAATGCGTTTTTTAAAATATTTGGTTCACAAACTAGAAGTAGTTACTAACGTCTGGGGTTTTATCTTTATTAGCTATTCCATCACTTTACCATTCATAAGTTCAACCCATTGATGGAGAAGGTTATTATACCGGGACAAATTTTTGTGGATTTTAATGGCCACTTCTTCATTATAGGTATGGACGGTCAAATTACGAGCATTTACCATTTCCAAAGCCAATACGGCCTCTTCATCCTCTAACAAGTGGACCTCCCTGCAACTGCGAATGACGCTCTTCGGAGAGCCGGCATCCAACCCTTCTATGTCATATAAATATTGCTAAATAAACGGATTTCATGCGATTACAATTCTAAAAATTTATAATAGAATCACTCTTATAAACCTAACTTAGTTTCGTCAAGCATCTTAATCATATCTGGGTCAGCATGTAAGAAAAACTGCCTTTCTTCAATATTTAAGGTCGCGATAGCTGCTTTATCTTCATCCGTTAAGCTGAAGTCAAAGACATCAATATTTTCTGCCTTATGTTCTTGTTGTCGGTGGCCGCCCCCACTCTGCTAAGTGTTAACGTGGTGTAGTAAGGCACTCACAATACGCTATTGCTTTAGTTGCATATCATAGTACAGTAAAAACTTTAGTAATAAAAAAAGATGACGAGCTAATGCTCGCCATCCTTTCATAGAATAGGGGTGATGGAATTACATCATTCCACCCATTCCCTGAGTATATTATATACATAATTAAAAGAGGTGAAAGCACCTATTCTATCTGTGTTTTAAACGTTACGTTTAAGAATGAGATTAAATAAGCTATCAATATTTATGAACAGTATCCAGTCAATATCCAGTCATATAAGAACAGCGGTTAGAAGTAATGCAACCCATGGTTTCATCAATTTAAATACATACAAATAACTTATATAAACTGAAAAAGTGCACTTTACCAAATTAAACAGGAGTATAGGGTTTGTTAGGATAAATATGCTATTAAATAAAGGTTTAAGTATGACAAAAAATCGCTTCCCATTTTTAATTAGAATAAATACTTATCATTGAAAGTAAATAGTTTTACTTGTCACAGGTTAAACAAGTTTTTAAACGTCTGATATGTTTCTTCCTGCTCTTTTCGGGAACTCACTGGAGCTGTATCTTTCGCTAATTTATCCATTAAGGCGATATAACGATTGAGGATCATCATTTGCTGCAGAGCCATATGAACATGAATATTACGGACATTTTCGACTTTCATCCTTAGTCCTGAATTAAAATTTTTATTAGCCATTGTTTCTGCAGTATTCTTGAGTTCAATTAATATATTCTCTTGACTCATGCCTACGGAGATTTGGTGACAGTTTATCTGAACCGGTTCCCATTTATGTAAGTCATTGATTCCAATGGTTTCATTTTGAACGGGATTCATAAGCTCAACCATAACCTTCACATGGTTTTTCATGATCATGTATTGTTCTGTAGCTACCTGCTTAATTTCTGTGTTTTGAATGCTGCATATATACGATGCTAATTTATCCATTTCAGCTTTATGAACAGGTAGGTGTTCAGCCATTAAACTTAAGTCTATCATTTTCAGAATCATAACAGTCATTCCTCCTTACCTTCATGTGTATTCCTCCAGATTTGAATAATGACTGAAGAAGGAGTTAATTAATACAAAGGTTATTTTAATCTTTACCAGAGAAGATTTACTAGGAAACATAGCCACCACATTTGAGGTCTATGGTTATCTATTTTCTTTAGTAAAGGGTTTATTAACGGAAGGGTATAACAGGTTACTAAACCAGGCTAGGATTTGTTGGTGGTATAACCGATGGCAAAGTAAGTTAGCTCGTCAACCATTAACAGGGGCTGTCCTAAAGTCGTGAGTATACTTTTCCGGACAGCCCTTTGTTAACTATTTAGTGATGGCCTCCGCCATTTTTATGCTCGATTTCTAATTTAATGTCAATTACCCCCTGGGTTTCATAGGAGATATCATCGAGAGCACCTAAGATAAACCCGTGATTATAAGGTCCCCATGGGGCTTTCTTCAAAGACAGGTTTTACTTTTGCAAGATACCTATCGACGTTCTCTGTTATATCACCTTTCTCTAAAACCAGTAATGGTGCATGCTTTCCTAGATGCGCGAGCGGTGCGGTAACCAGTGAAAAAATCGGTGTTTCGGATGATATAAACGAGAAACCATGACCCGGATTATTAATGCCCCACCCGAACCCGTTTTCTCCATCTTGGAATTGGGTAAATTCGAGACCAGCTTCACTCGGGTTCTCTCCCTTAATCCTTGTAACATTCCCTAATTTTTTCAGTTCCTTTTCTACTTTTTCAGAAACAACCAAGGTGGACCTAAAATATACATATTAGGATTTTCTCGTTTTTTAATTGCATCTTTGGTAGATTCAGGTATCTTGTCTTCTGAAACATATAGGACAGGTTCCGGCATGTGAGCGATCCAATAGGTAGCTATAATTGAAAAATCCTTATCTTTATCATTATTGTTTCTTCTGATGCAAAGCTTGCCGGGTTATCATCATTTATTTGATCAATGGAATAATCTTCGAGTGCACTTAATACATTTTCCGAAACATCCCCCATTACTTTCACTTGTGTTCCTTCACTGTTCCCTTTAGGCTGCAGGCGAATGATTTCATTCATCGTAGATTTAGGAATGGACTCGTCGTTAATCAATAGAACCGGTCCGTTGTTCGGATGATGAATTAAGTCCGCGCTTGCCAAAGTCAACTGCCAGCTGTCCACTGCTGAAAAAATAATGGTCCCAGGACGGTTTTCTTCATGCGTTGCCGTCCATATCAGCTGAGAGGTCATGACTGCTAATTCCACCGGGGCACTTATCCAGTCTGGTAATGTTCTTGGTGCTTAAATATTTCAAGTTGTTCGTTGCTTGTTCATTATTTTTCTTTGGCATACCTGCGAATTGTTTTTTGTGTTGGTTTAATTTGATCATTTTATCACTTCTAAAAATTATAAGTGTATAGATTATATATAACCTGCTATGGAACAGGTGAACATCAAATAGGTGTTTACCTATATCTTCTTCGGGGGAACGACTAGATATAAAAGAAATGAAAGGGAAGGGAAGGAGAAGAATAGCATGCCTACACATATAGAGAATGCCCGTATTGATGAGGCGGCCACAAACAAAGAAAAAATAAAAATAATCTTGGTCTTGGCGCTCCCAGCAGTTATTGAAAACTTCTTCCAGACGATTCTGGGATTTGTAGATACGTACTTTGTGTCCCAGATAGGACTTGCGGAAGTTTCTGCCGTAGGTGTGACGAATGCTGTATTGGCTATTTATTTTGCAGTATTCATGGCATTGGGGGTGGCAGCGAACGTCTATATCGCCAATTTTTTAGGAGCGGAAAAGATAGAAAAAGCAAGACATATTGCTCAGCAGTCGATTGTTGTAGCAGCTATTTTAGGGATATTAACAGGTTTAGTGACTTTATTCTTTGCGGAGCCTCTGTTGCAGCTGATGGGAATAGAGGAAAATGTGCTTGCAGCCGGTTCCCTGTACTTCCGAATTGTCGCCATTCCATCAATTTTTATGGCATTTATGTTTGTCCTTAGTGCAATTTTGCGAGGAGCGGGAAATACGAAGGCACCTATGTATGTAGCTATAGTAGTCAACTTGATTAATGCAGGGCTGGATTATTTACTTATCTTTGGTGTCTGGTTTTTTCCTGAATGGGGGATTGCTGGGGCAGCGGTAGCTACAGTCACTTCCCGTATTTTGGGCTCCATCGGTCTGTTCTGGTATATTCAGAGATCTGATATGCTTAAAGTGCGCAGTGACTATTGGCACTTGGACAAAGACCACCTGAAGGAGCTGTTTGTCCTTGGAAGTCCGGCAGCTGGAGAAAGATTGATCATGCGGGCAGGCCAGATTGTCTATTTTGGGTTAGTTGTAGCGTTAGGAACGAATGTCTTTGCAGCCCATCAAATCGCCGGAAATATTGAAGTCTTTTCCTATATGCTTGGGTTTGGCTTTGCCACGGCTGTCACAATCCTTGTCGGACAACAAATTGGTGCCGGAAAGTATCAGGAAGCAAAATTATATGCGAAGTTAGGGGTTTATCTGGCTTTCGGAATCATGACCTTATTCGGGGCCATTCTTTTCTTTTTCGGAGAGTGGGCCGGTTCTTTCTTCACGGAGGATGAAACGGTTGTCAATAATATCGGCACAGCCTTGAAAGTTTCCGGTGTCTTCCAGCCGTTCTTAGCGGTTGTCATTGTCCTGACTGGAGCCTTTCAAGGGGCTAATAATACAAAATTTCCGATGTATTTAACAGGAGTCGGCATGTGGGCGGTTCGTACATTATTTGTGTACCTGTTAGGTATCAAACTTGGCTGGGGACTCCTTGGCGTATGGATTGCAATCGGAATGGATATCACTTTCCGTGCGATTGTGTTAGCCATTCAGTTCTCCAGGGACAAATGGGTGGCACGTAAAGAAGAACCGGAAGAAGATCCAGAATCTGATTGTCATCCTCAAACGACCAAAGAGGACCTGCCTTCATGCGTCAACAGTTATTAAACCACTTTCCATTGAACAAGATGGTTGTACAATCGTCTTGTTTTTTTACGTTAAAATCACCAAACACCACAGCAGATAGGAATCCTCACAATGCAGCGGAAAACTTTTGAGGAGTTCCTTATTTATTACCTATATATCAACAGCTTCATTTAACACAGCCAAAATTTAAGAGAGTTTAACTATGTTTAGGGTTATAGAATAAGATAAACTTTGCTTTCCCCATTACAACTTGTTTTTCATAATCATAACCCGTTTAAGTAATTACCTTGAATATCGATACAAATAGAATATACTTTTCCATGCTATTTAGATTAATAGACCGTCGAGAAATATTGACAGACTAAATCAATGGTTTGCTGAGAAGTTATTCTATTACTTCTATAACAGTAAACATGCCGCCTGTATCACCATCCGCGTTCATGGTATGATGAGGTTTATGACAATGAATCGGCCATTTGCCTATATTTTCTGCTGTGAACTCAACATCCCAGGTTTCACCAGCAGCCACATTAATAGTATTCTTCGTGAGTTGTGCAGATTTATCAATGCGGTTGCCATCAGCAGCTACCACTTTAAAGTCATCGCCATGCATGTGCATTGGGTGAGAATTGCCACTGAGATTGGTAAACCGCAGACGTATTGTTTCTCCTTTTTTCACCTGAATCGGTTTTGTATCCGGATAAGCTTTTCCGTTAATGGTGAACGTATTCGGCTCCATTCCTAACGGGTTGATTTCATAGGCTTTTGAATCTTCGCCTGCTCTTTCTGTCACTTCTTCCATCACAGAATGTTCTTCCTCACTCATTTCGGACGTTGGAGTCGCCATTTCCATATCACCATGACCTCCCGCGCCTTCAAGGGTCCATTCCTGAAGCATCATGACAATATCTCTGTCCACTTGCTGGTTCTGTTTTTTCGGCTGTATGACAAAAGCTCCTCCGAGCCCCATCAATTCTTGTTTGGACACATTGGTGTGCGAGTGATACATATAGGTACCAGACTGTTCGAGTGTGAAGGAATACGTAAAGGAATCACCTTGTTCAATGGTCGGTGTATTCTGGATAGAGGTTACACCATCCATGTCATTCGGAACCTTAAGGCCATGCCAGTGGACAGATGTTACTCCTGGGAGGTTGTTCGTCACCGTAATTTCAACCTTATCGCCTTCTTCTGCGATCAGTGTCGGACCCGGCGTGCTGCCATTGTATCCCCACGCCTTTCCCTGATAGCCACTGGTGAAAGTCTGTGTCACCGGTTCAGCTGTCAATTCAAAACGTTTGACTCCGTCTTCCTCTTCGCCGTGCAATGTTTCTACTCCTGGCGATTCGACCAGAGCCGATTTAGATGTTGATGCAGTTGCACCGGTATCGGATGTCGAAGCCAGTGATAATTGCCGGTATATAAACGTAGAACCCATGACCGCTAATGCAACCAAAATAATAATCCATTTTCTTTTCATAGTACTGTCCCCTTTTATAAGATTTAGCTCTATAAACGTAGCACGCATTTATTGAGAAACTGTGCATTATTTCCAGCATAGATGTGATAAATTTGTGACATCATTGAAATTAAGTAATATTGATAGAGGTGTTACCAGAAGGTGGTAATATATGCTAAATCAAAAGAATTCGCCCTCAAAAACCTTTCAATAAATCAAGAAGAGCATTTTCAATGACCCGCCTTTCTGCACAAAAAATGCATATAAGGGGGATACATTAAAAAGGTGAACTTTACAAACAACGGGGAAGAATGGGAGGAAAATAAAGATGAAAAATTTGAAGTTTCTTTTAATCGTATTATTTGTGGTTTTATTGCTTGTATTAGCTGCTTGCTCAGGGGGAAATGAAGGAGAGCAGCAGGAATCGTCGGACCAAAATGAAAACCAAACCGAAGAACCATCTTCAGATGAAAATACGGAGGAAAGTTCGGAAAGCCATGAAGGTATGGGGCACTCGGGATCCAGTGAAGTACCGGAAGGCCTAAAAGCAGAAGAGAACCCGGAATTTGAAGAGGGCAGTACAGCGATCATCCAGGAGGCTCATATGAGTGGGATGGAAGGAGCACAGGCTACGATTGTAGGGGCCTATGATACGGTAGCTTATTCTGTTTCTTATGATCCTACCAATGGCGGGGAACGTGTGGAGAATCATAAATGGGTCATCCATGAAGAAATTGAAGAGGCTGGGGAAAAAGCCTTCGGACCAGGAGAAGAAGTGACCCTTAGTGCTTCCCACATGGAAGGAATGGATGGAGCAGAGGCTGTCATTGATTCAGCTGAGGAAACTACCGTTTATATAATTGACTTTACTCCAACGGATGGAGGAGAAGAAGTCACCAACCATAAATGGGTTACAGCGAATGAACTTTCAGCTGAGTAGTACAATCTCAACCGGAAGATTTTCCAGGCGAAATCAAAAGATTTCGCCCTTTTTTATGGCTGATAAAGGTTATAGGTATGTAAAAAGAGAGTGTTACAGGATTAGAATTATTGACTTAGATGAAATTTTGCTTTTCTATAAAATCTTATACGCTTCATCTCGATTCATTTTTTTCTCCTTAGAAAATAGACATAAAAGAAAAGATAGATGTTTATCGTAGTTGCCTTACTATTATCATTACTATTGACAAGAAAGTTCCATACCTCTCCACCATAACCAGCGCATGGTCATCTCAATGGTTTTTGGTACAAATTGTAACGAGTCAAAGAATCTTGCTGTTAGTCCCCCAGTTCTATGAGTACAATTACATTATTACTCTTACATAGTATGGGTATAAATATTAATATATCAAGAAAAAAGCCTAGCACAAGTGCTAGGCTCAATTAATGTTCTATTAGTAAGGAATTTATGCAATGCTTTTACATGTATCCGGACATTTAAAGCATGCTTCGGTACATTTTTGACAACGGTCATGTTTTTCACATTAATTCCCACACACTTCGTAAATTCTCGCACAAGCTTCTGCTAGTTCGGAAACAAATGGACTTCCACTGGAAAGGGATTTCTCAAGGAAAGCACAAATATCTGCGCATTCGCGGTCCATACGAATACACTGGGCCATCATTTTCACTTTTCACGTCGTCTTCCTGAGACATGCATCATAACAATGGTTGCAGGATTCCATACACTCATGTAAAAATTGAATAGCGGACTAATACTGTTCATGTGACATTAACAAAGTCCTCCCTTTAAAACTTATTACATAGGTATGGTTCAGTGAACTATTGAGTGAGCAATATTATATCAGTGTTTCAATTCTTACATTTAAAAACGAGGCTAAACAAGCTTTCTATAAGTGAACATTCCGGTCATTAAAATAAGCTATCACTATTTAATTAGAATTCACTTTCTTCCCTTCGTCCCTATAATAACTTTCAAACACTTCAGCAAATGCATCAACTGAGTTATAGAGCTCTGTTAGATTATTATCAACACCTCCAAACTCTAAAAGTAGAGCTCTTTCAGTCAAATCTTGGTTATAAACCCCATTACCTTCAGATTTCGTTTTGACAAACACACCACGACTAATTCCAGGATAACTCCTTTCCAAAGCATTATGGAGTTTTGTAGCAATATCCAAGTTCTTTTCATAGTTCTTATTCTCTTTACCAACTACGAAAAAGAGTCGAGCGTAGTTGATACCATTAATATTTTTAGTTGTAATTGTGCCCGGCTGTGAATCTCTATGAATATCTATCAAGTATGTCAGCTTTTCATTCTGAGCAATAGCTTCTTTTACTAATCCTCTTGAATATTCGTAAGAGTGATTATAATTCCAATTCTGTTCTTTTAATCCTTTGGTTACATCTAATTGATTATGATTAACACCTATTCCTTTGCTTTCTAATTCGTTCATTAACTTAGCTCCTACCGCAATGACATTGACGTCTTTATTCGTACTAGAGGCATCGGTAGAATCATCGCTCTTAATTAAAGGCTTAAATGCCTCCCAACTATGAGAATGGTAAATGTAAACCACTTTATCAGTTACTGTTTCCGTTTCTTTATGTGGGTTTTCCTCATTCGCCTTATCCACCTCTTCTTGTACAATATCTTGTTCATTTAACTGACCTTCAGAAGGTGGAGGCGATTCTGACGGGAGGTTCCCAATATCCGTTCCTTCACCGGCAATGACTATTTCAGTATGATACCTTTCTAAACCTGGAATTTCCCTCCCAAGTAAGCTACGAAAATCCCCAATTTCCACATTTGTTGCTAATTTCATCAAATCCATTGTTACTTTATCCTCGCTATATAAAATACCTAGGGGTTTTATCTCTTGTTGTATAAGAAACAGATAAACATTATCCGGGAGAATTTGCGAAATAGATTGCAGCGTCGGAGAATAGATATGTTTTTTTACAACACTGCTTGTCAGAATAGAAACCATCAAGAAACTGCATAGTATGGTAACTAAAGAAATCTTGAGAACAGTAAAAAAAGGACCCTTGTATTTATGATTATCGTTTGCCATTCCCCAACCGCCCTTCAACAGAAAGCTTATACTACTAACTCTATGCTGATGAAGGATAACTAGAATCTCTTATTTTTAATAGATTCAAATAATAAGAGTTGCTTATGCTCAGCAACGCCATAGAGGTGAGTACTATTAATAGTTCCCTTCCATACCTTTATACAGATTGCTTAATAAAAATAGTTTATACTCAATCTGTTTCTTACTTTCTATATGAAAATCCCAACATAAAAGACCTGCAATAAAAATACTCAAAAATAAACTCTCTTCCAAACATCATAAATTTAAATAAGATAAAAGCTGACCCGGATTCATGAATCCGGGTCAGCTTTTTTAATACTCATTGGTTATGTTCCATTTCTTTGAAGTTCTTGCTAGGCGCAGCTCCATTCGTACCATGCATGTTAATATACATCTCTTTTATTTCCTGATTCGTCATTTCCGGATGCATTTCTTCCACTAGATTTTTCGCCTGGCCAAAATTAATAACAGCATTTGACTCTAGCATCATTTGATGCATTCTATCCATGTCCATCATTTGAGCGCTTTTTTCTTGTGGCATTTCCATCTGCCCGCTTTTAGCGCTGACTCCCGTCACACCGCCAGCAGCAATTATTCCAAATGATAATGCTCCAATTATCAACTTTTTCATTTTTATCAGCTCCTTTTTGTTAATAAGCTTAGTATGAGATTAAATTATCAAGATTCTATGGAGAAGTGATTAAGATCTGTTAACAATATTGAATTTGCTCCATTTCTTACTTAATACTTTGTTTGACCAGCCGCCCATCAGCAGGTCAAGAAGCGAATGATTATTGCAATTTGCATCATGAACCAATTGAGGAGCTTCAAATAATACGAAGTATACCAGCGCCATCTATCCAACAAACCAATCCCGAAGGATCTATCCTTCACGAGGCATACGAGGGAGAAATGTCGATGTGTGGACTTTACGGGTTACAGCAATAAAGACACAGAGCCACTACCATTTATGATTGTGGCTCACTTAAGGTACTAGTGGGTCATATTCTTGTCCGAAGTGAAAAGGAAGAGGCGGCCCCTCATCTATACCTTTCCACAGCATCACAGTAGGGGAATCTTACCATCCCCATGATAAGTGTTTTATATAGAAGGATTAAATTTCCACACTTTCATCACAGCAAATAAAATCCCTCCAATAAATATATTAAAAGTGAAAATAATTCCCATCCAAACGTCATAAAGTTAAGTAGGTAACGATTATGGGTCACCAAAGGAGAATAGGAATGAGTGATTTTCAACTTTTTATTGTATTGGCTTTACTATTAATTGTTATTTTTTCACTTATATTAACGAAGAAATTTCATGCATCTCTTCATCATAGCCAGCGCATGGTCATCTCAATGATATCCGGGACAAGTATTGGGCTTGTTATTGGATTAATGCTGGGTTCGCTCTTTCAAGGAAATTTGTTCATTTCTACAGTTTTAAGTATATCAGCAGGAGCTTTTATCGGAGGGGTGTGTAACTGGAAACTAGGAATGGTTTCCTGTATTGAGGGGCTATCAGCTGGATTAATGGGCGGAATGATGGGAGCTATGCTAGGAGAGATGATCTCTATTACTGAATCCATTATTCTAATTAAACTATTCATAACATTAGCTGTATGTTCTCTGTTTTTATACCCTATGTTTGCATGCACTTCTTGTCCTGACCAATCCATCCCATCAAAGAAATGGTTTCTCAAACCTATCCTGTTATTCTTGCTGGTGATTAGTTTTTTATTAGGAGGAAGTTGGTTTGTCAGTGAGCCTACGCATCAGAAAACTCCACACATTCACCATTCATCATAAGGACGAGGCAAAGAAAATTTCTTTGCCTCGTTTTACTATTCTGCTTTTAGTAACTTCGCGTTAATGGCTACAACCACCGTACTCAAACTCATTAAAACTGCTCCTACTGCAGGACTGAGTACAATACCAATAGGAGCTAAAACCCCAGCTGCTAAAGGAATGGCAAATATGTTATAACCTGCTGCCCACCAAAGGTTTTGCACCATCTTCTTATACGTATTTTTAGATAAGCTTACAATGGAAACAATGTCTTTGGGATTACTTTTTACAAGGACAATATCTGCCGTTTCGACAGCCACATCCGTTCCACTTCCAATGGCTATCCCTACATCTGCAGTCGCCAAAGCCGGTGCATCATTAATTCCATCTCCAGTCATCGCGACTTTTCTTCCCTGGGATTGCACTTCTTTCACTTTATCAGCTTTGTGATCAGGTAATACTTCAGCGTACACTTCATCAATATCCAACTGTTTTGCCACCCAGTTCGCGACTTTTTGATTATCACCGGTAAGCATAACAGAATGAATATTATTTGATTTTAGTTCTGCTATCGCTTCTTTTGCCGAATCCCGAACCATATCAGCCAGAGCGACCATTCCTATAAATTGATCGTCAAGTAAAACAAATACCACTGTCTTACCTTCTTCTGATAATTCATTAAAAGAATCTGTATCATAAGAATAGCCTTCATCTTTCATATAACCAGGGCTCATGACTTTTACTTCCCTATCCTCAACAGATCCTTTCAATCCTTTTCCTGTGATGGATTCAAAATCCTTTACTTTTCCAAGAGATATCTCTTGTTCTCGAGCTTTTTCAAGAATACCTCTAGCTAAAGGGTGTTCAGAATTTTGCTCGACACTTGCTGCCCAATACAACACATCATTTTCCTCTTGTTCATTTGGAATAATATTCGTGACACCAAATTCACCTTTGGTTAACGTACCTGTCTTATCAAATATGACGGCGTCTATATTCCTTGCATTTTCGAATTGAGTCCGATTTCTTATTAATAGCCCTTGCTTAGCTGACAACGAAGTAGAAACGGCTACTACAAGTGGTGCTGCAAGACCTAAAGCATGAGGACAAGTGATTACCATAACGGTTACCATACGTTCTAAAGCTACATCAAAAGAATACCCTAGAGCTACCCAAATGATAAATGTGGTAATACCTGCGCCCAGCGCTAAATAAAAGAGCCACTTTGCGGCCCGGTTAGCGAAGTCCTGGGCTCGGGATTTTGAATTTTGAGCTTCTTGAACTAGTTCAATCACTTGAGATAAATACGTATCGTCTCCCGTTTTCTTCACTTGAATCGTGAGACTGCCTTCTTTGTTTATGGATCCACCGATAACCTCATCTTCTGCTCCCTTTTCTACAGGTACAGATTCTCCAGTAAGCATCGATTCATCAATAGCCGATTTACCTTCTGTAATTACTCCATCTACAGGAATCTTCTCTCCGGGTTTTACGAGTACAAGATCCTCCGAATGAAGTTCATTTAATGGGACATCTTCTGTTTCTCCATTTTCTTTTAATCGGTGAGCTTCATTAGGCATTAATTTCACTAACTCTTGTAAAGCATTCGATGCTCCCATTACAGACTTCATTTCAATCCAGTGACCTAGCAACATAATATCAATTAACGTTGCCAGTTCCCAAAAGAAGTTTCTTCCTGACCATCCGAAAACAACAAGAGAACTATATACATAAGCAACAACGATCGCTAGTCCTATCAGGGTCATCATGCCAGGATTTTTTTGTTTTAATTCATCTACTGCTCCCGTAAGAAAAGGCCAACCACCATAGAAAAACACAAAAGTTGCCAAACCAAATAAAACGTATTGATCGTAGAGGAAAGAAATATCCAGACCAATAAAATTCTGAATCATTGGAGACAAGATT
This sequence comes from Halobacillus sp. SY10, assembly GCF_045401165.1. Classification (NCBI taxonomy): domain Bacteria; kingdom Bacillati; phylum Bacillota; class Bacilli; order Caryophanales; family Bacillaceae; genus Halobacillus; species Halobacillus sp. SY10. The sequence goes on along the minus strand of NZ_CP174345.1, from coordinate 515,999 downwards.
AATATAGGTAAGGTTACGGTTAAAGATATATAAAACCTCTTTTTAAAATCTTCAACCATCGTCCCATGATCGTGCCCCTCGTGATCTTCATGCCCATGGTGATCGTGCCCATGATCATGTTCCTCATGACCATGTTCATCATGGTTTTCATTTTGCTTTTCATGTTTATGATGTTCGTGTCCCAATGTAAATCCTCCAATCTTTTTTTCTATGTGTTCATTCTTTCTTAATACTTTTACCTCGTAGGGGTATATCTAAACATTCATCTCAAGAAAAAAAGACTAGCAAAAGTGCTAGTCTTAGTTATTCGTAATTATGTTATGCAATGCTCTTACATGCATCCGCGCATTTAAAGCACGCATCTGCACACTTTTGACAATGGTCATGGTCGTGTTTTTTACATTCATTTCCACAATCTTCACAAATTTTTGCACAAACGCTAGCTAATTCTGCTGCAAAAGGAGTGCCTCTAACTAGAGATTGTTCAAGATAAGCACAGATATCTGCACACTCTCTGTCCAAACGAATACACTGAGCCATCATTTTTATGTCTTCTTCTTGTAGGCATGCATCATAACAATGGTTACAGGCTTCCATACACTCATGTAACGATTGAATTGCGGACTGGTACTGTTCATGTGACATTAATAAAGTCCTCCTTTTAAATTTAATTACATAGGTATGGTAACCCTATACCGGTATAATTAAACATCTTTTACAAAATTTATTTTTCCCATTTGTAACCGACCCCCCATATCGTTTTCAAGTGAGAATCAATAGGAAAATCCTGTTTTCGAATTTTTTCTCTCAGATTTCGAACATGAGAATCAATGGTTCTCCCCTCTGTTTCAGAGGCAAATCCCCAGACCAATTCTAATAGATCTTCACGTTCATAAACTTGATTCGGTCGTTTGAGGAGCAGCCCTAGCAATTTGAATTCTTTAGGGGTCAAACGAATTTCTCTATGTTTAAAATGCAGTTGATACGAATCTTGATTCCATACTAAACCATTTATTTCAATTTTCTTTTGATTCGTTCCTCGCCTTAAAAGGGCTTCTATACGAGCGAGCAAAATTTCCTCATCGAACGGTTTAGTAACATAGTCATCGGCTCCTAAATGCAAACCATGAAGAATATCATGCTTTTGATCTTTCGCCGTAAGCATGATAACTGGAATGTCCGTTCGTTCTTTTATTTTCTTACATGTCTCAAAGCCATCCATATTTTTCATCATGATATCTAATAGGATTAAATCATAAGATTTTTTATCCAGTTGCTTAAGAGCCTGATAACCACTCAAAGCCTGATCACAGGTCATCCCATGAGGGGTTAAATATAAGGAAAGTAAATTCAGCATTCTTTGTTCATCATCAACAAGTAAAATTCTAGTCATAAACTTCCTTCCTTTGGCCAAGATACTTGAATGCATAAGCCTTCTTGATTCATGGCTTCGACTTTTCCTCCGTGAATCTCGACTATCTCCTTAACGATGGCAAGTCCCAAACCTGTACCCCCTAAATCCCTCGATCTTGATTTATCAATTCGATAAAGGCGATCAAAAAGATAGGGAAGGAATTCTTCTGGGACACCAGACCCTTCATCTCTTACTTTAATAAGAACTCTCGTATGCAGGTTATTAACCTGGATATGGATTCTTGGTTGCTCTCCGGAATACCTTAGAGCGTTGTCTAATAGATTCATGATCACTTGCCTGAAACGAATTGGATCTGCATATATATCGATTCCATCAGAACAATCGATACTCACTTCAGCCTCATTATTCGTTATCAATGGGTACATTTTTTCTTTTGCTTCGAATAGTAATGGTTTAACTTCACGCACTTCTGGCTGAATAGCGAACGCATTTTCATCCATTTTTGCTAATTGAAAAAGTTGTTGAACCATAGCTGTAAGACTTTCGGTCTCTTCTTTAATGATTTCAAGGTACTTTCTTCTATCCTCTTCATCTGTTTGCTCCCGTGATGCAATATCGGCGTACCCTTTTAAGTAAGTTAATGGAGTGCGTAATTCATGTGCAATCGAAGACAAAAAGTCGTTACGTTCCTTCTTCATTCTTTCTAACTCTTCCGCTAAACGGTTGATGGAATGAGCTAAGACTCCAAGTTCATCATTATAATGCTCACTCAACTCCACATTTGTCTCTCCACTGCTTAGCTTTTCAGTTTCTTCTTTCATTCTAATAAGGGGCTTTGTAACCTGTTTCGAAAGAGTGAACACGACCACCAAAGTCACAACAAGGATGAGCACCATGACAAAAATAAACTGTTGAGAAAGATGGGACGTAAGATCCCGGATAATTGAAGAGGGAGAAAACATATACACGTTCCCTCGAAGCTCGCCGTTGATAATAATGGGAGATAAAGTGGCAACATAGGGCGAGTTTTTCCATTGCTCTTCAATAATCATCCCTTGATCATTAGGACTAGTTCTATATTTTTGAATCAGCTCTTTCTGAAATGAATCAATAGCTGATGAACTAGTAAGAATTTTGTCTTGGTTATCTGTAATGACTACATCTGTGACTGCCTCCGTTTCCATTAGCGCCACATGATTAAGCGTAGACTGATCGAACTTTTTTTCTAATACATTTCGGTGACTGCTTCCACGGCTTAAAAGCCCCTCTAACACGTCATCAATTTGGTAATTTGATATATTGGTATACAAAACAAAGAATAACGAGAGTTCAATAATGGTCATTAGGATAAAGAACAACAATCCTATTTTCAATGAAATACTTTTCTTCATACTGTCTCCTCAATTCCGATAGTTAGAAGCCAGTCCATCCTCCAAAGAATTGATTAGTAATGAAGGAGGTCAATCGTGTCATCCATCCAAAAAACAAAAATACCCCCATAATAATCATGACATAGCCGCCAAACTTAACAATTTTCCGATTATGTCTTTTGATCCACTTTATACGGCCAATAAACATAGCCATCAAGAAAAATGGAATGGAAAACCCTAGAACATAGCTGATCATGTAGAAGACAGCCTCATCAGGGGAGGAAACACCTAAAGCAATAACGGCAGCAAGAATCGGCCCTGTACATGGGGTCCATCCAGCCGCGAAAGCCATTCCCACAGCACTAGAGCCTAAATATCCAGGAGGTCGATTTTTCAACGATACTTTATATTCTTTCATGAAGAGTGTAGGTTTATAAAAGCCGACGACAACCAACCCTAAAAAAATGATTAGGATGGCTCCCAATTGACGAATCAGATCGTCATAACGAATGAACCACCCTCCGATCCATGAGGTAGAAAAACCAATCGCAATAAAAATGATTGAAAAACCAAGAAGGAAAAAGGTTGTGTGGAGCATCGGCTGCTTTTGGAAAAACTTTTTTCTTTTTTGTAAATCATCGACAGACATACCCGTAATATAGGATAGAAACGCCGGATATAACGGGAGACAACAAGGCGATATAAAAGATAAGAACCCCGCACCGAAGGCTAAGAACACATTCACATCAGCCATCTGACTCCCTCCATTTTTCCGGCTGAATTTTCTTCATATAATCACGAACTTGAGGTTCCGTCAATCCCGCGGTAATACGATCGACTACTTTGCCGTTTTTATCAATTAAAAAAGTAACAGGAATTGGTCCAATACCATAAGCATCAAGAAGCTCTTCACGTCTATCCATCAATACAGGGAATGTCATCCCTTTCCGTTCCACAAAGGAGGATACTGTTACGTCGTTTTCTCCTACATCTACGGCTAAAACTTTCACCCCTTCATCCTTAAACTTTTGATACTGGCTCTCAATATAAGGCATCTCTTCTTCACAAGGTTTACAATACGTAGCCCAAAAATTGAGAAACACTCCTTGTCCTCTATAGTCACTCAGCTGTACGGTTTCTCCAGATAAAGTTTTTAATGCGAAATCTGGTGCCATATCTCCTGCATTCACAACTTCTGAATCTTTCGTGAAATTTTGGTATAGGACAAACCCGACTACAAACATAAAGAGACTCAATACCACAATTCTCATCCATAAACGCCGCTTTTTTTTCTTTTTCAAAAATAACCTACCTCTCTATAGTAAATTTCACTTTTTATTTCGTTTTCCCTTGGTCGATAATTTGTTTCCATGCTTCTCCAGAGTTTGTAGTCATGTAACTGTTCCCTTTAATTGTGAAGATAACAAACTCACCATCCGTGTCTGGGTTTTTGGAGATATACATGACAGCATCTTCCTTCAACTCAGGGAGTTTCATATTTTCTTTTGATTGATCATTCCAATCATATTTCTTCAATAAAGGCTCTCCGGTATAAAGACCGTAGAATAATCGATCTTTTGTGAAATACAAACCGCTCCCTTGTCCTTGTTCAGAAATCATCTTGAAGGTCTCTCCTCCATCTTCACTGAAGTAAATCCCTGTCGCACTTGCCACCGCCACGATATTCTCATCATCCGGATGCACGGCAATTTGAAAGATTTTCTCTCCTAAGTTTTCAGCCTTGATTTTCTTCCAAGTCTCCCCTTCATCCGTGCTTTTATAAAGACCTTTGTCCATCTCAGAATTAGGCCTCTCGTTCAATACATAAATCGCATGATTGATTGCCCCTACTCCCATTGCATGAAAATCGACTTCTCCTTCAAAAGCAAGAGCTGATAGGTCTTCATCGGTCAAATCTCCTTTTTGAAGTCCAACAGGGTTAGGTAAATCACTTTGTTTACCAGGATGACCAGAAGTATAAAAACCATCGTCGACTGCATTAAAACCCATATAATCATTTTTGTGGTATTTAGATTCCATCCAATCCCCATCTTGGAAAAGCTTAACCCCTGAATGTGCGGCGTATGCAATTGTCTCTCCATCAACATACCCCATACCATGCACATGCTCTATTGATCCATCAAATGATTCTGTAGCTGTTTGTAGGGATTCTTTTCCCCCTTCCTTTTGGTTACTTTCTTGTTCTGATTGGCTACACCCAGCAATAGCTGTAATCGATGCCAATATCAAAAGGGTAAATCTCATTTTCATTTCAAACACTCCTTGAAGAAATCTCAACTCATCCTCTCAAAAAATTATCGAGAAAATGTGAAGAAATTCTATATTTTTTTGAACCTCTCTCCAAATAGAAAAAAAGCCTGAAGATACAACCTTTGTCGTAGCTTCAGGCCTTTCGTATTTTTCTCTCAATGGTTATTGAGAAACGACATCGTACCCCTGTTCTTCGATTGCTTCAGTCATTTCTTGTTTACTAACATTCCCATTTGCAGAAATGTCAACGTTCCCTGTTTTCAAATCTACTTGTACTTCTTGTACTCCCTCAACCTCTTTTAAGGCACCTTTAACCGCTTGTTCACAATGTCCACACGTCATTCCTTCTACTTTAATAGTCGTTTGCATTCTTGATTCATCCTTTCTAATTTAATTATATCTTCACACGCTTCAAACGAAGCGAATTACTAACGACACTTACAGAACTGAACGCCATCGCAGCACCAGCCACCCATGGGGCTAATAATCCAATTGCAGCTACAGGAATACCCGCTGTGTTATAGGCAAGTGCCCAGAACAGGTTCTGTCGAATATTCTTCATTGTCTTACGACTTAGTTGGATGGCCTTACTCAAATGTTCAAGATCTCCACCGATTAGTGTGATGTCGGCTGTTTCAATGGCGACATCTGTTCCAGTCCCAATAGCAATACCAATATCAGCTGTAGCTAAAGAAGGAGCATCATTGATCCCATCTCCTACCATAGCGACTTTCTGACCCTGTTTTTGCAGCTCCTTCACTTTCTCAGCTTTTTCTTCAGGTAAAACTTCGGCAATGACACCATCGATTCCAACTTGCTCCGCAATGGCTTTAGCCGTCCGTTCATTATCCCCTGTGACCATGAAGACCTGGATCCCTAACTCTTTCAGGTCGGCAATCGCTTGCTTAGAAGTTTCTTTTACCGTGTCAGCAACCGCGATATACCCTTTGATTTCTTGGCCAATCGCAATAAACATGGCTGTTTTACCTTCAAGTTCTAACTTTGAAAAAGCCTCTTCATATTGTTGATAAGGTAAGCTCTCACGTTCCATCAGTTTTCTAGTCCCAACAAGGACTTTTTTATCTTCTACTTTCGCTTGAATCCCATATCCAGGAATCGCTTCAAAGTCTATAGCTTCCTTGAGTTCTACGTTCTGCTCATTTCCGTAGGCGACAATTGCCTCGGCTAGTGGGTGTTCAGATGCCTTCTCGGCAGCGATTAAATCAGCCAGCCACTCCTCTTTATCCTCACCAAATGCAACGAAATCGGTAACTTCAGGCTTACCTTTCGTCACTGTACCTGTCTTATCTAATAGAACAGTGGTTATGCTTTGTGTCCCTTCTAAATATTCACCGCCTTTAAAAAGGATACCCTGTTCAGCCCCTTTTCCGGTACCTACCATGATTGAGGTGGGCGTTGCAAGACCTAGTGCACAAGGGCAGGCAATAACGAGTACAGCAATTGAAGCTTCAAGGGCTGCAGGCAATTCGCCTGGGGTTACAAATACAAACCAGCTAATAAACGTAAGAACGGCGATTCCAACGACAATTGGTACAAAGATTCCAGATATGATGTCTGCCGTTCTTTGGATAGGGGCTTTTGAGCCTTGTGCTTCTTCAACAATTTTAACAATTCCTGCAAGAGCTGTATCTTTCCCAACCCGCTCAGCTTTCATTTGTATAGTACCGTTTTTGTTGATGGTTGAGCCGATAACAGAATCTCCTTCATTCTTTTCAACTGGAATGGACTCTCCTGTAATCATGGACTCATCTATAGACGATTTCCCTTGAACTAAACTTCCATCTACGGGGATTTTCTCCCCTGGTTTAACTAACAATATATCGTCAACTTCTACTTGATCCACAGGGATCTTTACCTCTTCACCATCTTTTAGGACCGTTGCTTCTTTCGCTTGGAGGTTCAATAGCTTCGTTAAAGCAGCCGTAGTACGCCCTTTTGCAAGGGATTCGAATAATTTCCCAACAAGGATCAAGGTAATGAGAACAGCACTTGTTTCAAAATAAAGCTCAGGCATAATTTGAGAGTTTATCTGCCAGCGAACCGCCTCGACCAAACTATAAAAATAAGCTGCCGATGTACCTAATGCTACTAGCACATCCATATTGGCACTCTTATTCCGTAAGGAGCGATATGCGCCTACATAAAACCGAGCACCAATATAGAATTGCACAGGAGTTGCAAGAATAAATTGAAACCAAGGATTCATTAGAATTTCAGGAACTGGCAACCCAATCTCCCACGGCAAGTGGGCAATCATGGTATATAACAGTGGAAATGAAAGGAGAACAGACATCCATAAATGGCGTTTCTTTTTCTTGATTTCCTCTTCCTTATAATCTTTCTGTTCCTCACGATCTTGTTTGATCACTGCATCATAGCCAAGCTTCTTCACTTTGGCGATGATATCGTCAACGCTAACTCGGTTAGGTTCGTATTCAACAAAACCAGCCTCAGTTGCTAAATTGATCGTGGCCTGGTCAATTCCATCCATCTTGTTCAATACTTTCTGAATCCGTGATGAACATGCAGAGCAAGTCATCCCGTGAATGTCCAATTCTACTTGCTCTTTCTGGACACCATACCCTAGCTTTTCAATTTTGGCAGTAATGTCGGAAGATTGTACTCGCTCTTCATCGTAATGGATACTTGCTTTTTCCATCGTCAAATTCACATTGGCCTCAACGCCGTCCATTTTGTTCAAGACTTTTTCAATACGCGTTGAACAAGCCGAGCAGGTCATACCGGTAATTCCTAAATTCATATCTTTTTGCTCACTCATAGACACGACCCTCCTATTTGGAGAATTGTTGGACCACCTTCATTAATTCATCAATTGCTTTCTCGCCCTCTCCATTTTTAATGGCACTTGCTACACAATGATGAGTGTGACGTTCAAGTAACGAATGGCCAACTTTATTTAAGGCTTTATTTATAGCTGAGATTTGGATAAGAATATCAACACAATACCGATCCTCTTCCACCATTTTTTGTATTCCTCTTACTTGTCCTTCTATACGTTTCAACCGGTTCATAACAGCTTCTTTTTCTTGAACTGTTCTAGGTTTTACAGGTTTTTTATTACTGTTTTCCGGTAAGTATTGGTCTTCCATGTTTGAATTCCTCCCTTAGCATTAAATATACCCCTATGTGGTATTGTTAGTCAACAGTAGTGTTTTAATATTAATTCTCGTGCTAGTTATGTTTGGGAAAATACCATTACTGGGTATGTCAACAATATTAGAGGTGATTATATGTTAGTTACAGTCTCATGGATTGCACTAATAATCGACTTATCTCTTCCCTTATCATCATAGTTGATGACATCCGCGATCCACAAATGATGAAGGTTATGAACTTTGTATAGCCTATAAACGGATGGTTTTTTGTTCCATTCGCGCGCTGGACATACTTTAAATGGGGCCGATTAAAAGCTAAGAACTTGGATATAGACTATCATCGCGGACGCCCAGCAAAAGTGTTCATTTTCACTAGCCATTGCTCAGCAGCCTGTACTCTCGGAGATCCAGTTACCGTTCCAATTGTAGCTATAACTGGATTGACGATTATTTGCTCATTATATGGTTGAATTCATCTTAGCGTATATCTTTGAAATCAATAAAAATAAGGGAGTCATAGGCTTAATAAAAGCTGCTGTTAAAGCAAATTCACTTTCTTTAATTGCCTATGAAGAAGTAAGAATTTTCGGTTGGATAGCTATTGCTCACTACATATTATTTACAGACCAACTGAGATTACGTAATGGTTCATGATGCAAATTGTTATGATCCTTGGTTTCCTTACTAGTTATCCAGTCAATTGGTTGCTTGTAGATCTAATCTGTCATTAAATGGGGGAAATCATATGGACAAAAAACAAACGGAAAAAATTAAACAACGGTATAATCGAATATCCATTGTGTTCGATCTAATGGACCACATGATCCGTGATCAATGGAGAGAAAACCTTCTTAAAAAGGCTTATGGAGAAACACTGGAAGTAGGTGTAGGTACCGGGACTAACCTGAAGTATTACAATGATCAAACTAATGTAACGGGTATAGATTTCAGCCCCAACATGCTTCAAAAAGCTAAACAAAAAGTCAATCAACTTTCAGGTCACTTTGAATTATTAGAAATGGATGCTCAAAACCTAAAATTTAATGATGATACTTTCGATACTGTAGTATCTACTTGTGTTTTTTGTTCGGTGCCTGATCCTATTCGAGGTTTAAAGGAAATCAGACGGGTGACAAAACCTACCGGACAAATTATAATGCTTGAACATATGAGAAGTGATGTGGAATGGGTAGGAAAGATCATGGATATTTTAAACCCAATTGGCCTATCTATTATTGGCGCAAATATAAACAGGAGAACAATGGATAATATTGAAGTGGCCGGTTTAAAAATTACTCAACAAGAACAATTAATGTCCTCTATTATGAGAAGAATCAAGCTCTCCCCCAACAAAAAATAAAGACGATTCCCAAAAAGGAATCGTCTTTATTTTTGTTTTGTTTCATGGCTGGTTACTATTTTCCCCACCTAATCCAAACGGTGAATAAACACCCTCATAATCAACGATAGTCACCATTCCGCGATCAGCATGGTTATTATCGTGACAGTGAAATAACCACTCCCCCTTGTTATCAGCTTTAAAGTAGACTGTGTAAGTTTCACCAGGCTTCACATGAATTAAATCTTTAACGATCGGAGCATCATAAGGTTTCCCGTTTCTCGATTGCACTTGAAAACGATGCCCATGTAAATGCATCGGATGGTTAAGCATACCAGTGTTTTTGATTTTCACCTTGACAATGTCTCCTTCTTCTACGGAAATCATAGGGGTATCAGGGAAAACTTTATCATTAATTTGAAAGGCCATTCCTTCTCCCATATTCATCCCCATACTTAAATCCATTTGGTAAGAAACATCGGTTTCAGGCACCTTATCGAATAATAATTGTTCACTTCCTTTAGATGTGCCACTTCCTATGGAGGATGCAGTCTCTACATTCAAATCATTGCCATCTGACATGTTCTCTTTTCCATTGGAAACAACCGGGATTTTCATTTGGTCAGCATTTTGCAATTGAGGATCTTCTCCAATAACCTCTAGACCTTTCTTTTCTTTTGTATAGGCCACATCAATACGTTCACCAGGTGCAATTTCCAAAGTGTTTATTGATTCTCCAACTTGCTTCACATCTTCAGCATCCGTTGCTAATACCTTCATAGAACCTTTCGGAAAAACTAATCGATGTCGTTGATAACCAGCATTAACAAAACGCAAACGTGCGGTTTCTCCTGCCTCCAACTCTAATGGCTGAATGGCTGAACCCGATTTACCATTCACCGTTAACGTATCATACATCTGCTTTGTATCAGCTTCTCCGTCTCCAGACATGGACCCCATCATCATTCCACCCATATTCGATAAGCTTTGCTTCTCTTGATTCACAGCCCACTCATCTAGTATGAACGTTTTATCTTTTTCAAATTTCTTGCTTTTTTCTTCAATTACTAATGGTCCATATAGCCCTTTATCTACTTGCTTTGAACTATGCTGATGTGAATGATACCAATAGGTACCTGCATCGTTAGCTATAAACTCATAAGTAAACGTATCCCCAGGCTGAACAGCATCTTGAGTCAGCCCAGGCACCCCATCCATTTGGTTAGGCAAAATCATTCCATGCCAATGGATCGTCACAGGGACATCCAGTTGATTTTTCAAACGCACCTTCACATAATCCCCTTCAGTGACATGAATGGGCTCCCCAGGAACCTTTCCATTATACGTCCAGGCTTCCACTTCTTTGCTCTCATTTATTTTCCAGATTGTTTCTTTGGCTTTTAGTTCAAAGGTTTTGACAGGTCGATTTCCAGCTTTTTGTGTCTCCAGATCCATAATGCTTACCCCATCTTGTTGGACTCCTGCCGGTAAGGATTGCTGGGTCGAGCCTGAAAATGGAGATTGGAAAAACATCCATACTCCAAAACCTAATAAGACAGCTATAAGAATTGATCCAATGATCTTTCGGTTCATTTGTTTCACCTCTCCAGACTTTCACTACTGTTCTAGTTTCTTTTTTAATCGGTCGTATTCTTCTTCAGATATTTCTCCGTTTGCCAATCTGCGCTTTAAAGATTCTAAGGATCCATCTTGAGGAGGTTTTTTACTCGTATTTGGTTTCATCATCCACACGACAATTAAAATAATGGCCACTAAAATAATAAGACCTAATAATCCATAACCGAAAAAGCCGCTCCCCATACCGCTTCCGTTCATCATTCCATTCATAAACAATACCTCCTTTTCATTTTACATACCTATACCACGGACCGTATAAAATTAATCTGTTTAAAAACGTCGTTCTATTGTAAGTACGACGTTTTTAAATAATTCATTTGGTTTGGTTTCATTAGTGTTTAAATCATCTTAATTTACTTCAATGATTCATATATTTTGAAATACCGGAAAAAAACATAAGCACATTGAATGTAAACTTATTTCTAATGATAAAGTACACACGTGCATAATTTGTGCAGAATAAATTTTGTACACTCAACCAGTAAGAAACACCCTTCTATATTTTAATAATGGTGTTTTTATTGTGCTCTGTTTTATTAATGAATTGGCTCACTTCGCTGGTCTGTTCTTCAAAAACAAGTGTTCACCAATAAAAATTAATACAATAAATAATATAGAGACAGCTACGATCAACCAGTCGGTATTCAACTTCACCCATGTGAAAGCCAACAATACAATAGCATCTAACAATAAAGCAGTTAATACAATTCCGGAATTAGCATTAACTTTCTTTCGTAAATGTTTGAAAACTCCCCAGTGGACAATCATATCCATGACAAGATATAAAATAGCCCCTACAGATGCAATCCGAGTTAAATCGAAGACGACTGCTAGAAACATCGCCAACACCACTGTATATACAAGGGTGTGTTTTTGAACTCTTCCTGGCATGCCAAAATGCTTATGAGGAATTAATTTCATATCCGTAAGCATAGCCAACATACGTGAAACAGCGAAAACACTTGCAACAATACCTGAAATGGTAGCTATAATAGCAATAGCAACTGTGAACCAAACCCCGAAGTCACCAAAGGCAGGCCTAGCTGCTTCTGCAAGGGAATAGTTCTTCGCTTCAATAATATTACTCAAGGATAAATTGCTTGAAACAGCCCATGCTACAAGCAGATAAACAACAAGGCTAATTAAGATGGTAGCTATGATCGCTCTTCCAATATTTTTCTTTGGATTCACAATCTCTGAACCGCTATTAGTAATCGTTGTGAAACCTTTAAATGAAAGGATGGTTAAAGCTATAGCAGCAATCATACTAGCCACCGTCGAATCAGGCGTACCGCTTCCTCCCCCTGCTGGAACAACAGAAAAACCGGCCACCCATAATCCTCCCATAGCAAACACGACTAAACCTATTATTTTTAGGAGGGAAATAATGGACGTAAACGTTTGAATAAAGCTATTACCCGAAATATTTACTATAAAAGCGAATAAAAGCAATCCTACACCGAGAACAGGAACAAGGAAGCTCCCTTCATCTATATTAAATATTTGCAAAGTATAAGTTCCAAAAGTCCGGGCCACTAAACTTTGATTGATCACCATCGATACGGCCATCAGCATAGCAGCTGAAGCAGTCAATGTACCCTTTCCATAAGCTTTTACTAGGAACATTCCTATTCCACCAGCAGAAGGATACTCATTGCTCATTTTAACGTAAGAGTAAGCGCTAAATCCTGTCACTATCCCCCCTACAATAAACATGAGTGGAAACCATGTTCCAGCTAATTCTGCAATCTGTCCTAGTAAAGCAAAGATTCCCGCACTTATCATAACTCCTGTTCCAAGTCCTATTGCCCCTATAAGCGAAAGGCTATTTTTTTTATACTCTTCCATAAAATCACTCCTTTGACACAGTCTACTTACCGTAACTACCCATTCTTTGTGCAGATTTTATGCATTTTCCATATCTGCCATTCATAAATCCAATACTTTATCGTAAAAAGAAGAATGATACCTATTTAATCAGGCATCATTCTTAAAATAGATTGAACATGAATTTTTATCACTTTATATACTTCAGTGATGTCATCATACCTCCGTGCCCCTCTGCGTGATTATTTGACATATGATGTGGCGTGTGACAATGAAACGGCCACTCCCCTGGATTATTTGCGTCAACTATCAAGTCAAAAGTTTCACCCGGTGACAAGGTAACGCTGTTCCTCTTCATTTTCATTGCATCCGGAAGTGGATTTCCATCTTGGTTTTCAACTTCGAACTGATGGCCATGGATATGCATGGGATGGGGGCTGTGACCAATACTTCCTAGCCGGATTCTCACCTTTTCCCCTTCTTCTGTTTCCATCGGGCTAACATCAGGAAAGCAACGTCCGTTTATGGTGTAGAAATTAAATGCGTGGGAGTGTGGGTTTATTTCATATGTTCCTTTTTCCACACTACCATGCTCTAAATCCTTTAAAGCAAATTCTTGCAATAAAAGGAAATAATCATGCTCAACAGGATCATTTTCCTCTTTGATTATGAAACCTCCTCCAAGTCCCATCATTTGCTGTTTCATTGAGTTGTAGTGAGAGTGATACATATGGGTGCCTGGGGCATTCATTACAGTAAATCGATAATCATAATACTGTCCTGGCTTTATCTTAGGAGAAGGTTGTAAGTTCACACTACCGTCCATTTCTACTGGAATATCCAGTCCGTGCCAATGGACACTGGTTGACTCCGGAAGCTCATTATTCACCCTTATGTTCACTTGGTCACCCGGGTTTACTATGATAGTTGGCCCTGGTATAGAACCATTATAACCCCATCCTTCAATAAACACTCCGTTCAACAATTCTTTTCGGACTGGTTCAGCTGTTAGCTCAAAATATTTTATCCCATCCTTTTTCTCCCCATAAAGTTGTTGCTGATCTGGTGTATGCATTTAAAATACCTCCCTGTAGTATTTATCCTTTCCATAACCTCATCCTTACTGTATTAAACCTAGAAAGCCATGTTTGTTCACCAATAAGTTAAAGCATCCAAAATACCAACCGCAATTAAGATCCATCCAGCAGCTTTCTGAACTAGCCCACCAATCTTTCGCCCTTTTTTCATGAATGATCCTCCTAAATTGAAGTACCAAATTAGGAAAATGGAAACAATTAAAGGAATAGAAGTTCCCACTGCAAAAACGGAAGGTAGCACCGCCCCGTATGACGTAGATAAGACGACCGGCATTAACGTCATAAAGAACAAAATAAACATAGTTGGACAAAAAGCCAGAGTAAAACTCACGCCCATAAGAAAGCTTCCCCAATAACTATCTCTCAAAAATCTTTCGGGAATTTCAGCTAATTTTATACTCCATCTCATACGGAAAATGCCCAGCATGAATAATCCGATGACAATTAGAAACGGACCAATCATTTTCCTAATAAACGGTATGTACGAGGTTAAACTGGACTGAATTTCTTTTCCAAGCATCCAAACGATTAACCCTAAGGTGGAAAATACGAAAATTTTCCCTATGATAAAGAGCAAAACATGAAGCCAGGGTACGTTGGATTGCAATGATCGATTCCCATAAATAGTTATGGCTCCAATATTACCTGTAAATTGACAAGGTGCTATGGCTCCCACTAAACCGAGTAAAAAAGCAGAGAGAAGAGGAACACCTTCCCACTGTAAAGCTAAGTTAAAAAAAGGTTGACTAAAGACATTACTTATTTCACTAAAAAATTGATACATCCCTTACCTCCACGCTTTAAAGTCATTTAGAATCTTCAACATGTGCGCACTAGTAAACGTCCTTCATAACGTTCAAATAAAAAAATATTTTTCTAAAGTCTCTTTTCACCCTACATTGATGTTGTGCAGATTCTGTGTAAATTTCAATATTATTTTAGGACAGAAAAAGCCACCCATAATAAATGGGCGGCAATCTATTTTATCTTTTTTATTAAATTGCTTTTTCAATCGATGATTGCAAGCGCTGTTCAACATCTTCAGCAATTTCAGCTAATTTTTCATCATCAGCCAACCCAATTAATTTTGTTGGTTTCGGCATACCTACTTTCACTTGTCCTTCTTCTTCATATACGACTATTTTACACGGAAGAAAATAACCGACCATTTTGTTCTCCTGAAGGACACGATCCGCTTCAACTGGATTACAGACTTCTAATACTCTATAAGGAGTATTAAATTCCATCCCTTTTTCTTGTAACTTACCCGTTAAATCAAAGTTCCAAAGAACACCGAATTTTTCTTCTTTTAAAGAGTTTTCCAGAGAAGAAATAACCTCATCTACGGTTTTGGATGTTTCTTTCGTAAAATCAAATTGCATACCTTCCACCTCTCTTAATTTTTCATTCTATTATACACATACCCAGTTCCGTATAAACAAAACTAAAAAAATCTTCTTCTAAATCTATTAAGCTATGACCTTAATGTATAAACTGTAACCTAAGTGTCAATTATAGGTGATATATACAAGCTATTAAGATTAAGGGAGATTAATTATGAAGGTTCATAATCAGATTTTTCTGGATATCATTACTATCGGGTTGTCTTTTTCCCTCATATTTTTTGGATTATCCTTTCATATAATTTCAGCACGTGCATTCGAATTCCCGAAAGAACTAGTAACGTTAGTAAAAGATGATCAAGAGACTGGTTCTATTCAGTACATTATTTCTCACAGTAACAAGGAAGAAGTATACATGAATAAAAAGGATTTTTTTCAAAAAGCCTCTAAACTAGAGGATGCATTTACAATTACTTTATTACAAGTGGGGCATGATAACGGTCATCACATTTTAGAATTTACAGGCGAAAAAAAGTTATCGAACAGTGCCTACCTACAAATGAAATGGGTGGGAGTAGAAAAAAAAGGTTTAGACCAATATGAAGTGTACTTATTAGTAAAGATAAAGGGGCAGTGGGTTGATGAGCAGAATGCTCTCAAGCGTTGGAAAACGTTAAAACACCAACTAGGTATTACAGGCTTTTCTCCAAAATTGAACCTTATGATTGAAAAAAAGTTCTACAAAAGAGTACCAGAAGAAAGATTAGATAAATATGCTAAACTTCTCGTTGAGGAACTGGATGGAAAAATCACAAATAAATACTCCGATAGCAGCCAAACAATTTTGGAAGGTTACTCTCCTCTGATTAAGGATACAGCCGAGACAGCTTTTCCAAAAAACAATGTGCAATTGGCCATTAGCAATAAGGCTATTCAAGTGGGCTCTCCACTCCTTGTTCTAAATTAATTTCAGAGCATATTATATTTCTATAAAACTAGTATAATCCTTCATAGAATATTACTAAGTTCTCCACAATTTCTTGATAATTTTTCTTCATCTTTAAAGTGAACAGAACTATATTCTACATTCATGAAGGAGGAATTTAGGTGAATTATGAGGCCGAACCTTTAAGTCGAGTATTTATCGAATTGGGGCCTTTAACTATATATTGGTACGGTATCATCATTGCTGCTGGGGCCTATTTAGGATTGGTTCTCGCTCTACGAGAAGCAGAGCGTATTGGTGTAAGCAAAGAAACATTCGTCGACCTGGTGGTTTATGCAATTCCAATTGCAATATTATGCGCACGAATCTATTATGTAGCATTCGAGTGGGAACGTTATGCTGAGAGGCCTCTTATCGACATAGTTGCAATATGGGAAGGTGGTATCGCCATTCATGGTGCTATAATCGGAGCCACCTTAACAGGTTTGATTTTTGCAAGGGTGCGTAAGGTTTCTTTTTGGAAACTCGTAGATATTGCTGCCCCAAGTATTATTCTGGGTCAAGCAATTGGACGCTGGGGGAACTTCATGAACCAGGAAGCACACGGGGGACCTGTATCTGAAGAATTTTATAATAATTTCATGCAACACTTGCCAAATTTCATTATCAACCAAATGGCCATTGATGGTATTCTATACCATCCAACTTTTTTATATGAATCTTTGTGGAATATTACAGGATTCACCCTATTAATAATACTTAGAAAGTACAATCCAATTAGAGGAGAGGTTTTCTTAAGTTATGTCATCTGGTATTCATTTGGTCGTTTCTTTATAGAAGCGATGCGTACAGATAGTTTATATATGATTTGGAATCTTCGCACTGCGCAAGTTATCTCTGTTGTGCTCATTGTTTGGGCTATTTGTACAATCATCTACCGTCGTTATTACCTTAAAATAAGAGTACATTATAATAGAATAGATCAAAAATAACTTGTAAAGACCAGTCACTAACTTATATTAATTTATTTCGCCGCCTAACTTTATTTATAAGAGGGCGGCCATATTTATGTGGAAATAATCTTGTAATTCTATATGAATTACACACATTGTAAAATTGTGTGTTATTTAAACTAAATATTTCAATAAAAGCCACCCTAATGAAATAAAAACACCGAATGACATAAGCAGTATGGTTATTAGGATTCCGATTTCTCTTTTACAATACCATAAATATTCATAATAATTTATTTCGCCCTTTTCAAAGCGTAATCCATTCAGATTTGATTTTATAGAGTAAAGTTTCCCATCATCGTCTGATAAGATTATTTTATCAATTAAAACAGTGGAATTTAAAAATTTGAATTCAGTATTATTCTGGACTAATATAGACGTTCCGTCAGCCAAAATTAACTTAATCGGTTTATAGATTGAATTTTTCTGAATTTCTATAAAGCAGCCTTTTGCCTGTTGTTCAATTGCACCGTTGTCCAAACACACCATGATCACCTCTGCATTATTTTATTTCAAATTGGAAAATACGTGAATCTTATCTAAATCCGCTACTAAAATAATCAACCCTTTTATAAAAAAACATAACAGAAGGCGGCAAACTCCTTATCATAAGGAGCTTTATTACATTCAACAAAGCACTCTTAATATCCTCTCACAAGTTTCATGACTCGTAAGAGGATATTAAGAGTTACAGCGGGATTTAAATATCCATTCATTTTCATTTGTAGAGTTTATCTAATAGCATGGAAGATATTACAGTAAGAGCATGTCAAAAGTTATGTTAAACATCTTATATAATCAATAAATATAGTTCAGTTAAGAAGTCGCTAACACTTTAATTTTGTTATTCTTCTTTTTCATTTAAAAAATACAACGCAGCCTCTTCATCATCTTGAACAGGATAATAATAACGTTGTTGGTACTTTTCATACCCTTTACCTGTAATGAGAATCCAGTCTCCTGTTTCAGCCATATTTATGGCACTTTCAATTGCTAATGTACGATCTGTTATCACCTTTCCCTTTTCGTTCCCATACTTTTCTTGAAGTCCAATTAAAGTATTCTTCATCTCTATCTGGGAAGCAGAGTTAAGATCATCGAAGGTAAGGATATAACAGTCACTCATCTCAGACGAGATCGATATCATCTCCCTTCTTTTGGTAGGGTCTCTGTCCCCTCTAAATCCAAATACATGAATAACCTTGTTCGAAACCTGCTCTCTCACTGTATTCAAGCAGTGAAAAAGAGCATCGGGAGTATGAGCATAATCAATGATCAGGGTAGCTCCATTATTAAGATGTTTAACATTAAATCTGCCCTCTACACCTTCAAAACGTTCAATCGATTGGACAATACCTTCTTTCTCAACTCCTATTTGTTTCGCTGTCCCATAAGCTATCGCGATGTTATACATGTTGTGAAGTCCGTACAGCAAAGGTTTTATGGAAATTATTTCGTTATTTTCTTTCAAAAGTAAACTCCTTGGGTTAGAAGTATAGCTTTCCAGTTTCACATCCCTTTTCCCATATTCACCTATGGTTATCGTGGGTACACCATGACCCACAAGCTGACTTGCCAATTTCCGGCCCCAATAATCATCCGTGTTAACGATAGCTTTTCCTTCTCCTTTCAACATCTCAAACAGCTTTCTTTTAGCTTGGAAATAGGCTTCCATAGAACCATGATAATCTAAATGATCGTGAGAAAGGTTGGTGAATAAAGCATAATCGAACAAAAGCCCTTCAATTCTATGCTGTGTTAAAGCGTGGGAGGATACTTCCATGACCACCACATCATCTTTACTTCCGGCTAATAGTCTATTTATTTCTAGTAAGTTAGGTGTGGTATTGATTGTTGGATAAACCTTTCCATTAATAATGTTTTTTGTGCTACCGAAAAAAGCACAAGAAGATCCATTATTTTCTAAAATATGTGTTATAAGAGAACTGGTGGTGGTTTTACCGTTTGTACCTGTGACGCCTATTAGTATCTTGCCATCTGTAGGAAAGTCATAATAATGGTCACTAATCAACCCTAAAGCTTTACGACTATTCTCCACTTGAAAATAGGGAACAGATAAATTCGGCCACTTTTCTTCCCCGATGATCGCACAAGCTCCATTATCAATCGCTTGTTGAATATAAAGATGTCCGTCCTGTTGATATCCTTTGATTGCAACAAATAGATATCCTTCCTGGACATCTTGTGATTTATAGGATATTCCCCTTATAATCGTTTTGGAGTGTTCCATTACACTGTCTCTTGTCTCAATATTCAGGATGGACCCTACTTCATGAAGTTCCATTCTTGTACTCCTTTAAAATCATTATCTTTTTTTCTGACATATGTTTGCTAAATACATTCACGACTTTTGTATAATTACGGCTCTACTACCCATTTCTTTGTAACTTTTAAATAGTTTCTCTTCATCATAGACCACTTTACCCTTAAGTGGATTCATTACATGTATCTTACCATTCTCCCATCCAGTTAATACCATAGCGTGTAAATTAGTATAAGATGAATGGAATTCTTCTGTCCCATACACATACCACCCTCCACTTTTAACAGGAGTTGAGAGATCTAGCGTCGTCCACACCATAACAGGAGTGCCGGTCTCAATGTAATTCAATATTTCTTCTTTAGAGCTACCGCTGACTTTCTTTGCAGTCAAATTTTTATCCGTGGAGGCTATTAGCTGATTTGCTGCGTCGACAATCGGATCCTCAAAAACATACCATCCACTATTTTCACTTCGAGGGTTACCTCCATATGCCTTATCAGGGTCAGCCCCAAACCGCTTGCCTTCCTTGTAGCTAAGTGGTTTTTTAATGAGATAATCATCGGACATTTTACCTTTTGTTACATCAATGCCTTCGTAGTTAAGAATTGATGTAATCGAAGTTATTTCACATCCATTTGGTAATTCAGGCTCCTGCATAACTGTAGGAAAGTCTAAAAAGTTGGGTTTCCTGTCACACACGGATAGTGAGGTTCTAATCCATGGGTATGAAGAATATCGTATTATTCATGGAGGTCCAGATTCATCAGGAGTGTTTTTAGACGAAGAAGCGCTTCCGGCGATTAAGTATTATTGACTTAGACCATGGAAGCCAGCCGATTTATAACGAAGATGGATTACTCGTTCTGATATATAATGGGGAAATTTATAACTTCCCTAAGCTGAGTCATTTGTTCTATAACCACCAAATCGTTATTTGTACTTCCAATAAATCCTGTAAATCCACACATTTCCCCTTCTCCTCCACTATTTTACTAACATTATTATTCTAATGGAAAAATATTGAGAAACTATGAAGAAGGGTGAATTATTTGAGTGGTTTTTTATTTTCATCAACCACTGTTACCTTCCCTCTTTCTTCAATGGTTCTCCTTTACGCTCAAGATAGTCTATGAGATCCACATTATGAGCAACCTCCACTTGGTCCGCGCTTACATGTTTGGCCATGCACTTCCTCCTTTCTAAAATTAGCTATAAAAAAAGACAGGGAGATAACTCCCTGCCTATCGTTCAACCTCTACTTTTTCTTTTTGCTTTTCTTTTTGCTGAGAAGCCTCTTTATTCTCCTTTTCATTTTTCATTTCCGATGAAGTACTATTTCTTTCTCTTCCTAGATCTCTCGATCCAACTTACTTTCGATTTGCGATAGTCGCTGCTCCCCACGATCCCGTCACAATTTTTACTAAAATAAAAATTAACATCCAATATGCCACCACTCTGGTCTATCCAAATGAAAAAAGCCTCGCAAAAGTTCAGTGAACTAATGAGAGGCTTTTATTTTTGAATGACAAAAAGTATGTCAATTAGTGATAATGACGGGCAATAAACCCTTTCACAACAGGGTTTTGGGCGTTATTACATCATGCCGCCCATGTATTCACCTCAGTAAATAAACGAAAATAGCATCTAATTAAAGTGACAATCACAACTTTCCTTAGACCCACGTTCATTTCAAATTTATTAAGTCATGAACTTAAGTGAGCAGTAGTATGTCAAAAAGTATGTCATTTTCATTTATTAAATAATATTTTTGAATCTATTGTTTTTTGCTTTAAGTCATGGTGTTTAAACCCGTATTACTAAAAATGACGCTTAATATTCTTCCCTTCTATCCTTTTGTTAGAATAAAAAAACGAGGCTTTATTTACCCCGTTTTTTTATTCAATTCATTTTTTATTCTTTTTTAATCGGTGGCAATCAGGGCAGCCACTCCCTCGGGTACGAGAATTAATAGTTGCTTGCCACTCATGTCCATCACTGCATACCCACCATACTTTCTTTGTGGAACCATACATTACGTCCGTTGGTTTCAATGATCCATTTTTAATATAACTCCATTGATTTGATAACGTAGGGTGAGTGGTTAATAAACAGTTATCTAGACAAACTTTTCTATTAGCGCAATAAGGACACCCATTTTTATTACTAGTCCTACTATTAACTGTTGCTTGCCATTCATGATTTTTAGAGCACTTCCACCACACTTTTTTTGTACTCCCGTACGTTACCTTTTTGGGAGAAATAATATTATTTTGAGGATGCCACTCTTTCACTAAGTCTGGATGCGTGGAGTATAAACTATTCTCAAGATTTACTTTTCTTCCTGAACAATATGGACAACCTTGATTTCTATTAACCCTATGGTGAACAGTACTTAGCCATTCATGGTTATTTTGGCACTTCCACCACACTTTTTTTAATGATCCAGGGACTACATGATGAGGTGTCAACTCTCCGTTTAATGTGGGATGCCATTCACTAACTATGTTAGGGTTTAATGCAAACAGTGAATTATCAGAATTAACTTTTCTATTAGCGCAAAAAGGGCAACTAGATTTTTTTGTTACTCTGTCACTAATGGAAGCTTTCCATTCATGATTTTTACTACATTTCCACCACACTTTTTGTTTTGAACCTTTCAATAACATATAGGGCTCCAAATCACCATTTTTCTCAGGATGCCACTGTTCCACTAATAAACTTATATCACCAACTGTCTTTTCTAATGGAATAACGCCCATTTGTTTCACAATTGATCCGTAGTCTCTTTCTATATCAATTGAGATTGAATGTTTCGGAGCAATTAAATTGAATAATTTTCGTGTAGCTTCTTCAATATTTATAAAGTCGCTATCATTTTTTATAGGAATCACAATAGAATCATACATAATAATTTCTGGCGCATTTGGATTTCTAATTCGAATTAATTTAATACCACTATCTCTTAATCGTTTGTTTTTTTCTTCATCACGTTTTATGTTTTCTGTCTTACTATGATAATACAGCCCATCATACTCGATTCCTAAGTTAAGAGAAGGTATAAAAATATCTAATTCTACTTCACCATCCAGGCGAAATCTATTTGCTGCATCCTCAAAGACCTGTTTCACATAATAGTAAACCGCTTGTTCACTAAAGGAAGTAGCTCCATAACACCTTGGACATCTTGACCTTTTATGCACTCTATTATTAATAGAAGCTTTCCATTCATGACCTCTATCACATTTCCACCAGACAACCTTCATCGAACCTGGCAAATAATTTTCAGGTTTTTCTCCTTCATTTTTACCATAATTCCATTCACTAGAAATCGAAGGGAATGTATGCTTTATAGAATCTTCAAGCAGAACCCTTTTCCCAGTACAATATGGGCAACCATTTCCTCTTACTCGATTACTGATTCTACTGTCCCACTCGTGTCCACAACTACCCTTCCACCAAACTATTTCACTTGATTTAGGTGTAAAATCAGTTGGTAACAAACCAGCGTTTTTTTGCTGGTGCCATTCTTTTGCCAACTCTGGGCAAGAAATTAAAAGATTGTAATTGTTTGATGCCTTCTTTTCCAAACAATAAGGACAACCTATGCCAGAAGTTCTTTGTTTAACAGTCGAGTACCATTCGTGACCTTTTTTACAAATCCACCATACTTTTTTTTCTGATTTAGAAGTAACTTCCTCAGGTCTTAACGTTTTGTTTCTTTTATAATTCCATTCTTTGGATTCCTCTGGAAATAAAAATTTTAAGTTATTAGTAGGAGATGCATACCTTCCAGAACAATAAGGACATCCATAGCCTCTAGTCCTTTCTGATACTGCCGTTTTCCATTCGTGATTGTTTTCACATCTCCACCATATCTTTTTACCTGACTTTAAAGAAACATCTTCAGGTCCTAACGGTTGATTCTCAGTAGGATGCCACTCTTTGGCTATCTCTGGTGCTTTTTCAAGTAGACTATTCTCTTTAGATACTTTATTTCCTGTACAGTAAGGACACTTTGTCCCCTTCACTCGGTCATAAATATTAGTTTTCCATTCGTGACCTTTACCACACTTCCACCAAACTCTTTTCTTTGATCCATATGTAAAATCAGATGGTTTTAAATCACCATTTTTGTTAGGGTGCCACTCTTTAGCTACTTCGGGATTCACTTCGGATAGCATTTTTGATAATGTCAAATCTCCACCCCTATAAAATCACATTATTGTTATTTTTTTCTATTATAACATTTACTGTGATCATGTACTTATATAATAGTTAACTTCATTTAATAAGACATGGACTAGTTTTATGTAACACAATAACAAACCCTTAATTAAATTTTGGCGGGGAGATGTATTAATAGTGTTCTGCATTAGTCGATCTTGCGCGATCGTACCGTCTCCAACAGCCCTCTAAGGTTGCATCTTGCACAATTTATTTAATACTTAGACTACCTCCTTCGATGAGGGGTAAATAAGGAATCTCCAACGTCATGTCGTCCATGTAATATTCAAAATTGACATGCTTTAAGGAAGACCTTTATTGAAGACCACTCATATCCATTAGAAGGTATAGCTCAAAATAGTATTTAGAATTTAAATTAAAACCACCGTAGAGTCGGTGGTTTTAATTTATTATTAAGTAGTAAAATATTGGAATACCTGTGAAACAGACCTCACTACTATAGCATTTAGCTTTTTCACTCAAATCGTTCATTTCGTTCAGTCTCTTGTTTTAATTCATTTTTTCTAATTGAATTAATTGCTTTTTCAAAATCTCTTTCTTCTAAAATCGCCCAGTTTCTCACTTTAGAATCTTGATGAGTTTTCAGTTCATTAAACAAATTTAATCTTTCTTCCATTACAACCGCTAAAGATCCACTCCAAGACCGAGGATGTAAATTAGTTTTAAAAGTATTTAAGATAGGAACAGGATCAATTGCATTATTTATTATTTTCTCTGCTAGAGAAGTCCATACTATACACCCTTCAATCTTACAATAAGGCACTATACATGCCGCTAAAGCCTGGTATCTGTCTTCAGGCTTTTCTTCACACCAGTCAACTATTACAGCTTCGTCTATATTAGGAATGGGGCCACCGTTTTCTATCAAGACACTATGAATCCTTCTTTGTAGCTGATGATCAGTTTCTAAGAAGGACTGAAGAAAAACCGTAGGTTGACTTTTGGCAATTGCCTTCAAAACTTTATTAAAATCTGTGGTATAAATATCATACTTATCATAAGATTTAATAAGCTTATGACATAAATCTTCTGTGACTTCTTTTGCTGTTTCTACAGAAAAGCATATTTCAATTACTTTAGCCAACCTATGGTTGTCTCTTTGTGTTGATTGGAATCCTTTATTGGTAAATCGATAATTTAATATCAATTGTTGACCTAAATTAGTTATATCATTACTAATAGACGCAGGAGAATGAGAATAAATTCTCATATAAAAAATATTAAGAGCTACTTCTATACCTCCCTGTTTTAAAGATATAATTCTTAACAAGTCGCAAAAATCGGTATCACTAATTGTTTCATGAGCTCTTCCATACCCTATATGATTAAATTGCG
Organism: Halobacillus sp. SY10; assembly: GCF_045401165.1. Lineage (NCBI taxonomy): Bacteria > Bacillati > Bacillota > Bacilli > Caryophanales > Bacillaceae > Halobacillus > Halobacillus sp. SY10. The sequence goes on along the minus strand of NZ_CP174345.1, from coordinate 490,779 downwards.
TAATTGGCGCTTTTCCAGCCCTCAAGGAGCGCTTTAGTCGAACGATACCAACTTGGTTAATTTCTACGGTAGTTTGTAACCAAGGATAAATTTCACCTAGTATATCGCTCTTTACGGCTTCATCTAAGAATTGCTCTAGAATCCCTGTATTACTTTGAGATAAACCATTTAAAAAACCACCAATAAGTTGATATACACGTGCAGATTCATCTAATTTTGACAATGTTTGCAAGATAAAACGCCAGACTTTTTCGTGGTTAACACATCCATCAGCTATTCCTTGCCCAAAGCTAAATAACGTATCGCTATGCTGACTTAAAAGGTCTGGTAGCAACTCAGCTAATATATCAGCTTCTATAACTTCGCGACCCAGCTGCCTAGAGATGTTCTGCACTTTCGTATAATCGTCCCCTGAGCTTTCTTGAACCTCACTGGCATTAATTAAGTCGAATGAATCGCTAAGAGCATATAGCCTAGCTCTATTAATAAGTGAAGATGGTTTAAGAATCTTATCTAGGTCTTTTAGTCGTGCTAAAGATTCTTCATCGATATCTTCCCCGTCATAACTAATAGTTCTTTTAACCGCTAACCAACCTTCACTCCATGGACCATTACTGTGGATTTTTTTTGCTGCCATTTCCAATTCTTCATACATACCTAGATCAGTCCACAATCCTCTAAATTTATCTCCTAATAGTTCTTTTGCTTTTATTGAAGAGGGAGAGGAAGAAACTGCTAGAGATACTGTGTAATCAATAAATAATCTAAACCAATGATAGACCTCTTCTTTATTTTTGGGTGAATAGCCATAATTTCTTGGATGAGAGCCGAAACTAAAGTCATAAGAAGAGGTAAAGCGTGTACTTTCTAACGTGGCATCCAATAAAAAATAACCTAATTCAACTTTTTCTTCGTCATTCGTTTCTATTAAGGACATTATTATTTTAAGTCTTAGCTCTGGCGTAGCATGAGTACCAGACAAATAAATATAGAAAAGGGATTTTAACAGATCTCTTATAGAATTCACATTTTCATTAGGTCTTTCAGATAACGCAAAGAGAATAAGTAGTTTTGCTGATGGTACAAACAATTCTATATCATAGGCAAGTGACCTAAGGAGTCTAGTAATGTCAATATAATTTCTATTCTTACGAGTGAAAAAGGTTTTATCTTCTGTATATTGCACCTTTTCAATTTTTGATAGTGTTAATTCAGGATTAACAGGAGCAATATTTTCAAGTATCTTTATTCCGGTTTCATCTAGGTCGTTTACATCCCCTAATAACCCTTGATCATCTAACCACCTCTCTGAAATACTAATTGCACCTTTACTTTTATGAAGATAACTTAGACGCTTAGAAAAAGACTGTAACAGCCTACCCGATCCACCTTTTTCAAACACATTACATATAAAGTCTATTGGTATATTTTCTAAAGCTCTTTGTGCAAGTTTATTAGCAATAGCATGAGGTAAAACTGCCCTCCAATTACTTCGCTGTTGAACTAAATCTCGACGAATTAATTCACTGACGTTTTCATAAAGATCTCTGATACTTACATCTGCAATTGAACTTAAAAGTCGTAACTCTATATTTGAGCCTTGCTCTGTCCTGCAATCAAAAGAATAAACTAGTGCACAGGCCTCCGCTGCTCTTATTAGTAATTTTTCTGTCTCATTTCTTTGATGAAATAGTCTATTAAATAAATCTGCGTCTCTAAGATCAGAAAGATTCTCGCCTTGCTTAACTGTATTTCCAAGAGCAATAGCTATCCTTGAGTTTCCTCCAGAAAACTCAGCAATACTTCGAGCTGATATTTTACTGATGTGCTTGAATCGAGTCAAAACAATCTTTTCAATTAAATTAGGCGAAGCTGGTTCTAACCTAAAAACTTTAGTTTCTTCAGGCTGATCTTCCCGGACATCATATTCAACTGTAATTAAACTAACGAAACTTCCGGAGGTTGAGCATATAGAGGTTAGACGCCGATGTAGATTTGGAGGACAGTTATCCACAGCAAGAATTGCAGGTTTTTTTTGAGCAACTAAACGTTCTGCAAAGTTACTAGGATCAGGAGTCGGGCTATCACTAATATCCGTATAGATTACCTGAGCTTTATCTAGTGAATTTTCTCCAACACGTTCATCGAATAGGGCTTGAAGTAGCCTTGTTTTTCCAACCCCCGAAAGGCCAACCAATCGTACTGAGGAACCCGGTTTATGAAGTACATAACGAAGTTTATTTATTCCTTCTGTAGCTGACATACCCTTTAAGTCAGTCTGAACATTACTATCATGTAAACGGACATGCTCATCAAGGATATACTCATGATCAACTCCTCCAGGAGACTTAGACCAGTTATCATAAGATCTCCACCCCTGTATAGGACGCCCTATTTTATCCCTAATCCATAAGGCAAGTGAAGGATAATTTCGAACCCATCCTGCAATCCTCTCACGGTCATAAAAGTCCACCATAAAATTCGTTTTTTTATGTTCACCCAGTGCTTCCACCATCGCTGCCCTCCTATCTTTAAGAGCGGAATCAGAAGTTGAACCCTGACTGCTAACGATAATATAAGCTCCTTTATAATCTACTAATTCTTTAATAACCTCTCTCAAGCTACCTTTCGGTCGCATTTCATTAAGAATAGATGATCTATTCATATCAGGCTTTTTAACTTGAAATCCAGTTTTTTCTTTTGGTATAAACCCATCTCGGTGAAGAGAGGTCCCCAAGTCCACTCTTACATCAATTCCTCCATCTTTAGCATTATGATGCCCTCCCCAAGTAACGCCAGCAGTAGGCAAGCCTATTTTACGAAGATCGGCTTCACAAAGAAGACCTACAAGTGCTCTTAAATCCAAATCACTTAGTTCACTAATGTCTTGTCCACTTATTTCAATCATAATAAAATCTTTACTCCCCTTTATAACAGTAATGATATCCCTCGAGTAAATAATTGGTATATGATTCTAATATATCACTTTTTTAACTAGATCTATTATATTAGATTTTGTACAAAAAGTTTTAGACATTGGTTCTAATTAAAAAGTTTGTTTAACGTGCTCTTTATCTTTATAAGGAATACACTAAAGGGTACGCAAGAAAATATCCTTCAATTGAATATCTCACCCACTCTCACGACTTGCCGGATATTTAGATAAGGAAGAGACGTATTTCCCACTTTGTATTTTTTTTAGCTCATCATTCCAATCTGTTTTTTTAGGAAACATAATATTAGACAAATCTTTTGTCATTAAATATTGGTACTTATAAGCAAACTCCCTTCCAGCCTTATCATTATCTGTACAGAAAGTTATCTGATTCACCTGATGACCTTCCTTACCCATACGTTTAATTTCATCAATCATAGTTTGACGCTTAAGCCCAGACATGGAAACTAACCGAGTGTTTTGCAGCTTCTCTTTCTTAATACTCCAATAAGACAGTGCATCAATCGGGCTTTCAAAAAGGTGGATGGAATTGGGTTTACCTATATCCAGCGAAAACCCTGCCGAACCATGGCTGTTCCTATCAATGCCTTTGAACATTCGCCCGTCTTTCATTGGAGAGGTTCCTTGGCGGTCTGCTCCTACGATCTCTCCTTGCTGCATCCACTTAAACACCACATTCCCGAGCTTGTCCTGTGCGATTAAATCTTTTTTAACAAGCCAATTGACTATGGTGGGATGAATCTTCCGCTCTTTTGTAAGATAACCTTTAGCTTTTGTCCTATCGTTCACTTCATAATGAGAAGGATATTGATAAGGCTCTTTAGGCTTTTGCTCATGAACAGTGTCTTTCACTTTATAACCTTGCTCATTCAAATCGAGAACAGCTTCTGGAAAGCTCATCCCATAAAACATTTTGGCAAAGTTAATGACTCCAGCACCTTTTTCGTCTCTAGAGTTCCAGGCATACATTTGGTCTTTAATCACTAGGCTGTCATGCACTTGGTGCCGATAGTATCTCCCCTCTTTCTTTAGTGGTTCTCCTTTACGCTCAAGATAGTCTATCAGATCCACATTCCGAGCAACCTCCACTTGGTTCGCGCTTACATGTTTAGCCATGCAGCACTTCCTCCTCTCTAAAATTAGATATAAAAAAGACAAGGAGAAAACTCCCTGCCTATCGTTCAACCTCTACTTTTTCTTTTTGCTTATCCTTCTGCTGAAACGTCTCATTACGCTCCTTTCCATTCTTTATTTCTGAAGTGGTGCTATCTTTTTCTTTCTCTTCATGGAACTCTCGGTCCAACTTACTTTCGATTTGAGATAGTCGCTGCTCTCCACGATCCGTTAAAGGCAGCTCTTTTAATTCTTGAAGAGATTCCTTCTTAAGCTGGTACACTTCCTCCTTACTATGAGTATCTTGGAAAGCACGCATCTGATTTAAACGTTCTTGCCTGTCATTGTTTTCTTCTTTATCCAATTCTTTTCCGACGGTCGGTTCAATAAAGTTCATGAGCTCTTTTTTATATGCATCTTTGAAGTCTTGATGAGAATATTCCTCTTCAGCCTTTTCTTCCTTACCAAACGGCCCGCTATCCTTCTCAGCTTTGCTCACTTGGCTTCTGTACATATCTCTAAGTTTTTCTGAGGGTAACATCTCCACTTCTTGTTTCTCCTCTTCCATTTCATGTTTTGGCTGCTTAACACTCATAGTTTTCTCCCCTTCCTTCTCTTGGCCCATGGATTCTTCAATGGTTGTAATAAATTCTTTAGCTGTTGACTGAACCTCTTGTAATAAGCTTTCATGATCTTTAAATTCATGATCCTTGGTCCAGTGATGCAGATAATCTAATGAGTAGTCACTGGTATCAATATTGAAATAAGAGGAAACCGTATAAGCTGTCATTTCCGCCTGAAATTCTTTCTCTGGTTTGGAGTAGTCATTTATGTTTTTCTTTGTGTGAAGTTTGGCATGAGTCAGTTCATGTAACAGAGTTTTTGTATCTTGACGCTCAGAGTTACGCGGATTCAGAGCCACTTCTCCTTTCCCGGTGTAACTTACTCCTTTCGCTGCCCCTAACTCTTCATAAGGCTCCACAATTTGAATATTGTTTTTATCAGCTATAGCCTCCATCCCTTTACGAAGTTGACTGTAGTTTTCAACCTTTCCATCAATCCATTTGTTAGGAAAGATTTGAGGCAGATCCTTTTGAGTAGCCGTTGTCTGGGAAACATCAAATACACTCCCGGTAGAATAAACAAGACGGCCATCTCGTTTGTCGAGTTGACCGTCTTTGACTTGTTGCTTTTCTGTTTTCGTTGCATATTTCAAGGGTTTCCATTCGCCCTCTTCATTTTGAAACTGCTTACCTAACAGATTGGGCACGAGAACCTTTAGACTTTTCTCTCCTTTGTTTACGGAAAACCCTTTTTCTTTCCAGAAGGCGTAAGAACCTACAGCTTCAGCACCTGGAAACTGAGAATCGATTAACGCTGTATTGCGTGGAGAATATCGGTGGAACTTTCCCATAAAATCTAGATATTCTTTCATTTGTTTAGGAGAATGAAAGTGCTGAGAAATACTTTCTTCCATCCCCTCTGTCAGTCGATTGATCTCTTCTTTGACCTTTTCCGGTGATTTCTGTTTATAGAATTGTTTAGTCTTCGCCATGATCTTCAGCTCCTTCACTGATGTTCATGAGTTCTTCCATTTCTTCCTCATCGTAATTGGGTTCTGTATTTAATATCAGTTCCTTTGTTTTCTTATGAAAAGGAATGAGTAGATTCTCTTGATTCACTAAATGTTGCTCAAGATCATCCATTTCCTCAGCACTTAACGTTAAGGTATATTCATGGTGGCCCACGTCCATCACGAGCTCATTATTTTCACTTAAACGCTTAAACACACCTACTTCATAATTACTATTAAACATCAGCATTCCTTCCACTCCTTTGTTGGATAATTACTCATTCATACCATTAGCTTGATGCTGGTTGAGTCTCTCCGGCACTTATTCTCTTCTGACGCTGATGACTGATCCTTTCTTCCACCGCTTGTTTCGCATCCTTCATTGCTTGGCTTTCAAAGATTGGCGTGGTAACACAACTTTCTAAGTTCTGATCCATCGCAAAACCATTCATTAATTCTAGAAGGACTTGTGTATTTTTATCGCTTCGATTGGCTGCTAACCGCAACCGTTTCATCTCTTCAGAAAACACGTCTTGAAAATGTTGAGCCATCAAACTCATGAGATATTCTTGTGATTGTTCCTTCGCATTCTTTGCTTCCCATTCCTCAATCATACGATCCAAAGCTTCACCTGGATAACGAATATGGTGCTGTTCTTGATACTCTTTAATTAACGCAATTGTCTCTTCATGCAACGTGACATTTTGACGTTTTCTCATTCATGACCCCCTACCTTTCTCTTTCGATTTCTCGTTCCAACTTTTGATGATCCAAGTCATTGATAAACTGGTCATACGTTTGCCCCAACGAACGTTGAATACTTCTCAAGGAACGTTGCAATTGAATCCCGGAAGGCATGGAATTATAAGGGGCATTTGTATTGGTAGTTTGTCTAGGATACTGCTGACGATCGTACCGTTTCATTTCTTGTAAGAAAGCATTGCCCATTCGTTTATAGAGGTCATCCAACTTGTTTTGTTTGTAATGCTGATATCGCTTCTTATCCTTAGGTCCATCCCCATAGGCTTGTTTTAATTCGTTGACTTCTTGATCCAATTTTTCATGTAGCTGGTTCATATCTTTGGCGTGATACTTATCTAAATACCTTGTCGTTAGTTCATCAATCTTCGGTCGAATAGGATTCAGCGTTTGATAGCCATAGTGCCACTGTCGCTTATCCTTAGGCAAGTGATTATACACGTCGAGAAACAAAGGTTTCATTTCTCTATTGCTCCATCTCATGCTGCTATTCTCTTTCTTTGAACTTACGATATGGTCACGGATCAACGAGTTGATTTGATTTCGTTCTTGTGTTCGATCTAACAATCCATTAACCACTTCACTTTTCATCGCGTTTAGAGTTTTCGGCTTCCTCTTACCACGTTCACGAGTCGGGTTTGGTTCGACGGTGGCCACATGAATATGAATGTTATCGGTGTTATAGTGAATGGCCGCCGACCAAACAGCACTCTCTTGTAGTCCCTCTTTTTTCATCATGGCCTGCATGGATTTTCTTGTCACTTGCTTCAAAGCATCTTCATCTAAGGTGTGTGTCTTTGAATCATAAACGCCTCGGTTTTGAAGCCAATCATTATCAAACGTAATGACGTCCTGCCACATGATACTGTTCTTCTTTTGAGCTTGTTCAAACAAAGATTTAATACCCTGCTTTCCTTCCACCGATAAATTGTCCGACTGCTGAGTAAACAAAGCAGATGTTTTATCTGGATCGTCCATATAGTGATTATATAAACTAAACATGGACCGATGAGCATCCCCCTTTCCTTTGGCCTCTTCACGGTCCACGTATTGCACATAATCTTGGAATCCTTTTTTATTTGCGGTCACGAATTTTGTTTTTAAAACCACTCCAGGCGTTACGGTTTCACTCATGCTTCTTCACCTGGTTCTTCAATCTGCAAGAGATCATTCATTTCTTGAATCGCTGTATAACAATGAGCCATCGTTTGAATGTTTCGACCGACTAATTGCTGGAGTCTTTGTTCACGATTGTTCTCTTCTTGAAAGACAGCCAACTGATGCAACTGAGCATGTAAAAACTCTTGCCGACTTAATCCTTTTTCTTCCGCAAGTTCGTCAATGCGTTGAACGGTTTTCAGATCCATATAACGAATTCTTACTTCCATTACCATCACTCCTTTTGATGAAGGTCCTAAAACTAGTGAATAAAGAGAAGAGCATAAGGGGTTTTTGTTCCCACTTGGCGTGTGAATCCCGGCAGAGCCGGGCAAAACGAGGGAACAAGAAAATCTCCAGATGTGCGGTCGCTGTGAGGCTAAAACAGGAACGTTCATTCGTGTATTCGCCGTGATGTGTGGTCCCTGCACAGGAGATGTGCGGCCCCTGTGTTGTCCTTAATAACAACCTTCGTCCTTTTTAGTTCGAAATCATTTCTCTTTTTTCTTCTAACATCTCAATCTTTTCAACGATGGTTTGAATAGTTAGTTCATGTTCAGCTGCCTCTTGATTGATCTGGTCTTTCTCATTTTCTAGGTGATGAATTCTAGCCTCCGTTTGCTTTTTCTCTTCCTCCGTTTCGTAAAGAAGCTCTGATTCTAATTCAACGGTTTTCTGTTCAATTTCTCTGATTCGTTCATCGATCATTTGAATACTTTCCTTCTTCTCTTTTATTGTTTCTTTTGCCTCTTCGATCTGTTCAGATACAGCAGCCACTTCATATTTCTGCTCCGTTAAGATGGTTAATTGTTTGTCCATTTCCACTCTACGTTGATCTGTATAAATACGTGCCAGCTCTTTCTTTTCCTCACCCCCTTTCAAGGAATTTTGAGTACTCTCTTGCGTTAAAAGCGTATTGGCATTTTCCTTATTTAAATCTAAGGCCATTACATCAAAGGAAGGACTTACCTGTTGGATGCTAATGACATATCTGCTTTCATCGTTATACTCAACGTGCGTTGGTAAATCGCGTTTTGGATGCTCTTTTTCCTGAGCCGTGAAGCTTAACTTTTCATCTAATAAAGTGGTTGATTTATTAAGGTTTAAGGTGACAACCATCAACTTTTTCGTTGGATTATAAACCCAGTCTTTTATGGTCAGTTCGCCTGATCCTTGTAAGTTCAGAGGTTCATTGACAGGCGTTTGTTGAACTTTACTCTGCTCTTCATCACCAAATATAAAACCAGAAAACAAGAAAAAAAGAAGCGCCATAGCCATGACGCTTAATCCAATAAGATATTTTTTTGAGGTTCCTTCCGTGATGTGTTTCGTTTGTTTCTTCATGAATAGCCCTCCTCTTCTACGTCTTGAAAATCTGTTATTATCCAGTGCCCTTCTTCTCTATGAGCATTTATTCTGAGGAACACAGGAGACACCTGTTTTTGATCGCTCTGTAAAGAATAGAGCGTGTGTTTAAACTTAACTAATACGCTAGCTTTATTGTTTGTGAGATTACCTGTTTTGATGAATATTTCTACTTCATCCGCCTCCGTTTTCCTGTCTCCTTTATAGGTATCTGTAGGAAAGAAGGTTGCAGCTAAATCTTTACTCATCACCTTGTGTGCTTCTTTTTTCCTTTCTTGGTATGTCTCTTTATCCTGTGTAAAAGCAACCTCTATAAACACAGAAACCTGCTTCACTAAAGCGTCATATCTCGCTTGAATGTCAGCAGGTTCCTGTTTTTGTAACGTCATCTCTAATTCGGTTTTTTCTTCCATAACCTTTTCGTTTTTCACCTTTAATTGATGCAAGCTTTCCTGTAGATCATCACTCGATGCTGTGCGTGCAGCATATATGTTAACCGATGTGAGAACGATTAACAGAACGACAAACAGGACAAAAAGAACACGTCTATTCATCAACGTTCTCCTTTCTTAGAGCCCAAGATAAGGGGCAGGATTCACATCAGAACGATACTGTTTTTTGGTCCGAACTTCAAAATGTAGATGGGGACCTGTAGAGTTTCCTGTCGAACCACACTTGCCTACTTTTGTTCCTTTTTGAATCATCTCCCCGTTTTGTACACTTATCGTATACAAATGAGCATAGTGACTATAAAGTCCCTCATCATGTTTCACAAGAACGTTATTTCCATATCCAGAGTTTTTTCTTACCACTTCAACCACTTGACCGTTATCTACGCTTTGAATAGGCGTTACGGCGTTCGTACAAGCAAAATCAATACCTCTATGCATGTCCGGTGTACCATCAAAGGGATCTGAGCGCATTCCGTAATTAGATGTTTGTGTGAGTGCTCCTTCAACGGGCATAACCCAATCTCCTGTTGGTTGTAAATCTGCTTCAATAACTCCGCCTTTAAGGTAACTTAAAACAGCCTCAACATAACCAATATCCCCATAACAAGCTCCTGTTTCTGCCGACTCAGGTCTAATGCAGGTATACATGCCTGTATGCTTCAATTTCTGGTACTTCATTCTTGAAAATTCGATCGCTAACTCTTTGCTGTATTCTCCATTGTTGTGTTCGTTTGCGTAATCAATAAACCCTCCACCGAAGTTATAAGCTTGGAGGGTTAGCTTAATATCTCCCCCTGCTTTATCCAGCATTTCAGAGAAGTATCGGATCCCGACATTAATACTTCTTTCAGGATCCTCTATCGTGTTTGGAGGTAGACCGAGAGACTCACTTGCTTGCATCACATCATCCAGACGTCCACCAGATTCCTGCATCGTTTTGGCCAAGAGAAGCTCCACATACTTGGACACCCCATACTTTTCAGCATATTCTTCAAACAAAGGACGGTACTCTTCTAGTGCGGCTGAAACTTGCGCTGTTCCATTTACCACATCAATGGACCTCACGTCCTCACTGGAGGAAGACTTTTGATAACCGATCAACCCTGTAATGACTGAAGCATACAAAAGCATTTGTAGAAGGAAAAGAGCTACCAGAATACCAATCAACCAAAGCCATACTTTCCGAGGGACTAACCCCAGGAGGAGGGACCAAGGCATCCTTATGCACCTCCTCCAAACAAGGCTAATTCTTCGTCCGATACCTCTACCTTGAAACGAATGTTTTCAACCGCACGGATGCTTAACATCGTCTCCCCTGTTTGTAGGTAAGGGATATCTTTTAATTCACTTTGGCTTAACTGCCCCATGAATATTTGCTGCATCATCTCTAAGTTGTTACTATCTTGCTGCATAATAATTTTGTATTGGGTCAGTTCAAAAAGCTTCTTGATTTCCTCTACCATACTCTGATCCGAACCCTCAGGAACAAAATCACGGATGGTGTGACTGGCATAGAGAAGAGCACCAAAATACTTCCTGGCCTCTCGGCTAAACTTTGTAAGAAAATCAAGAGCACTCTCACTTTTCTTCTTTGTATTAATGATGTGGTGAGCTTCATCCATCAAGATGAGATATCGTACAGCGTCTTCAAAAGCTAATTCTCCTCGATTATAAGCATCAAACTGAGGTGAACCGTTCGTTAGCATGGAGTCCCACAGGAGGTTGAGTACATTAAACAATTGCGCTTGGAAAACCTCTGCCCTCATTTGCGATAGGCCCCTAAGGGTAAACGTAACGACCTGTTGCTCATCAAAGTGTTCGATGGTTGATACTCCATTGAAGAGATGCGCGTAAGTCTCTACAAGGTTACGAATGTTTAATTCGATGCTTTCCAGGCGTCGTTTCCTTTCCTGACTCAACTTCTCCTTTTGCTTCCCTTCCTTGATATTTTCATAGAGTTGTTCTTCGATAAAGGCAAGAAAATCGGTGAAGATAGGGTACTCATGGACAGAAAGTTCGGTTATATTTGAATTTGAATCATCGTTCCATAAGCCAAGCTTTTCATAGAGCTTTCTTAATAGATTTTCATATTCTTTTAGTTCACTATCATTCGCTTCAGGTGCTAAGAATTTATAGAATGTCGTCAATTTGGATAAATGCTGAGTAAAGGACGTATATTCGTCCTCTGCCGTTCGATACACCTGCAAAGGGTTGATGACCCCATCTGAACCATCGAGAGCAATCTGCTTCCCACCTAAAGCTTCCGTTAACTCCACAAATTCTCCTGTGACATCAAACGTCCGGACCTTATATCCTTTAATCGCATTATCCAGCATGATCTTCTTAAGAGTAGTAGATTTTCCTGCCCCCATCGCTCCTACCATGACTCCGTTATAACTTTTACGCTGCTGATCTCTATGAAAAAGATCAAAGACGACGTTTCCTCCTGTGAGTGTCGTTCCATAGAATGTACCGTAAGGATCGTTTAAGCTAGTAAAATGAAAAGGAAAGCCACCAGCTAACCCTAATGCGGGTATCGGATGACCTTCCCTTTTGTTTCGATAAGTGGATTGTTCTGTATAATTCGTGAGTAGTGATTTCCATTCGAATTCCTGTTCGTTTAAGAAGATAGATCCTCGAAAATTCTCGTCCTGTAAAGTCGATAAGACGACTTTCACTTTGTCTTCCAGCTCTTCTCTTGTTGGTGCACTTACATAATGCCTAAGGTGAACACGTTTAACGATCTCTCCTTCTTCAGACACCTGATTGTACAGCTGCCGCAAATCATCGTAGTTATTTTGCGCTTCTATGATTCCTGCATTATCTTTTTCATTAATCATTCTGGAACTCTGTTCAGCCATCCCTTTGTTCAAACCATCTCGAACTTTGTAACGATCGTCAGAGACAATATCCATCGTAGTAATGACATTCTCCATATTGAAAATAGGCTCTAACCAAAAATCTGAAACATTTTTAGGGAAGGAATAGACATGGACACAAACTTCATAACCGTCTCCTTTCCGGGTGAAGGTTTCGTGAAATTTAATTCCTCCTTGCGGTTGAATATGGGCCAGTAAGAAAGGGTTATATCCTTTTTCTTGTGTTTCTTCGGCATCACTTTTCTTCTTTAAAAATGAGAACATTCCTTAACCCCTCTTTTCTAATTTAGAATTTTGATTGTTTAGCTTATAGAGCAAATCAAGCTTCTTTTCATCGGTTAACTCAATGACCGGAGCGACTCGCCCAAGATAACGCCGACAATTGTTTCTATACTCAGCAAGCTGTTTAAGGCTAGTCGCGTAAATATATAAATAAAATTCTCTATTCGTCCGGTAGGTCTCTAAAAAATGCAGCTCCTCTCTTTTTCTAATTAAAAAGCGTTCATATAGAGGAGCTTTGTTTTGAGCAATCTTGTAATTAATCGCATCCAGTTGTTTTTTCATATTAACCGGAAAATTCATAGATACGATCTTGATATCCGGCGCATACGATTGAAAGAACTTGGCCATCTTCATGATGTCGTATTCGGTTTCCTGGGTAGATGGAGAATAAATATCCTTACTCTGAAGTTGTACCACGTCCATATAGCCCCCATCTCCTTTTAATTGAAAGGATCCTTCCTCGGTCATGTCTTGAATGGGAAGAACCTCAGCTATGGACGGAATGGCCACCTCTCTCTTTTTCTTTTTAACTTTCGACCTTTGCAGCTTCTTGTTTTTCTCAGTAGTTTTTCGTTCATCAAAAAGAGCCATTTTTTCGGAATTGTCTTCTTTAAAGAAAGGGTGGCCTTTCTTATTCTTCTTCATTTAAAGTCCTCCCTCATTTTTCTTTCCTGCTACTTCATGAATCAGGTCAAAAAATACGCCGACCGTCTCATGCTCCCATCCAGACAACCACCGAATCTTCCGTGCTTCTATTTTTGTTAAGTCTCGTCCAAGCTGTTCTTCAAGAAGTGCCTTAAACTTTTGAAACATATTCTTCATCATTTAACTCTTCATATTTGATCACCATTCCTACCATCCTCCCGTTCTTTTTTATCGATGGCACAATAAGCAATTCGGTCCCTTGTGACAGCTAAGAACAAGGCTTTGACCATACGGAGTTTAGGGTTCGTTTTGGGGCGGATTAACCAAGCAACCATCAATATGATCCAAAAAATCGCATAGTACCAAACGAATGAAGAATGAACGACATATCGGAATGTAAAGCCTATGCCGCCTAAGATGAGTACCACAAGTAAGTCTGTAAGATAAAATAAACGGTTGATCTTCAACTCACTTCCAATTTCGGATGGTATCTTGTATTGCAATAAAAACCCTCCTTCATAAAAAAACGCGAACCAAGTTAAGACTCAGGCCCGCGTTTCTTAATTTTATTTATCCAGTTCTCTGTAGTGTTTCGAGATAAGTTATACGTCCGTTTTGCACTCTGAATCTTAGGATTATGATTGAATCGCTCACCAAGGCGATCTTTCATATAATTCCCTATCGTTCGCTGCTCTGTTCTATATTGATTCGGCATCGGAATGTCATCTGTACTTTCTGGAGCTTTCACACCTGATGTTTCTGTTTTTGTGCTTGCAGCTATTTGGTCTGTCTCTTCCTTAGGTTCATTATCGTTCGCATCTAAACGTTCGCTTCCTTTTTCACTACTACCTATATTTCCTTGTCTTGTTTCTTTCATAGGTTTATTAGATAAAGTTTGCTCATAGCTGTGGTTTGGAGATGGGACATCCAATCCTCCTGGGGAGCCTTCTTGTAGAGAGGCCATAGAGGATCTCTTCTCCGGAGAAGGCTGTGATTGCCCCTGATTTTCATGGGTAGCAGGACTATTTATTTCCTCAGATCTTCTGGTTTCCTTTCCTTCCAAAGAACCTTTTTGGCTTTTCTGATTGTATGTCATTGGACTTGGCTCTTTCTTTTGCGAGTTTCCTTGAATTCTATTTCCTTCTTTTGAAGAGAAACTAGATGACGGATCACTTTTTCCATTTGTCTGCGCTTTTCCTTCACCTTTGCGCCCATAGATACCAGCGACTGCTCCAGCTGTTCCGGCACCTGTATTCATCAAGGCTGATACACCACCACTTGTAATAGCTCCTGCAGCTTTCTTCACGGGAGGTCCGAGTGTTTTAGAAGCTAGGTAACCACCCATCGCAACATGCCAGGCATTTTTCAATCCAGCATCTATTCCAAAGAGTTTTTGCACGATATTAGGACCATCAATGACAGCCAAACTTCCTGCAGTTAAAGCAATCAGATACCCAAGTCCTTCAAGATTATTATTTATAAAAGTTGTGTAATACATATACACACGTAAGCTTAAGAAAATCATGATAAGCGAAGCAAAAATGCTTCCAATATTCTTAATGATCGCTTTCAATCGCTGGCCCGTGGATATATCAGAATACGCCATAATTAGCGCCACGATATGATTAAAGCCAAGCTCAAAACAGAGCTTGGCTACTTTAATCGATATTAATATCATGGTAAAAGCCATCACGGAAAGAGTTACGATGGCAGTAAACCAATCCACATGCCACCTGTAATAATTTTCTGGAAGAAAATCAAACAGCCCGCTCTTGCCTAACTCAACAAGTCCTTCTTCACCATTTGATTCTAACCCTACCTTATTCATTACGATTTCTTTCCCTTTAGATGTGAGTTGGTCTCCATTTGCTTTTTCGAATTCCTTAGTCATCGTCTCATTTATAGAAATTTTATCAATGTTACTAGGAGCAACATGGTGCCGGTTTTCCACTTCTGGGTCTTCCCATCCATATTCATCATAGACAGAAATATCCGTAATATGGTCTTCCATTACTCGATCAGAAGTGGTAAAAGAATCTGTTTGTACTTTCGCTACGTCCATTGCATCTCCAGTAAAGTCATTAACTTTCCCCATTCCAAAAGACAACAGAGTAATCGTCATGATCGATATAAATAGGTTCATTGGAATGTCAGATCGATTCTTTTCTTTATTAAAGATTAATCGAAAGCCGATCATTCCCAATGAAATGGCCAGCATGATATAGAGAACAGGCTGGATGGTTTCGAGAAAGTTAGTCACGGGATCGCTCGAAAAGAAATCCGTTAAGGTTAAGACCTGATCAACCATTCCTTCCAGACCATCAACAATCATTTTCAAGAATAATATCGTTCCCCACCCTACGATCCTTAACCCAGATGTAAAGATATTATTCGTTGATAAGACTTCGGAAAACCTTAACAATATCTCTAACAGCTCTTCATCGGACACTCCATCACCACCTTTATTATTTTTCCATTTTTCATCCCTGCTCCACTGGTGTTTCCTGTTCTTCAATTAACTTATCTATTTGTTTGCGAATGTGACTATACACTTGTCGGTTAATTTCTTCATGATCACCTAAAAGCTTTAAGTTATAAAGAAAAGCTTCCATAGGTTCCTCATTCATTTCCTCCTCACTGTGTTCTAAATGAGGAGCAACTTGTTGATGGATCAGGGAGAATGTGCTTTTATCGAAGAACTCACCGACTTTTTCCTTCCTCCACCATTCCGTAGATTGTTCTGAATCACTGAATGGTCCATTTTGCGAGTGATTTTCCATATCCTCTACCGCCTCGTCTGTCTGTGCTTTATTAGAATAGCCAGTTTGAAAATCAATAACTAAGTCTGCTGGATGAACATGGCGGTGTGGGGTCGAAATCTCTTCTTCCGTAATGGATCTACCTGGACGGAATTCTGAACTAAGATACGTGTGAGCATATTTCATACTGTACTTTCCTGTATTATAAATAGGAAAGGCACGAATTTTTCGTCCTCTCTTATCACGTCGTAATAATACTCGGCGTACTACCGTATCTCCTTCCTCTAATTCCTGCAGTTCATTGGCCGTTAGAAGGTCTCTTCCTTCCGTACTTTCCGTTTTCGACTTATCCAGGGAAAAAGTAGATCCAGACCGCGTTTGAGTATTTAACGTTTTCTTTCCTAACTTAGAAGAAAAATAGGAAGCTGAATCATAGTCAGCACTCAATATATAAATTTCATTCCCGCAGTTACCTCGGATGGTCGCTTGTCCATCTTCTCCATACAAGTCTTTTAATTGAGCATAGGATTGAACAACTAAGTGGAAACGAATGTTTCTTCCCAAACATACCGTTATTTTATTTTCCATATCTGCTATCGCAGGCATATTTCCAAACTCATCTAACATGAAGACCACTTCTCGTAAGCATTTTTGTCCTTTGGCAATGGCTGCATTTTTTGATAATACATAATACAATTGGCTAACGAAAATAGACGGTATAGCATGAGTGGACGTATCATAATCCGGTGTGACCATAAACACTGCAATAGGCTTAGTGGAGTAAGTAATTTCTTTCACTTCCATAGTGTTGCTGGCGGACGTGTAAGAAAAATAAACCTTGCCCGTTTCTTCATCTACTTTATCAACCCGAATCGTCGAGCTATCCTTTTGAACTTCTTTATCTTTTGAAGTACCAGGAGCCGAGTTTTGAGAAATAACTAATTGATCACCGACTTCTAATGAGGTTTTAAAGTTAATGGTCCATGTCCCACTCTCACCTGATTGATTGACTTCAGTGGATCCATCCGGGAATGATATCATCACTTTGGAAAAAGGATCACCTCGCCCCTTAATACTTTGACCGAAGCCCACTCTTTTTAAATCTAAAGAGTTTTTTGCTGTCATCTTAGCTGTTTCACTCATTGTAAACTTCGTCAATCCATTCATCGCTGTCGTAAAAATGCTTGATCGAGTATTCCCTTTGGAAAAATTACTCGTTGCATATTGACCTTTCGCTACATGTGATTGGGGTAGTTCTTGGAAAAATTGATCCAATGCATTGTATTCTTGACCCTCTTCATCCATTTCATTTCTGGTCCCTAACTCTGAGAGCATGTTGGCGACCGTGTACATCGTAATTTTTTCTTCCATCCCTTCGGTTATGCTTTTCTCTGTAACCGCAAGGATCATAGCATTTACAAGTGATTTAGCTGAATCATCCCACATAGGTTCTTTAGCATTCGGATTGTGATAAAGCATATGAGTAATGGTTTCGCAAAGCGTTTGAGCTGTAGAATAATCACCATCTTTATATGATTGTTTAACCAGTTCTAGTAAATTAAAGCTCATGCTTTGCATTGGGTTCATTAAGTTTAAAACCTCAACCTCATATCCTCTTCTCTCCAGCGTCTCCCGGCTAGAAGCAAATAACTCCCCTTTGGGGTCATTGATGACTAAAGAAGGCTGATTTTCAGCACGAGTGTAAGCATCTATTGTTGGTATTACATAGGTTTGACCCTTACCACTCCTTGTCGTACCAATAATCAAATTATTGACAGGTGACGGATCAATAAAAGCTTTGTTTCCTTTTCTAGATAACACAGGGCCACCTTGACCTTTATATGGTTGCTTTCGATCAGGAATGGCCTTGTACTGTTGTTGAATTTCATTTCTAGTTGCAAATCTCTGGGAACCTTTTTCGTCCGTGCCTACGGGTTTAAAGTTACTTCTAAGTTTGTAAATCATGTGGGCTATACCGACTAAGCCGATTAAGGCCGCTATTCCATAGTAGAGAGGTTGTTCTTGCATATGAAAATCTGTCAAAAATGAAGCTTTAATTTCTATTGGTTCACTGAATTCTGGGAAAGTCTTTAAGGTTGACCACATGGCATATCCCAAATTCCATACGAAAGTACTGACCAGCATCGTGGATATAAAAAAACAGATGCTTAGGAGAATAAGCACCTGTTTTTTAGCAATGACTGATTTCAAATGAATCACCCTCTTATATATTGTTCTTTTGGCTCTCCAGCTCATCTTGTTGTTCCTTAAGCGAATCGATTTTAGATTGATTTTGATCTTCTGACTTTTTCTCTGTTTCTATTTGGCTGTTTATCTTAGTCAACTGTTCCTCAATTTCTTGATACTCATTAATCTTTTTATTCAGTTCATCATTTTTCGCTTCACTGGCCATCTTTTTTGCATCTTCCAATTGACCAAGCCTCAAATAAGCGATCCCCTTTTGTTTATACAGTTCAGGAGACATCGCCATATCTTGAATATCCACCGCCTGTTTGTATTCCCCATTATGAAAGGCTATTTTAAATTCACCCAAAGGACTTGGATAAGCTTCTTGAAAGGAAACCAATTCTTCCAGACCATGAACTTTCATGACTTGCTCAGCCAGTGAAGAAGTTCTTTCCTTTCTTACATATTGCAAAGCTTGATCATACTTTTTAAGTTCCACAAGAAAATGAAGCAATGTTTGGCGCTCCGATTCCGTTAAGGTTTCCATTCCTTGTAACTGATCTACAGCTTTTTTCTGATCACCTGTCCAGTAACCTTCATAAGCCGTTTTTACATTCTCCATTTTTTCCAGCTCTTGTGTCGTGGCTTTTAGGTCTTTGCCTTGATTGCTTAGAAGTATAAATAGAGTAATGGATGTAACTATAGCCACCATTAATGTGGTGCTGATCACACTCACAAAAATTTTGCCACGCTTACCAAGTTGCTTCCAACTCGACTTTTGTTCTTCCTTCTCTTTCAATACTTCTGTCATATCAATTTGATAAGATGCTGGTGTATTAGAAGTTAATTGTTGAAGAAAGACATCCCTTTTTGTTTCTTCATTTTTATTTTCCATGGGTAACTGTAAAAGCTTTTGACAAACATGGTCATAAATATTGGATGTCTCTTCTTTCCCCATTTCATATGAGCCGTTGTACAGCTTGTCTCCTTCTTCATTAAATATCATGAAATCTAGCAGAATTGGCTTTGCATTTTTCTTCTTTAATTTAGCATCCAATTCTGCCGTTAAAATGACAATTTCCTGGAAGGAATAAGGGTGGAAGCTTGAAATTTCACCATCCATTTTTGATGTGAATAATACCCTCATGAATCTACTCTCCTTTAAAAGATCACCTGACTGTCAATGTATTCAGCGATAGCTGTAGCTCCCATTAGAACGACAAGTCCAACGGCACCACCAATAAACCACACGATAGAGCTTTGGCGACCTCTAACTCCACCCCATATAAGATGGTAGGCTCCTATACCAAAAGCAATGGCAGCCGAGATAATACCCAAAAGCTGCATGGCGGTTAGAATTGATGCCCCAGTAGATTGTAAATTACTAATGGCAGCAAGCATGGAATGATCTGCAAAGTACTTCATTAAAATCTCCCCTTATTAAATATTTTTGTTCTTGTTTTCTTCATCCACCCCTTTGTAATGGAGCAATGACTTCATAACGACATCTTGGTTTTGTTGAATGTAGTCTTGATGCTTTTCATGAAGCCAATCATTGTAAGAAATGTCTTGGATGGTCAGCAACGTCTGAACTAAGTCTTTTGATTGCTTAAGTTCACGATTAGTAACGCCCATTAACATTCACCCCCTTTCAAGGTTTTCGTCCATAAAAAAAGAAGCGACCTATTAAAAGATCACTTCTATCACGATTAATTATTTTTTATGAATTTTTCTAATGCATCTTCTTTCTCACCAGTTGAGGAATAATCAACATCCCTCAGAGAAACATACTTTTTCAAAATTCCATTTTCATAAAAACCTAGAGTCTCGAATTGAATATCCTTGAGTCCTAAGTCTCTAGGTTTCAAATCCTTATCCAACATTTCATCTGACTTAGCATTAATTTCTTTTACACTAATTTCATCAATTTCTTTCTCAACTAATGAAATATTATCTGTTCGCTCTGTTTTATCTTCCGTATTATTAAGTAATATAAAAGCTTCATCATTGCCTTCAATATATTCGCTTAGTTCCTCTGGTGATAAAGACTCGACTTGACCTGTGGCTCCTTGTGACCCGCAACCAACCAGGATTAGAACCATAACAAATCCAGTCAAACCACCGATCCAACACTTTGCCATCAGATCAATCTCCTCTCAAGTGATTTGTATAACGATTCTAACACCTACTTAAATATAAATCCATGATTTGGAAGATTATCTTGATGGTTTAAAGATTGTTTTTGGCAAGATACAATCAACCCTATGCAGCATTCCCTAATGATTATAGTGTACTGCAAAGCACAACGTTTCTAGCATATACGAAGAACTTTATATATCTAGGTCTTAATATTAAAAGTTTCATCAGTAGTCCCCTCACTTTAAATAGAAAAACCATCGTTGATATAACGCTTACCCGGTCACTAGATGCGTTTCGAGTAACACGCACCCAACACTCATCAACAGCTAGGAAAATTCTGTGACCTTTCTTTTCCTAGCTTAGATATGTAGTTTTCAAGGATCTAAATGTGCTATCTAAGCACGTATTAAAATCGTTATATTTACTTAACAGGTTTCAGTTCACTCATAGGGTTTTTACGTTTAGCAATGGTTCTAAATTGACCATCCTTAACAGTTCGAATTCGATAATAGATACTAGACAGCTTTTCAGCAGTACCATGGCGATCCACCGCCCAAATGCCATGCACATTATACCTTTTTCCTTCAAAGGTTTTTACATTGTCAGCTTGTGAAGAAATATCATAGTAAGCAAAGTGCTTTTTATTGGTTTTCAACTTACCACCTCCCATGTTTATGGCTCGCCAGCTACTCTAAGCTTTAATTGTTCTAATAAAATATTTTTCGCTGAGCGTTTTCCTTCCCGAATAGAAGCTATATCTTCTTCAGAAAGGTTATATCGATCATCAATAGATTCAAGAATATTCTCCCTCGATCTTTTTAGCTTAATCGCTAACTCAATGGTCCGAGCTGTATCATCAATGCTAGGTTGTTTTTTTATATCCTGCTTTTTTTGTTCTTCGTGGTTGTTGAACCATTCAGGAATTACTTCCTTTTGGGAAGACCTATTAGTTACTGAACCATTTCTATTCTTTTTATTTTTATATTCCACCTCTTCTGTCTCTGCTTCTTCTATTGTTCGAATGCCTTTATTGATCCAAGACTGAAGAATACTCTTCGCATATCCCCACGTTGGTTTATTACGGTCCAACGAACGCCTCATAGCTTCCAAGATTAATGGTTCTCCAAGGTCCTCACTCCAGCTCACTATATCTTCTGAAATTTTAGGACGTATAACGCCAAAGTTGTTTTGATAAAATTGAATGGGACATTCCATCTGTTCTGAAGTAGTCGTAGTAGTAACAAACTCTTTTACATTCTTAACTTCTTTAAGTTCTCTTCCATTCTTGTATGTGTCTTTTTGCTGTCTATCTGATGGTAAAGTGTTGTTCTTCTGCTGGTTATATGGTGTTGTTCTGTTGTCATTTTCTTCATCGTTTGATTGATAAATTGCCCAGTTATCAACGGTTATGACACTATATTTGTTGGTGGATTGTACAGAAATAACTCCATCTTCTTCGAGTATTTTCAAGTAATCACGAACAGTAGACTCATTCATATTCAATTCAGAAGCAGCTTTCTTACGACCGAATATAAACTGTCCAGGTTCCAGTTTTACACTTTGCCTCCCCACCCTTGATTCCGTACTTTTATGACTTGACTTTGTAAGACAATATATGAAGATTTTTAGCATCTTTTCATTTTCAAAAATTTCACTATGAAGGATTTTCCGATGAAGCTTCAGCCACCCTTGCATTATTTCACCTTCTTTCTATACATGTGATAATCAGATGATATAGCCTTTAGATTTTAAACAGGTGTGGTGTTTTTCCCATATTTTCAACCAACTTATATCGTACTCATCACACAAAGTTGCCAGATACACAGTAGAGAAGTGAACTACACTAGCCATTATATCTGCAGACCTATGGATGTCTTGTAAATCCATAGAGTGGATACTATATAAGTCTTCTGTCCATTTCACTTGAGCAATGCGTCTAAGTGCTTCCTTTAACTCTTTCTCTAATATCAATTGGAGAAAGTATTTATCGTTAGTGGCTCTAGGAATACTATCTAACTGTGTAATCCCCCATCCGATATATTCATTAACAGCTTCCAGAGCTAGCCATGGACTATTATATTTTTCGATAAAGTATTTGGTGGTTACAGGGGGGATCTTCCGTTCTCCTCTTTCTTGCTTAGAGATATACTCCCTAGATTGAAACATGTCAATTGCCAATTGCTGCTGTGTTTTATTAATACCCTTTCTCTCTGCTCTCATATAATTTGCAGACTTACTAAAATTAATTGAACTCCCCCCTTGTTTTGTACCATCAGCTATATTCTGGTTAATTTATGATAGATTTATAGAGTTATATCACACCAAAGCTTCTTTCTGGTGCTGTTTTTTCGGAGATCTCAACATGATCTCTAATCCAACTCATTACTAAATCTTTAGGATAAAGTGTTCTACCTCCAACATGAATCTTTGGAAAGTCTTCTCGCTTTAGAATATGAGCGTCTAATGACTGTACACTTACATTAAAGACATATTCGGCTAACTTAGTGCGGTCCAATAAATATGGCAACTCTGCTTCTCTTTGGACATCTTCTTGAGCCTTTTTTGCAATATCATAAAAGATATCGTACACCTTATTATTAAAATCGGCTTCAGGTTGTAATTTTGCTTCAAACAATTAAATCATTTCCTTTCTTCAATTATTTTAATACTTGAGAACTAAAAGTATGAGTTTCTTGTACTTTTTGACCGAATAAATAACTGATATCTTTTCCCAATAGTTCTGATAAACGAATAGCTACTTTAAGAGTTGGTGTTGAATATCCATTTTCCCAATTAGCTACACTTTGTTTTCCCTTATACCCCAAACATTCAGAGAGTTGAGTTTGACTCATGTTAGCTTTAATCCTTGCTTCTTTCAAACGTCTATTTTTCATTATCTCACCTCCCTTGTATGAATAACTTGTACTTAAAAGTATATGTACAAGTTACTTGTATGTCAACACATAAAAACAAGATTCTTGTACTTTAGTTAAAAACATCAATAAATAACTCTAAAGATGGTACAATAATCTTGTACCTAAAAAAGTGAAAGGATTCTAAAAATGCTCTCACAAAGACTTAAATATTCTAGAAAAACCAAGGGACTCACTCAAAATGAATTAGCAAATAAGATTAAAACGACCAAGGGTACAATTAGTAACTACGAAAATGGTTATAGTACACCTTCAAATGAGATGCTTATTAGTCTTGCTAATGCATTAGATGTGAGTGTTGATTATTTATTAGGTAGGTCTGAGACTACAGTAAACCAAACAAAAGAAAATGAATACAATACTATCAATGAAATAAATAAGCTCATGGATAAGTACGGGATTGAAGATGCTGCATTTTTCGATTTAGAAAAATGGAAGGCTATGGGGCCGGAACAAATTCGGGAGTTGGAAAGTTATTTTCAATATCTGTTAAGAAAGTCAAAAGAGCTTGAACAGGAAAACAAAAAATAGAGCGTATCCGAAGACACGCTCTATTACTTCAGGCGATTTTTATTGAAACCAACCTTTACTCCAGAGAATTCTAAATTGATATAAATATAAAACTTGCAAAACAGACATGTTCTGCGTTCATTTATTTGTTCTCAGCGTCCAGAAAATTTACTCCCCAACCATACCATCTCCATCATTATCTCTCATGTATTGATATAACCAATGATCACTCGTAATCGGCATACTGAAACCAGCATCCTTTGCTTCCTGGATCGTCACCTGACCATTGCCATTCGTATCAACGCTAGAAACGTCCCCTTCCTCGGTGGAGCCGTTGGAATTGGAGGAATCGTCATTAGTTAGTCCGAGTGATTCATTCACTTCGTCTGGATTTACATTGTCGAAGGTATCGATGATTTCATTACCATGTAACGTGTAAGTATATTGATAATCGGAAGGAACTTGCGTTTTCGTATCAGGATAAGTGATTATTGCTTCAAAATTTGTAGCGCCCCCTGCCTTCCGTATAGCATCTTCCAAGTACGCTTGATCCCCATGCCGGTTCAGGGTGCTTTCTTGTGGGGTAATATTATATGCGTTAGAAACCCCTCCTAGAGAGTCGGCAATGATATGTCCTTCATCTAACTTATCACTTTCGACACCAGGTACTTTTGCTTCGTCTGAGAAATATCTGCCGGATGATAAGACCGGTTCCGCACTATCGTCCTGCAGAATGATTTCATCAGCCACGACTTTCACTAACTGTCCGTACTCATTCGTAAAGGCCCAGTACTCCCTGTCTCCGTAACCTATATCTACTACGACATTAGAGGCTCGATCTCCACTGAGGTCCCCACCATCTACTTCCAGTCGTTCATATCCTGAAAATAGGTCATCCTGTGTTTGTGTTTCAGTTGAGTCTTCCTCTGTGGGTTCCTCCTCAACAACAGTGCTTTCTTCTTTTTCACCACTAGTAGTGGTATCAGCAGATGAATTTCCTTCTTGTATATCTGTTTCTCCGTCTGATTCATTATCTTTCGTTGCATCATCTGCGGTTACTTCTTGTGTTTCTATTTCCACCTCTCCTTCTGAAGTGGCTGGATCTTCGACATTGGTGCAACCAATCATAAAAAAAATCATCAAAAGTAAAGTTAAATAGTTTATTTTCTTTTTCATTTTGGACACTCCTACATAGTTTTTCCGCTCTGTACCTTCATTCATTAAATTCTAATAAACTAACATGTCCTACTTTTTCTTATTATACATTTGTAGGTTGTAGGCAAAATATTAAGTTAAGCTTTTTATTTAACACAATTCTAGGTCTAATATTATTTTACAGTAAATGCTCATTTTTTGGTGATTTTTCACTGAAAAATACTGCCCATTAATAAAAAAGCGATTGCTCTTATTGAACAATCGCCCCCTATAGTTGAAGACTCGATTTCGAGATATATTGCAACAAATCTTGCTATAATTAACCCGTGGATTATACATCTTACACAAAGCTTTGACGAGTAACTTCCCAAACTGCAAAGGCAAATGGAATGATAGATAGTAATTTAATCCATTTTTTCTTCAAAATATACCCAATTGCTAAAATCGCCAACCCTACTAATATTACTATTAAAAGATTTACAAAAGTCATAACTCCCCCCCTAAACGCCTTTCAACACATTTATCTAATAGTTTTATTACATTATCCTGTTCCGTATAGCTCCTTAAGCGATAGCTACAATGGAAGAAGCGCCCCCTATTCAAGTTCTTGAGATAGTTTAACAACATAATTGTAATTAGATCCGTTTAGATATGCGTCATACATCTTTTGTCTTTTATCTTCTATTTGTTTCTTTAAGACATCAGGGTTACTCATAACTATCCTCCTAAACAGATTTTAAAACGATTATAACTATATCTCTAAACTCGCCCTTTATAAACTCATTCTTTCTTAAAGTGCCTTCATAGTTCATGCCTAACTTTTTCATTACCCTTTGTGAACCGAAATTATCTGTATCGGACTTACGGAATTGATCCAGTTTAGTTTCATAAAGGTGAATGTTTTGAAGTTGAGTCTTCAACAATTTCTCAATACTTTAGTAAAAAAAGGCGACTATTCTTATTGAATAATCGTTAGCAATAGGTAAGCGTTTGAGGTTATCTCCGGCTTTTCCCCTGCTCCACACCGAACATGCTAGTTTCCCAGCATTCGGCGTTCCATCTAAAGGTGTGTACTACATTATAAGTTCCTTTGTTACTCTTCGAGACTGGATGCGTCGATCCCTTCCACCCCACATACCTTTCGGTATTGATTGATTTTATCTAAGATCAATCGATTCTGTGGTAATTGGTTAAGATAAAACTTTATCTTCTCTATATCTTTTACATGAATCAGTCGATGAATATCCTTATGAAGAATACGCAGGTTTTGAAATTGATCGCTTCCTCCAAGATTCTTTGGCACATAGTGGTGACAATGAACATCTGAAGCGTGAAGATATTCGCCTGTAATTTCGCATTTCCCCATCTTCATACTATACCGACTAATACGATTATCCAGGTATTCGACACTTCGATTCGGTAAAGAAGACTTCATTAAATGCCCAATTTCTTTCTGGATATCCGGGCGAAGACTTTTGTGTATCTGTTCTCTGCCTTTCTTCGTGTAAAGCGAAAGCTTTGAACTGAAGCTCATCGCATGAAATGTTTTCACATTTCCGATGGGAAATAGATACGTACCATTGATATAGATCGTTTTTGTTCCTAAACTAAAGGTTCTCTTATAAAAAGGCGGTGGCTTAAAAGGATGTTTTAGCGTTCCAACCGGTCGAAGGCGGTTCACTAAAAATGGTTTAAGATCGTAAGCAAGACGTGAAAACACGAGACTTACATGAGTAGCTCGCTTAAAGTATTGGTGAAGTCCTAGAACAAAGCTATTGTAACGATGAATATTCTCAGCAGAAGGCGAAGCTTTCATTCTTCGAATGAGTTTCTTCGCTTCCTGTTTGATTTTCTCGCTTTTTGAAGAAATGACCCCAGTATGGGCCACTCGTTTCTTTCCCTTTTTATTCGCACGAATGTTGAACCCTAAGAACTCAGATTCTCGTTTTCTTAAGTTTACAATTTGAGATTTCTCTGGTGAGATGTCCAGCTTCAAACGCTCTTTGAGGTACAGGCGTACCGCATGGTACCACCTCTGCGCTGTCTTTCCATCCCGACACAGAATTTTAAAGTCATCAGCATACCTGACCAGATATCCTTGTTTCAAATTCGTTTGTTTTCTCGCTCGCCTTCTTGCATCATCTGAACTGTAGGATTTCGTCAGGGGAAATACTTCCCACTGGTCTGCAACCCATTGGTCTAGATCATTTAAGACGACATTAGAAAGAAGGGGAGATAAGATTCCACCTTGTGGTGAACCCTTATCGGGCACACCTTCACCATCTATTTCCGATGTAATCATTTTAGAAATACATGCCAATACCTTTCGGTCTTGGATGCCGATATTCCAGAGTTGCTTCTTTAATAGGCGATGATTTACGTTATCAAAGAAACTTTTAATATCTACATCAACGACGTAATGAAGTTGACTATGGTTAATCAAGAACTGTATCCTTGCCATAGCATGATGAGCAGACCGCAGGGGTCTGAAACCGTAGCTATGTTTGAAGAATTGAGATTCTACAATCGGTTCGAGAACTTGTTTGAAGCATTGTTGGATCACTCGATCCAAGATGCATGGAATCCCTAGAGGTCTCCATTTTCCATTCTCTTTTTGAATCCATTCTCTTCGAACCTTCTTCGGGTGATAGTTTCTAAGTTTGGTTCGGACTTCGTTTACCAGATCTTTCTCGGATAGCTCTTTCATGTCATCGATGGTCTTCCCATCGGTTCCTGGTGTTTTTGATCCCTTATTGGTTTTAATCATGCGAAAAGCGAGCAGGATGTTTTCTCTCGATATGATGGTTTCATATAAATGAGAGAACGCATTTCCCTGACTCGCTTTTTCATGAAGATCCGTAAAGGTCTCCGTCATATTATAATAATCCCAGTTTCGCAGCGTTGACACTGTGGCATCCCTCCTTTGGAGTGATGTTCCCACGTTCCTACCCGATCGGTGCCATTCACGTTAGGAAAATAATCGTTCCATACTCTAGACTTGGGGCTATTCCTTCACTTCCATTACAGAAGTTTCATCAGTCATTCCCCTACCCTCACAAGGATAAATGCTTTTCAGCATGGCTTTATAGCAACCGTTTCAGGTGACAGCCTTTGATTCAACGTCCCTTGCTTTCCAAGTACCCTACAACGTAGCTATCCATACTAGACGTAGATGCTTCCTATAAGCCTGTGAGCTCGATACCGCCATCGTTCGGTATAGCGTCTTTCAGAGGGGGCAGTTTTACTCCACACCACTCACGTCATCGTAAGATGACACGTAAGTTTCCTTACGTTCGAAACTATAGACCCTTACCTTCGGAAGTTCGTCAGTTCCTATCTCAAAGAACGATTCTCACCCTATCTAGTTTTACAGCCGTGAGGCATATCCGTCGGCATACCTTAATTATGGCTTCAGCCTTCGTTCTGCCCAATCTACCTGTGCTTCACACCCTAAGACCTGTCCGTCTTAACGCATGCAGGAGTGTTGACGGGATGGTTTCAGGAAACATGGATCCTTCATTCCCACCCTCCGTTGTACAGTTGAAATTTAATGAAATAAACTTCCTGCCTTTCACGCTGAAAAGCGTTTATAGCAGAACTTGTCGCGCGCCCCCGTTAGTTGAAGATTTGAAATCGAGACATATTGTTAAGTTTTTCTTCACCGCACTACCCTCACCATAAACTTAAATAATGGAAGAATTTCAGAGTAACTTATCGACTCGAACCCTTTTCACTCTTCTTTTTGTTAGTGGCGCGTTCCAATATAATTAAACATGTACCCACAAACAAAGTTTGTAAGGCATTCTCTTTCAAAGTAACATTACCTGACTGGATTAGGTCAGCTAGTAGAAGAATAGAAAATAGAAAAATAAACAGTGAGGAATATAATATTATCTTTATAATAGGTCTTCCCCCTCCCTTAGATACCACACTTAATTCAGTAAAAGGTATGTTAAAATTTTTAAAAATTTTATGGCATAGAAGTAACTGTTGCATGGATCAATCCTGTTAAAATAACTAAAAAAACCATAAAGTAAGTTGAATATATAAGAACTTTCTTTTGAAAGTTTCCTCTAACTTTTGAGTAAAGCATAAAGCCTAACACAATTGAACTTCCCCACGCAGACATACCCCAAGCAGAGAATAAGTAAGGTGAATTAGCTATCCAAAGTACAGTCACAAACAAATAAAACGTGATTATAATCCAAATGAATCCTTTCATGATTACTCCCTAATTTTTATGTATTTTAATTCCCGTTCAAAAACATTTCATTGTTGAATCAGTTGTTCATTTTAAGTAAGAGCAATGATTCTTATTGAACAATTGCCCCCGTTTGTTTAAGACTCGATGTCGAGATAATTAAGGTATATATTATTGTCTATAGTTAAAAGCCTTAACATCAACTTCATCTATATCGCACAATCCATTGGTGATTCATTCTCTTCCCTCTGACCAAGCGGCAATTCCCACCGATTCCTTAAGGTGTTATAAAATAAAAAATACTTTTCATCACACTTGATTGCTGCATAAGAACCACCTAATCTTTGATCATCGTGAATATTATGTTCGTTGACTACAAGAAAACCAAGAAATCTAAAGCCAATATTTTATATAAAAACACTACAGGTAATATGTAATTCCTAACACGCTAGATCCACCACTAATTGTTTCGGAACTTTTTCCCTAACAAAAGTGCTGCAATTATAAATGTCACGACAAACAAGGACTGTGCAATATTTGGTCCCCAGTTTAAAGTGTCATGTCTAATATAATCCGCTATAACTAACCAGGCAGTAAGAAGAAAAACCCCTGCAATATAAATTATACTTGTTCTAATAATAATTCCCTCTCAATCAATTTCATTTTTGAAATTTCATTTACTTAATCGAAAAAGCTCATCACTCGTAGATAAATCCATGGTTATTAGTATTCAGTTGAGCTAACCTGCCATGAAAGGCAAGAAAATCACACCTAATACAATACTCAATAAACAAGTAATAATCCAGTCTCTCTTGCTTCTCATATTAAACAAAAAGTTAATTGTAGAACTTATGATAAAGCATACTGAAAATGCAAATAAGAAATATGCTATGTATTCCATTTCATCACCTCTTTTAAATACTTTTCACCCTATCGTTTGAATGAATTCCCTCGTCTTCATGAAGTGAAATAAAAACCGCATGTACTCCTGACCCAATTCTTGAAGACTCAGTTTCAAGATAACTTCATTAGCCCCTCTATCTCTAATTATCTCTAAAATAGATTTTATAATAAAAGAACACACATAGTGCATAGAAGGGGGCAGCCAAACAAATAAATATTATTCCAGATTTTAATTCATCAATAGTATATAGGTGAGAATAAAATAAAAAATATAACAGCCAAGAAATCAAGGTTATAGACGCTATCAAATAATGAAATACTTCGTCTTTTTTTCTATAATCCATTACATCACTCAAGGTGAAGCCCCTTTCAAAGATATTTGAAAATCCGATATAACTTATGTACGAGACAAAAAGATTTTAGTTTCAAAATGACTGTTATATCGAAACTGAGTCTTTAACAACCCCCTGTGCAATCAATATTAAGAGGGCAATTCCATAATTATAGAATTGCCCCCGATACGGTAAGACTCGATTCCGAGATAATTTCCACTTCAGATAAAACCTAATTGAATACCTCCCATAGTTTGCTGTTCTCCATCTCAATCAAATGACCGAACACACCTAAAGTTCTTATTATTATTTCCCCTCCATCCGGATCTTCAAATTTTTGTTCTTGCGAAGCAAATACTCCAGCGTTCTTAAAATGAGAGGAACTAAACCTTATCTGACTTTTTCCATTCAAACAATTTCCATCTGCTTCACAATTAATATTGTGTTTTTCGGAAACCCATTTGTTAAAAGCTGCTTCGGATGGTGTAGTTACCACCATTCCAAGAACCAACACAACAATTGCTATACAAACCAAAGATATCACTTTTTTTAACAATCAAAAAACCCTTTCGTTACGACTAATATTCCACATAAGCCCCCATTACTTGAAGACTCGATTTCAAGATAAAAAGGTAAATAATTCAACATTGACAATCCATTCTTCCAAATTTAGAATAACAACAATATACATAAAAAGGAAATCCGATAGATAAAGGAGGATTTAATTGCGACTAACTAAGAACTATGCAATGGTTGGAACTGCTTTTTTAATTGCTTCAGCGTTTTTAACTTCCGGAAGCAACGTTTACTATTCCAACAAAGTACAAGAAATAAGTCCCTTCTTCTTCACTTTTATTAGCTTTCTTATTACTGCATTCTTTTTTCTCGGAATACAACTGAAACAATCATCCCAATACATGAAAATAAATAAAAGCTTTCTTAAGGATATAGTTGGGATTAACCTTAGTACTGCAGGTGCATTCATGAGTTTTTATTTTGCCTTAAAATACATAGAACCTGCAATTGTAGGTGCAATTGAAATAGGAATTGGTCCAGTCTCTTCCTTAATCATTGTAAGGCTAATTTATGGTAGTAAAATGAATAAATTAGACCTCTGGATAGGATTGGGTGCCTTAATAGGCAGTCTATTTTTGATTATCAGTACATTACAGGGGAGTTCGGGAATTAAATTTGAATCTCTACCAGTCACACTTTTAGGGTTGTTCTCCTCTATACTGTGTGGATTCTGTGCAGCTTTAGCAGCTATTTTCTCCAAACGACTAAGTATTGCCCAATGGAGTTCCTCTAAAATACTTGCGCACAGATTTTATGCCATTGTTGGATTATCCCTCTTTCTATCAATTCAACAGGGTAATTTATTGCAACAATTATCTGCAAATTGGTTATGGATCCTGATTGTATCAATATTAGGCGTTACAATGCCCCTCTATTTTTTGCAGATGGGGATTCAATATTCTGATAGCTTTTTTGTCATGATGTCTCTTTCATTTATACCGGTGTTTACTTATGCTTTTCAGTTACTTGATCCCCGAATATCTATGTCTTACCATTCATTATTTGGTATATCGATTATCTTGTTATTTGCTTTATTTAGTGTCATGTTAAATAATTCTCGATACAAATTGATCCCCAAAGAAAAAAGGAAGGCAGTGTAATTTACTCTTCTTCCTTTTTTCTTTATTTTATATAAGCCCCTGTTATTATATAACTTGGCTTCGAGATATTTTGAACAGACAATAGCTAACGCACACGATAGTTTAAGAAAGAAGCTATTTATTTTCTGCTTTTTTTCCATAATGACTGATATGTTTTTCTCTTTCTTTCAAACCCTAAAGTGTATCCTAAAGGGACAGAAATATTGCAATTGGAATAAATACAATGGTACATAAAACAAATATTATTGCATCAGTTCTCAATAGAAATCCTCCGTTTATTTAGCTATTTTCTTAAACTAAACCACTCCGTTAGCTCAATAAGGGATAGCCACTGTGTAACTATCGCCCCTTGAAAGTTGAGGACTTGAATTTAAGGTATTTGAAGTGATTGACTACCCTACTATTTAAAAATTATGAAATACAAAGAAAGAGTTATTAATCCAGACCCTATAATTGCGAAAACTACCCTTAGTACCCACCAAGGTAATTCGGAGAGTATCTCCTTAGATAGAGTTCCCGCCCAATATTGATTCTCCCAATCCATTTTTTCATGTTCATTTTTATTGTATTTGTATGAAGCATATAACATTAAGAACCCTACAGATAAAATAAAAATAGGGCCCACAAATTTCCAAAAATCTTCTTGTGTCATATAGACAGTTCCCCCATTATACTATCCTATGCTTTTACATCTTTGAAGCTAAATATAGAGTGGTATCTAAACTCATTTATAGAAATCTCATTGTATCATTATCAATCTTTATACACGAAACTTTGTATAATTGATGTGGTGTTATTATATGTATTTGATTTCAATTATGGGGGCAATTATCTCGAAACTGAGTCTTCAACTAACCTGCCCTTTTCTTGAAGACTCAGTTTCGAGATAATCTTTCTAATGCTTAATAACAATTATTTCAAATTGACCCCTTCCCCACAAGCATTATTTACAAAAAATAGAAGCCGTGTCTTCTCACAGGAACGGCTCCTAAAAATATTTACTATAGAAATCCTGTCTTAACTTACCACTTAGTTGAGCATAAATTTTCGTTGTTTCACTTTTCTCATGCCCTAACAAGCTTTGGATAACTTCGATTGGCGCTCCATTATTAAGCAAATGGGTAGCGTAACTGTGCCTTAATTGATGAGGGTGTATTTCTTTATTAATGGCTGCGCGTATGGATATACGTTTAATAATATATCGGATGATCTCAATACTCATTCTCTTTTTAGGTCTTCTGTCTGTAATAAATAAACATTCATCATGATCCTTGCGTCCCTCTATATATTTCTGTAGCCATAGTGAACAACGAATACTGAAATAAACTTCTCTTTCTTTATCTCCTTTTCCTTTTACAATAACCGATCTTGCTGAGAAATTGATATCCTCCCTATTCAGGTTTACTACCTCTCCGATACGGCAACCAGTTGAATAAAAAAATTCGAAAAGTGCCCTTTCCAGGGAAGTTAAGCACGAGTCCCTTAGTTGCTCAATTTCCATCTCCGTTAGAAACTTAGGGATTCTCTTGCCAACTTTAGGTTCTTTTAATTTAATAGCTGGATTTTCATTAATAACACCCTCTTCATGTAGCCACTTGAAAAAAGATCGAAGGAAACGAACCTTGTTTCCAAGACTAGAGGGTTTTAGATGTCCGCCCACCTCAACCAAGTAACTCTTTAGCTGATCGATAGCCACCTCTTCTGTATCAACATCTCCAAAGTATTTCACCAACATATTGAATTGTAAGCAGTATGTTTTCAGTGTTAGTAGCGAGTAACCTTCAATCTTTTTATCGACATAATACTTTTCCCAAGCTTCTGTTAGGAACATTTTCTATCACTCTCCAAAACTATGAATCTTAACTTCATTATGGTTCTGGAGATAAATTCCTATACTTTAGTTTCTTTGCAGAATAAGTAATCCTAATCCCCCTTTAATTAATCCATTTTTTGTAATTATTTATTGAATAATAGAACACTTGTTCGTATAATGCTTATAAGGATGGTGATTAGTTTGAGGTTTCCTTGCTACACAACCACAATTTTAGAAGATCTTGTAACTCAGTGGTATAAAAATCACAATTTTAAAGAACCCACTGACTTAAGTGTTCATAACATTGGATATGAAAACCAAATCTTTGTTCAATGTAGACCGACTCAAGCTAGTTATATGAAAGTAGGGAAGTTTCAAGAAATTGTTTTAGATAGTCGCCTTCCCCAGATAAACCAACGAGAGCAATTCTTCCACGAGCTATGCCACGCATTGAGACATGCTGGAAGGCAGTTAATAATGCCTAAAGATTTTTATGATCTTCAAGAAAGAGATGCAAGGCACTTCACTCTTTATGCCTCGCTACCCTATCACATGATTAAAGAGTATACGTTGAATGATCCTGAAATCATTGATGTATGGTCTCGAGATTTTAAAATTCCGTTAGATATATGCCAAGAACGACTGGAAAAAATAAAGCGACGTCCTATTGTACCAGTCAAAACCATTTTATAACTTACAGTTTAGATAGGAGGTAATACTATGGCATATCTAAGAAAAAGAGGTAACAAGTGGTCCTATCAATTAGAATGGTTAGATCCAGTCACCGGAACAAGAAGAACAAAGTCTAAGGGTGGTTTCACAAGAAAATCAGACGCAAGAGTCGAAGCAGAGGAACTAGAAAAGGAGTTAAGAGAAGGTTCCTTTGTGGAAGAAAACAATATTACTCTTAACGAATTTGCTGATGAATGGCTTAATTTCTATGCTAAAAATTCTAAGGTTAGCTCGCATCGTGCACGTACTAAAGAATTGAAGCACTTCAGAAGATATTTTTCAAAAATGAAGTTATCTCATATTACAAGAAAACATTATCAAGCATTTCTTGATGACCTACACGAAAAAGGATACGCCCATAATACCCTGGATGGGATCCATACTACTGGCCGAATGTTATTTAAGAAGGCATTAGAATATAACCTTATTAAAACAAACCCAAGTGAATTCGCAAAAATCCCAAAGAAAATTGAAACGGTGGAGGAAATTGAGCAGAATGAAGAGGTAATAAAATTTTTAGAAAAGAATGAGCTGATAACTTTTTTAAAAACAGCTAAAGAAAAGGGATTAGATAGGGACTTTATTATGTTTCTCACCCTCGCTTATAGTGGCTTGCGTGTTGGAGAAATGCTGGCACTCAAATGGGCCGATGTGAACTTTGATAATGAAACTATCCGCATTACAAAAACCTATTACAACCCAAACAATAATACGAAGAATTTTCAGCTGCTCACGCCTAAAACAAAAGGATCTATACGGACGTTAAAAATGGACAAGCAAGTGATGAATGAGTTCAAGAAGCATTTAACTTACCAAAAAGAAATTAAAATGGCTCTTGGAGATCTGTACAATGATTTTGGATTTGTATTTGCAAAAGAGATTAATAATCCAGGTTATCCTGATTTTATAAAAACGGTTGAAAACCGTATGAGACGTCTGTTAAAGCTTAGTGAAATCGATAAGAATGTTACACCACATTCCTTTAGGCACACTCATACCTCTCTTTTAATTGAGGCAGGTGTAGGGACAAAGGAAATTCAGCAAAGATTGGGTCATGGAGATATAAATACAACTATGAACATCTATGCTCATATTACAAAAAACATGGAACAAAAGGCTTCAGATAAATTCAGTGAACTAATGAAAGGCGCATTGGATTAATTAAAACAGCCCGATCATTCACTAAAGAAGTATTTAGTATAATCGGGCTCTAATAAACTAAAATGTAAATAGGTAGATCAACTACAATTCTAAGAGTAGTATTTTTCTTGCCTTTTACGAAACGCTTCCTCTGATCCTTCCATGATATCTAAGATAGACTCTCTTACATCCTCGTTATCTATACCACCTTGGTTTCTAACCATACCGTTCCCCATCTCTGTCCTCAATGCATAAACTAACTCTGCGTCTCCATTTACTGGTAAGTTTGCATTATGAGATGTCACAATTACTTGTCTATTATTTTTAATATTTCTAATCAGTGGAACAAGTTGGTTATAAATAAAATCTGAGTCCAATTCATCCTCTGGTTGATCAATGATAATCGGACTAGTTCCTTCGGTAAACAATAGTGTCAATATTGCAGTGTTTTTCTGACCATCAGACAAACCATTATCTAATAATGAACCAGCTCTGGAACCATCATCTCTAAATAAAGTAATGTCGATTTCGTCATTAATTCGTTGTATCATTAATTCATCCCAGATTTGAGCATTGCTCAACAACTCGACCAACTGGTCATAGTGTTCTTGTAGCTCAGATGGAACTTTATCTTTATTCTCAACCCATTGCAACAATAACTCCCATGGGGTAGAAAACGATTCCTCTTTCAAGAATTTAGCAAACAAAGCACCTCCTATTTCCTCCCAGTTCCTTCCCAATCTTGTGTTTCTTTTTACCTTAATATTGTTCCAATGTCTTAAGAAGCTTGTTTCGTCCCCCATATGGTTAATTTCAACTTTAATAAAAGGTTCGTTATTGGCTTCTATTCTCGGTATCGCACCACGTTCAATTAATGAGTGAATTTTTTCAATTCTTTCTTTCGTCTCCTGATTCCATACCTGATATAACGTTTCAAATAGTTCTTCAAGTTTTTCCACACTTTTTTGCAGCTCACTTATTTCTATTTCTAGCTCTTCTAGCTGTTTTTCCTTTTTATTTTTCTGTACATTAACATCTTTTAAAATTTCTAGTTCTTCAGGTTTTAAGCCCTCACGTTCACACGCCTTTAGAAATTCAGCTTCTGATTCTTCGAAACTATTATGGACCATTCCCCACCATTTATCATTCTCTATTGTTAGCATAGCTATTTTTTCTTTGTATTTTTGAAGAGCTCCCTTTACTTCTCTAGCAAGGTCCCCATTAGCTTGCTGTACACCAACATTTAATTCGTTAAAAAAGTCTTTATTACTCCAACTTTTGTCTTCTAAATTTACTAACTCGTAACCTTTTATGACAGAATTCACTTTTTCATCCCACTCTAATACTATCTCTTCTGTATCTGAAAGTATTGTTTCTAAATATTTTTTTGCTTCTTGATTTGCTAACCTCTTTTCATTTTCTTTCTTAACTGCAACAAATGAATCCCAACGGCGTTGTAATTCATTAATTTCTTGATTTAGACTTCTTCTCTCACTAATTTTTCTATAAAGTTTATTCTTTTCATGTTGATATGAGCGAATATCTTCTTTTATTGAGCTTTCTTGTTGCTTCAGAGCATCTATGCTAGCTCCTGTAATTTGATCGATTATACGTAAGAGGTTTTGAGTGTCATTTGCAATATTTGAAATTTCTCTTTGACTATATATTTGAACACCTAATTTTTTAAAGATTGTTTCTGGATCATCAATATCTTCTTCTCTACTTATAATCTTACTTTCACCATCTGACATATCATGTTTAAAGGTATCTGAACCACTTATGTCTCTCCATGTCAATTGTAATTTTGATTCTGGACCTAAAGTATTTCTTATTCTATCTAAATTTTCAATATTATCTCTTTCAATTTTATAGTTAGCGCACAGTCTTATGTACTCAAGTATGGAGGATTTACCGGCCCCTCTACCACCTATAATGCAATTAAAATTTGGCGAAAAATTAATAGTTTGGTTTTCGAGAAAAGCTACATTTTCAATTTGTAATGATTCAATTCTTCCATAACGTATATCCTCCGAAGGATTTGGGTCTTGTAAAAGAATTCTAGATTGGTGATCCTTTAAGGCTTGTCTTAAAGCTTCTATTGTATTCTCTGACATACGAATCCATGAGTGTCGTTTTCCAATATAGCCCTTTCCACTCTCAGTTAGGCTGTAACAATCTGAGGACATCACAGTAGCTATGGGGTTTTCCCTCCTCCAATCTGGATGACAATCGGATCCAGATAATAATAACCTTTGCCACCCTTTTGAAAGTGAACTTATAGGGCCTGGCACTTCAATGGCCAGTAATCGATTATCTGTTAGCATATACTTCTGAAAATGCTCTGATAAAAAACGGTCGTTCAACATACCACTCTCTGATAAAGGATGAGCAGCAATTACAATACCTTGATAAGTAGGATCTTCCTGAACTGCATTAATCACTTGGTCAAATGTACATGGAGAAGGTAAGATTTTTCCATCATTTGTCCTCCCAGTATAATGGAGACCAAGTGCTGTCACTTTATCATCAATAAATCTTAACGGGGTGGATGGCCCATAAAGACAAAGTAAATGAACACCATTCCCTTGAGAGATTTCAATTTCAAATCCTGGGAAGATAACTAGAGGGTCCCTTCCAACTTCTTCTGCAATCATTCTATTACGAGAAATCAAACCTTCTAAAAACCGCATTCCTATAAAATTATGATCAGTTATACCTATCACATCTAATTCTACTTCGTGACATCGCTTTAAGTACATATCTACTGATTCATTCAGCTCTTCATCAGTACAATTTCCATTTATGAAACTTGGGTCTTTTCTCAGCCAATTTAAATGATCCCCAGGAGTCTGCATTTGCAAGTCACATTTATACCAGTTCATCCCCTTATACATAACAACTCTCCTTAATTATATGAAATTCACTATACGTATCCAGCAACTAACTTTTACCTTAAGTAAAATTATACTAATTAAACCTAATTACTACAATTAATCCATTATTATCTAATTAAAATGAATTTAGGTTCTATCTTCGTCGTATATATAATATATATTTAAGTGATTGCCTTTTAGAGGAGGATATAAATTGGAAAAAAAATTATTAATTGCTGTATTAGGTCATCGAAACTCAGGAAAGTCGGAAACATGGAAAAAATTATTTAATGACCAAAATATTAGAACTGCTCAAAAATCAGAAAGAAAGCTTTGCGTAGGACCTAGCGGTGAACGCACCGGGGTATTCTTAATAAATGGCTCTCCCCAAGAGCGTGGAAAATCAGTTGAAGAAATTATTCAAGTCAACTACAGCCCTAAAATTGTTCTATGTTCTATCCAATTTAAAAAAGATGCTTTGAACACCTTAAAATACTTTCAAGATAATGAATATTCCATCTATCTACATTGGCTTAATCCTGGATTTAAAGACCCTTACGAATATATTGATTCTGAAAACATAATACATGAAATTCTAAACATGAAAGCTTTAGTAGGTAAAAGGGATGGAAAATGCAACGCCGAAGGTAGAGTTAAAGAAATAAGAAATTATATTTATAGTTGGGCTAGAACAAATGGTTGCTTAGAATAAATCATTTGCGAATGAACACATAAATAAATAGAAGAATAAAGCCTCCCTAGAGTTTTATAACTCTAGGGAGGCTTATATGATTTAAACTTAATTTCATAGAAATCCAGTCAAAATCCAGTCAATATTCATTTATAGGGTATCAAATCCCTGTGTAGCAAAGGGTTTGAGGACAGCTTACATCATTCCACCCATTCCGCCCATGCCACCCATGTCAGGCATACCGCCGCCTGCATTATCTTCTTCTGGGTGATCCGCTACAACCGCTTCAGTAGTCAAGAACATTGCGGCTACGGAAGCTGCGTTTTGAAGCGCAGAACGTGTAACTTTTGTTGGGTCAACGATTCCTTGTTCAACCATATTCACCCATTCGCCTGTTGCAGCGTTGAAGCCTACGCCTACTTCTTCAGCTTTCAGACGCTCAACGATGATAGATCCTTCAAGACCTGCGTTGTGAACGATTTGGCGCACTGGCTCTTCAAGTGCACGTAGAACGATGCTTGCACCAGTTGCTTCGTCGTCTACAAGGCCAAGGCCTTCCACAGAGTTAATGATGTTTACAAGGGCTGTACCACCACCGGCAACGATTCCTTCTTCTACTGCTGCTCGCGTAGAGTTCAGGGCGTCTTCGATGCGTAGTTTACGCTCTTTCAATTCTGTTTCTGTTGCCGCACCGACTTTGATGACAGCTACGCCGCCAGAAAGTTTTGCAAGGCGCTCTTGTAGTTTTTCTTTATCGAATTCAGAAGTTGTTTCTTCTGCTTGTGCGCGGATTTGAGCAACACGGGAAGAGATCTGCTCAGGGTTTCCTGCACCTTCGACGATTGTCGTGTTTTCTTTTGTGATGACTGCTTTAGACGCGCGTCCAAGCTGGTCAATTGTTGTATTCTTCAATTCTAGCCCAAGATCTTCTGTGATTACTTGGCCACCTGTAAGTGTTGCGATATCTTCAAGCATCGCTTTACGACGGTCACCGAATCCAGGAGCCTTAACAGCTACAGCGTTGAATGTACCGCGAAGTTTGTTCACAACAAGTGTTGCAAGCGCTTCGCCTTCAACATCTTCAGAGATCAATAGAAGTGGCTTGGATTGTTGAACCACTTGCTCAAGTACAGGAAGAACTTCCTGGATGTTGTTGATCTTCTTATCTGTAATTAGAATGTAAGGATCTTCAAGAACCGCTTCCATCTTATCCTGGTCTGTGACCATGTAAGGAGAAGCATAGCCGCGGTCGAACTGCATACCTTCAACCACTTCTAGTTCTGTGTTGAAACCTTTAGATTCTTCAATCGTGATTACACCGTCGTTACCTACGCGCTCCATTGCTTCAGCAATCAACTGGCCGACTTCATTGTCAGCAGCAGAGATGCTTGCCACTTGTGCGATTGAATCGCGGCCTTCGATCGGCTTGGAGATTTTGCGAAGCTCTTCTGTTGCTACGGCTGTCGCTTTCTCGATTCCTTTACGGATACCTACTGGGTTTGCACCGGACGTTACGTTTTTAAGACCTTCACGGATCATCGCTTGTGCAAGGACCGTTGCAGTAGTCGTACCGTCACCAGCGACATCGTTTGTTTTAGAAGCTACTTCAGAAACGAGTTGTGCACCCATGTTTTCGAAGTGGTCTTCGAGTTCGATTTCTTTAGCGATTGTCACACCATCGTTTGTGATGAGTGGAGAACCGAATTTCTTATCTAATACGACGTTACGTCCTTTTGGTCCAAGTGTAACTTTAACAGCATTTGCTAATGTATCTACACCACGCAGCATAGAGCGGCGCGCGTCTTCACTAAATTTGATTTCTTTAGCCATTTAAAATGCCCTCCTCATTAAAATCGTATCTCTTAAGTATTTTTATAGAAAAAGTGACTACTGGATAACAGCTAGTACATCAGATTCGCGCAGAATCAAGTATTCGCTGCCTTCATACTTTACTTCTGTACCTGCGAATTTAGAATAGATCACGCGGTCGCCTTGTGCGACTTCCAGTGCTACTTTTTCACCGTTGTCTGTGATGCGGCCTGTGCCGACAGCAACAACTTTACCTTCTAGTGGCTTTTCTTTCGCAGAGTCAGGAAGTACGATTCCGCTCGCAGTAGTTTGTTCTTCTTCAACTAGTTCAATAACAATACGATCACCAAGTGGCTTTAACAATTAGGACACCCTCCTTGATATGGTTGTTCAAATTTTTGTCGGTTATTAGCACTCGTCGATGATGAGTGCTAACACAATTATTATAATAAGCAATTCGCTATCGTTTTTCAAGTAGAAACTATAGAAATTTTGCACTTCTTTTTCGACAAAATTCTTACACTGACCCTTATTCCTTACGTCTGGTTTTGAAACTGTGATAGAATACATAAAGTATGTATATTGAAGCAATTAAAAGGGATTTATAAAAGGAGTCGTGCCTTTATGCCGAAACATTATTGGTACATTATCGTTACCTATCTCATCGCACAGATTTCTGCGATTCCAGCTGTCTGGTTAATTGTACAGGCGTTGGAAATTTCACGTTTTGATGCGATTGCCATATGGTCTGTGTTCAGCTTTACCATCGCGACCATCATCATCCTTCTCCTGCTCCGGCGGAATCCACAGGATGCTTTAGCCCGGAGCGAGGATAAAGCAGGACCGGGAAAAGTCGTGCTCTGGTCGATCGCCGGTGTCTTTTTAGCTTTGTTCGCCCAGGCCATCGCCGCGACCATTGAACGTGAATTGTTCGGGGTATCACCGGGATCTGAGAATACGATGGGATTGATGGAAATCGCACGTGAATCGCCGCTGTTCATTCTCCTTCCTGTCGTGTTTGCACCGATCACGGAAGAGATTATTTTCCGTAAGATCATTTTCGGTACGATTTATAAGCGGACGAACTTCTGGCTGGCCGTGCTCGTATCCGCTCTCTTCTTTGGAGCATTCCATTTCGATTTCAGCCATATGTTAGTGTACTTCTCCATGGGAGTCGTCTTCGCCTTCCTATATGTCAAAACAAAACGAATTATTACACCAATCGTGGCTCATATGGCGATGAACTCGTTTGTTGTCGTTTCACAGTATTTCCTCACCGAAGAGGATATCCGCCGCATGCAGGAACAGCTGGAGACCATCTTTATTGGAGGCTTTTTATAATATGAGAACATCACCCTTATTCATGGCTTTTCTTTACATGATGATGGGCGTAGCATTCACCTACATCGCCGCACAGTCGGCAGAAGAGACGGTGTGGAATGCGATGACCATCATCCTGGCCATTGTCGCGACATTCAACATTGCCGTAGCGATTCGGCTTTTCAATCTACACAACAAGATTAAGAATGCAAAAAAGAAATAATGTCGCAAAAAAGCAGGTCCACGAGTGTGGGCCTGCTTTTTTCTATGCTTCCTGTTCCTCTTTGTCATCCTGTACACCTTTCAATATGAACGAAAACGGAATCGCGATGATCAGCACGATTGCAGATACGAGAAACGCTTCATTAAGCGTCTGCAGGGTGGCTGCCTGCATATCGATATCCGGGTTCGCCGACACTTGAGCCCGCCTCACTTCATAATAAATGGAGAAAAAGACAATACCGAGCGAAGAAGAGATCTGCCGGATGATGTTGTTCATCGCAGACCCTTGAGCAACCAAATGTTCCGGAATGCTGTTCATGCCTGATGTCGTCGCCGGCATGTTCCCCATTCCCATCCCAAGGCCTCTCACCGTATTCAACAAGAGAATCAGCCAGTATGGTGTTGACAGCTGTAAAAAGCTTAAGCCCAAGGTTGCGAGCGCCATGATCGTAAGGCCCGGTGGCACGACGTATTTCGGTCCTTTTTTATCAAGGATGCGTCCACCGATGGACATGAACACCCCACTCGCAGCGGCTGCCGGCAGGAACAACAGTCCAGTCATCACTTCGTTCAGCCCGTACACATTTTGAATCAGCAATGGCAGCAAGAATATCCCTGAAAACAAGCCGATGGATGCGGCTGAAGTGACGACGATTGAAACGGAATAGGTCGGCACTTTGAAAACGGACAAGTTCAGCAGTGGATCCTCCTGGCGGTTTTCGTAAAAGACGAAAAGGACGATGGCGATCAATCCACCTACGATCAATGCAATGTTCAAAGGGTCGAACAACGTTTCAAGCGTCCGGCCCCTCCCCAGGGCAAACAGCACTGAGCCGATGCCGGTCGCTATGATCAGAAAGCCGACCAGATCAAACCGCTTCGTCGGATCGGTTTCGGTACGCTCAAGAAATTTCGAAGATAAAATGAGTCCAGTCAATCCGAATGGAATGTTGAAGGCGAACAACCACGGCCAGTCAAAATATTGAATCAGAAAACCACCGATGGTTGGTCCAATGGCTGGTGCGACCATGGCGGCAACGCCGTACACGCCGACCGCAAGTCCCCGTTCATAACGGGGAAACGAATTAAAGATGAGCGCCATGGCGATCGGCATCATCAATCCGCCAGCCATGCCCTGAATCGCCCGGGATAAGATAACCATACCGAGCGTCGATGAAAAGAATCCGAGTGTGGAACCTGCAAGGAAAATACAGAGCCCGACGAGGTACACTTTCTTTTTCCCGAACCGGTCACCGAAATAGCCGGTAAGCGGCATCGTCATCCCCATCGATACCATGAAGATCGTCAAAATCCATCCTACCGCTACGGCATCGGATTCAAAAATCTCGATGAACCGCGGCAGAATAGGGTTCAGCATACTATTGTTCAAA
This sequence comes from Halobacillus sp. SY10, assembly GCF_045401165.1. Taxonomy (NCBI): domain Bacteria; kingdom Bacillati; phylum Bacillota; class Bacilli; order Caryophanales; family Bacillaceae; genus Halobacillus; species Halobacillus sp. SY10. Next base: position 446,811 of record NZ_CP174345.1, on the reverse strand, counting down.
ATGACCGTGAACGTCCCGAACAGGACAGACACGACCACGAGCCATTTATGAGGCAGTTTACTCAATCGTCTCACCCGCTTTCTTTCGATACGCGAACTAGTATTTACTATACCACCTCCGCTGTTCCTTAACCATGATTCCGCACGTTTCGACTGTAAGCGCCTTCTGTGCTGACAAAGGTTTACAACGATTATAGAAGGGGGTAAGAGTCATAGCAACGAACAAAAGGAGGTTCTTTTTATATGGGACGTTTAGATAATAAAATCGCGGTCGTTACCGGTTCCGCGACAGGGATCGGTGCGGCGACCGTCAAACGATTCGCAAGTGAAGGTGCAACGGTCGTTTGCGGGGATATTAATGTAGAAGAAGTACAAAAAACCGTGGATGAAGTAAAGAACGAAGGTGGAAAAGCAGAAGCTGTCGAGCTTGATGTTTCTGAGGTGGATAGTGTCCAGCAGTTCGCCAATTACGTAAAAGAACATTACGGGAAGGTCGACATCCTATTCAACAATGCGGGCGTCGATCAGGAAGGCGGAAAGGTCCACGAATATCCTGTGGAACTCTTTGATAAAATCATTGCCGTCGATTTGAGAGGTACGTTCTTGACGAGCAAGTACATCCTCCCGCTCATGCTTGAAAATGGAGGATCTGTCATCAATACATCATCCATGTCCGGCCAGGCCGCAGATCTCGACCGCTCCGGATACAATGCAGCCAAGGGCGGCATCACCAACTTTACAAGAGCGATGGCGATCGACTATGCGCGTGAAGGCGTCCGTGTCAACTCGATTTCTCCAGGAACCATCGAAACTCCGCTCGTTCAGGAACTTGCAGGGTCCAAGCAGGAAGAAGAAGGCCGGGAGTTCCGTGAAGCGAATAAATGGGTCACTCCGATGGGACGTCTGGGACGTCCGGAAGAAATGGCAAACGTCGCCCTGTTCCTTGCTTCTGATGAGAGTTCGTATGTGACAGGTGAAGATATCACCGCTGACGGCGGCATCATGGCCTACACGTGGCCGGGCAAGATGCTCATGGACAAAAGCTGGAAAGAAAATACCGAATAACATAAAAAGAAGCTCAGCGTCAGGCTGAGCTTCTTTTTTATTCTGCATTTTTATAATAAATCAAGTTGTCCGTCCATTCCCCAAACTCATGGATGAACCCTTTCCGGGTGCATTCATACTCAAGGCCGATACCCTCTGCCATCTTGATGGAAGGCGCATTATCCAAATTGATATGGGCCTCGACCCTGTGGTAATTCAATTGATCAAAAGCAATCCTTAACGCTTCAGCAACCGCTTCCTTGCCATAACCCTTCTCCCAATGCTGATTATGCAGCGCATACCCGATTCTTCCCCACTGGAAATCATATCTTACTAAGGTAGAAAAATCGATCATCCCCACATGGGTACGGTCTTCTTTCAAAAAAACACCGAAGACATAGGCGGTATCGTTCATCGCCAACTGCTGATGTTTCTCCACGAGCTCATCAAACCACTCTTCCGTACAAACACTCATATCAAGACGGCCTTCATCATGACGGCGCTTTGACGGAAAACGCCCCTCATATCCTTGAAGCCAGCTTTCATAATCGCTTTTCTCAAGCGGTCTAATGACCAATCTTTCTGTTTCTGAACCAAACGTTAACGTTTCCAAATCCTTTCCTCCTAAAAAAAGAGTGAGAAATCAAAATGATTTCACACCCGTTTGTCTTTCTTATTGTTCTTCCTCTGCTTCCTCTTCGTTCAGTGGGTAATGCTTCAGGAAATAGACGAGAGCCTGCAGTTCGATGGCAAGGTCGATATGATGGACCCTGACATTCGAGGGCACGCTGATCCTCGCTGGTGTAAAGTTAAGAATCCCTGAAATCCCAGCTTTTACAAGCCTGTCCGCAATCCCTTGAGCGGCAGAGGATGGAACCGTGAGAATGGCAACAGAAATGTCGCCGAGCTTTTCTTCTAAATCGTCAATGTGCTCGACACCGACGCCACCGACCTCAGAACCGACTCTCTCCTCGTTCGCATCGAAGGCGATTTCGATTTTCGTATTGTTGTTTTTCGTGAAGTTGTAGTTCAAAAATGCCGTCCCCAAATTCCCGACACCGATCAACGCGACACGTGTCGTTTCATCCTGATCGAGCGTTTTTCTGAAAAAGGAAAGCAAATACTCGACGTTGTAGCCGTACCCTTTTTTGCCGAGTGCTCCGAAATAGGAAAAATCGCGGCGGATCGTCGCTGAATCGACTTTGACCGCATCGCTCAGTTCCTTCGAAGACACACGCAGTTTGCCCTGGGTATGGAGGTTGTTCAAAAAGCGATAATAGAGCGGCAGCCGCTTCGCTGTCGCCTGTGGAATCTTCGTTTGTTCGATATCCATTAGCACCGGACTCCTTTACCTGTTTCTCGTATAGTCGCCGTTTTTCCCGCCTGTCTTTTCTTTCAAATAGGTCGGGCCGATGACCATTCCTTTATCTAACGCTTTGCACATATCGTAAACCGTGAGGGCTGTGGCTGAAGCGGCCGTTAGCGCTTCCATTTCCACCCCTGTGCTTCCCTTCGTCTTGACAGAAATCTCGATGTTTAATGTCGGCTGGTCTTCTGTTTCCCAATCGAAGGACACATCGATGCCTTTTAATGACAACGGATGGCACATCGGAATCCAGTCAGATGTCTTTTTCGCTGCCATAATCCCTGCGACCTGGGCCACAGAAAGCACATCCCCTTTTCCAATCTCATGGTTCGTGATTTTATGATAAACCTCTTCATTCACTTGTACACTCGTTGCTGCGACGGCCGTCCGCACGGAATCGTTTTTGTCTGAAATATCCACCATACGGGCGCGGCCCTGGTCATTAAAATGACTGAACTCCGCCATTTTCTTCTACCCCTTTTTGTTAACAGTACTGATTGAAACACTACTCTTATTCTACCAAAAAATCAAACGTTAGTCGTTAAAGATTTCACATACTTGGAGACCATTGTGTTGCTAGGGGGCTCGCCTATGAGATACACTGATTTTATTGAGGTGAAACGACATGATTCTCATGCAATTGAACCAATTGACGAAGCGTTTCGGCGCCGAGTTGATTTTATCGAATATCAAATTGGAAGTGCAGATGAACGACCGGATCGCCATCGTCGGTCGGAACGGAGCAGGAAAATCAACCTTGCTCAAAATGATGGCTGGTGAAATGAGCCACGATGAAGGAAATATTTTCAAACCGAAAGAAACAACAATGGGCTACCTGGCCCAAAATACAGGGCTGCAGTCTGAGGAGACCATTTGGAACGAGATGGAGAAGGTGTTCACCCATCTGAAGGACTTGGAAAAAGAACTCCGCTCCATGGAAGTGCAAATGGCGGACCCAGACTTGCTCGACGATCAAAAACGTTACCAGCAGCTGTTGGCGGATTACGACCGCAAACAGGAATACTTCAAGACGGCTGGCGGCTACCAGTATGAAGCAGATATCCGCGGCGTGTTGAACGGGTTGAATTTCAAAAACTTCAGCTGGGATACACCGATCAACTCCTTGAGCGGCGGGCAGAAAACACGCCTGGCACTCGGAAAGCTTTTGCTCACAAGTCCTGATGTCCTCATCCTCGATGAGCCGACGAACCATTTGGACATCGATACCCTGAGCTGGCTTGAAGGGTACTTGCAAGGCTATCAAGGAGCGGTCGTCATCGTCTCCCACGACCGGTACTTCCTGGACAAGATCGTCAATACCGTGTATGAAATCGCGTTTCAATCATCCAAGCGATACCATGGCAACTACAGCGATTATTTGCAAAAGAAAGAAGCGGACTATGAGCAGGAACTCAAACGCTTTGAGAAGCAGCAGGAAGAAATTAAACGGATGGAAGATTTCATTCAGAAAAACATCGTCCGCGCGACGACAAGTAAGCGGGCACAAAGCCGCCGCAAGCAGCTGGAGAAAATGGACAAGCTCGAAAAGCCGAAGGACGACAACCAATCGGCGAAGTTCAGTTTCCAGACAGCAAAACGAAGCGGGAACGATGTGCTGAAGCTGCGCAACTATGCGTTTCGTTACGATGACAGCGACGATTACCTTTTCGACAATGTATCCCTTGATTTGAATCGTGGCGACGCTGTTGCGCTCGTCGGACCCAACGGGGTTGGAAAGACAACGTTATTGAGAACACTCATCGGAGATTTGGAACAGTCGAAAGGTGAAAAGTTAATCGGAACGAATGTGCAGATCGGTTATTACGATCAGGAACAGACGAAGCTGAACTCAAAGAAAACCGTCTTGAACGAACTTTGGGACGAATATCCGATGAAAAACGAAAAAGATATCCGCACCATCCTCGGTAACTTCCTTTTTTCAGGAGAAGATGTGCTGAAGCCTGTCTCAGCGCTGAGTGGTGGCGAAAAAGCGAGACTTTCTTTAGCGAAACTGATGATGCAGGAAGCGAACTTCTTGATTCTCGACGAGCCGACCAACCACCTCGATCTCGACAGTAAAGAAGTGTTGGAAGCAGCGCTTGTGGACTATCCAGGTACCCTCTTGTTCGTTTCCCACGACCGTTACTTTATCAACAAGATCGCGACACAGGTTGTGGAAATGAATCCTGAGGAAACACGACTGTTTCTTGGGGATTATGACTACTATGTAGATAAGAAACAGGAAGAATACGAGTTGCAACAAATCGAAGAAGCAGAACGACTTCAAAACGAACCAAAACAGCAGGAAGTGCAGCAGAAGAACAGCTTTGAAGAAGACAAAGCGGCAAAGCGTGAAGAACGAAAGAAAAACCGCCGCATTGCTGAGATTGAAGAAGAAATTGAACAGTTGGAAGCGAGACTCGAAGAAAACGAAGAGCTCCTCTGTGACCCGGACATCTATCAGGACCACGAAAGATCACTCGAGATCACAGAAGACAACACCCAGCTCCAAACCAAACTAGAAGCCCTCATGGAAGAATGGGAAACCCTCCATGACTGATACTGAAAGAAACAGGTGTACCAGGTCGTCCAGAATATGGATGACCTGGTACACCATTTTTTTCCAAACAGATAGTGTTAGAACGATATTCCGCTTTGAATGAACGGAAGTAAAGGTTGATTAATATCTACTTTTAATGATGAACCTAACGCAAATGCATAAGCGTGTATGAATGATGATTCAGTATCCACATAGTTTTCAACAGTCGAATAGCTTTATTAACAGTTTTCAACAAGGTTATACACATTATCCACAAAAATAATGATATTTATCCACAGAATTGGTACCGTTTTCTTTACTATTTCTACTTATCCACTAATGAATTGTCCACTGTATGTTTATACACATGTGGATAATTCATTTTCTTAATCCATCCTCACACTTATACACACTCCCGTTAATAAAAGGGAAAAGCCCTCCTTATCTATAAAAGAGAGCTTTAATCGTTCTTGTTACGACCTTATTTTTTTCGTCCACCAAAGAGTTCAAGATCCAGCCCTGGATTGGCATTCAAGTCCCATCCAGCCCGGTGTCCCTGATTGTACGCAACAGCTCCAGCTGCAGCAATCATCGCGGCATTATCTGTGCACAAATGAAGCGGTGGAATGAGCAATTCTGTTTCGCTGCCTTCAAACTTCTCCTGAAGCGCAGCTCTCAGTCCCTTATTGGCAGCGACACCCCCCGCCACAATCATTTGTTTCACACCATACTCCTCAGCAGCTCGTAAAGCTTTTGTGGATAGCACGTCCACAACACTTGCCTGAAAGCTTGCGGCTACATCCTCAGGTTTCAAATGTTCATCCCGCTGCTTCGCTTTGTGAAGACGGTTGATCACTGCTGACTTCAATCCGCTGAAACTGAAATCATAGGATCCATCTTCAAGCCAGGCACGAGGAAAATCGATTGTTTCTTCCCCTTCTTGAGCGAGACGGTCAATTTGAGGACCTCCTGGATATGGAAGCTTCAGCGTCCGTGCTACTTTGTCATACGCTTCCCCTGCGGCATCATCCCGCGTTTCACCGATAATTTCAAAGGATCCATGTTCACGCATCAACACAAGCTCCGTGTGCCCGCCGGAAACGACGAGAGAAAGGAGCGGAAATTCAAATTCCTTTTCCAAACGGTTCGCATAGATGTGACCGGCAATATGATGCACGCCTACGAGCGGCTTTTGTTTTGCAAAAGCGATCGATTTCGCTGCATTAACACCGACAAGAAGGGCGCCGACCAGTCCAGGTCCCTCCGTCACGGCAATGGCATCCATATCGTCTAGTGTCATCCCCGCGTCTTCCAGGGCTTCTTCAAGTGTAATGGTCATCTGTTCGATATGGTGTCTGGAGGCAATTTCCGGTACCACCCCTCCGAAACGCTTATGACTTTCAATTTGAGAGGCGACGATGTTCGTAACCAATTCTGTTTCGTTTCTTACAATTGCCACGGCCGTTTCATCACAACTCGTTTCAATCGCTAAAATGTATTGATCTTCCTTCATTTTAATCCCACCCACATCACTAACGCATCTTCACCGTTGTCCGAGTAATACCTTTTGCGGATGCCTCCAGGTACCATGCCGAACTTCCGGTACATATGCTGCGCGGCTGTATTTGAAACTCTCACTTCAAGCGATAGCTGGATCGCTCCATGCTTGATCGCTTCGTTACACGTATGGCGGAACAATCGCTCTCCATACTTATTTCCTCTATGGTCCGGATGAATGGCGATATTCGTGACATGCGCCTCATCAATGATCAACCACAGACCACAGTATCCAATGATTTCGTCTGCTTTTTCTACGACATAATAATGCGCATAAGGGTTGTCTTCCATCTCTTTTTTAAAGGT
>NZ_CP174345.1:0-435000 GCF_045401165.1 Halobacillus sp. SY10 | reverse complement strand
CTATCTCCGTGTTCGATTGGCATTTCACCCCTACCCACACCTCATCCCCGTAATTTTCAACTTACGTGGGTTCGGGCCTCCAGTCAGTGTTACCTGACCTTCACCCTGGACATGGGTAGATCACACGGTTTCGGGTCTACGACCGCATACTCACTCGCCCTATTCAGACTCGCTTTCGCTGCGGCTCCGCTTCTGCTGCTTAACCTCGCATACGGTCGTAACTCGCCGGTTCATTCTACAAAAGGCACGCCGTCACCCATTAACGGGCTCCGACTACTTGTAGGCACACGGTTTCAGGTTCTCTTTCACTCCCCTTCCGGGGTGCTTTTCACCTTTCCCTCACGGTACTGGTTCACTATCGGTCACTAGGGAGTATTTAGCCTTGGGAGATGGTCCTCCCGGATTCCGACGGAATTCCTCGTGTTCCGCCGTACTCAGGATCCACTCCGGAGAGAGAAAGATTTCGACTACAGGGCTGTTACCTGCTCTGGCTGACCTTTCCAGATCGATTCGCCTATCTTCCTCTTTGATAACTCCAATGGAGTGTCCTACAACCCCAGAAAGCAAGCTTTCTGGTTTGGGCTGATTCCGTTTCGCTCGCCGCTACTTGGGAAATCGCATTTGCTTTCTCTTCCTCCGGGTACTTAGATGTTTCAGTTCCCCGGGTGTGCCTGCCTATACCTATGTATTCAGTATAGGATACTGTTCCATTACGAACAGTGGGTTTCCCCATTCGGAAATCTCCGGGTCAAAGCCTACTTACGGCTCGCCGGAGCATATCGGTGTTAGTCCCGTCCTTCATCGGCTCCTAGTACCAAGGCATCCACCGTGCGCCCTTATTCACTTAACTATCTTCGTGAAAAGACGTTTACAATTTCAATTAGATGTCTTGTCATCATTAGATGTCTTGTCATCAATTGTCTTATCGTTAGATGAAGACAATGATTCCTTATCCAGTTTTCAAGGTTCACAAGTTGAAAGATCGTTTGATCTCTCAAAACTGAACAACCAACACAGTACGTTTCCGTTATATCCTTAGAAAGGAGGTGATCCAGCCGCACCTTCCGATACGGCTACCTTGTTACGACTTCACCCCAATCATTGGCCCCACCTTCGGCGGCTGGCTCCAAAAAGGTTACCTCACCGACTTCGGGTGTTGCCAACTCTCGTGGTGTGACGGGCGGTGTGTACAAGGCCCGGGAACGTATTCACCGCGGCATGCTGATCCGCGATTACTAGCGATTCCGGCTTCATGCAGGCGAGTTGCAGCCTGCAATCCGAACTGAGAATGGTTTTATGGGATTTGCTACACCTCGCGGCTTCGCTGCCCTTTGTACCATCCATTGTAGCACGTGTGTAGCCCAGGTCATAAGGGGCATGATGATTTGACGTCATCCCCGCCTTCCTCCGGTTTGTCACCGGCAGTCACCTTAGAGTGCCCAACTGAATGCTGGCAACTAAGATTAGGGGTTGCGCTCGTTGCGGGACTTAACCCAACATCTCACGACACGAGCTGACGACAACCATGCACCACCTGTCACTTGGTCCCCGAAGGGAAAGCCCTATCTCTAGGGATGTCCAAGGATGTCAAGACCTGGTAAGGTTCTTCGCGTTGCTTCGAATTAAACCACATGCTCCACCGCTTGTGCGGGCCCCCGTCAATTCCTTTGAGTTTCAGCCTTGCGGCCGTACTCCCCAGGCGGAGTGCTTAATGCGTTAACTTCAGCACTAAGGGGTGGAAGCCCCCTAACACCTAGCACTCATCGTTTACGGCGTGGACTACCAGGGTATCTAATCCTGTTTGCTACCCACGCTTTCGCACCTCAGCGTCAGAAACAGACCAGAGAGTCGCCTTCGCCACTGGTGTTCCTCCACATATCTACGCATTTCACCGCTACACGTGGAATTCCACTCTCCTCTTCTGTCCTCAAGTTCCCCAGTTTCCAATGACCCTCCACGGTTGAGCCGTGGGCTTTCACATCAGACTTAAGGAACCGCCTGCGCGCGCTTTACGCCCAATAATTCCGGACAACGCTTGCCCCCTACGTATTACCGCGGCTGCTGGCACGTAGTTAGCCGGGGCTTCCTCGTTAGGTACCGTCAAGGTACCGCTCTATTCGCACGGTACTTGTTCTTCCCTAACAACAGAACTTTACGATCCGAAGACCTTCATCGTTCACGCGGCGTTGCTCCGTCAGACTTTCGTCCATTGCGGAAGATTCCCTACTGCTGCCTCCCGTAGGAGTCTGGGCCGTGTCTCAGTCCCAGTGTGGCCGATCACCCTCTCAGGTCGGCTACGCATCGTCGCCTTGGTGAGCCGTTACCTCACCAACTAGCTAATGCGCCGCGGGCCCATCTGTAAGTGATAGCAAGAAGCCATCTTTCAACTTTCCTTCATGCGAAAGAAAGTATTACCCGGCATTAGCCCCGGTTTCCCGGGGTTATTCCGATCTTACAGGCAGGTTGCCCACGTGTTACTCACCCGTCCGCCGCTCGTTCCACGAGCTTCACCTCAGATGAGGATCCACTCGCTTCCCGCGCTCGACTTGCATGTATTAGGCACGCCGCCAGCGTTCGTCCTGAGCCAGGATCAAACTCTCCATAAAAGTTAAGTTTGACTTGCTCATTTGCACACCGAATGTGCTTGTTTCAAATCTCTTCTATAAAGAAGAAATGTTTTGACGTACTGGTTGGTTCGTTCAGTTTTCAAAAATCAAATGAATCATGGTGGGCCTGAGTGGACTTGAACCACCGACCTCACGCTTATCAGGCGTGCGCTCTAACCAACTGAGCTACAGGCCCCGATGACATTCAATAAAATGGAGCGGGTGAAGGGAATCGAACCCTCATCATCAGCTTGGAAGGCTGAGGTTTTACCACTAAACTACACCCGCAAGTGTATCATATTGTTATTTAGGATTTCGATGGTCGGGAAGACAGGATTCGAACCTGCGACCCCTTGGTCCCAAACCAAGTGCTCTACCAAGCTGAGCTACTTCCCGTTAATGGCGCGCCCGAGAGGAGTCGAACCCCTAACCTTCTGATCCGTAGTCAGACGCTCTATCCAATTGAGCTACGGGCGCATTAAAAAAGCGACATTTAATATCTTATCATCTTTTGTGTTGTGACGCAAGCACTTTTTTTAAAAAAAGTTGGTGCGGCCGAGAGGACTTGAACCTCCACGGGATTACCTCCCACTAGGCCCTCAACCTAGCGCGTCTGCCGATTCCGCCACGACCGCAAAATTGCTGTAGTAAACAATGGGATGCTGATCATGATAATTGGATAATGCGGGTGGAGGGACTTGAACCCCCACGCCGTGAAGCACTAGATCCTAAATCTAGCGTGTCTGCCAATTCCACCACACCCGCATAATAAATGGTGAGCCATGAAGGATTCGAACCTTCGACCCTCTGATTAAAAGTCAGATGCTCTACCAGCTGAGCTAATGGCTCCTATTAAAGGAATCTGTAACACTCAATGATGATGTTGTTTTTTTGAAGCACAAGAAACATCATATAACTTATTCAGCTTTTTGTCAACTCTTTTTCGAAAGAAAAATGGCTGGGCCAGCTGGATTCGAACCAGCGCATGACGGTACCAAAAACCGTTGCCTTACCGCTTGGCTATGGCCCAAAAAGAGTGGCGGTCCGGACGGGACTCGAACCCGCGACCTCCTGCGTGACAGGCAGGCATTCTAACCAACTGAACTACCGGACCTTTATAAGGTTAAGTGACCCGTACGGGATTCGAACCCGTGTTACCGCCGTGAAAGGGCGGTGTCTTAACCACTTGACCAACGGGCCAAAAATAAATGGCGGAGAAGGAGGGATTTGAACCCTCGCGCCGCTTACGCGACCTACACCCTTAGCAGGGGCGCCTCTTCAGCCACTTGAGTACTTCTCCGTAATGGCTCCAACGGTAGGATTCGAACCTACGACCGATCGGTTAACAGCCGATTGCTCTACCACTGAGCTACGTTGGAATAATTCGTAATGTTCGTTGCTGTTTATCAGCGACGTTTTATATCTTATAACATTTCGTCCGTGGTGTCAAACCTTTTTTACATGAAATTTAAGTCGTTTCCCATGTGTTTTTGGCTTGTTTTGTTAGGACTTAACTAATTTAACATGTGGCCCCTCTTTCGTCAATGGAAAATTTACTTCTTTTTTATATTCCCTTTACATTTCCCACATCCGAAACGTTTTGTGTTCACCCGTCTTTTCCGCTTGTATGTTTGTCCGCATTTTGTACAAACATAGTGATGGAAGTTCCCACTTTTTTCAGAAGGCAATGGTGAACAGTGTCGTGGAGACCCTGTTTCTTTTAATAAAGCCTTGAACTCAGGATCGCGATGCCCAAAACCTTTCCCTTCAATATGAAGGTGGTAATGACAAAGTTCATGTTTAATGATGCCTTCTAATTCGACACCATCTAATTCTACTATATATTTCGGATTGATTTCAATTACTTTTTTAGAAGGAATGTATCTCCCTCCTGTCGTCCGAAGACGAGAATTGAAGTATACATCATGCGCAAAAGGCTTGTCAAAGTATTTTTTCGATAATTCATCGGTCCATTGCTGCAATTCCTGGTCTGTCATAGGAACACCTCCCTCGTCCTTTGCATACTGTATCATAAGAATGAAAAAAGTTGAATATGAAGGAGATGACTTCTTAATGCCTTCCTGGTTGAAGAACCAAATGACAAAAGCATTCTTGAACAAAGATAAATATCAAATTAAAATGCTGAATCAATGCTGGTATTACTATCAGCACCTATACAAATAAAAACTACCCGGAAAGCTTTCTCTCTCCAGGCAATTTCATTTAGTATTATCCTTGATTGATCATGGTCAAAGCGATCCTCTGCTTTTGTACATCCACTTGATCGACCCAAACGGTAACGACGTCCCCTACCGCCACCACGTCCATTGGGTGTTTGACGAATTTGTCAGCAAGTTTTGAGATATGGACAAGCCCATCCTGTTTTACACCAATATCCACGAAAGCACCGAAGTCTACTACGTTCCTTACGGTTCCTTCCAGTTCCATCCCCTGTTCTAAATCTTCCATTGAAAGAACATTCGTTTTCAGCAATGGCTTAGGCAAATCATCCCTTGGGTCGCGGCCAGGCTGAACGAGAGATTTCACAATATCCTGCAGCGTCAACTCCCCAATGTCCAGTTGTTCTGCTACAGATGATGTGTCTACACTTTTCAATTCTTCTGCTAACTTGTCCGTTCCGATATCTTCTGTGGTAAATCCGAACTTCCTCAGCAGTTCCCTTGTCGCTTTGTAACTTTCCGGGTGGATAGGTGTGCGATCAAGAGGTTCTTTTCCGTCTAGTATTCGTAAAAAGCCGATACTTTGCTCAAATGTCTTTGCACCTAAGCGTGGAATATCTTTGAGTTCGGATCGTTTCGTAAACTTGCCTAACTCCTCCCTCTTTTTCACGACATTGTTCGCAACGGTTTTACTTAGCCCTGATACATATTGCAGCAGAGAAGAAGAGGCTGTGTTCACATTAACTCCCACTTGATTCACCGCCGTCTCTACAACGAATGTTAATGATTCATTCAGTTTTTTCTGAGTTACATCGTGCTGGTATTGACCGACACCGATCGATTTAGGATCAATTTTCACGAGTTCTGCTAATGGATCCTGGACACGGCGAGCGATAGATACCGCACTTCGTTCTTCCACTTGAAAGTCAGGGAATTCTTCACGGGCGAGCTTCGAAGCTGAATACACACTTGCCCCTGCTTCATTAACAATCATATAAGAAGCCTTCAGCTGATGTTTTTGGATCATATCTGCGATGAATTGTTCCGTTTCTCTGGAGGCTGTACCATTCCCGATGGCCATCAGCTCAATGTCATACGTATCCATGAAGGCAAGAATCTTTTTCTCTGCTCCTGCCGTATCATTTCTAGGTGCTGTTGGGTAGATGACGCCAATGTCCAGCACTTTCCCTGTTTCATCTACGACGGCAAGCTTACATCCGGTACGGTAGGCAGGGTCTACTCCCAGAACCACTTTCCCTTTCAACGGGGGTTGGAGCAAGAGGTTTCGCAGGTTACTGGAGAAAACTTCAATCGCCTGTTCCTCGGCTTGCTCAGATAATGCACCTCGGATCTCCCTTTCAACAGATGGCTGAATTAAACGCTTATAACTGTCCTGAATGGCTTCTTCCAAAATGGAACGAAGCTTCCCGACCGTATGGCGTTTAATGACACTCCTCTCCAAATATTGAACAATCGCCTCTTCAGGAGGCTGAACGGATACTTTAATGATTTCTTCTTTTTCACCACGGTTAAGGGCTAGAACACGGTGGGACACGATAGACCGAACGGGTTCTTGGTAGTCATAATACATTTCAAAAATGCCTTTTTCATCTTTATCTGCTTTCTTTTCAGATGAAGCGATGACACCCTTGTCGTGCGTCTGTTTTCTAATCTTTTCTCGATATGTAGGGTCATCCGAGATCCATTCGGCGATGATATCATTCACCCCTCCCCAGACATCTTCAACCGTATTCACTTCGTGTTCATCAGAAAAGAAGGCTTCAGCTTCCTTTTCAAAGTCGATGTTCTGCTGTTCCCACACTTGAGTCGCGAGAGGCTCCAACCCTTTTTCTTTGGCAATCGTCGCTCTTGTCCTACGTTTTTGTTTATAAGGGCGGTACAAGTCTTCCACTTTTTGAAGTTTTTCAGCGGATTCAATTTGGCGGCGTAAGTCTTCGGTCAGTTTGCCCTGTTCATCAATGAGGCGAATGACTTCTTCCTTACGCTGAACAAGGTTCGTTACATAGTTCCACTGATCTTCTATCTCTTTGATTTGCACTTCATTCAGTCCGCCTGTCAGCTCTTTCCGATAACGGGCGATAAACGGAACGGTATTTCCTTCTTCAAGTAATTCAATGACTTGTTTGATTGTCTGATCCTTCAATTTCGTCTGTTTCGCTACGAGCTTCATAAGCTCGGTATTTTTATTTGTTTCACTCAACAAAATGACCTCCTTCAATGACGTCTCATCCATTGTATCAAATTATAAAAGAGAATACTTGAACACTCAGTTTCGAGACTTTTGTGAGAGTTTAGGGGCTGCGGGAAAAGGTTCGCTTTCCATGGGGCGGGCGGTGAGCCTCCTCAGGCTACGCCTTCCGGGGTCTCACCTGTCCCACACGTCCCATAGGAGTCTCACCGTTTCCCTCCGCCCCTTTGCCATATAAGTGTCTCGAAACCACTTCCAGAATAAGCTGCTTTTATGCACAGAATAAATGGAGGATACGAACTTGCAGGCACTCTATTCTGGGTGCGGAAAGCTTGTTATGTAGCGCTTTATGCATATAACACAAGGATAGTGGAAGACCCCCCACACAGTAATGGGGTTCGTTTCTCACATTCATCGAATGGGATGGTTGGGAAGCTGCGCATAGCCGTCAAGCTAAGCTCAACGATTTTATCTTCCCTCCTATAAACGTTATCCTTCCTTGAAGAAATTTCTATGGAAGGATGATTTTATGGTATTTGAAAGACAAATCAAGGCCATGTCTCAGGTTATTCGTCAGACATTCCACCCTGATTTCATTCAAAAAACGGCCTATGATACAGGGTTTCAAAAGCGGAAAGGAAAACTTAACCCAGAAGCTTTTCTCGTTCTATGTACGTTTCTTCAACATTCGATTAGTCAGAAAAGCTTGCGCAATTTAAGCACCAAATTCAGCTACGAATACTTGACCACGATAACCAAACAGGGCTTGAACCAACGTTTCAATACGAAGGCTGTTTCGTTTTTGAAACAGATTTATGATCGATTAGCTGGTCAACAGGGAAAGGTCTCCACGATATTGGACCACCATTCTTTATTCTCTCGCATTCGAATTATGGATGCGACATCCTTTCGCCTCCCGAGAAACTATGAGGACTATCCTGGTGTTCAAGGCCCTGGTGTCAAGGTACAACTGGAATATGAATACATCAAAGGTGAATTTCTTTATCATTCCATTAGCCGCGAATCAAGGAGCGATAAGGACGCAGCCCGAGAAGTTTTAGGGACCCACCAGCCGGGGGATTTACTTTTGCGCGATCTAGGATATTACTCGGCAAGCATCATCAGGGAAATCTTCAAAAGTGAAGCGTCTTTAATCACGCGAGTTCCGAGTCAGACGAAATTTTGGTTGGGGAGTAAAAAAGAAGGTTGGACCCAGGTTAAACCGGAGGAAGACTTGAAAGGTTGTGATGGAGGCGAAACGGTCGACTACGGGTTCATCAAAGTTGGTGGAGACTCTCGCAACTCCTTTGTGGCGCGTGTGATCGCACAAAAACTCACAAAAGAACAGCGCAAAAGACGGGATAGAGCTTTACAATTAAAAAGGCAGAAAGGCCACCAGACCCTTTCTGCCCAAGAAAGAAACTCTATCCAAATTCTCGTGACCAATATAACACATGAGAATTTGAAGGCTCAAGACCTATACCCTCTGTATTCCCTGAGATGGCAAATCGAAATCTTATTTAAAACGTGGAAGTCCTTATTTGAGATTGATGAGGTTCAAAAGATGAAACAAGAACGCTTTGAATGTCATTTATATGGAACGTTGATTGAAATACTTCTCTCATCAATGTTGGCGTTCCAATGTCGATTGTATTTACACAAGATTCATCAAGCTGAAGCTAGTGAATACAAATGCATCGACACAGCGCGCGAGTCTTTGCCTCACCTGATAACGGCTGCCGAAACAGGAGTCGAAAACGTGAGGGCCATGATAAGGCTTGTCTACGAGAATGCCAGGATTCACGGAGGAAAAGAGCACAGAAAGAACCATCTCAGCCCATTTGACATTTTAGGTATAGCTTACAAGTAAAAGATGAACGACTGATTTTTAGAACCTTGACACTTTCAGCTTTTGGTAGGGCACCAACTGGAAAATAAAGGAATAGTAAATGATTATCACTTAAGCTAAATTACAATCATTCACTAGCTTGACGGCTATGGGGAAGCTGCGAGACTCCCGCGGGAATGGATTGGCTGGCGAGACCCCGCAGTGTGAAGCACGAGGAGACTTGCCGTCATCCCCGCAGGAAAGCGAGTGGCTTCCCAGCCATCCCTGACGCTCAACACGGCAAACGAATCCCAAAACATCTCGAAATCAAGTCTTCCACAATCCTGCCATATACTTTAATAACTAATAGTAAGATGAATGTTCGAACAAAAACAATAAAACCCTTCATTCTACCTTTCGGTTCGAATGAAGGGTTTCAATTATAAGCCATAGCAATCAGTGTGATATCATCATCACGGGATTGACCGTATAATTCTTTATAATGTTGAGTGATTTGCTCAACGTCTCTGGAATGAGTGAAATTTGAAGACAGACGACGGTCATTGACTCCGTCTGAAAACATAAGGAATACCATCCCTTCCTGCACAGTTCCGTGAGAAATTCTCAGCCTGCGAGGATAACCGGATAAGTAACCAGCCAACGGAATGTTGCGATTACGCTTCCCATCCGGGTCCACAGTAATAACCCCGATGTTACCAATCGATGAATAAGAGTAAGTACGAGCGTTAAAGTCGATCCTTAAAATCCCAAGGACCACTCCTCGTTTCCCTACCAACACCTCATTGCATTTTTTGATGAGAGCTTCTAGAGTCAAGTCAGGATGTTCCTCTATCACTTCCATAACCGCCTTGGACGATTCGCGGGCCATTTCGCCACTTCCGAGGCCATCGGCAAGGGCACAAAGGAATGCATCCTCCGTTTCCTTATAGAAATAGCTGTCCCCACAATAATAATTCCCTTTTTTGGCTTTTTGGAAAATAGATAAATCCACCCGTTTATTTTCCTTTTCCACTAGAATACCTCGACAGATTCAGATTGCAAGGCTTCTCTCAGTTTCCTCAATGCACGCCTTTGCAAACGGGATACGTGCATCTGGGAGATGCCCAGTCGTTCGCCTGTATCTTTCTGACTCATGTTTTCAAAGTACGTGCATTGTAAGATTTCCTGTTCGCGTTCGCTAAGGATGGGCAGAATCTTTTCTAAGAGCATCCTCTGATCGATGTTGGAATAACCATCTTCCTGATTTCCAATCAAATCAAGGATGGTGACGGTGCTGCCGTCAGAGTCTGCTTCAATCTTACGGTCGACAGACAGAGCTTTATAGCTTTTGCCCATTTCCATCGTTTCAAGGATATCCTCTTCGGATACTTCTAATTCATCTGCAATTTCTTTTACAGATGGAGAGCGCTGCAATGAATTCGTTAGTTCTTCCGATACCCTTTTGATCTTCGGCCCAAGCTCCTTGATTCTACGCGGGACATGGACGCTCCATGTTTTGTCACGAATGAAGCGTTTGATTTCCCCAATGATCGTCGGTATGGCAAACGACTCAAAGGACTTTCCGAATTCGGGATCATACCTTCGGATTGCCGCTAACAGTCCAAGCATGCCGACTTGAACCAAGTCTTCATGAATGGTGCTGTTTTTTGAGTATTTACGAGCAATGGATTCTACAAGGTCCTTATAAACGAGGACAACCTTTTCTTGGATCTCTTCATCTCTCGGGTTCTCTTGTAGATAGGCGATCCATTCGTAAACTTCCTCATTGTGGTGTTGTGATTTGGTCGCCATCTTGACCCACCCCGGTTTCATGGAGATATTTTGTCATAAGGACAATGACTCCATATTTGCTATTGATTTCAACTTTGTCCATCAGAGCATCAATGAGAAACAGGCCAAAGCCTCCTTCGCGCAGTTCTTCGATATCATCATCTTGTTTATAAGGGCCGATATCTTCCTTAATCTCGCCAAGGTTAAAGCTTCCTCCATGATCAGCGACCATGATTTCAAGTCTGTCCTGATAAACACCGAAACCGATGGTAATTTCACCTTCACCCGTTTCTTTATATGCATGTTTCACTGCATTTGTAATCGCCTCTGAAATGGCTACTTTCAAATCTTCGATATCTTCATAAGTGAATCCCATTCGGTTGGCAATCCCTGATATGCTCAGACGGACGACACCGATGTATTCCGCTTTGGCAGGTACCTTCACTTCAACAAAATCAAATGGTTCCATGTTTACATTCCACCTTGCACTGTAGACTCGATGTTTATAATTTCTGTTAACCCCGTAATCTTGAAGAGACGGTAAACACGGTCCTGCATATGGACAAGGCGCATCTCAGATTCATGCTCCTTCGTCGATTTCAAGGCACTGATGAATACACCAAGACCTGTGGAATCCATGTAATTCACATCCTGAAAATCCACCTCTACGACTTGGCCTTTTTCCTTCGTCAGCGGCAGCAATGTATCTTTTAATTTGGGTGCTGTGAATGCATCCACCTCTCCGGTAAGGACGACATTTGAAACACCTTCATTGTTCGTAACATCTATAGATAAATTCATCATAATCCCTCCCAATGTTTCCTAAAAAACGTACTACATAGTTGGTTACCCTGTATAAACAGTTGTTAAACATTTCTCCGTAAAATAATCAATGTGAAATCATCTCTCAACTGGAAGTCCTGCAGACGCTCAAAATGTTTATACACTTGATCCACGATTCCCTGTGCCGGTAGATGAGAATATTGTTTGATGACATGTAAAATCTCTTCCTGATCGATGAATCGATCTCCTTGTCGGCATTCTGTCACCCCATCGGTCAGAAGGATGATCATATCTCCTTTTTCCACTCTCTTTTCATACTGCTTATACGTGACCTCAGGAGATACGCCGAGTACAAGTCCCGGTACATCGATTTCCTCAAACTCATCACGATCTTTATGATAATAGTAACCTGGTTCATGGCCGGCTGATGAAAAAGTGAACGTATGCTCGTTCGAATTATACAATCCATAGAACATCGTAATGAACATGCTTGCGTCTACGTTCCGTTCCACTACACGGTTCAGGCTGCCCAGAATGACACTAGGGTCCGTTCGCATCCCTGAAAAACTGTCCATCGAATATTTGATCATCGACATACAGAGAGCAGCGGGTACACCTTTACCTATGACATCGGCGACAGCGATTCCAAGGCTTCCTTTTCCATCGTGCACAAAGTGATGATAGTCCCCGTTCATTTGCTTCGCAGGAACACTCAAAGCTCCTACATCAATCTCAGATAGATCCGGTTTCACTGTCGACAATAACGTTTTCTGCATATTGGCAGCGACGGAAATTTCCGATTTGAGCTCAAGCTGCTTCTCCCGCAACGTCTGATACTCCTGGTAAGCCAACCCATAAGAAATCATGGTTTCCAGAAGAAAGTTCATAGATGACTGAATATACCTCGGCATATCCGGGTATATTTCCTGTAGCGATTGGATATGAACATTGATGATCTCTTCCGGCGATATGTTCTGCTGCATGGAGTGCTTACTGAACTGTTCCGCTTGATATAGAGCTTGCTCATCCTCGGTCTTAATATACTCTTGTAATAGTTCTTTATAATTTTCTAAATCGAGCTTCAATGTGTTCATCACTTATTACCTCCTTTAACGGAGCCATTTGACGACAGTGATTTCCGTACCTTCACCTTCTCCAGATACGATATCAAAGTCATCCATCAACCGTTTCACCCCTGGCAGTCCTGCTCCAAGCCCTCCTGATGTGGTGAATCCGTCTTCCATAACTTGGCTGATATCTTTGATTCCGGGTCCTTCATCCGTAGCTACGATCCGAATTCCCTTTTTATTCATGTCTTCGAGTGCTTCGAAACAGACTTTGCCTGTTCCTGCATATAAATAAATGTTCCGTGCCAGTTCAGAAATGGCCGTGGCAATCCTTGCTTGATCGACAGTCCCGAAGCCGATCTTTCTGGATATATCTCGTCCAAGTTGTCTGGCTCCGACGATGTCCCACTCCTTCTTTATATTGACACAGGATTGAAAGTCCATATTCACTCCTCCAATTCCTGGCGAAGTTTAATCAATCCTTGTTCTAGATCTAACGCGGTCGGGACATCTTGCATGTGTATACCTAGGTCAATAAGAGTCATCGCAACTGCCGGCTGGATCCCCGTCAAAACAACTTTGGCCCCCATCAAATCCGACATCGTCACAACGTCTCCCAACACTTTGGCAATGAAAGAATCGATGATATCAACGGATGTCAAATCAATGACGACACCTGTCGCTCCGCTTTCATGAATCTTGCTCAAAAGATCTTCTTGGAATTGGATGGCCGTCTGATCATCCAAATCGATTTGTATGGAAATGAGTAAATAGTTATGAAGCTTTAAAATAGGTATCCTCATGTTTTCACTCCCTATCTAGTGAATCAATTAATTTTTCGATATCTTCATCATTGTTCTGGGTTTCTTCAATACGACGATTCGTTAATTCTAATGCTGTTTGGAACCCTTTCCGCAATGAACTCTTCGTAGGGAACTTCCCTAAATCGATTCCGAGGTTCACAATCGTCTGTGCAATTTCAGGGCGGATTCCCACTAAAATGCACCGTGAACCGATCAGTCGCACAGCCTCAGCTGCTTGGATGATGTGGTGGGCAACCATCGTATCCACAACCGGAACACCTGTGATATCGATCAAAACAACTTCAGCGTTATGTTTGATCACTCCGTCCAAAAGGTTCTCCATGATTAACTTGGCCCGCTCCGTGTCGATGGTTCCGATCAGAGGCATGATCGTAATGTTCTCCATCACAGGGATCAAGGGTGCGGAAAGCTCTTGTAAAGCTACCCTTTGCAAGGAAACGATGTGCTCCCAGCTTCCTGAATACTCGTTGACAAGACGGTTGATGATTGGATCGACCCAGCCATCCACTTTACGAAGGACCTCAGAAAAATAATCCGAGTCGATTTTATCCGATTGTTTGAGGATGAAATCCGTCACTACACGACGGAACACCTGCATCCCGTCTGTTAAATAACTCAACGGCCAGCCGAGATTGATCAAGCGTTCAGAGAAATCGTCCAAGTCAGAAGATAATCCCTGTTTCTCGATACTGGAAAAAATCACATTGACAAATTCACGATTCGTGCTTTCGAACATTTCATCAGAAATCGTCGATGTATAATCATTCTTCTTATGTGTATTGACTTCCTCCAACCACATTTTGACAATGTCATCACTATGTTCTACCACTACATTTTTCAGTCTTTCGTCCATTATCTAAACCTCCGCCTCATAACCCTCTATTGTTCGTCCTTATACTATTTGAATATAACTTTATCAGAAAAAGCCTTACTTTTACACCATTTGCCCTCGCTTTCATCATAAGGGCATCCATATCGCTCATACATGAGTATCTTTCCATACCCTCTGTAAAATGACAAGTGCACCTAATAAAAACCTGTTAATAAAAAACACGCCATCATCAATACCCTATCTATGTCCATTATAAACTAGAAAAGCCAAAAAAAATAAAGTTACCTTAAAAAGGCAACTTTATTTTTCATCCACGACGTGCTTTCCGATTAAAAGTCGATCAAACCGAGGCTGATCTGCAAGGCTTTGTTGACCTGCTGCATCATCGGTTCGTCAAGTTGAGTAATCTTATCGGTCAAACGCTGTTTGTCAATCGTTCTGATTTGTTCCAGTAGGATCACAGAGTTTCGCTCGAACCCGTATTTTTCTGCATTAATTTCGACATGTGTTGGAAGTTTGGCTTTTTGTATTTGCGCAGTAATCGCGGCTACGATCACGGTAGGGCTAAAACGATTACCAATATCATTTTGAAGGACGAGTACAGGACGAACCCCGCCTTGTTCTGATCCCACAACTGGGGACAAATCAGCGAAATAAACGTCACCTCGTTTGACTATCACTGGCTTCACACCCCGCTCACTAGTTGCTCCAGGGTGTGTTCGGCCTCCTCTTCAGCTTGAAACGCTTCTGAAGCGATATTTAAATTGATTTTCGCCATTTCCATGTAGCCTCTACGCATGGATTCTCTAATATGTCGCTGTTTCTTCTCACGCAAATACATTTTCGTTGCTTGACACATGAAATCGCTCCGATCACTGTTATCGAGTTGAATGAAGCCATCCACTTCATTGAGTAGGTTATCCGGAATCCGGATGACAATCTCCTGCATGCTATCGGACAAAACCATACACCTCCACCATCTTCTCTCAAAAGAAACCAGTCAATTAGTCCACTCTAATCTTATCAAACGGGAGTGTCCATTGCAAAGGAGTGTTGGAATTTTTTCGTGAATTATGAAAGCTTTTATCCTTACATCGGGAGAATTGTCCGGAAACGGGAAGCTTACTCACAACAAGGAGTTTCTCACTTCTACCGTTCTCCCATCTTCTTGAAAAACTCTCGGCACCCTTTGGCTGATCATGCAGGGTATCTCATAATTGATCGTTTCGAGATGCTCTGCTATTTCATCGGCTGAAATTTCTTGATCCCCTTGTTTACCAATTAAGGTAACCTTTGTCCCTATAGGATATTCCTGATCCAGCCGAATCATGAATTGATCCATGCAAATTCTTCCGACAATCGGGTGACGTTTCCCGTCAACGAGGACCTCCGCACCTTGAAGCTTACGGATCCAACCATCCGCATAACCAAGCGGAATGGTGCCGATCCACTCTTCTTTTTCTGTTGTGTAGGTAGCCCCATAACTAATCGATTCTCCAGCCTCTATTTTTTTGACATGGACCAGCCGGCTCGACAGAGAAAAAGCAGGCTTCAAGTCGATCGGCCGTTCTTTTTTGACATGGGGAGAAGGATAAAGTCCATACATACTGATACCAAATCGGACAAAATGATCCATCCGCTCCGGAACCCTCATACTTGTCGCACTGTTACTTGTATGAATTTCGACATCTCCTGCCCAATTCCTCTTAAAATAAGAAAACATTTCGTGCCAGCGCTCTTGTTGTTTATGAAAATACTCGGATTCTTCCTCATCCGCTGTAGCAAAATGGGTAAACAAAGCTTCCAAGTGAAAATCGGAGGTTTCAGCAAGAACAGCAAGGATTTCCTCTAATTCTGCCACCGTTCGTACCCCGATCCGTCCCATACCTGTATCGATTTTTAGATGAAGTTTCAATGGGTTAGAATGCTGAATACCCGCCGCTTCCTTCAGCCAATCTTTTTGGAAAACCGTTAAAGCAATGTTGTTTTCAGCAGCGACCGCAGCATCCCCAGGGCGTGTCCAGCCCATGACGAGAATCGGTGCCTCAATTCCTGCTCTTCTCAGTTTTAAAGCTTCATCCAAAAGTGCGACGGCAAGACTCTTTGCTCCCGCTTTTAAGGCAGCCCTTGCGACTTGCACGTCCCCATGTCCGTAAGCATCTGCTTTGACTACCGCGCAAATGTCTGTCTCTTTTTCCAATCGGTGTTTCAATTGCTGTATATTATACTCAATCGCCGTCAATTCAACCTCTGCGATTGAATCTCTGTAATACGTATCCCATGCCACAATGACCGCTCCTCTCTCTATATCTTTTTATTATTGAATGAGAAGAAGCCAGTGTCAAATATCATAGAAAAAACAGGAATATTGGATAGATTTGGTGATTGACTCTAAAGAAAGCAAAGACTCTCGTGAGCCCAGGGGGGGTGAAGCTTGAGGGGCATCTTCCTAACCAGAGTGATGGAAGACCAAAAAATAAAGCAGACCGTTAAGCCTGCTCCTTCCAAGTTTATTTCACCATCGCAGCCGTGTTGATTGAGCTTGCGACAGCGACCATTTCATCTTGCGTCAGTTCATTGCTCGCGAGCTGATAAGTCGTTCCATTATGGTTCCATTCCAGACGGTTGTGTTCGAAGGCTGCAAAAACTCCATCCCAAAGCTGGACAGGTTCACCATTCACCTGGACAGAGTATTGAGCACTTGCCGCTTGAACTTCCGCTTTTTCCTGAACCAATGTGAAGTTCTTATCACCTGCATAGGTCATAATGAATCGTTTTCCATCTTCCGTCTTCACTTCACGTTCATCTGCAAGTTCAGCACCAAATGTCTCTTGTGGATACAGCACTTCTTCAAGCTCTTCCCCTTCCATGTTCGCAACAGGGGCTTCTGTTGGAGCCATGGCCATATTCTTATCGACATCAAAGTCTTCCTTCTTCATGGAATCGTCCTTCGAGAAGTTGGCGAATTGGACTTCCACAAGAGCATTCATATCCTGGTCAAACACTTTCACCATCACAGGATGATAGGTTTTCTTATCAAAGTAAATTTCCTGAAACGGCAGGGTTTTGTTATTTTGATAGTTTGTCTTTGTCTTGAACACAAAGTAGTTTTCGGAAGCATTGAACTCTGCATCCGGATCCGCTTTGATATCATTCAGCAGTGAAGCATAAAGATAAGGCTGACTTGTGTTTTGAGGCCATTCGCTTTGGAACTTGAAACTCTTGTTCAAGGCAGGCGTCAAGACATACACGCCGCTGTCATTTTTCAAAATGATCTGGCTCCCTTTTTCATCCTGATCATTTTGAAGCTTCACACGGTAAAAATCATCCTTTTTATGCCACACTTGAATGTTGTATTTCTGTTCTTCCTTCCCTGTACGCATCTTCATATTCGCTTCGGTCTTATATCCAGCCATTTCTTCCGACTGTTTTTCGAGCTTTTTGACGACATCTTCTTTCGACTGTGAGCCACAAGCTGTCAAAGCACCTAAGACGAACAGACTGAACAACAGGATCAGAAAACGTCTTTGCATAAGACTCAACTCCTTTGTCTCTACTTAAGGACAAAGGGAACGCATGATATGGATCAAGAAGAAAATGTACGGAACGTCCGGGATAAACCTTCAATGACGTCAGAGGCGAGTAGGTCAACCTTCGAATGTCCATCCTGCACAAGTAAATCAGCCGTTGATCCATGAAGGAAACAACCATTGCTTAAGGCATCCATCACATGTTCTGTCTGCATCATCATGCTGAGCAGAATGCCAGAAAGAACATCACCGCTTCCACCTTTAGCGAGACCTGCATTGCCTGAGACGTCTACCCGCTGTTCACCATCAGGACCTGTAATGATCGTTGAAGGTCCTTTCAGAACGAGGTACACGCCGTGCTTTTCAACGAATTCTTTTGAATAGGAAAAAGGAGCGCGCAAAATCTTCTGGATGGAAAGACCCGTCAAGTGGGCGAATTCACCTGGGTGAGGCGTCAGAACGGTCGGAACTTCCCTATTTTTCAACTCTCCAAGGAAACCTTTTAAAAGGTACAACCCGTCGGCATCCACCAGTAATGGGGTTTCTTTT
The DNA here is from genome assembly GCF_045401165.1 of Halobacillus sp. SY10. Classification (NCBI taxonomy): domain Bacteria; kingdom Bacillati; phylum Bacillota; class Bacilli; order Caryophanales; family Bacillaceae; genus Halobacillus; species Halobacillus sp. SY10. Next base: position 416,801 of record NZ_CP174345.1, on the reverse strand, counting down.
TCACGGACCAGTCGCTCCACCACTGTTTCCTGCATAGAGTTGCGGCCGAATCCCATACCGACAGCGATACCATCGTACCCTCCCAGGTCAGGAACTCGTCCTCCATTTTCCCCTTCTACAAAAGTCGCTTCTTGCACATACGGAGAAATCGCAGGGATCGCTTCAGAATCCGTGGATACCGCAATCAATCCCGCCCCGCTCCGCAGAGCTGCCCTCGCCGTCATAGCGACAGAGCCGGGCATCAAGCGAGACCCTCCGATGACCAATCCTTTTCCGTGCGATCCTTTATGCGAATGAGCCTCTCGTCCAGGCAAGGTCCTTTCGACATCAGCCCTCCCCCAAAGCCTCCTCCGGTGATCTGGAAGTTGTTTGGGTGGCAGTCCGATTTCCACGACCGACCATTCGCCATAGTATGGCTGTGTGTGTTGTAAAAAGGCACTCTGCTTCGGCGCTTCGATGATCGACGTGTAATGAGCTTGGAATGCCTCAAAATCCTCTTCCCCTTCATCTGCCGGCACACCGGAAGGGAGATCGACGGCAAGTCTTACAATTGATCTCTCATTACAGAGACGGACGATATCCGCGTAGGGCTCTCTCAGCCGCCCCTTCACTCCGATCCCTAACATCGCGTCGATGCATACATCTGCACGACATAGAGAAGTATTCAAGTCTTCCGAACTCTTCAATAGTCTGTACGGGTGACCAGAAGCTTGGAATATCCTCTTATGTGCTTCTGCATCTCCAGTGATCTTTGCGTCCGGAACGACTTGCCAAGCCTCCACATCGTATCCAAGGTTCAACAACGTCCTGGCAATGACGAATCCATCGCCGCCATTATTGCCAGCACCTATCAGGACGACAATTTTATGCTCTTTTTGAATGTGGCGGAGAAAGTCATACGCAACCGCTCTCCCGGCATTCTCCATGAGCATCTTCCCATCTAGTCCAGCGGCTTCCATGGCCACTCGATCCCGTTCGTACATTTCTTGTGCGGTAACAATATCCAATTCGTTCCCTCCTACCCGCATTACAATGTTATGAGACAACCTATGTAATTATGTCTGCCCTCCTATACCTCCCTAGCACTCTTCCAAAACCACCTGAGCAATGGCATGATCCGAACTATGACTGATGGACACCCACACCTGATAGCGATCGTAGCCTTTCGCCTTCATCATAGGCGCCCCTGTCGTTTCATTTGATAATATTTCAACGTCATGGAAACCGAGCTTGCCGATTCCTGTACCCGTCGCTTTGGCAAAGGCTTCTTTTGCAGCAAACCGACCCGCCAAGTATTCCACTTTTCTTTTTTCATTCAACGATTCGTAACGAAGATGTTCCTCTTCAGTCAGTATTCGTTGAACAAAGCGTTCTCTTCGCTTTATACTTTGTTTAATACGATCCAATTCAATGATATCTACGCCGATGCCTTTGATCACAATTCATCTTCCTTTTCATTAACAATCTATGAACAGTATACCCGAATCTTTTCACGGTAAAAAAGAATACGAGGAAGCTGCGGGGATTACATTATAATAGGAATTCAATGAACATTATGCACGTTTACTGACCTCGGTGATTTCGCGGAGGTCACCGAGGGGCAGAAAACTCCCCCCTCATCTTAATCTTGAACGTAAAAAAGGAGATTTATCATGTTTGTACGAACGGAGAGTTTTAAAGAATTTATTCGATTTTATCCGATTGTTTCATTTCTCGTTGGGCTTCATTTCTTTTTATGGCTGTTGATGGATTTTCTGCAGCTCGGTTTTGCGGTTGACTTGAAGGAATGGGGCATTGGGATGAATGCCTTGATCTTGAACGGCGAATATTGGCGCCTCGTCACTCCGATTTTCTTACACGGAGATTTCACCCATGCCCTGTTCAACTCCTTTTCCCTCGTCCTCTTCGGGCCGGCCCTTGAGCAGATGTTAGGAAAAGGAAAGTTTGTTGTGATGTATTTATTTGCCGGTATTGTCGGCAACCTCGGTACATTTATCGTTAATCCGGATGCCTATTACTGGCACCTTGGGGCTTCAGGAGCCATTTTCGGTATCTTCGGCGTTTATTTATTTATGATCATGAACCGGAAACACTTGATTGATACAGCCAATTCGCAAATCATTCTCGCCATTTTTGCGATCGGTTTATTCATGACTTTTGCACGGCCAAACATCAATATCTTCGGTCACTTATTCGGACTGATTGGCGGTTTCGCCATTGCTCCTGTCATTTTAAAAAATGCGCGCCGCTTCTCTTTATGGCAAGTCCGCACCCGTCACTCGCGTTCCGACAGTGATGACATTTCTTTCGATCCGAATCGTTGGCAGAAAAGAAAATACGGACGGAAGAACACAGGCAAGTACATTCTCTGGGGTATCATCATCTTCCTTGCCTTGTTCGCACTCGTCAACCGCATGTAACGTCTCCATCCTCCAGGGTGGAGTCTTTTTATCTTTTCTACCAGGACCGCTCTACTGATAGAAACATCAAAGTCACTGATAAAAGCGCTAAACCCACTGATAAAAGCTTGAAAGTCACTGATAAATACCTAAAACCCACCGATAAAAGCTTAAAACTCCCTGATAAAATTTCGTCCTGCCATATACATTAACAGCAATGTTTATCAGAGCATAAAAAAAGATCAGCCCTCGTACAGAGGACTGATCTTTTCAATGGCCTTACTTAGCTGCGGCCTTTGTTTTGGTAATTGCCGCGCTTGCTACCGCCTTTGCCGCTGAAGTTGCGGTTGCGGGATTTATTTTTGCTGTTGAAGTTGCGCTTGCCGCCTCCACCTTTGCGGTAGCCACCTTTTTTCTTACTCTTGTCACGCTGTGCGTTTTTCACACTGATCGGTTGAACAGAAGACAAACGGACAGGTACTTCACTGCGTTCTTTTGTCATCATTTTCAGTGCAGCAGCGACAAGGTCTGTGGACTCATATTGTTCAAGCAGTTCGTTAGCTGCCTGCTTATAATTATTCAAATCGTTGTTTGTGATCGTTTCTGCCAACTTCTCAACAGCCACTTTTTGCTGACCGCGTGCTGCTTCTTCAGAAGAAGGTACTTTCAGGCGTTCCACTTTCTTCTTCGTGAGTTTTTCAATCAGGTGAAGCTGATCTTTTTCACGAGGTGTAACGAAGGAAATGGATTTCCCTTTACGTCCGGCACGTCCAGTACGTCCAATACGGTGAACATAGCTTTCTGGATCCTGCGGAATGTCAAAGTTGTACACGTGAGAGACATCAGAAATGTCCAAGCCACGTGCGGCAACGTCTGTTGCGACAAGGATCTCGATACGTCCGCGTTTGAACTTGTTCAATGTGGACATACGCTTCCCTTGTGTCAAGTCACCGTGAATGCCTTCCGCACTGAAGCCGCGAGCTTGAAGACCATCAGCTACTTCATCAACACGACGTTTTGTACGACCGAAGACAATCGCCAATGCAGGATCGTGAATATCCAACAAGCGTGTCAGGGTGTCGAATTTGTGTTTTTCCGGAATCTCAACGAAGAACTGCTCGATGTTTTCGACCGTCATTTCTTTCGCTTTGACTTTCACTTCTTCCGGGTTGTTCATCAATGTTGTGGCAATATCGCGGATTTCTTTCGGCATTGTCGCAGAGAAAAGCAATGTTTGACGCTCTTCCGGAAGTGCCTTCAAAATATCACGAATATCCTCGATGAAGCCCATGTTTAGCATTTCATCCGCTTCGTCAAGTACAGCTGTGTGTACATCTTCCAACTTGATCGTTTTACGACGGATGTGGTCCAGCAAACGTCCTGGTGTTGCTACGACGATGTGGTTGTTTTTCAGGGCACGGATTTGGCGTTCCATGTTTGATCCACCATAAATTGGTAGGACACGAATGCCTTTCCCTTTACCTAGACGGTTAAGCTCCTCTGCTACTTGAATAGCCAATTCCCTTGTCGGGGCGATGACAAGTCCTTGAACGGCCTTCACTTGCTTGTTGATTTTTTCCAGCATCGGAATACCGAATGCAGCCGTTTTTCCCGTACCTGTCTGAGCTTGACCAATGACATCTTTCCCTTCTAGTCCTAGAGGGATCGTTTGTTCTTGTATTGGTGTTGTTTCTTCAAAACCCATAACGTCTAATGATTTTAGGATAGGTTTTGATAATCCTAGTGATTGAAATGTTGTCACAGTAATTTCATACTCCTTTATTGTTTAAATCTTCTACCTATATACATGTAAAAAAAGCCTTCTGCCACAGGAAACGGGAGAGGCTTCTCTGGTATCTGCCTGATAGATTCATTCATCATAACACATATAACATAGTTAATTCTACACATTTCGGCTATGCTTTTCAAACGTAATAATGATAAAATGAGAAAAAAATGACGTATACCAGAGGAGGGCTCGCTTGGAAAAGCCTCCAGTTCAACCATATATTATTTTGTTTATAGGCGTCCTTTCCATTTCCACTTCCGCGATTTTCGTCAAACTCGCAGGAGATGCGCCGGCGGCGATGATCGCTTTTTACCGTCTGGCCATTGCAGTCGGAATTATGGCTCCTTATGTATTATGGAAACATTTCGATGAAATAAAACAAACGAATAAGAAAGATTGGGTTCTTGCGATTTTATCGGGTGTATTCCTCGCCTTCCACTTTATTTTGTGGTTTGAATCATTGAATTATACGACCGTCGCAAGTTCCGTCGTCCTTGTTGCCCTCCAGCCGGTCTTCGCTTTTATGGGGACCTACCTCTTCTTCAAAGAGCGATTCACTGTCGGAGCCATTCTGAGTCTTGTCATCACATTGACAGGAAGCGTAATCATCGGCTGGGGCGACTTTCAAATAAGCGGCACGGCTTTGTTCGGTGATCTGCTGGCCCTGCTTGGTGCTATTACCGTTACCGGTTATTTCCTGCTTGGTCAGAACTTACGTAAACGTCAGTCCATCATGACCTATACGTTCATTGCTTATGGGATGGCAGCGGCCACACTTCTACTCTATAACCTGGCGCTCGATTATTCTTTTACCGGTTACGACGGTGATCAGTGGCTGATATTCTTAGGCCTAGCGATCATCCCGACCTTCTTCGGTCATACGCTGTTCAACTGGACATTGAAATGGTTCAGCACCTCGACGATTTCCATGGCTGTACTCGTCGAACCAATCGGGGCTTCTATTTTAGCCTATTGGATTTTGGATGAAGTGATCACATGGACGCAATGGCTCGGAGGATCGATTGTCATTTTCGGTCTTATGATGTTCATACTGAGCACGATGAAAAAGGTTAAACCGAAATTCACTCATGAAACAAACCGCCGATAGACCGCTAAGTTTGATATAATATTGAATAAGTATGGGGTACACCTCAATAGTACGATGAATTTAAGAGAGCAGGTGAAGAAATGACGATACAACTGATCATTGATGGAGGCGGAGATCTGCCTCATGGAATGATGGAAGCACATAGTATTCAATATGTTCCGCTTAACTTACACTTCGGAGATGAACAATATAAAACAGGGGAAACGATCGATTTGCCTACGTTTTATGAAAAACTGAAGCAGTCTGATGAACTTCCCCGGTCTTCTTCTCCAAGCCCGAATGATTTTTATGAAAAATACAAACAGATCGATCCGAACGATGAAATTTTAGTGCTTGCCCTTACTCAGGGATTAAGCAGTACATATGAGAGTGCTGTCATGGGTAAGGACATGCTCCTTGATGAAGAACCGGATCGTAAAATTGCCGTTCTCAATACGAAGACGGCCTCCTGCGGCATTGCATTACTCGTGCATGAAGCGACGGCCCGCATGGAAGAAGGATACGATTTTAACCAGCTGGTCTCCCATATGGAGGAGCGGATTGAGAAGACGACGACACTCTTCATTTTGAAGACACTGGAAAATGTCATCAAAGGCGGACGACTGGATAAGGTCAAAGGGGCCATCGCCAAGACACTGAATATCAAACTTCTTATGAAAGCGAGCGATGATGAAGGCGCAGTAGAAGTGACGGAAAAAGTACGGGGCAACAAGAAATCCTTGCGCCGCTTTGTCGACCAAATCGGTGAGTATGCATCCAACCTGGAAGACCGCGTCATTGCGATGTCCCATTGCAACGATGAGGACCGGGGAAAGAAAGTAATGAGTACAATCAAAGAACGTTACAATTTCAAAGAATCTCTCTTTATGGAAACAGGACCCCTTATCTCCACATACGCAGGAGAAGGCGGCCTCGTCATCGCTTTCTTTAAAGACTAAAAAAACGTCAGAGGTTTTAAACCTCTGACGTTTTTTATGCGTGATAATCCTCATATTTCGGCTGGGATGACAATAACGCAAGAATACCTGCGGTCACCGGAAAGAGAATGGTCAGCAGAATGACTTCCTGATAACCTCCCAGCCAGTCAAAAAACAAACCGAACGGAAGCGGCCCAAGCGCTGAACCAACGACCATGACCGTTTGGGAAAGCCCTTTGATACTCCCAAGGTGTTCCCTCCCAAAATAATTAGGCCAGACGATATTCAATACGATCCGCTCAAAGCCATTGACGAAGCCCCAGAATACACCAAAGGCAACAGCCATCCACCATGAATTTGTGAACAATAGGATGACCAGCGTAAAGATGTGGCCAAAGAACGTGATGGCCAAAATATAATGCACCTTGAAACGATCGACCAGATAACCGCTGACGAATGTAACCGGAAATCCGATGACGGCCATTAAGGTCAGTACCATGGCTGCTACCCCTGTATCCAGTCCTCTTAAATCCATGATGGACACCATATGAAAAGTAATCGCCGTGTTTACGAGAGCTGGGACGATGACACAAAACAAAATAAACCAAAAAGCTCTCGTCGCCATGGCTTCTTTCAATGTCCAACTCTTTTCATTGACCTCAACGTTCGGGTTCACTGATTCTCCTTTGACCGGTTTCGGCGTCCCGTCCGGCACTTCCCCGATGTGCTCGGGTTTGTTGCGGACGAAGAAGAAGGCCAGTGGAACAAAAAGAATCAACAGTGCGCTTCCCCATAAGCCCCATGTCATTCTCCAACCGAAGGATTCAATCAGCCATGTATTCAGTGGTGGCAACAGAGCAGAACTAGCAAATCCACCGATCGCCATAATACTGAGCGCTCGTCCCCTCTTCCTTATGAACCATTGGGGCACAAGCGTGTTCGGAATCAATGTCATCGATCCCTGCCCGAATAAACGAATCATAAAGAAGCCAAAAAACATCATAATCGGCCCGAGAAGAAAAGCATTCCAAAACAAAGCTAATGCTAAACATGAACCAATCGTAACCATCATCGCCCGCTGTCCGAAACGGTCGATGAGGCGCCCCATCATAAACAACGTGATTCCCGCTAACAATGTAGCCGCTGAATAAATACCAGAAACCAACGACCGTGAATACTCAAAATCTTCTATGTAATAATCAATAAAAATGGAGATGGAATAGGTTTGACCAGGTCCTGAAAAGAACACGCTCAAACCGGCGACCATCACAACAACCCATCCATAATAAAAAGGTGTATGGATGGGTTGTCCACGGTTATTATTCATTTTTCCTCTTCCCCCTATGGTTGACTCACAAAATCCATCACTTTATCAAACAATTCTTCGCTGTCATCCCCATGACAGATCAAGTGCTTCGACTTTTTCAAGAAAATGACCTCTTTTTCTTCAGACGGAATTTCTTCTTCCAAATACAAAGCCGCTTTCTTTGGCACCATGCCATCAAGCTCCCCTTGGATGATCAGCACAGGACAACGGACCTGGTGTAAATAAGGCCGTGTGAATTGGACACATTTCATAAATTCGAATGTGGAAAAAAGATAAGTATCCTTCAATTTTTTTTGGTACCTGAGAAAAAGCTCATTGTCTGCAAGCACGCCATTCCACGCATCTGCAACCATCGCAAGAATATCCTTATACATCTGTGGAAGACTGACATACTTTCCAGCCGCCGACAAAAGCACCAAACGATCCAGATGATACTTTGCAGTCAAGTAAGCAGCAATCATCCCACCCATGGAAAAGCCGATAATATAAATGGTATCGTGTCTTTTCATGAGGTCCAGCAAAGCGAGTTCTGCCGTAGCAATCCATTCTTGATAATAGTGCCCTTCAAGATCCAAGTTCTCCCCGTGCCCCGGAAGCGTAGGATTGGCAATTTCCCAATCCGTCCGTGCTTCCAGAAAGTCGACGAGGGGCTGGACTTCATCCGGGCTTCCTGTGTACCCGTGAATACATAAACACCCGATACTCATGTTCCTACGCCTCCACCCGATCATTTATTTCGTTATGCGAAAAATTATAACACATTCATTTCCCAGTTTTTATCCAAGAAAATCTCCTTGATTACGAAAAAGGCTCCGGTCTGTATGCTCATTTTGAGGTTGGTTGGGAAGATAAGAGAACTAACCTTCTGGTCACAGCTACATGTTTCTCTACATTTTCTTATGCCTAAAGAAAATGCGCGCTAAATGAATAGCGCGCGGTTTACTTGATGCCTTTAACGAATGTCCCGATCCCTTTAACAATTGGACTGACATCTTTTACGGTCTTTACGACCTGACCGGTAGTCGACATCATTTTGTCGAAGTCAATCTGGCCATCTTCTTTTTGAAAATAACTCATGACGCCTTTGGACATATTGCCGACGTTGAATGAAGAATTCGGATTCGGATTCCCGGTCTCAGTATAACCTGTATAGTCATAACTATTCACATATGGATTTTGAAAACCATACATGGCTTGATTGTACGGGGTATAACCCCAGACGTTCCCCTGGTTATTGGACATTTGCTGGTAGTTCATCTGATCGTAAGGAAGACTGGAAGGATACCGATACCAGCCATTATTGTAATAATAGTAAGGATTATATGGGTACATGAATGTTCCACCTTTAACGTATGATACTTCAGCCTATGAAAAAGCACATGAAAAAGTGAAACGAAAGCGATGAATACCAGGCTTATTGATGCTTTTGGACAAAAAAAACAAGTGATGATCATCACTTGTCGAAACCATTTAGGAAAAGTTCATGGAGTCAGTCCTAATGTACTGAGGATTTTCTTTTATTCTCAGTTTCTGTTTCATTTTACGTTCTTGATAACCGAGAATCTTTTCTCCATCTATAAATACAGCGGGTGTACCGTAAATTTTGTTTCTTTGTAGTTCTTTGAAATGGTCACGGTTCTCAGATACATTCCGCTCTTCATAATCAATTTCCCATTCTTCCAATGTTCCTAATACCTTCTCACAATAGTGACAGTTCCGACTGGTGTACACGATCACTTCCGGGTTACCCAAAGCTTCCCCTCCTTGTGTCTATTACAATTCTGTCTAGAAATTTTATACCCGTTTTCACATCAGCTAAACCTATTTTCTCATTATAATCCACTCATTTTTTGTCACGGTTTTGTCATTTTCATCACATCCCTTTTACATTAACGCTCCCGATTGTGGAAGACTCAGTTTCGAGACTTTTGTTGAATGGATGGGGGCTGCGGGGAATAACTCGCTTTCCGCGGGAGCGCGGTGAGCCTCCTCGGACTGCGTCCTGTGGGGTCTCACCAAGCACTTTTTTCCCGCAGGAGTCTCGCCATTCCCCTCCGCCCCTTTGCCATATAAGTATCTCGATATCACTTCCGGAATAAGCTGCTTTTATGCACATGGCAATGGGAGGCCAAGTGCGCTATTCTGCATGCGGAAAGCTTGTTATAGAGCGCTTTATGCTTATAACACCAGGATAGTGGAAGGCACCCTCCCACAGTAAAGGGTTTCGTTTCTCACCTTCATGGAATGGGGTGGTTGGGAAGCTGCGAGACTCCCGTGGGAGAAAGGAGATAGGCGAGATCCCGCAGGACGAAGTCCGAGGAAGCTTGCCACTCCCCCACAGGAAAGCGAGTAGCTTCCCAGCCACCCCTAATGCTCAACACGGCAAACGAATCCCGAAAAGTCTCGAAATCAAGCCTTCAACAATACTGCCATATACTTAAACAAACGACTTAAAAAAGAAGGAGCGCGAGGCTCCTTCTTTTTTATAGTTCTTCAATCGGTGTGTCGCCGCTGATGAGGTCGTAGCTTTGGTGGATGGAATCTTCTACAGAGAGAAGATGAACAAGTGTGGCGGCAACATCTTCACGTGGAATCTCTCCTTGGTCTGTACGTTCTTTCAACGTCACCTTCCCTGTGCCTGCATCGTTGGTCAGACCGCCGGGGCGGACGATGGTATAATCCAAGTCTGTACTTTTCAAGTATTCATCGGCGCGTCGTTTAGCGTAAAGATAAAATTTGAAATCGTCGGGCGCTTCTTCCGCGCGGTCTGCTCCGATTGAACTTAACATCATGTACCGCTTCACCCCATTGGCTTCCGCATGCTCCGCTGCCTTGATTGCTCCTTCCTGATCGATGACGATGGTCATGTCTGCGCCTGTATCAGGGCCGGATCCTGCAGCGAAGATGACGGCATCCATTCCTTTGAAAGCATGTTCAAAATCTCTCATTAGGTCTCCATGTATGGTTTCTACACCTTTTTCTTCGAATTGAGGAATTTGATCCTTCTTACGGACCATCGCATATGGGGTGTGTTCGGTTTCTACAAGTTTATCAACTATGTGTTTTCCTACTTTTCCATTGGCTCCTATAACGAGAACTTTCATTTGATAACCTCCTAAAAAATCTGTGACTCGTTCTTGTTTTCCCCTCCTCCTGCACAATAAACAAGTGAATAGGCAAAAGAAGGAAGTTCAATGATCCATCACGAAAAGGTAATCAAACGGATTACGGAGGCGATATGGTCATGTCCAACACGTATTTGTTTACCGGTTTTCCAGGGTATTTAGCTTCAGCATTAATTGAAGATCTTTTTAGGAACAGGAATTCCATAGAGAAACTCTACCTCCTTCACCTTCCCTCTATGGAAAAACAAGCGAAAAAGCAGATAGAGACGTGGAGAACAGTCCAAGGTGTGAATACTGGAAAAATCGAACTCGTCCCAGGGGACATTACTCAAGAAGGGTTGGGACTCTCATCCGCAACATCTATGCAATTACTACAAGAGGTGACCCACGTTTTCCACCTTGCCGCTCTTTATGATTTGGCCGTCCCTCTCATGCCGGCATGGAAAGTCAACGTCCAAGGGACAAGAGAGGTGAATTGCTGGCTTTCCCAATGCCTGCATTTGGAACGTTATATTTATTTCAGCACCGCCTATGTTTCAGGAAAACGGGAAGGGACCGTTTACGAAAAGGACCTTGCTCATGGGAAAGGTTTCAAAAATCATTATGAATACACGAAACATGAAGCAGAATATCTCGTTCACCGGATGTGCAAAAAAATCCCGACAACCATCATCCGCCCCGGGATCGTAGTCGGACATACTAAATCAGGAGCGACCGCCAAATTCGACGGACCTTATTTTATATTGAACTTAGTAGAAGCTTTAAGAAGTCTGCCCGTTCTCCCTTATTTCGGAAAAGGAACAGCACGTGTCAACCTCGTGCCTCAGGATTATGTTATTGAAGCGACAAACTACCTTGCCCATCATCCAGAAAGCAGCGGCAAGACGTACCACCTTACAGACCCCAATCCTTACACAGCCAAAGAAATCTATGAGCAGCTCAGTTATGTGTATGCGGACAAACACCCTCGTTTCTCCTTACCACTGAGTCTTGCCAACCAATCACTAAAGTTCCGTTCTTTACGGAAAGTTTTAGGTATTCAAAGAGAAGCTCTTGATTACTTCCTTTGTAGTGCAGACTATGACAACCATCAGGCAGAAATGGATCTCGCTGCCTCAGGCATCTTTTGTCCTGATTTTTTTTCGTATACCGACGCCCTCGTCGACTATTATCGTGAGAAAAGAGGCGATCCTTCTAAACATGTTTCCATCCTATAGATGGATACGGGGTTGTTCATGCCGGTCACCAAAAAGGGTAGGAAACTTTCCGTCTCCTACCCTTTTCCTAGTACTGGACAGACCATCACTGGGCTTCCATCCAGTTTTCATAAAGAGATTCTAAGTCTTTTTCCAACTTATCTTTGTGCTGTTGGAGTTTCATTAACTCATCTACATTGTCACCGTTCTGCATCTGTTGATCGATGGTTGAAATCTCCCCCTCGAGACAAGCGATTTCTTTTTCCCAATCGATGATCGGTTCTTCTTTGATGTGGTTTTCTGGATTTACTATTTTTTCACGTTTTACGGGCTTCTCTTCTTCACGCGCTTCTAAAAGGGCGTGCCAATGTTTCTTCGTTTCATCATACGTACCGATATACCTGTGAAGTTTTCCATCCACAAGAAAAGCGGTGTGAGTGAAACACTGGTCCAGGAAATGGCGATCGTGGGAAACCCCGATAATCGTTCCTTTAAATTGATTGAGCGCTTCTTCAAGAACTTCTTGTGACTCCACATCAAGGTGGTTGGTCGGTTCATCCAGGATCAGCACCTGAATATCCTGGTGCATGAAGATTGCAAGCTTCAAACGCATCTGCTCCCCTCCGCTTAGGTGGCGGATTTTACGGAAGACGTCATATCCATAAAACATGAAGCCCGCAAGCCTGTGCCGTGCTTCCCCTTCGGTCACCCGGATGTGATCCCTGAAGTGGTCGATCATCCGCTGGTCGCGATCGGCTTCCTGCAGAGGGTTTTGCGGAAGATAGCCTACTTTGATGGACGGCGCCTGTTTGATCGTCCCTGCGCTTGGTGTTTCTTTTTCCAATAAAATTCTCAAGAATGTGGATTTCCCGCTTCCATTGGCTCCGACAATCGCGATCCGGTCCTGATAACGGACGTGAAGGTCGACACCGTCCAATATCGTTTCGTTGCCGTATTGCTTCTTCAGCGATTCAATGGTGAATACGTCTTTCCCTGTCCGACCATCCGATTCAAGGGAAAGATTCATTTTTTTCGGATCGATCACCGGCTTATCAATCTTCTCCATCCGTTCTAACGCTTTTTCCATGCTTTTCGCTTTTTTGAAAAGCTTAGGATTCGGTGGAGTGGCTTCATTCGCCCATTGCCTCAACCTTCTTATGGCCTCTTTCATCTTTTTAATCTTCTTCTGTTGTTCTTCATACTGGTGAAATTCGGCAAGCAATTTTTCTTCTTTTTGTTTCTCAAAAGCGGTGTAGTTGCCTTTGTACGTATCAATTTCGCCGGATTCCAAATCCATAATGTCTGTGACGATGTGATCAAGGAATGCGCGGTCATGGGAGATGACACAAATGGTCCCGTCGTAGGCTTGCAAATACGCTTCCAGCCATTCGATCGCTTGTAGATCCAAATGGTTTGTCGGTTCATCAAGCAAAAGCACGTCGGGGTCTTCCAGCAACAACTTGGCAAGACCAAATTTCGTTTTCTCCCCTCCGCTCAAACTTGAAAATGGCTGATCCAGCAAATGAGCGATATTCAACCCGTTCGCCACTTGTTTGATGGAGGCATCCATTTCGTACCCACCACGGTGAGTGAAACGCTCCTGTATTTCCCCGTAAGCGGCAATGGCTTTTTCCATTTTTTCAGGATGTGTCATATCCTCTTCTAATTCTTTCATCTGTTCAGCCATAGAGACGAGTTCAGTAAAGGCAAGCTGCAAGTATGCTCTACCCGTTCCCGCCCAATCCGCTGGAATCTGTTTCAAATAACCGATGGTCGCTCCTTTTTGAATGAAGAGGTCACCACCATCCAACGATTCCTCTTTGGTCATGATTCTGAAAAGGGTGGATTTTCCGCTGCCATTACGACCGACAAGCCCGACACGCTGACCGGGTTTGATTTCCATATCCAAAGCTTCGAACAATACTTCTCCACCGACAATTTTATATAAATTCTTTAATGTAATGATCATTTCAAATTCCTCCTAAAGACTTTTTGAAAACACAAAAAAAGCCAGAGGTCTCGTTACCTCTGACTTTGATCTGTGAATAATCAGGTATGAGACGCTACATTGCTTCACTATTCAGATGCCATTTTGGACATACGTGTCCCGTTGACAGCTGAATCGTGAATAATTGCACGGCGTACATAGTTAATCTGATAGTCAAGCACGTGCATCTGTAACATCTTCATACCCTCCTTTGTCTTTAGAATTACTCTCATTATATCGGATCGTCAGAAAATTGGCTACTCTTTTTTGGAATCTGCGGACTTCCCAAGTTTCTTCAATAGTTCGATGGCATCCTTCTTCTCTTCATCCGTCAGCCCATCCATAATCGATTCAATCTCTTTCCAATGATCGGGGAAGATGCCGTTCAACAGGTCCCGCCCTTTTTCCGTAATGGACGCATAAGTGATCCGTCGGTCGTTTGGACAAGGCACACGTTTCAAGTATTCCTTTTTCTCAAGCTTGTCCACCACATAGGTGATACTGCCGCTTGCGAGCAGAATTTTCTCCCCGATCTTCTGCAGTGGCTGGTCTCCCTGGTGATACAGAAGCTCAAGCACTCCGAATTCTGTCGGGTTCAATTCATATCGTTGGATATCATCCTTCACTAAATCTGCGATGGTACGCTGAGCTTTTGTCAATACGACAAACAGCTTCAACGAAGGATCTTGTTTTTTCTTGCGGTACAGTTCTTGTTCGTTCATCACGTTCGCCCATCCTTTACAAAAGATAAAGATAGTATAAGTTTAACAAATTCTAACTGTCAAACCACCCCTTTTCCGCAAATTCACGGTTTCCCTAAGGGTTGTCCATATTATGCAACGCGTTCGGTCCTCCACTTAAGAAGGTAAAGTGACCCGGAAGCACCTCCAATTTTTCCGGTGTCTTCCCTTTGATTTCCCCATCCATGTCAACATCCTGCTTAAATTCAACATCGATGTTCACCTTCTCTCCTTGATAGTGAGAAAGCTCCTGGAATTCACTCTGATCGGTTTGCGGTCGTCCCATCGTCATAAGTTCCCTGAATAATGTCAGATTGGAATTCTTCACAACCAGAACGTCAAACTTCCCATCCTGCAAGTCGATCGTCGGGACAGGAAGGCGTCTCGTCCCTATGAATTGTCCATTCATGACAAGAATCATCACCGCCTCCCCATCGACCTCTTCATCATCCACGGTCAGTTTGAAACGAAAAGGCGTTGCCTGATTCATTGTTTTCAGTGCGCTCATGAAATAGCTGAGTACACCGAACCGATTCTTTTGATTTTCATCAATGTTAAAGGAGGTTTGTGTCACAAGACCGATGCCCCAGAAATTGATAAAATAATCGTCCTCCGTCTTCCCTGCATCCACAGACACTTCTTCCCCTTCAATAATGGATGCAGCCGCTTGATTAAGCCGCTGAGGTGTATCCAAAACCCGGCTGAAATCGTTACACGTTCCTCCTGGAAGCACACCGATCACCGGACGATTTTCCATCGGTGCAAGACAATTGACGACTTCATGCAAGGTTCCATCTCCTCCAAAGATGAAAAAGACTTCAACCTCGGGCCCGTAATGCCGGCAATTTTCATATAAATCGTCCAAGGATAACGTTTGGATGACCTTTAACTCTTTCACCGCTCTACTCAAAACCGGCAATACTTGTGAAAGAGCCGTTTCTAACTCTGCTTCGTCCTTTTTTCCGTTATATATAAAGATTCCACTTTGATAACGAGGCATAGAATCCCTTCCTTCCTCTTATCATAATTGACTAAATGTCTTTCTTTGAAACCGGTCGTGCTTCAATTAATGTTTGTAAAAACCTTTCTGGTTCATCGACAGTCAGGAATATTTTCATCACTTTACGTTTGAAACCATATACACGATACCCCTCCACCGCTTCGCTCAACCGGATTTCGAACTGCGGGGGCACCTTTTCAAGCCCAGCAAGCATCAAAGTGAAGGAATGACGTTCCTCAGGCGAGGCTTCCCCTTCATACCGACGAACCTCCGCCACTTTTTCTAAGGGGACCCCCATGTGGAAACGAAGCCCTTTTTGAAAATGAAGATGGTTATTCTGGATGACGACAGGACTTTTACGAATCGCTTGATAATCAGCGATTAGGAAGACGAGTGCATACATATCAAGGAGGGTCGCAATCCATGCGATCGTGTGGCTGTACTGCATGAGCATGACGTGGACAGCAATGATTTCAATGAGCATCGCATGAACAAACATGAGAAAAACACCGAAGTATTCACTATTTTTGTGATAACTGAAGGTATGTTCACCAGCAAGCTTATCATCCAGATGCGGGAAAAAAACATAGCGGATGGCGGAAACATCTGTGGCTATCACTCCGATCAGCCGTTCCAACTTGGGATAACCTCCAAACGTCTGTTGGTTCGCTATGGAAATTCTTGAAAGTAAATGCGGAATTGTGTGTTTTGAAGCTTTGAAGTTATTTCTCCACGTCTTCAGATTCTTGATGAAAATAACAAGTAGGAAAAGTTCTAAGAGGATGAAACCTGCCTCAACGAGGATAATGGATACGTTCATGTATTGCAGATGTTCTTTAGCATATGCAGGAACAATCCAGTGGACGAATCCTGCTCCTAAAAGCCAGAGAGGAGCAAGCAATGACAATGTCGCCTTTCTCCGGAGGACAAATAAGAAAAGAACGACCGGGAGAATGATCATGACATCAAGGACGGTCGCCAACACAAGAATTGGTGGAACTTGGCCTGTCACTTCCATTTTCTGAATAAAAAAGTTTGAAAGCAGTAAGGCAGCAATGAAAAGCACGCCTCCGTAAAACGATTTCGGATGCGTTTTTACTATTTGAACCATAACGACCCACCCCTTCTTTTCCTTTATTTTACTATAAAGCAGCAGATGTGATTGAGCTTTGATGGTAAAAAGTTCATGTAACAGATAATAGTTCATAAGTTCGCCATAGCTCCTCTTATGTGAAACACTTTCGTTTACTTCTAAGCGAAGTCGTATTATACTATAATTTGTTTAGGGGGCTAAGTAAATATGAAACAAAACATAGATCAAAACTTAGGTTACAACATCAATATGGTCGCGCATTTTTTACAAAATATATATAACCAGCGATTAGGAGAGTACGGATTGACCCACTCACAGGCGAAAGTCATCTACTTCCTGGCAAAAGCGGGCGAGCAATCCCAAACGGACCTGCAAAAGCAGTTGCACATTAAAGCCTCATCGATGAACGGCTTGATTGAAACACTCTTAAAGCATGAACGTATCATGAAAAGGTCCTGCCAAAAAGACAAACGGACAAAGCTTGTGAAGCTAACGGATAAAGGACTAGAGTTGCATGCAACCATCCTTAAGATCATCGAGGATATTGAAGCAGAAGCGACTCAGGGGCTGTCAAAAGAAGAACAGCAAGTCATGGTGTCCTGGTTGAAAAAGATGCAAGACAACTTAAAACCTAAAACATCAAGGAGCGAAGCTAAATGAAACAACAAAGTCAGCGGTTAGGGACCGAACCCATCCCGAAATTGTTAACGAATTTATCAGTTCCCGCTATGATCGGCATGTTCGTCATGGCCCTTTACAATGTCGTTGACACGCTGTTCATCGCGCGAGGTGTCGGGATTTTAGGCGTTTCCGGTGTCAGTATCGGCTTCCCCGTGATGATGATTATCATGGCCATTGCCGCAGCCGTCGGTATTGGTGGTGCCTCCGTCATCTCAAGACGTTTAGGAGAAAATAAACAGGAAGAAGCCAACCAAGTTTTCGGAAACATCCTTTTTACGATCGTTGTCGTCTCAAGCTTCGGCTTCATCGGTGCCTTCACCTTTCTTGAGCCTTTGCTGAAACTGTTCGGAGCAACGGACAACATTATGCCTTATGCAACGGACTATTTGTTCCCGATCATGCTTGGATCGTTCTTCTTCTCTTTCGCCTTTACGACGAACAGTATCATCCGTTCAGAAGGAAACTCCAAGTTTGCGATGATGACGATGATCATCCCGGCTGTTTTGAACATGATCCTGGACCCGATCTTCATTTTCGGTTTGGATATGGGTGTGCAGGGTGCTTCCGTTGCCACCGTCATATCCCAGGCGACCGTAACGATCGTCGTCTTGAATTACTTCTTAAAAGGAAAATCATCACTCACGGTCAAAGCTACCTACTTGAAACCGCAGTGGTCTGTCATCCGTGAAGTGTTAACCATTGGTATGCCGGCTTTCATTCGACAAGTATCTGGAAGCGGGATGATGATCGCCATCAACCTGATGCTCATTAAATTCGGCGGTGAATTCGAAGTCGGCGTCTTCGGAATCGTCCAGAAGCTTGCGATGTTCACCATCATGCCGATGATCGGCGTCCTTCAAGGCATGCAGCCGATTATTGGCTATAATTACGGAGCCAATAATTACGACCGTTTGAAAGAAACGGTTATGCTCGGTATGAAAGTCGTTACGATCATATCCGCGGGCATTTTCATCCTGATGATGGCCTTCCCAGAGGGTTTGATGAACATCTTCACTGGAGATGAAGCGACCATTGAAACAGGGGCTTATGCTATCCGCATCATGTTTGCTCTTGCCATTCTAATCGGAGCTCAGGTGGTCAGCGGCGGCCTGTATCAGGCATTAGGAATGGCAAAGCCAGCGCTTATCTTGTCTATGGCGCGCCAAGTGCTATTCTTAATTCCGCTTGTATTGATTTTGCCGAATTTCTTCGGAGTGACAGGCGTGTGGCTCGCCTTCCCTCTTTCTGATCTGTTCGCTTTCGTTCTATCCATGATCTTCCTTTATAAAGATCGATCGCTATTTTTTAAAGAGAAGAATCAAGACCCGCCCTACCAAGCGGCGCCTTCTCAAGGCTAAATGAAACGCACGGTGCATCCAGCACCGTGCTTTATTTTTGGCTCTGCAAACGGTGACGTTAATGATTAATTATTAAAGAATATGGCAGGATTGTTGAAGAATCGATTTCGAGACTTTTGTGGAATTTTAGGGGCTGCGGGAAACAGTTCGCTTTCCATGGGGCGGGCGCTGAGCCTCCTCAGGCTACGCCTTCCGGGGTCTCAGCTGTCCCGCACACCCCATAGGAGTCTCACTGTTTCCCTCCGCCCCTTAACCATATTCAGTGACTCGAAACCATTTTTCGGATAAGTAGCTATCCCCCTTGATGTGAGTGTAAGGTTAAACTCCCCATTTCTAGGTTCATGAATCCAAGCTTGATACAGAGCGCTTTATGCTTCTAACAACCGGATAGTGGAAGACAATTCAACTTGGTAAAGGGGTTCGTGTCTCCTTACATGGAATGGGGTGGTTGGGAAGCAGCGAGACTCCCGTGGGAGAAGGAGATAGGCGAGATCCCGCAGGACGTAGTCCGAGGAAGCTCGGCGCTCCCCCACAGGAAAGCGAGTTGCTTCCCAGCCAGCCCTGATGCTCAACCAGGCAACGAACCCCGGAAACCGGAAACATCTCGAAACTGAGTCTTCCACAATCGAGAGCTTATATGAAAAACAACATCGGAATTTATCCACCTAACTTTTTCCAACTAGTTTGCAAGGTAATTATAGCAACAACTGACAATTTCCGTTAGAATAAGACAGAGAGTTTTATTTTCTATATTAAAGGATGGAACGCATGACATACTCGATTCATTTAATAAAGCTATTTACAAGCCGGGAAGACCATTTGTTCAAACTGAACGAAGCGGAACGGCTCAAAAACGTTTGGAATCTATTATTCTTTTTATTAGGTTTGACGATTCTTACATATGTCTGGACAGCGTGGCTTGGTCTCGGTACGGATGCGATTTCTGCCAACATGTCTGACCTGAACAGAGTCGAATATGAAATGAGGAAAGCCTGGTTCTTAATTGGACGCGCTGGTTTCGCGATCCTTTTATTCTTGTTCACGCTTTTCATTTCATCTTTCTTTTTCTGGTTGTTCAACAACGTGTCTTATAAAAAACTCTTTATTCTGCAGATGAATGTATTGCTGATCATGCTGATCGAACGGATCACCTGGATTCCGCTAATGGTTTATGCAGGTATTGATTGGTACGTCTCTCCCTTTTCTTTCGGAGTGATCGCCTCTTATTTCACTAGCATTGATTGGGTCATTTACTTATGCGGAGCCATCTCCATCTTCCAACTTTTCATCATTTGGTACCAGGTGAAGTGTATCTCCTGGCTTTCTAAAACGAAAATTGGCTGGATCTGGATCGGTGTTGTTTTTTGGCACATGTTGTTATGGGCAGGTACGGCCGCCCTATCTAAATTCGATTTGTATCTCCTTTATTTACTCAGATAAGAAAGCAGCAGGTGTAAAGATCTATGAAAAAAATCAATGTTAAAGGCAGAATCCTCGGAATCTTGATTGTCGCCTTCGTTACGACCAATGCTTTCCTCATCTTCCTTGATGAAGGAGAACAAGTGGATCGCAAGTCTTATATCAATGAATGGTCCAAGACAATCACCTATGATTTATTTGAAAAAATGGATACAAAAGCTGTGTTCACGTCTGAAGAAACAGAGCCTGTCTATTTCAATGAAGATGTTGGATCGTTCAATGAGTTCCTTGTTGAAGAAGGAGACACCGTCAGTGAGGGTGATGACCTCTACACGTACGATGTCTTGAACTATTATCAGGAGGAATCCCGTCTTGAGTCTGAAGTCAGCCGATTAGAAGAAGAAATTGACGCGATTGAAGATTTAATAGACGAAATTGAGAGCTATCGCGTACCTGATCCTCCCGACACAAACGATAACTCAAGTCTGTTCAACAATAATTCCGATACAAGTGACGCTACTCCCCCTTCCTACGTAGAAACCGAGTACATGAAAGAAGAGAAGATTGCCGAACAAGAAGCAGAACTCGCAAAACAAGAAGCCATGCTCGAAATGGTGGAAGACCAACTGGACCAGCTTCAGGACGAAGGTGATCGAATCACCGTTACAAGCGCTTTTTCAGGAACGGTCAGCGAAATTTCTGAAGACCTCGATGCCCCTCTTCTTACATTGGAATCTACGAACCTAGTATTAGAAGGAACCATACCTGAACAAGAACGGAAGGAAATCGAAGAAGAAATGGTCGTCGAAATCCATGTTCCCGAACTGGAATATGAAACGACAGGTACATTGACGTCTGTGGACGATTACCCAGAAGAAGTCGAGGTCCATCGCTCAAGCCGCTATCCTTTCAAAGTTTCCGTGGAAAACCCTTCAGAAGAATTGCTGGCTGGCTATCATGCGGATCTGAAAATCATTACTGATGATGCTTTAGGTGTAGTTACTGCTGTTGAAAAGGCGTTAGAGACTGAAGAAAACCTTTATGCATGGGTGATGAATGAGGAAGGAATTCTAGAGCGCCGTGACATTGAAACAGGAATTGAAGAACAAGGCCTCGTCGAAATCATATCAGGTCTTGAAGATGGCGAATGGCTCGCTGTAGAGCCGAAAGATGAATTTAGAAATGAAGCGATCTTCTTCACACCACTACATACCGATGATCTCAGAGTACGCCAGATGTTCAAGATGGAACGTCAGTCCATCCTGACTTACGGTTTACTAGGCATCCTATCCAGATAACTCTAAAGAAAAACCGGCTGTCCCCCAGACAGCCGGTTTTTCTTTGTTCCCCCAACAAATATCCTTTTAAGATATATTAAAGAATATGGCAGGATTGTGTAAGACTCAATTTCGAGACTTTTGTGGGTATTTAGGGGCTCCGGGAAAAGGTTCGCTTTCCGTGGGCGAGTGATGAGCCTCCCGCGGAAAGCGAGCTATTCCCCGCAGCCCCCATCCACTCAACAAAAGTGTCGAAACTGAGTCTTCCACAATCGGGAGCTATAGTTAAGATTCGTTTGGAGAAAAGAAGGAAAAGAATTGTTTTACATTTGCATCTGCACGTGGCACATGGGACGATAGTAGTTAGATAGAATGACAACGAACGAAGTAAATGGGGTATGAAAATGAAATTAAGTGTATTGGATCAATCCCCTATCTTAACAGGGACAGACCCAAAAGAAGCCTTACAACAAACAACAGACCTCGCAAAGTGGACGGATAAGCTGGGATATCACCGTTTCTGGGTGTCTGAACATCATAGTACAAGCAGTCTTGCAGGGTCTGCACCTGAGATACTCGCGGCCCACCTGGCTGCCCATACAAAAAACATCCGAATTGGCACAGGAGGCGTATTACTTCCCCACTACAGCTCCTATAAAGTCGCGGAAGCCTTTCGAATTCTCGAAACCCTCCACCCTGATCGCATTGATCTTGGAGTGGGCCGGGCTCCTGGTGGGATGCCTAACGTCAACTTAGCGTTAAACCGTGGAAAAGTGCCAAGTATCGAAGACTATCCATCCCAAGTGGAAGAGTTGATCGCTTATTTACATGGACAGGACCCACACGGTATGGACGTGTATGCAACACCAAAAGGAGAAACGGCACCACCCGTGTGGATGCTTGGCTCAAGCGGAACAAGCGCTCGCTTGGCTGCAGACTTAGGCGTCTCTTACTCCTTCGCCCACTTCATTAACGGACGTGGTGGAATTCGGGCAATGGATCGCTATCAAGATTATTTCACAACCTCTATGCAGCAAAATAAGCCCATAGGAAATGTCTCTGTTTTTGTCGTCTGTGCAGAAACTGATGAGCATGCGGAGTATTTGGCTTCAAGTCTGGATCTTGCTCTTTTACAAATTGAACAAGGCGGAAAGCGCACACACTTCCCCACTCCCGATGAAGCACTCAGCCATTCGTACACCATTTTTGAAGAAGAACGAATCCAGGACAACCGAAATCGGATGATTGTCGGTTCTGTTGAAAAAGTAAAGGAAGAGATTGAGCAGTTGGCGGAGAGCTACAACGTAGATGAAGTGATCGTCAACACGATCGTCACTCCATTCGAAGATCGATTACGCTCCTACGAACTACTCGCCGATGCTTTCCAATTAAGCCATTCCACAACCACGATGACCTAACGTCATCGTGGTTTTTTCTATTTCACCACTATTCAACATAATGGCAGGATTGTGTAAGACTCGATTTCGAGACTTTGGTTGAGTGAATTGGGGCTGCGGGGAATGACTCGCTTTCCGCGGGAGTCTCGCCATTCCCCTCCGCCCCTTTACCATATCAGTGTCTCGAAACCACTTCTCGGATAAGTAGCTATCCAGCTTGATGGAAGTGTAAGAATAAACTCCCATGTCCAGGTTCATGAATCCTGAAAGCTTGATACAGAGCGCTTTATGCTTCTAACAGTAGGGTAATGAAAGACAATTCAACTTGGCAAAGGAGTTCGTTTCTCACATTCAACGAATCGAATGGGGTGGTTGGGAAGCTGGGAGACTCCCGCGGAAATGGATTGGCTGGAGAGACCCCGCAGGAAAGCGAGCGGCTTCCCAACCACCCCTGATTCCCATACGGCAAACGAACCAATCCCGGTTATCTCAAAACTGCTTCTTCCACAATAGGGAGCTTTAGTGAGATAAAAGAGGATATTAAGTCTTCCTTCCTATTTAAATTGTCCTGGTTATTTCCGATATTTATAGATGTCAGACATCATAACAAGGAGTGGTGATTTTGCAACGTCTATACATACCTTTCGTCCTCCTTTCCTTACTTGTAGGATTGGTTGGATGTGCGAACAATGAAACGAAAGCGAATACAGAAGATCCGATAAGCGCTGGTCTTATTGTCACAGACAGCGGACTGGGGGATGATTCTTTCAGTGATTCTGCTTTTCAAGGCCTTGAAAAAGCTCGTGATGAGTTAGGCATCACTTTCGATTATCGGGAGCCGTTCGATCAGGATTATGAAAAGAATGCCCAAGAGCTGTTGGCCCAAGACCATGATGTCATAATAGGACTTGGATATAATTCTCAGGAAGCCATTGAGAAATTAGCGAAAGAAAACCCGGACCAGTCATTCGTGATGATTGATGCTGTTTCTGAACTTGAGAATGTAACATCCATCACCTTTAAGGAAGATGAGGGCAGTTACTTGATCGGGCTCATTGCTGGAATGAAGACGAAAACAGGTACCGTCGGATTTATTGGTGGCGAAAAAATCCCGGTCGTAGAACGTTTTGAGGAAGGATTCAAAGCAGGGGTAAAAGAAGCGAATCCAGACGCACAGGTCTTGTCTGTTTATGCAGGAACGTTTGATGATGATGAACTAGGAGCTTCTATCACGAACGACATGGTGACAGAAGGTGCTGACTTCGTATTTCCTGCCGCAGGTTTTACAGGCATCGGTGTTCTAAAAGAAGCTCAGAAACAAGAGATCTACGCGTTCGGTGTGGATAGCGACCAATTTTTCGTAGCTGAAGAAGCTGTCGTCTCTTCCATGCTTAAAAATGTCAACGTCGCCCTTTATGATGTGATGAAACTCTTGAGTGATGGACAAAAGCTCGATGGAGGTACACAAACGCTCGGCATTCAAGAAAATGGTGTAGGTCTTGCTCCGATCCGCTTGATTGAATTGAATTCAGAGGAACAAAATCTATTAAATGAAGCGACAGGAAAGTAAGGGGGAAACGTGATGACTATCGGAAAAAGATTGTATACAATGACTCTCATTCCATTACTTTTATGCCTGGCACTCATCAGTTTCATCGTTTTTCAAATGATGGACTTACAACGTTCATCCAATCAAGATGTCCAAATTTTACTTGAAGGTAAAGAATTGCATGGTCAACTCGTCAGTGTGGAACAGGCTTTGACCACCTACGGATACAACCCGTCAGAAGCTTCCCGCAGCGAAGCAGAAGTTCTAATCGAACAAACTGCCAGTATCTTCGGGGATATGGAACCTCTCATTGCAACGGAAGCTCAGGAACAATGGTACAACCAGGCACAATCGAAATTTGAAAATTGGACAGAGCTTGCTTCAGGGGCTCTGGCAAGCAACGATACCAATGAAGTACAACGTCAAGCCGCCCGTACTGGAGGAATCATCAACGATATCTATATGCTTCAGCAAGAAACCCAATCCTGGTATGACGCTCAAATGACGGACCAAAAACAGACGATTCAGAACTTGATCCTGTTCACCATCATCGCAGCTGCCGTCCTGGTAGTTTCTACGATTCTATCAACGACAAGACTTACGAAACTTATCGCGCGCCCGATTCGTGATCTTGCTGAAAAAGCATCTGAAGTAGCCAATGGAAACTTAAAAACTTCGATTGAAGTGAGTGATAAAGAGAAGGACGAAATTGGTCAATTGAAGCGATCGTTCCGTACGATGATCGGTAACTTAGAAGGAACCGTCCAATCCGTTCATCACATTGGACAAAATGTACAAGACTTCAGCTCCCGTCTTCACAATGAGATGGGTGGTCTTTCTGAAATATCGAGTCAAGTAGCCAATTCAACCGATGAACTTGCTCAAGGGAGCCAATCCATTTCTGAAGATGTTCAGGATGTGGCAAATCTAATGGATGATCTCCATCAAGGATTTGAATTGAACCGTGAACACGGACAATCCTCCAGGAAGGCCAGTCAGCAAGCCCTCACTTATGTGGATGAGGGGCAGACGAGCATTACAGACCAACGGGCGCTCATGGACCGAAGTGCGGCGTCGATTGCGAACGTAGAAAAGTCCGTTAATCACTTCATCCAATATACGGATCAAATTGAATCAACCGTCAAACTCGTCAATGATATCGCAGAACAGACGAACCTTCTTGCTCTGAATGCTGCCATTGAAGCAGCACGTGCTGGTGAACATGGAAAAGGCTTCGCTGTCGTCGCTGAAGAAGTTCGCAAACTTGCTGATCAGTCCACCTCAGCCACTGGACACATCACAGAAATGGTGACGCAGATCAGAGATGGCGTTCAAGTCATCGAACAGGAAATGCAGGAGACCATCCAAATTTCTGAACAGCAAAACCATTCTGTAGATACATCCAAGACAGCTTTTGAAAAGATAACAGCTCAAGTGAAGTCCATCGATGAACAGCTGGGAGCCCTAGTCACTGGCCTGGATGAATCTAAAGATAAGAGTGCGAATGTTTATGTTTCCATAGAAAATGTGAGCAGTATCGTTGAAGAGACAGCGGCAGGCACAGAAGAAATCTCTGCGTCTACCGTCGAGCAGCAAGCCGCCTTCCAACAGATGATCAAAGAAACCGATCACCTGGAAAATATGGTGGCCGACTTGAACGAGCAATTGCAACATTTTGAATGGAATCAACGAGTGGAAGAACAACAAATAGAAAAAGATCTTGAAGTAGATTTCGAAGATGATGATGAAGAACCATACACCGCTTCAGCTTAATGAAGCGGTGTTTTTTTACCTGCGTGTCGGTTTACCAGCTGGGCGTTCGAGGGAACGAAGATCTTCATCGACGTTCATAATCTTCTGTTCTACCATCTGTCTCGCGTCTGCTACTCCTTTGTTATAAAAGAAGGGGCCCATCTCTTCTGCTAGCTTATGTACCCATTGTTCAGCTGCAAGGTCACCGATCACCTCTCCCCGTTCTAGTTCAAAGTATTCTTTGACCTGATCCACCATATATTCTCTTTCACCTTTTTTTAATTTCATATGCTTTCCTCCCTTTTTCCTTATCCTATCATATCGTTTTTCATTCCTGTCACACAGACCGCATCGTTGGGTTTTTCTGATTTGTAATGGATCCATACATTTCGAAACCCTGCTTTCACAAGAAGGTTTTGCATTTGACCACCCAGCACTTCCGTTGTGTCATCAGTGGCTTCTTTTTCATGCGGAACAATCGTCAGGGCGATTTTCCCCTTTTCACTGAGCAACGTCCGCAAGTGGCGGAGAATTTCTACGGGCCGGTCCCAAAACGTGATATTGTTGACGGCATAGATTTTATCTAAAGGTTTGTGAAAATGAAGCAATTGACAGGCGTCGCCATGAAAAATACCAATCTGCTGTGAACACGCTTGATCATTTAACTTCTTTAATACCATTTCAACCATCGCCTCTGAAGGATCGATTCCATACAAAGCCTCCGGTTCCAAGGCAGCTATTTTTTTCAGAGCTGATCCAGAACCAAATCCGACCTCTAAAACGCGGTCATCCTTTTCTATATCCAGAAAAGACAAGGTCCAGTCGTTCAACTCCCTGTTCTCTCTTTCCATAAACATTCCGGCAAACTTGCCAGCTAGTCCTTCTGGTTTCGCGAATTGATTGTAAATCATATATCCGTCCTCCTTTTCCCTCCCTTTACCCGTATCTTTTTAGGTTCACGCATTACGAAAGTAGTATTAGTTTTTTTCTTTTCGGTTTGTTTGTATGATAAATGACAGAGGGATTTTTGTAGTACCCATATAATGAGAATCATAGGGGGAGATTCGGTTGAAGAAGTTTATACCATTTTTCCTGCTGGCGATTCTGTTTTTGACAGCCTGCAGTGAAACATCCACAAATAATAAAGATTGGACAGAAGCTTCGTGGGAAGAGATCGAAGCAGCGGCAGAAGGAACAGAAGTCCGCCTGTACATGTGGGGTGGGGATGAAGGAATCAATGCCTACATTGATGACTATGTCGCACCACAGCTGGATGACCAATACGGAGTCTCGCTGAAACGCGTCCCCCTCGACACGCCGGAGATTTTACAGAAGCTCCAAACAGAAAAACAAGCGAATAAACAAGACGGCTCCATTGATGTGATATGGATCAATGGAGAGAATTTCAAAAACGCGAAAGAAAACGAATTGCTGATGGGTTCTTTTACAGAAGTTCTGCCTAATTTCAATGATTACTACAATACGGAAGATCCAGCTTTCCAAACGGATTTCGGGACAAAAGTGGAAGGAATGGAAGCACCCTGGGGCAAAGTCCAGTTCGTGTTTCATTATGATTCAGAAAAAATCACCAATCCTCCCGCTACATTCGAAGAATTACAAACGTGGGTGGCTGAAAACCCTGGTAAGTTTACCTATCCGACAGCTGAAGAATTTACAGGCAATGCGTTCTTAAGACACGTCTTATACGCTCAAGCAGAAAAGCCTTCGGATATTTATGAGCAATCCTTGGAGGAGAACAACATCACTCCAACTGCTGAACGTACGTGGTCCTATCTTAATGAAATGGAAAACGACCTATGGCGCTCAGGAGAACATTACCCAAACAGCCTGACAGAATTAGACCGGTTGTACAGCCAGGGGGAAGTATGGATGACGATGGGATATAACGAATCACGGGCCGAATCATTGATTGAAGAAGGCGTATTCCCTGAATCTACACGTTCGTTCGTCATGGAACCAGGATCCATCGGAAATACGCATTTTCTCTCTATTCCTTTCAACAGCCCGAATCAACCTGGTGCGTTGGCGGCCATCAACTTCATGCTTTCGCCAGAAGCCCAACTGGAAAAATATAAACCGGATGACTGGGGAGAGAATACGCCGATCAGCTTTGACCAATTACCTGAAGACATAAAAGAGGAATTTAAAGCTGTCGAACGTGGGGAAAGCGTGTTATCAACAGAAGAACTTGAAGAGAGCTTCCTGCCGGAGTCAGAAGCCGCCTATGTCGACTGGATGAAGGAACAGTGGTTCAATGAAGTTGTTCAAAAATAGAACCTTCCTTCTCTTTCTTCCTGCGGGCATTTTTTTGATCATCCCTTTCTATGGATTCATCCACGCGGTCATCCAAAGCTTAGGTGGAGAAGGGCTCGCCCATTACGAAGAGATTTTAAACTCAGAACGGTTTCTTTCTTCAATGTGGTTTAGTATTCGAACAGCAGGAATAGCTACGATCGTTTCCATTATCCTTGGTCTTGGTTTCACAAAGTGGTTTCACCCATTGTTAACCAAAACCTCTCCCAGGCTGATGGTTTGGATCCCGATGCTTTTCCCACATTTCGTATGGGGGTACATGGTCATCCTCATACTCTCAGAAACAGGTTGGACGACCCAAGCCTTTATAGCTGCCGGCTGGCTTGAAGATACATCACACTTTCCCGTCTGGACCCGGGATCCGCAAGGCATAGGGATCATCATCACGTATGTATGGAAAGAAATCCCCCTTGTTATACTGCTGCTTCTTCCTGTGTATGCATCCATCCACCCTGAGTATTACGCTCTTGTAGACAGCCTTGGGGGAAACGCGTGGCATCGATTTACTACGGTCGATCTCCCAAACCTCCTCCCTGTTCTCGTGGAGTCATTTTTGATCATCTTCTCCTTTACTCTGGCAGCCTATGAGGTTCCAGCTCTGATCGGCACCACTTTCCCGGAGATGTTATCGGTGCTCGGGTATGAGTGGTTTTATGGAAGCTCTTGGGAAGACAGGCCATTGGCTTTTGCCGCCATGGTCCTGACTAGTTTATTTCTCCTGGTGCTGACCTTGATGAGCTACTATGGGTTAAGCAGGCCCAAATGGAGAGCGATGAGGAGGGATCGACCATGATTCGAAAAAAAATGTTGTTTTTTATTTTGACCTTGTTTTTTTTCATCATTCCGCTAACCGTTTTGCTATTGCAAAGCATAAGTGCTCCTTGGCGCTTCCATACGGGACAAGGCATAGACTGGGGATGGCAAGGGTACTCCACCCTCTTTCAGAATCCTCAATTGTGGGAAGCGACATTCATATCCATCGGGATTGGGTTTGCTGTACTGTTCATCAACGTCGCGATAGGTTTGTTTACAGGAAAAGCTCTAACCTCCTACGCTTATCGTGGAAAAGCCTGGCTGGAGGCTCTGCTTTTATCACCGATTTTGATTCCATCCTTAGCCATTGCGATGGGACTCCACCTGTTCATGATTCGAGTCGGTCTTGCAGACACTATTTGGGGCGTGATGCTCATCCATTTAGTTCCAACCGTGCCCTACAGCACCAAGATCTTTCATAACAGCTATCAGCAAATCGGAAAAGCGATGATGGAGCAGCCTCACATTCTTGGAGCAGGATTTTGGACACAGGTCTTTACGGTAGAACTCCCTTTACTCAGACCTGCAATCCGGAGTGTCACCTTTTTAACGATCGTGATCAGTTTGAGCCAATATGCCATCACCGCCATTATCGGTGGCGGCCGGGTGCTGACATTGCCATTGGTCTTTTTTCCGTTTCTCGAAAATGCCAACACGTCAATCATGGCTGCATTCTCGATCTGGTTCGCACTCATCCCAGTTTTCATGTACATCATCATTGAAGCTTTGATGATGTTTCTCCCCTACTCTCGATTGCCATGGAGGAATCATCGATGACACAGACGAAATTAGAAATGATAAACATTACAAAAACCTTTAATCATGACAAGATTTTGAATGAACTGACCTTCCACCTTGAGAAAGGTGAAATCATGAGCATTGTCGGACCTTCAGGCAGTGGAAAAACGACCCTGCTCCGTATACTTGCAGGGCTTGAGAAGCCGACCGATGGCGAAATTATCATGAATGGAAGAGACATTACGAAACAGAAAGCGAACCGGCGCAGCATCAGCCTTGTCTTTCAGCAGCCTTTGCTTTTCCCGCATATGACCGTAAAAGAGAATATCGTTTACGGAGCAAAAGTTTCAAAAAATTATAAAGAAGAAAAGATTGAATCTTTACTGGAAGCGATCGGGATGGCACGTTTCCGTGACCATTATCCTTCTGAGATTTCCGGCGGACAGCAGCAGCGGACAGCCCTCGCCCGTGCGATGGCTACGGAACCTGAAGTAATTCTGTTTGACGAACCCTTCAGTAGTCTGGATCCATCTTTAAGACAGGATCTTAGATACTGGGTGCGTGACTTCCTTGCATCGAGAGAAACGACCGCGGTTTTCGTTACACACGATATGGAAGAAGCGATGATCATGGGAGACCAAATCGCTGTCTTTGAAGACGGGAACTTCCAACAGATTGGCACAGCTGAAACGTTACACAAGTCGCCTGCCAACATGAGAGTCGCTACCTTTTTAGGGGGCCATCTCATTTTGAATGATCACGAATTCGCCCCTTTACATGCCGTACGAGTAGGGACTCAAAAAACATCAAAAAATGAGGTTAGCTTCCACGCAACTGTCGAGCACATCACTTACCAGCATGGGCGGCCGGTGGCACATTTATATGTCAACAATCTTGAGAAGAAAATATCAATACCTATCGACGAAACGTTCCCCACACGGGAAGTCCAGGTAACCATTCCGGCTGGTTCCATCCAGACCTTCAGCGGAGAAATTCTATGAACAAGAAAAACATATTACGGACCGCTTTGTTCCTTGGCCTATTTATTGCTCTTGCTTGGTTAGTTCGCTCCCGGTTTGACGTAAGTGCGGATAACATCCGCTCCTATATTCTATCTTTCGGCGCCATAGGACCACTCATTTTCATGGGGCTGTATGCCATCGGCCCCATCGTCGTGTTTCCTACCTCCGTTCTCTCGCTCGCCGCGGCTTTCGCCTATGGGATCTGGCCAGGAATGCTATATATCGTCATCGGAGCTACAGGAGCCGGTGTCACCGGGTATATCATGGGGAGATTTTTCGGAGACTCTGTACTCAAATTCCACCAGTCGAAATGGGCAGGGAACATATACGAGCGGATGCAGGGACAAGGTTTCCTTTATGTATTCATCCTGCGTCTTATTCCCCTTGTCGGATTCGATATATTAAGCTATCTAGCAGGAATGACGAGAGTGAAGTTTCTCTCTTTCGTCCTGGCTACGGTGATCGGGATGCTTCCCGGAACATTCGCTTACAGCCTGGTCGGAACAAGCCTTGCAAGCGGAGACCGTACACTGATTCTCGTCGCCTTCAGTGTCTTCACCCTCCTCCTCGTCACCACCTACCTCTTCCGCAACAAAGTACGAACCTGGCTAAAACTATAAGCATTATTCAACTATTTGGCAGGATTCTTGAAGACTCAGTTTCGAGATTTTTTTGAGTGGATGGGGCTGCGGGGAATGACTCGCTTTCCGCGGGAGCGCGGTGAGCCTCCTCGGACTGCGTCCTGTGGGGTCTCACCATGCACTTTTTTCCCGCAGGAGTCTCCCCATTCCCCTCCGCCCCTTTGCCATGGAAGATTCTCGAAACCACTTCTGGAAAAATCAGCTTGTATGATTGAGGGAAGTGGATAATATAACCCCCTCCACAGCGGGCATTCACAACGTAAATGCTTGATACAGGGCGCTTTTATTCCTGCTTAGGCGGGAAGAGTGGGAGAAACTCCTTCTCGGTATAGGGATTCGTTTCTCCCTTACATGGAATGGGGTTGTTGGGAAGCTGCGAGACTCCCGTAGGAGAAGGAGATAGGCGAGATCCTGCAGGACGAAGTCCGAGGAAGCTCGGCGCTCCCCCACAGGAAAGCGAGTGGCTTCCCAACAACCCCTGACTCCAAATATGGCAAACGAACCCCGGTTATCTCGAAACTGAGTCTTCCAGAAAAGGGAGCTTTAGTAAAAAAAGAAAGAGTCTTTGAGAGTATCCTGAGGGGACGGTTCAAAGACTCTTTTTACTTGTATTTAGCCATGAATTCACGATCAATTTTATTTTTCAACTGCCACGCCTTCTTATTGTGCGAACTGACCGGTCCATATACAAGAAACCCTTTCTTCCCGCCTGTTGATAGAATATAAAGGGCATTCTTTTGTGGAACGAACGAGTCCAGTGGTAAACCGGAAAGGTAGCTTTTCAAGTTCTGCCAAAGGACCGGCCCCTGTCTTACGGCATACACACCACTTTTCGGAAGGCTCGGGTAATCAATCATTGTGACACAATCACCAGCACCAAAGATGTAATCATAGTCACGAAATTGCAGGGTCGATCGTACAAGTGCGAAGGAACGTTCATCTATAGCGAGTGACGACTTTTCAAAAAGTGGATCACCAATGGCTCCCCCCAGCCATAATACACCCGTATGGCGAACTCGATTTCCGTTGTCCGTTTTGACGAATTCTTCAAAAACCTCTTCGACACGTTCGTTCTGCCAGACACGGACCCCTTTTTTCTCCAGTAACTTTTTCAATCTTGCTGAGACCCACTTCGGTCCATCAGCAAGTATTCGATCAGACGTGATTACACGAACTTGGCCGGGGGTTTTGTGTTTATCCTTATAAGCTTGGATCGACATGGCAAGCTCTGTTCCAGCCGCACCACCCCCAACAATCAACGGTTTTGTCGTCTCTCTCAACGTTCTAATCTGATCTGTAAATTCGTAATTCGGCTTAATTGTTCGTGCAGCTGAGTCCTCAAACGATAAGGGTAAACTTTTAGAACCAATATCGAAACTTACGACATCAAAGGGATAAACGGATCCATCTTCACACACGATCTTTTTTTGTTGCGGTTTTATAAAGGCTGCTTTCTTCGGAATCCAATGGACGTTGGCCACATTCGCTAACTGACGAATATCAACACGAATATCCTCTTCAGAATAAAGACCTTCTGTGTATCCTGAAAACATTCCTGAATAGTACTGATAAGGCGAAGGTGTAATCATACAAACATCGACCTGCCTCCAACTTTCATTCCGCAATCGATTTAATATTTCCAAGTGAGCATGACCTGCGCCAACGAGCAATAACCTTTTTGACAAGAGAGCACCTCCTTACAGAAAACGTCCACATGGCAGGACCATGTGGACGCGTACTTTAAAGACTTGCTTGTAAAAACTCCTCTACTTCTTCTGGAGTTTTAGCATTCGCACTATGAAGATGGGCTTTTTTGTTGCCATCTTTAAAAATGAGGATGCTTGGAATCCCCATCACTTCATACTTTTCTGCGATCTCTGGAAGTTCATCGCGATTGACATTATACCAATCGTATCCATTATATTCCTCTAGGATGTCTCCGATAAACATATCCATGCGTCGGCAATCCGGGCACCAGTCCGCTTCGAATTTCACGATGACCGGACGGTCGCTTGCAATTGTTTCGTTGAACTTATCCGTTGTATGAATGGCTTCCATCAAACTCAATCTCCTTTATAAATAACTACTTCTTATCATACCCAAAATGTATGCATTTGTCTTTCGTCAGGCTTACTTGTATTCCACCCTGCCCAATAGCCATGCAGCAAGCAGACCTCCAAGGAATGCAACGATACTGACAAGCATCATCACTCCCGTGCCAGGCACTCCAGGAAAAATAACGAATACAGAACCAATAACCAGACCAATAATGACCGCGAAGGTCCCAGACGTATAATTTTCAAGGAAAAACTTCACAATCTTACTCATCACAACGATACCACAGACGATTCCTGCACCTACAACGGCGATGATATCAATTCTGAAATCAGAAATTCCTGAAGTTACGGTCGTATATACTCCGATAATCAATAGAATAAATGAACCGCTGATTCCAGGTAGAATCATAGCACTGCTGGCAATCCATCCGGAGAAAAACAACAGAATATATCCGGCAAACGATAAGTTTTGCATTGGTTCAGACTCTGCTGTCTGGAAAAATGCCATGGAGGCAACTAAGACAGCTCCGATCAGTAGTAACAAAAAGTGTTTTGCTTTAAAATTATGCTTTACATCTGCTTTATGTGTTAAGTACGGCAACACTCCGATAATCAGGCCCAGGAAGAAAAACTGGGTCGGCCCCGGGTAGTGTTCAAATAACCACTCGATCAAGTTGGCCATCAAACCGATGGCGATAACCACTCCAATTCCAAGTGGCAATAAAAATTTCAGATGTGTTTTCCATTCTTTACTAAAAAAACCGTTAATGGCTTCAATCAGACGGTCGTAAATGCCGAGAACGACTGCAATCGTCCCTCCACTTACACCTGGAACGACATCACTCGCTCCCATCAGCATCCCACGATAAATATTTCTCCATTCCCACATATCTCTGGCTCCTTTTATATCTAACCCATTTCCTTTTTATTCTATCAGATTCCTCTAAGCTTTTATGATACATTTTCATGAAAAAAAACACAAAGAGTTCAAGCCTGGATCCATTCCTTTGTTATCGACACTTCTTAAATAAAAAGGCATCCAAGGAATCTACCACTCTTAAAATGTAATACGATATCTATCAATGAGGAGATTAATGGAAGAAGGAACTTCCGCTTCTTGACGCGAAAGTTCCTTCTGATTAGGCTGATGTTTTTTCTTCTTTATCCTTACCTCGATCAAGCGCGATTTTATCTGCTCGAATTGCCTTGTACAAGGATACGACCATCAAAATCATGATGAAAGAGAATGGAAAAGCAGCGGATATGAGCGCGTTCTGCAGCGCCTGTAGTCCACCGGAATATAATAGTACAGCGGCCATGGACGACTGGACAATTCCCCATACGAATTTAACCATCGTAGGTGGTGTTAGGGAACCATTTGTCGTCTGCATCCCCAATACAAAGGTTGCAGAGTCTGCGGATGTAATAAAGAATGTCCCGATCAATACCATCGCGATAATCGACAGGATCAAACCTAATGGGTAATTATCAAATGTTCCGAACATCACTTGTTCTGTAGCTAGATCGGAAAGCCCGCCTTGATCTTGTTGGACTTTGATCGCAGAAGATCCGAAAGTTGAGAACCATAGAAAACCTACAGCAGACGGCACGAGTAGAACACCTGATAAAAATTCCCGGATCGTACGTCCTTTGGACACACGCGCGATAAAGATTCCTACAAATGGGGACCATGCGATCCACCATGCCCAGTAGAAAACCGTCCAGTTGTTAATCCATGTACGGTTTTCTTCATTGTTCGGTGCAAGACGGAAACTCATGGTCGGCAAGTTTTGTAAGTAAGCACCGATCGTATCTGTAAACATGTTCATAATAAAAAGCGTCGGACCCACAATCAACATTATGGCAAGCAAGGCTAAAGCTAGAACCATATTTGTATTACTTAAATAACGAATCCCCTTACTCAATCCCGTATAAGCGGAAATCATAAACAAAACGGTAACGACGGCAATGATGAGCAACTGAATACCGAATGAATCTTCAAGCGGTGTTAAGAACGTCAACCCGCCATTGATCTGTGCTGCACCAAATCCAAGGGTCGTCGCTACACCGACAATGGTCGCAAACACGGCTATGACATCGACGACTTTCCCCCACGGCCCATTCATTTTATCTCCGAATAAGGGCTCAAGTGTTGAACTAATTAAAGCTGGTGCTCCTCGACGGAACTTGAAATAAGCGAGGACTAGAGCAACGATTGCGTAGATTCCCCATGCATGAACTCCCCAGTGGAAGTACACGAATCGCATGGATTCATTCAGAGCGGCTGCTGTCCCTGTCTCTGCGGTCGGGGCATTATTGGCATAAAAGTAGATCGGTTCTGCTGCTCCCCAGAAGACGAGCC
Organism: Halobacillus sp. SY10; assembly: GCF_045401165.1. NCBI lineage: Bacteria > Bacillati > Bacillota > Bacilli > Caryophanales > Bacillaceae > Halobacillus > Halobacillus sp. SY10. The sequence goes on along the minus strand of NZ_CP174345.1, from coordinate 380,720 downwards.
CGATTCCCATTCCGGCACTGAAAAGCATCGCGAACCATGTTGCGTAGTTATAATCAGGCTGGTCCGTAGGCTTTCCAAGTTTCATTTTTCCATAAGGACTGAAAATCATATAAAGACAGAAAATCACAAAACCAGTAACGATCAGTAAGTAATACCATCCAAAGTGAACAGAGATATAAGATTGGATACTTCCTGTAATACTTTCAAGATTTTTGGGGGCAACCGAACCCCAAACGACTGCAAATAGTGCAATGGCTAATGTAACCCAAAAAACAGAAGTGACTTTTTTCATTGTTAACTCCTTTCCAGAACTTGTGCGTATTTTTGATACAAGGGGATGTTCATTCGAGGGGGTAGCGTTCGATGTATGTTTATCGAATACCCAAACCGAGAAAAAATAAACAATTCGTCGAATATTCCCTACATAAATATAGCCCAAAAGACGGATGTCTCCTGGGCTTTTATCATTTTATAAGTTTCTTAGAATGAACGTTCAATAGAGTAAAGCTTCCAGCCACGGGTGTTCAGGCTGGTGATGCATCAACGCCTGTTTCAACCACTCCTTCTGATGATCATTCATGAAAGGGAAGACGTGAAGAAAGTCCTCCTCGTCTTTCTCTGTTGTATAGGTTGATTTATAAAGAAGCACAATTTCAGGGTTCAAATACGAATGCCCATGTTCTGACTGCAGATGCATACGACTGATTTCGAATGTAATAGAGGGATCTCTTCTAAATTGCCAACGATGCTTGTTTTTTTCATTAAGGAGAATTTCTAATCGATGGCCCTCTTGAGAAAAGGCATGAATTTCATGGTCAGGAAGTGTAAGTGTCTCTCCTTCCCAACGCTTGATATCCTTCTTTTTGACGACATGTAAATCCCACGATTTCAATGCTTCGTATAATTCGTGTTGGTCTTCACGGAAAATGACGACTTCCACATCTTCGTGATGCCTCGTTTCTTCTCCGATATGAAGGTCAATGGCCCATCCTCCTGCAAACATCCATTCACTATCAAATTCACGTAACCATTGGCGGACTTCTGTACATTTTTCAAACATGCGAAACCTCCTCTTCATCATTTTGTCCGAGATTAAAATCTCATAACCACAATCCTGCGACAACTCTTTCTTTTGGAAAAGTTTTCTTATACGATGGAAAATAGATTAAAACATGGGGGAATGGATATGCTGAAAGGAAATCTTGTTGAACTCCGTCCTGTTTCAAAGGACGACTTGAAACATTTATTTAAGTGGGCGAATGATGAAGAAATAGCGAACCTTGCACATGGGAGCGACTCCGCCTATCAAAATAACAACCCGCAAGAAGATATAGAAGCTTCCTATGAAAAAAACCTCACCGCACAACCTCTTTGGGAAAATGGCCGTGTTTTTATTGTCTATACGATGAGTACAGGAGTGCCTATTGGAAAATGCAGCTACAGCAACCTCAATCCAGTGACAAGGGCAGCAGAAATCGGTTTGAGCCTCGGGGAAAGAGAATATTGGGGACGTGGATATGGCAGCGACATCATTCAAACATTGTTGAAACACCTCTTTTACACATTGAACCTTGAACGAGTTCAACTGGACACATGGAGCGGCAACACACAAGCGCTAAGACTTTATGAAAAAACAGGCCTCCAGACAGAAGGGCGACTCAGAAAAAATGAATATGTGGATGGCGCTTATTATGACACCATTCTCATGGGAATGCTTCGTTCCGAATTCAAGTTGTAAATGTTTTTCATAGAAAAATGTAGGGAATAACTAAATCGATCATTAAATTCTTGTTCATCTACTATCCATGTTTCAGGAAAGGAGTCCACGATGAAAGATCAACTTAAAAACCCTGTTTTTCTCATCTCCGCTACCGTCATCACCGTCCTAGTCATCGTAGGAGCGATCAACCCTGAAGGCTTCGGTACAGTCGCTGGTGCCTTATTTGAATTTACTACTGTTAATTTCGGCTGGTTTTATCTCATATCCGTCTTCGGCTTTGTCATATTCTTAGCTGCTCTCGGACTGAGTAAATACGGAAAAATCAAAATCGGGCCTCAAGATTCAAAACCTGAATTTCCTTTCTTTACGTGGATTGGAATGCTATTCTCCGCTGGATTCGGGGTAGGACTCGTATTCTGGGGAGTCGCAGAACCGATGAGCCACTTTTTCGAAACCCCCTTCTCAGATTTGGATGCCCAAACCGAGGATGCGGCGCGTGTGGCCATGGGCTATTCATTCTTCCACTGGGGGATTAACCAATGGTCCGTTTTCGCCATTGTCGGGCTGCTTATTGGCTTCTTGCAATTCAGAAAGGAAAAGAACGGGCTCGTATCTACAGCTCTTGAACCCGTGCTCGGGAAATCAAAGCCTGTGAAGTACACCATCGACTCATTAGCGGTCATCGCTACAGTGATGGGAATCGCGACTTCCCTTGGACTGGGAATCCTTCAAATGAACGGTGGATTAAACGCGGTATTCGGCATTCCGAATAGTACATCGATCCAGCTTATCATAACAGGCGTACTGCTCGTCTTATACTTAACTTCATCCAGTACTGGATTAGAAAAAGGGATTAAATGGCTTAGTAACTTGAACCTGGCCCTTTGCTTAGTTTTACTTTTATTCGTCTTCTTCGCCGGTCCGACTGTCTTTATTTTAAATAGTTTCACCTTAGGAATCGGGGATTATATTTCGAACTTTGTGGGGTATAGTCTAAGGTTGACCCCTTATGAAGGAGGAAGTTGGCTCCGGGATTGGACGATTTTCTATTGGGCGTGGGTTATTGCATGGTCTCCATTTGTCGGGGCCTTCGTTGCCCGCGTTTCCCGCGGCCGAACGATCAGGGAGTTCATATTCGGCGTCCTTGTCGTTCCACCGCTGATTGCTTGTCTATGGATCGCCGTTTTCGGTGGAACCGCCTTGAACAGTGACTTGAACAATGGAACAAAGATTGCTGAAGCCGTCAACAATGATGTGACGGTCGCCCTCTTTAAAGCCTATGAATACCTGCCTCTTACAGGGGTTTTATCCTTCTTATCGATTTTATTGATTGCAACGTTCTTAATCACATCTGCTGACTCAGCCACATACATTTTGGCAAGTATGACAACCAATGGCAGCCTAACCCCTGCCCTTGCCATTAAAGTGATTTGGGGTATCCTGATGGCAGCCATCGCGGGTGTGCTACTGGTCGCCGGTGGACTGGATGCCTTGCAGACGGCTTCCCTCGTTTCTGCTCTTCCATTTACAGTGATTATCATTCTCTTCGTTTATGCCTTTACAAAAATGATACGAAGAGAACCATTGCCCGAACAACGCAAAAGAAAGAATAATTGAGAACGAAAAAGGTGTCCTTTTCCAATAACGGAAGGACACCTTTTCTGTTTCATCCCAACTTTTAGATTTCTGGATTCTCTATACTCCAATAACCTCCGTCACCTGGGTCGTGGGTGGTCTTCATTTCTCCCATTCCCCATGCACCTGCGAGGGTCAAAAAAAGAACGAGAAATAATCCGGCTAACCTTTTCATAAAAGAAAACCTCCATTTATTTTTATATTCTTTCTAAATATGCTAGTGGAAGTTGGGCAAAGAAGTAATCCCCTTGTTCATGGATGAAACGATAATAGGAATGTTTGAGCATCTCCCTGTTTCCTTTAGCCAGACCCAAGTAACTTTCTTGAAAGGGCGTGAGTGATGGCAGGGAATGCAGAATATCCTGAGTCTTTTTATAATCTCCTCGTGCTAAAGCAAGGTGAGCTTGCTCTACTGGATCTGTGGTAGATATCCCTTCTGTTTCGTGATGAAAAGCAGATATGAAAGGAAGCGAGCGATTTTTCACTGTTTGCAAAAAACGTAAATGCCCATGTTTTTCAGCAATTTCCATAGACTTTAATAACGATTCCATAGAAGAATCATAGCCATTAAAAAGCTGGCATAACGCCAAATCATGATGCATGCGGCTTTTCCTTCTTGGAGATACTTCAGTGTTGATCATTTTATATGCATAACGACTCGCAAGAATGGAGTTATTGGTCTTCCAATAATGATAAAAAAGCAGCTCTTGATAACGTTGATTCAAGTAATAATACATCAAAGGCTCGTCTACTTGCTGAAGCGCCTGATCGCATTCATCCAAATACTTGTCCAAGGCTGTAAATACTTTCAAATCTTGATAAGAATAAACGAGGGTGAACAAATGAAGACACCGTAACGATGGATGCGTAAAATGGAGATCTTTTAATTCATCCAGATAATTTTTCTTTTTATCTCTACCCATCTGAGACAGGATCACCTGATACAAGTGCCCCGTCTCTTTATTTATGTAAGGGGAAGCAGTAATGACAGACAACTCTTCAAAAAAATCATTCATATAAAAAAATTCCATACAGACAATTTGTTCATCGATCGATGTGGGGAACTGGGAGAGGATGTGGTCTTTCGTCTGTAAGACAGCATCTTTTCGAGGGTACTTCCTTAAGTAACCCAGGTATACATCATATAAAGAGGAAGTGCGACTCATTTGAAGCTTTCGCAATGGGCTCGGTTCAATTAGTTGATAATCTGTCAAAACACTCGCCCTCCTTATCTATCTTTCTTCTATTTTATTGAATTTTCGAAAATATGTCTATACAAAACTTAAAGATATTGAAATATTTTTGGATTATATTTCCTTTTACCCACCTCTTCATATTCCATATCCGCTCCCGATTGTGGAAAACTCAGTTTCGAGATAACTGGGGTTCGTTTGCCGTATTTGGAGTCAGGGGTGGTTGGGAAGCTACTCGCTTTCCTGTGGGGGAACTGGCGAGCTTCCTCGGACTGCGTCCTGCGGGATCTCGCCTATCTCCTTCTCCCACGGGAGTCTCGCAGCTTCCCAACCACCCCTTTCGATGTATGTGAGAAACGAACCCCTATACATACCAAGATGGGGGTCTTCCACCCCAACGCAGGAGCAGGCATAAAGCGCTCTAAACCAAGCTTTCACGCTCGGAATGACCACTGCGGAAAATTTCATATTATCAACTTCGATTGAGAATACAAGCAGAGTTTCCGGGAAGTGGTTTCGAGTCACTCACATGGTAAAGGGGCGGAGGGGAATGGCGAGACTCCTGCGGGAAAAAAGTGCATGGTGAGACCCCGCAGGACGCAGTCCGAGGAGGCTCAACGCGCTCCCGCGGAAAGCGAGCCATTCCCCGCAGCCCCATTCACTCAACAAAAGTCTCGAAACTGAGTCTTAAACAATCCTGCCATATTGTTTAATAAGTGGGTATAGAAAAAAGACACTACTAGAATGTAGTGTCAGAAAATGTTTGAGGTGAGGTACCATACGTTCCATAAAAGCAGGCTGTAGACAATGAGACGCTCGCTGTTGGATCCTGTTCGGAAGGTAAAGATGAACTGTAAGTATTTCTTGGAAAAAGGATAAGCCAATGGGATGCCTTTTTTCGTTATGTAATCCCCGAACAAATGGGAAACCACTCCTATGATCAATCCTCCGATATACATACGGGGGATGGCGAAAGCTTGTTCAAGGATAATGCCGTATCCGATGAGCAAACCGACAAACAACACGGAGTGGGTCATTTTTCTATGTCCACGAATCATAATGAGGATGGGTAAAAGCAGCATGACGAATATTTTAAGTTGTTCTCGATATGTATCCAAATATTCTGGAACAAACAAATAACATAGAAATGCGACGGTAAAGACCGTCATAAGTCCTCGCCAAAACTTGTGGCCGAGGGTAGATGTCGGTGTGTCGATATCCGGCAAAAGCGAGCCGAAAAGGACGAACACAAAAAATAAAACCGTTTGGAGAGGCTGTTCAGGCATCCACTCGAACGTAGGAAGTAATGTCATTGCCCCCACTCCGAAAGTGAAGCCCACAACCTGGTGTCCTGATGCCATCATGATGTGTAGCGATCCCCTCTTTTCTTATGTATATTTCACCATGGAGAGTCCCATTTCCGGGTCGTTCTCCTATAAAAATAAACCCACAAAACTGTGGGCATCTATTCAACAGTCTTTTTCGGGAAGTCCAAGCAACTGAAACTTCGGTCCTTCCATTGTCTGCTTACCTTCAATTGTCAAAGTTTCCGTCATATGGGCAATTCTACTGTCTATGGCCACGGGAATAGAATTGATGTGATGAAGTTCATCATCCCCTTCCGGTTCACCAATCGTCATACCGATATCTGGCTCCCCACACCCGTAACCAGCAAAAAACAAGCGCAGGCATCCTGCATCTTCATCTTCTAAGATTTGATTCAACAAATCTCTCGCTTGGTCGGTGATCTTCATCGACTTCACCCCTTCGACTATAAAATACCATAATTACCAGCACGCCTGGTAGTGATACGAATCGCATCTCATACGCTTTAACTATTCTTCCCTTCAGCTAAATAAAAATCCCTGGTGGATTTTCCACCAGGGATGAAGAGGTTATTTATTATACCGCGCTCGCATTGATTTCAACGTCGATGTTTCCACTTGTCGCTTTAGAGTATGGGCATACTTTGTGAGCTTCCTCAGCAAGTGATTCCGCTTCTTCCTGAGAAACGCCTTTCACTTTCACATTAAGGACAACGCCTACTTTAAAACCATTGTCCGATTCATCTTTCAAAAGGCTGACGTCAGCAGTGATTTCAGATTCGATATCTTTCTTCTGTTTACTTGCAACCAAGTTTAATGCTCCATCGTAGCAAGCGGAATAACCAGCAGCAAACAATTGCTCTGGGTTCGATCCTTTTTCATCACCTTCACCAGGCATGGAAAGGTTCAAATCAATTAAACCGTCATCTGACTTAACATGGCCATTTCTTCCACCTTGTGCTGTTGCATGTGCGGTAAACATTACATTACTCATTATCCATCACTCCTTGACTAATAATTGGATCTACTACAGTTACATTCCTCATCTTGCCGTTGATTAAACATTTCTATTCATCATAGACGCGGTACTCCTTTTGCAAGTCCGCAGGTGCCATCTTCACCATCCATTGCATAATGTAAGTGAAAACAGCAAGGTCATCGACAAGACCGAAAAATACGAGGAAATCCGGGATGACGTCCCATGGGAACAGAAGATAAGCCACTAAAAGTATAACGGAAAACCCTTTTTTTCCGGTACTCACATCTTTTGATTTGAAAAATCGCACAAGAAACGGCACCGATTTTCTGACATTGAACAGAAACTTAACTCTTCGCCATAAACGGATCATCGCCTTCCCTCCTCCCCCTATTATACCCTTCTTATATCGACATAAAGCAAGCAGAATCCTCACAATTGCTTAAATAAGACGTATACTTTACCATAAAAAGAAAAGAGACTATTCCACATATACTCCAACCGTTACGGTGATTCACGCTTACCCGCCATGAAGGAAGACGGTTGAACTTCGAGCTGTTCCCGCCATGCAGAATTTCATAAGATAATCGGGCCATCTCAACACATACTACCATTAGCTACATAGCCCATTTTATTAATTTCTGCATACGATAACATAGCTCAAAGAAAATTGAAGGGGAGAAAGTTGTCATGAAGATCCTACTATTGAACGGAACCATCGTCGGGAAAAAGACCCGGACGCTCCTTGATGAAATCGAAAAATATATACAACAGCTGCCAACGGACCACACCACAAAAATCGTTGATCTCGAGGACTACGAGCTTCAATTCGTAGATGGCCGCCCAGCGGAAGAGTACAATGATGATATGAAGAAATTAATCCATGAAATTGAAGAAGCCGATGCTTATGTCCTGGCTACTCCCGTTTTTCAAGGATCGATCCCAGGTACTTTGAAAAACGTATTTGATGCAGTATCGCCCCTTGCCATGCGTTATAAACCCGTATCGATTGTCGCTAATGGGGGAACTTTGCAACATCACCTCGTTGTAGAAAATCAATTAAAACCGATCCTGAATTATTTCCGGTGCATGGTAACACCGAACTACGTATATACACACACGAATCACTTTTCAACACAAGGAGAGCTCATAGACGAAGACGTACGGAACCGCCTGAAAGAGATGACGGTCGTCTTTAATCAATACATGCAGATGAGTCGGGAACTTGAACCAGATAAGTAGGCAATACCGTTTTTAAGTTAATCAGGCTGATATTCCTTTCGATATAAAAAGGCGCGGGCTCTTTTATAAGACCCCGCGCTCCTTTATGCTCTTCCGAGTATTTTAGTTATGTAATTTTGCGTTTCCCGGAAAGGGGGTACACCCTCATACTTGTCTACATTGCCAGGACCAGCATTATAAGCAGCAAGCGCTAACTCGGTATTGCCATCATAACGATCGAGCATTTGCCTTAAATATTTTGTCCCGCCCATTAAGTTCTGCTCAGGGTCAAATGGATCTGTAACCCCAAGGCCCTTCGCTGTAGCGGGCATAAGCTGCATCAACCCTTGAGCTCCTGCATGACTGACAACACCAGCATCAAAGTTTGATTCAGCCTTCACCACGGACCTTACCAGTTTTTCATCGACGCCATAGCGCTCTGAGGCTTTCTTTATGAGCTGATCTACACCCGCGTTTCCACTAGTTACATCCGCAATGTTATTCCCTTCCTGGCTTTTCTCCACAGGGACTGGTACTTGCTGAGCTGTAAGGCTGCTCACTGGTTGTGTAAGGCGGTTTGGCACAGAAGGCCCGCTCGCACGAAACGATTGATCCATCGCTGCATTCAACAGGCTTTGAAACGTCATATCCTGCATTCCGCCTGAAAAAGTGTTCGAATTCCGATTCACTAACATAGACATGGCCTGCATTTGAATCATTAGTTGGATTTTACTGACATCCATGTGCTCCACTCCATATAGTTGATAGTTCAAGTGTACAAGATTCATGCTTTTTCAACAATCAATCTTCTGAATATATTTTACAATTTACCAATAGTAGACAAAACTTGAGAAAATCTTTTCTTAAAACCTCTATTCAGTTATCATTTTTGAACGTTTTTTTCCCAAAGCAGCAACAAGGGAAAAGGTGATACAATAAGGAATAGCAAAAGAGATACTGAATCGTGCTCGTGCGCTGTCGTGCTGGTTGTCCACGACTTTGCACATGGTTTATTTGTTTATTTGTATTCATTTCTTACTAAAGTACTCTCTTTTGTCTCTTACGTCGAATCACCCTATTATTTTTCCCCGCCAGGAAAAATAACCTGTAGATTTCATGGTCTGTCTCCCTTCAATGAAAAGACACGTACCATCACCCCCTTTTGCCCATTCAAAAGGGGGCTTTTTTTATCCTCTTTTATCTCACTAAAGCTCCCTATACTTGAAGACTCAGTTTCGAGATAATCCGGGGTTCGTTTGCCATATTAGGAGGCAGGGGTGGCTGGGAAGCAACTCGTCTAGCTCCATCGCCCAGACACTCGCGTCATAAGCAGAACAGCAAAGGAATGAAAAAACACATTCCTTTGCTGTTCTGCTTATGCCAGTCGTGTCTCCCAGGGCGATTCCGCATTTGAACACTTTCCTGTGGGGGAGCGCCGAGCTTCCTCGGGCTGTGCCCTGCGGGATCTCGCCTATCTCCTTCTCCCACGGGAGTCTCGCAGCTTCCCAACCACCCCATTTCATGGAGGAGAGAAACGAACCCCTATACCAAGATAAGAGGTTTTCCGTCCTCAATCAGAAGAAGGCATAAAGCGCTCGATATCAAGTTTTTGTGCTAGAAATGACTACTGTGAAGAGTTTTATATGAACCAATTTTCTTGAGCAATCACGCAAAGTTTTCAAGAAGTGGTTTCGAGGCACTCGCATGGCAAAGGGGCGGAGGGGAATGGCGAGACTCCTGTGGGAAAAAAGTGCATGGTGAGACCCCGCAGGATGCAGTCCGAGGAGGCTCACCGCGCTCCCGCGGAAAGCGAGCCATCCCCCGCAGCCCCCATCCACTCAACAAAAATCTCGAAACTGAGTCTTCAACAATCCTGCCAAATAGTTGAATAAGGACTTCATTTTAGACAGGATCCGTGCTTTGTGTGGACAAGCCGGCAAATTATTTTTTTAAAAGCTAAATATTCCACGTTTGTACATCATATATTGGAAGTACAAAGGAGGTGGAATAAAGATGGATTTCAACAACCGTGTGTTCTTGTTTTTAGCTGCTCTTCTTTCCGGGTATGCGCTTTACAGCATCGGTGACACTGCTGGGAACTTTTTCGATCAATTCTTGTTCTACGCCGGCTACATTGCAATGATACTTTTTTCTTTTGCTATTATTATCGTCGGGCTGGCAAGATTCTTGAATCAGTACAAATAAAATTGGCCTCTCTATGCTAGAGGGACGTGTGAAAAAAGGCTGCGGATATCCGCAGCCTTCCTTTTATTTTGATGGTTTAAAAAGAGACTTGAAAAAGTCTGTCCACCCGTTCTGCTCAGATGACTCTCCTACTTCCTTTTGTTCTTCAATCCTTATATGCTCTTTTTCAATCGCATAAGCCAATGTGAGGACAGCCCCGAATTCTGAATGTGTTTCCTGGTTCGAAACGGTCGAATGATGAATGTTATGCTTCTCGGCTAAATCCATGTAGGGAGATAAAAACCGGTAGCTCACATCTCCGTTCAAAAGCAGGTTGGCATCTTGATAGCTTTTCATCAGAGCCACCAACTCTTCCTGCCCCTTCTCCTGCATCACCTGACCCTTCGTCAGAGCGATCAAGACTCGTTCTCTTAACGTACCAAGGTATTGTTTTCTTTCTCCTGGTTTTGTTTGCCGGCTTCCATAAATGCCTTCCTGTAAGTAATCTTCCATATCTGGTTTCTTCATAGATGCACCTCATTCACTCCTAGTATGGCACAGAAAAAAGGCTGTACACATGACAGCCTTTACTTATTTTACAACGACGGATATATGAGATGGAAGAACGGACAACTCCACAGGAAGGGAATCTCCTTCTTCTCCATCGACGTTCGTGACCAGGTTTTCTTCCGATGTGATACGGATATGATCCGCTTTGAAGTATTCCACGTCCTGCTCATCCTTAAGTCCACCTCTAAGAATGGCTGAAACGATGGATGCAAGACGAATCATATTCACTTTAGGTACGATATACCCGTGAATTTTCCCGTCATTCACTTTCGCTTCCGGAGATAATTTTTCAAATCCACCTGCTGAATTCGTTAAAGCTGCTAGGAAAAGAAAAGATTCCCCTTCCCATGCCTTATCGTCATATTCAATCCGCATGGGATAACTGCTATGCTGGGTCAAGGTTTTCATCCCTTCCATCATATACGCAAGCGGACCAAATTTCGTTTTTTGTTCAGGTGTCACTTCATATGTCGCTTCAGCAAGGGCCCCCACTGCCACGATGTTAACAAAATACTGGTCATTAAACTTCCCAATATCCACAGATTTTGTCTGATCGGAACGGAGAACATCAATCGCCTCTTCAACCTTCAGTGGAATATCGAGGGCTCTTGCAAAATCGTTGACTGTCCCAAGTGGAATGATTCCCAAATGCGGGCGATGATTTTCGTCTACCATCCCATTGATTGTTTCATGGAGGGTGCCATCTCCCCCCATAGAAACGACGAGATCGAACTCACCTCTGCAGGCGTTCTGGCAGTACTTTGTCGCATCCAACTCTTTTTCTGTTTGAGCAACTTCCACTTCGTATCCTTTTTCCGATAAAATGTGCTCGATTTGTTCAACATGATCGACGGCTTCCTCTTTTCCTGAAGAAGGATTGACGATCAGCATAGCCTTTTTCATTCTCTATCTCCTCTCCAATACATCCTTTATCCTTCTGCTTGATATTCATAAAGGGTGCTGACAGAAGAAAAACCGATTTTGCGGATGAATTCACTCACCCCATTCTGATGAGGTCTAAGGCTTACCTGGATGACTTTTGCTTCCTGTTCATACATCCACTGGACTAGTTCATCACACAGTTCTGTACCAATGCCTTCCCGCCTGTAAAATTCATCCACAAATACTTCCCTGACATATCCATACACATCCTCTTCCCCATGGGACTCGATAATGCCAAGGACATATCCGATCATTCTTCCATTCATATCAGCAACCAGCAGCTTCTGTTTTGGGTTCTTTGCTAAAAATTGATCTGCCGCCCAATACTTACGATTCCTCACTTCTTCATTGGTCAGCCTTTCTGAGCTCGTCCCATGTAGAAAGTCGATGCTGTACCTTGTAAAGTGCATCAAATCCTTTTCCTCAGGTTCCCTGATTTTCACCATCAGAAACTCCCCCTCTAAGCTTTTAACACCACTTGATATTCCGGTGTTTTTTCAATAACTTCCCGGGCGAAGGAGCAGACCGGGTCTATTTTTAATTTATGTTTGCGTGCGTAGTTCACGGCATAATCAATTAATTCTGCACCCAAACCTTTTTCGCGCTCAGACGGGGCAACGAAAGTACTTGTAATGACCATTGTATTATCATTCTCTTCAAATAGAAGCTGAGCTTTCGGTTCCTGTTCTTCTCCTATATAAAATGTTCCTTGTTTCTCTTGGATTTCTTGTTCCACAACAATCTCTCCTTTCCCTATAAAGGATACCCTTTCATCTCCAAGAAAAACATGACCTTCCCATACGAGGGGAGAAGATAGTGATTGTATTAGTTGAGTATTCGGCAGAGATAATGAAGAATTCGACAACGCTATTTTAGAATTCGACACCGCTAATTGAGTATTCGACCATGCTATTTAGGAAATCGACATCGTTCATTGAGTATTCGACATAATAGAGATGCTCAACATTCAACTCTCCTTAATAAATGCCTATAGAAAAAAGAAGAACACCTACTTTTATAAAAGTAAGTGCTCTTTAACATTAGGCCGTTTGTTTCAAATCTTCTTCTAATGGAATATCCTTCTGTAATCCGCGGCGGGCGGCTATGATGAAGGCAGTGACAACAGCAACGGTGCCGATGGCTGCAACAACGTAGGAAACATTCAGAGCCAGGCCGAATCCGATCGGCGCGTTCAAGATATAGGTGAATGTGGCCATGGTCATGAACGTTGCAGGCACGGCGGCAATGAAGTAATTTTTACGGGATAGGAACAAGTACATCGCTCCTACCCAAAGCGCGATGACTGCTGTCGATTGGTTCGCCCAGGAGAAGTATCTCCATAGAAGTGTGAAATCGATCCGTGTCAATGCAAATGAGATGACGAACAATGGAAGTGCAATCCAAACACGACTCATGATTTTCTTTTGTGGAACTTTAATATAATCCGCAATAATCATACGGGCGCTTCGGAATGCTGTATCTCCGGATGTGATTGGCAGTATGATGACACCAAGGACAGCAAGTGTACCACCGACAGCGCCTAACATAGCGATGGAAACTTCACTGACAACAGCTGCTGGTCCTCCACTTGCAAGGATTTCATTCAGTCCTGCAGAACCGTTGAACAAGCTCATGGCTGCCGCTGCCCAGATCATGGCAATAATACCTTCGGCAATCATCATTCCGTAGAAAATACGACGTCCTTGTTTTTCCTTTTGTGTCGTTCTTGAGATAATAGGAGTTTGTGTCGCGTGAAAACCTGACAAGGCACCACAAGAAATCGTTAAGAATAACAGTGGGAAAATCGGTGCGTTATCCGGGTGCATATTTGTAAAAGTCAATTCTGGGATGGGTGCTCCTGTTACGATAAGAGATACTCCGACTCCAATTGCGCTGATGAGTAGAAGGGCACCGAAAATTGGATAAAACCGTCCGATGATTTTATCGATCGGAAGCATCGTCGCTAACAAATAGTAAGCGAAAATCACAAGCAGAATGACAGGAAGAGCAAGCCAGCTGCTCGTCATGTTGTGTAAAAGATCTGCAGGTGCTGTAACGAAGACAGTTCCTACAAGGACAAGCAAAAGAATCGCAAACGCATTGACTACGTGCTTCATGACTTTCCCTAAAAACTTCCCTGCAAGCTCAGGCAGGTGGGCGCCACGGTTACGTATGGAAATCATTCCCGTTAAATAATCATGGACAGCGCCCGCAAAAATGGCTCCAAACACAATCCACAGAAAAGCGACAGGTCCATATAAAGCTCCTAGAATAGGACCGAAAATAGGACCTACCCCCGCGATATTCAAGAGCTGGATTAACGCATTCTTTTTTTCTCCCATCGGCAGGTAATCGACACCGTCACCATGAGAATAAGCAGGCGTTTCACGACCTGTGTTGACGCCAAACGTTTTTTCAACATATTTACCGTACGTAAGATAACCGACAATTAAAAGTGCAATACTCACTAGAAAAGTAATCATTGTATTTCCTCCTTTTCGCGTTCGTCTGTAATCGCTTACATAAAATATATCAAGAGAACGCTTCCAGAAGAGGGTTTTCTGTTTAACATGTCAGGATTGATGTCCAAGATGTCGTATAAGAGGATTGAAATACAATGATAAATTACAACTCCAGCTTCTTTCGTAATTCCTTCACATAGTTCCGGCTGACGGAAAGCTTCTCCTCCGTCTCCTGCAGTTCCAACTGATAGGCCCCATTGAACCACGGAGTTAACCTGTGGACGTAATCCAAGTTCACGAGATAACTTTTATGAATTCGGAAGAAAGAGAAACCTTGGAGTCGCTTCTCCACATCTTTGAGCGCGTCTTTCGTTTCATAGACCTTCTGTTTGCCGACGATTTTTGTAATCCGATCCTCCCTGTGTACGTACATAATTTCAGAGGGGTCCAGATATTCAATCGTATCCTCCACTTCAACTGCCAACTTAGAAGGAGGTTTAACGACATTTTCTTCTACCGGCTTCAATTTCTTCTCTATTCTTTCCACGGTTTCACTCAACTGTTCCTCATCAAAAGGTTTGAGCAAGTAATCGATCGCCTTCTGACGAAAGGCTTCGACCGCAAAATCTGGATACGCGGTTGCAAAAACGATCTCTGGAACCTTCTTGAGCTCTTGAACTGCCTTCGCTACCGCCATCCCATCCATCTTCGGCATTTCCACATCTAGAAAAAGGACATCCGGCTGAAGCTTCAACGTCTGCATGACTGCTTCATCTCCTGATCCCGCTTCCCCTACAACTTCAATGCTCTCGTAAGGTTTTAGCAAAAAATTCAATTCTTCCCGACTGAAGCGCTCATCATCAACGATGAGCACCGTAATTTTTCCGTTCATGACCCTTTCTCCTTTTCATGAAGAGGGACCGTAAATGCAATGGTTGTCCCCTTTCCTTGCTCGCTCATAATTCTTAGCTTCGCACTCTTTCCGTGCATGTATTCTAAACGTTTGTTGACGTTATATAACCCGAACCCCGTCCCTCTTTCTGACGTGACTGATTGTTCTCCCAAGTTGCGTAACCTCATCGGTTCAATTCCTTTTCCGTTATCCGCTACGCTGATGTTGACGTTTTCTTTATCTCTACGGACACAAATCGTAATTTCCGCTCCCCCTTCCTGGTCTTTAATCCCATGTTTGATGCTGTTTTCGACCAGGGGCTGTAAGGTTAAAGGCGCGATTCGTGCTGATAATGCTGATTCATCAACATCATAGTGAACATGGAGGCGATCGACAAAACGCGTTTCTTCGATGAGAAGATAGGACTTTACATGTTTCAACTCTTCTTTTAAAGACGTCCAGGTTTTGGTGGTCGCCCCTAGGTTTTGCCTAAAGAACTTGGAAAGAGCAATAAGCAGCGCTCTTGCTCGATCAGGTTCCGTACGAGTCAATGAAACGATGACATTTAACGAATTAAATAAAAAATGTGGATTGACTTGTGCCTGCAGGGCCTTCACTTCCGCTTTACGAGCTAGTTCTTGTGCTTTTTCAGCATCAGCAAGCTCAAGCTGCTGACTAAGGAGGGCACTCAATCCCTGGATCAATTCCAATAGAACATTCGAGATTTCTTTTTGTGACGAAACGTAAAACTTCATGGTTCCGACCACTTCTTGACGCTTCTTCAATGGAACGATGACGGCTGCTCCAAGTGGACAGTCCGCCTGTTGGCATTGAATCTCTTCATGACTGACTACAACACGCTCTCCTGTCTCAATGACATCACGAGTGGCGTCCGTTTGAATCGGCTCTCCCGCCTTATGATGGTCATCGGCCTGTCCAACATGAGCAAGGATTCTTTGTTTATCCGTCATGGAAATCGCACTCACTTGAACTTCCCCATAAATGATCTGGCACGCCTTTTCTGCAGAATCCATCGTCAACCCTTTTCGCAGGTGAGAGACCGTCGATTCTGCCAATTTCAGTGCTTTTTGTGCCTGCAAAGCTCCGACTTTCTCTTCTTCATGAAGAACATTGCGGATGATTAATAAGAACAATGCGGAACCGACACCGTTCGCTACAATCATGGGGGCTCCGATCTCCTGGACAAGGGCCCACGCACGCGGAAATGGATCAGAGATAAGAAGGATGATCCCCATCTGCACCGTCTCTGCAAGGGCCCCAACAAATAAAGCTGTCTTCAGTTTTAAAGACTCCTCTTTTTTATGGAAGTAACCCGCAATGATTCCTGCTACCACAGCAGATATCCCGCAAGCGACCCCCGTGAATCCTCCAAGGGAAAAACGATGCAAACCAGCAATGACCCCGGCCCCTATGCCAATGCGGTAACCACCGAAAAGACCGGCTGCTACGATTCCAATCACTCTTGAGTTCGCCAGTGCTTCCGATTCGACAAGGTTATAAGCCCAGCGTCCATAATCAAGGGAACTTGTATTATAAGTGATACCTGTATATGTACCAATGATTCCGAACAACCCGAAAAAAGCGATCGCCATGTACCGCTGACGTTGGTCCAGCGTTTTTTGATCGATCAGCTCTCGGAAAAAACGGAAGCGAGTAATAATGAAAGCAACCGTTACGATAATTCCAAGCCTTTCAAGCATCGGAAGAAACAACTCAAACATAATCCCACTTCCTTTTTCATACCTCTTCGCTTTTTTTCATAAATGTTTTCGATTGTTGACGGCTCAGTTTCGAGACGTTTGTCTGAAGGGATGGTGGTTGGGAAAACGGCTCGCTTTCCGTGGGCGAGTCATTCCCCGCAGCCCCATCCACTCAAAAAACATCTAGAAATCGAGTCTTTCACAATCCTGCCATATCGTTGAATAGCGGTTTATGTTTATTGTAGCATGGGCGGTTTGTTTCGATACACAGAATGAAGGCAAGAGATGAAATCTCATCATCCAGGTAAAATCCTAATCGAAAATATTAGGGAAACGTCAGAATTTTTTGATACACTAAGAAGAAAATGAGGTGATAGGATGACAACAAAAATAGCAATTATTCAAATGGACATCGTCTTCGGTAACCCTGAAGAGAACCGTAAACTTGCAAAGGAGAAAATAAAAGAAGCTGCCGCACAAGGAAGCGAGGTCATCTTGTTGCCTGAATTGTGGACGACAGGCTATGATCTTTCCCGTTTTGAAGAAATAGCAGAAACACTCGAGGGTCCGACGCATCAGCTCTTGATTTCTTTAGCAAAGGCACTCAAGGTCACCATTGCAGGATCCATCGCTGAAGAAGAAAACGGTAAGTTTTACAACACCTTCGTTGCCTATAACGCTGAAGGTGATCGGCTGTTCAACTACCGGAAAGCCCATTTGTTCCGTTTGATGAATGAAGAAAAGTTTTTAGAATCAGGGAACCAAAAAGGGAATTTCAATCTTGGTGAGGTGCCTGTGGCCGGTGTCATTTGTTATGATATCCGTTTCCCTGAATGGATGAGAACACACATGCTGGATGGTTCGCGCGGGTTGTTTGTCGTTGCAGAGTGGCCAAAACCCCGGGTTGAGCATTGGCGGAATCTATTGATCAGCCGGGCGATTGAAAATCAATGCTTCGTCATCGCCTGCAACCGTGTAGGTGCTGATCAAAACAATGAGTTTGGAGGCCATTCAATCGTTGTAGACCCGTGGGGCAACGTATTGGCTGAAGGTGGTTTTGATGAAGAAATCGTGTATGCCGAAGTCGACTTCACAGCTGTCGAGGCAATTCGCGAGCAGATCCCTATTTTTCAAGACCGACGTCCGGACTTGTATGAATGAGTTCTTACTAGATCATCGAATGGATATTTATCATCTTTAGTTGATATATCTTGTATTTAATTGATTTATCGCATTTTTAATTGATATATCCGTTATTTGATTGATATATTTCATATTCAGTCGATACCACCCACAAATAAGACAAAAAATCCTTCCGAATCACTCGGAAGGATTTTTTTCATAGGCCGGAGTTTGGTAGAAATAGTTCGGTGTGTCCATCCGGTTTTCGTATGCCGAATGAAAGATGTGTGTCGCTGCTGGCGAAACGGGCGGGATGAGCCATGTCCAGTCACCCTTGACCTCACGTCCGCACGACTGTTCTTTTTTCTCAAACTGATGGAACTGTTGAGCAGCTGTATGATGGTCGACAAGACTTACCCCAGCGGATTGATAAGAAAACAGGACAGCCTGATTAAGCTCAATCAAAGCGCGGTCCTTCCACAAGGATGAATTCCGTTTCGTATCAAGCCCCATGGCTTCCGCTACGGCGGGCAAAAAATCATACCGAAAGTCATCAGCGAGGTTACGGGCCCCGATTTCTGTTTCCATATAAAAACCGTTGAACGGGGCGGCTGTATAATCAAGTCCACCGATTTCAAGTCGCATATCAGAAATCACCGGGACGGCATACCACTGCATGCCTAAGTCTTCAAACCAAGCATATTCGGGATGACGAAGTGGTACTTCTAACACCTTGTCTGAAGGGATTTCGAACCACATGGGTTCCCGTCCATCCATTTGGACGACAAGAGGCAATACATCAAACGACGTGCCTCCCCCTTTCCAGCCGAGTTCCTCACATTCCTTCGTAAACGCAACAGAAGCGGGGTCTCCAATTACACTTCCATTCTCTTCATAACCGGCGTAACGGACCAGTTGATGATTCCAAACCCGCACTTCTCGCTCCGAGGTTTTGGGTTTGAAAATAGTAATCGTCGAGCGGATACGCCCCCCGTTCGTGGCATAATCCAAGTGTTCAAAGAGTACATCGCGCATGTCTTCTTCTGTATCGACATGCCTGGCATCAAACACCTTCAAGCTGTTCCAAAAGAGACGTCCGATGCAGCGGTTGCTGTTCCGCCAGGCGACTTTGGCGCCATATTCAAGCTCGGGATAGGTGTGCGTATAGCTTCCCTTCTCACCAATTTCCTGCTCGATTTCCTTGAGCCTCTCATCTGTACCAGAAAGCTGTTGCTCCTGATGGTATTGGCGAACGAATGCTTCCGCCTTTTTATATAAATCTGTATTCACAGCATGAATCCTCCTGTATGGTGCTTCATTCCTATCCTACCATACACGAAGAACTTCCTACACGATTCAGTCTGCTTTACGGGCTGCTTGCTGCACAGGATCCCACACGCTGTTATAAGGAGGTGCATAAGCAAGATCCAAGTCTTCTAATTCATCGATCGACATTTCATGGAATAGAGCAGTGGCCAGGACATCGATCCGTTTATCAGCTCCCTGACCTCCAATGATTTGAGCCCCGAGCAACTGACCGGTTTGCTCATGATAAATGATTTTCAATGTCAGCAAATTTTGCTTGGAATAATAGCCGGCGGCATGTGTGGATTCAATCGTGATTTTTTTAAATGGAATCTTTTCGTTCTTAGCCTCCCGTTCAGAAAGACCTGTGCGGGCAAGCGTTAAATCAAAGAATTTCAATATCGACGTACCCACAATCCCTCGGAACGATCTTCTATGATCAATCATGTTCAGTCCTGCGATCTGCCCTTGTTTGTTGGCATGTGTGCCTAATGGAATATAATCATCCTTTTTCTTGATCCGGTGATACTGGGTGGCGCAATCCCCGGCAGCATAGATGTCCAGGATGCTTGTCTCCATAAAAGCATTCACGGCAATCGCGTCGTTTATCCCTTTGTACACGCCCGTATCTTTCATAAAGGAGGTGTTCGGCGTCACTCCTACGGCGACAAGGACAAGGTCGGATTCATATTCACCTTTATCCGTGATAACCGATTGAACATGCTGCTCCCCTTTGAATCCTTCGACCGATTCACCGAGGTGTAGTTCCACACCGTTCCGTTCGGCTTCTTCATGGACCATCTCCCCCATATCCTCATCGAAAATTTTCGCCAGTTGAGGTCCGCGGTCAATCAAACGTACTTTCTTTCCAATCGACACAAAGCTTTCCGCCATTTCAAGCCCTATGTACCCACCGCCGATAATGGTCACATGTTCCTTCTCCTTTGTAGTCGCTGTCATAATCTCCTTCATATCGGGAATGGTCTTTAGTGTGTAAATCCCTTCAAGCTCCCGTCCTTCCCATGGAGGCATGACCGGTGCTGCACCGGAAGCTACGAGCAGACGATCATAGGACAACTCAAATCCCTGATCCTCATGATCTTTTCCGTATACGACTTTATGATCGCAATCCACTTCCGTTACCGTGTGATAGGTGCGGACATCAATGCCATACTTTTCGCGAAACGTTTCAGGGTCACGCGCGATGAGGTCTTCTGTAGACTCGACATCCCCGCTTAATACATACGGCAGGCCACACTGTCCATAAGAGGTGATCCCTCCATGTTCCAACACGGTAATCGAATGCCCCTCACTATTCCTTACAATTTGCATCGCTGCACTCATCCCTGCAGCATCTCCTCCGATAATAACGAAATCCATCCCAATCACTCCTTTTACGTACCTTCTATTCTCTTATTCTTTGCCTATATGGTTCCCACTCAAACTTCTCTCATGTTAAACTAACGATATTATCTTTTTGTACGACTTTTCAAAAAAATCATTTGAGGTGAAGGACATGAAGCAATTCCAAACATCCAAAGCCATACAGAGGCTTCCGGACCAATTTTTCGCAACTATGATCGATAAATTAAATCTTTACAAAAATCGTGGTTATGACACCTTGAACTTAGGGCAGGGAAACCCTGACCAACCCACCCCCTCCCACATTGTGCAGTCCTTACAGGAGGCGGCTGAAAACCCGGATTTCCACAAATATCCCCCCTTCCACGGTTATGAGTTCTTAAAGGAAGCCGTAGCTGAATTTTACAAGCGCGAATACGACGTAGACATTGATCCTGAAACAGAAGTCGCCATTATGCCTGGAAGCAAAACAGGGCTCGTTGAGCTTAGCCAGTGTTTCCTTGATCCGGGGGATGTCGCGCTCGTTCCCGATCCCGGTTACCCGGATTACTGGTCCGGCATTGAAATGGTCGGCGCAGAAATGAAGTCGATGCCCCTTCGCGAAGAGAATGGCTTTTTGCCTGACTACAGTGAAATTGATAAAGAGAGCTGGGAAAAAGCAAAGCTCATGTTCCTAAACTATCCCAATAACCCGACAGGAGCTATGGCTGGTGAGGACTTTTTTGTAGAAACCATCCAGGAAGCAGAAAAGAACGATGTCTGTGTCGTTCACGACTTCGCCTATGGGGCCATAGGATTTGATGGGAACAAACCGCTCAGCTTTATGCAATTCGAAGGTGCGAAAAATGTCGGTGTTGAGGTTTATACAATGTCTAAAACTTACAATATGGCCGGCTGGCGTGTCGCTTTTGCTGTCGGTAACCCAAGCGTCATCCATGCGCTTGAGGTCATCCAGGATCACTACTTCTGCAGTATTTTCGGCGGATTGCAGAAAGCATCAGCCACCGCCTTATTGAGTTCCCAACAATGTGTCACAGATCTTGCCGAAACCTATGAAAAAAGACGTGACCTTCTCGTTCATGGTTTAGAAGAAGCAGGGTATCATGTCGCCCCCTGCCAAGGTTCCTTCTTTACATGGCTGCAAGTACCTGAAGGCTATACCTCCCAAGGCTTTGCGGATGATTTATTGGAATCGACAGGGTTGTTCGTTGCCCCTGGAATCGGCTTCGGTACGCACGGAGAAGGTTATGTGCGCATCGGGTTGAACAATTCGGAAGAAACATTGCGGGATGCCGTGAAACGATTCAAAGCATTTAAGCAGAAGTAAGATCAAGGGACCGTACTTTCCAACTCGAAAGTACTGTCTTTTTATTCTTTCACTATAACAAGTGCTTCCATAATTCAATCATAAAGCGCAAGCGTATACTAATCTCCTGCTTCTGTCGAAACAAGTCTGATCGTTGGATAATTTTTTTAAAAATAAAGATTGAATACTTGTTCAAAATGTATTTTAATTATCTTATACAAATATCCTACGCGGACTGTACAGGAGGGATTCACATGTATACGCTTATTAGAAAAGATGATCGTTTATTAGAAGTTTTAAAAGACCCCATTGATCGTAGAGACAAGGTTTTCCCTCAAGAAGAAGAAGCTGTGAAGTATGCTGAAAAATTGAATGGATATATACAATCCGGACCGAAATGGGAAGTACAGGAATATTTGATAAATGAACTTAAAAAAAGCAGAAGCTCCATTTCCTGAGCTTCTGCTTTTTCCTATTCGATTTAAAAAGGAAACTCGCGATAACCGTTCATCACGCCGATCCATTTTACGGTTGTGAACTTATCCAAAGCCCATTCGCCTCCGAAACGTCCGAGACCGGATTCTTTTTCACCACCAAAAGCGACGTGTGCTTCATCATTTACGGACTGATCATTCACATGAATCATCCCCGTCTCCACACGTTTGGCTACTTCCACCCCTCGATGGACATCACGAGTGAATACAGAACCGCTCAATCCGTATGGAGAGCTGTTCGCCGCTTTGATCGCTTCTTGTTCAGATGAAACTTGGATCACAGAAGCCACAGGGCCGAAGACTTCATTCTTTGCAATCGGCATATCGCTCGTTACACCCGTCAAAACGGTCGGCTGCATGACACTGCCATCTGTCTCCCCACCTGTGAGAATTTCAGCGCCTCGGCCAACACTTTCTTTTACATCTTCCTGAATCCGCTCTATGGCATCCTTGTTAATGAGTGGGCCAATGACAGTATCTTTCTCCGAAGGATCGCCAGCTTTCAGGCTCTCAACCTTCTCTTTGAATTTTTCGATGAACGAATCATGAACACTCTCTTCGACGATGATTCTGTTCAACGACATGCAAATCTGCCCTTGGTGCAGGAACTTTCCGAAAGCCGCCGCTTCCACTGCTTGATCAATATCCGCATCCTCAAGGACGATCATGGCATTGTTCCCGCCTAGCTCCAGGGCTGTCTCCTTAATATATTTCCCTGCGAGTTCACCAATATGGCTGCCGACTTCCGTCGAGCCTGTAAATGAAATCAGCTTCGCTGCCGGGTGTTTCACAAAAGCATCTCCGATTTCTGATCCTCGACCGACGACCACATTGATCACACCCTCTGGGAAACCTGCTTCTTCGAACAGATCGGCAATTAACAACCCTGATGTAACAGGTGCATCAGACGCCGGCTTAACGACGACGGTATTCCCGGTCGCTAAAGCTGGAGCAATTGACCTCATCGCTAGATGAAAAGGGAAATTCCAAGGGCCGATGACGCCGATGACACCTTTCGGAGAACGGTACACCCGGTTTTCCTTGCCTGGTGTGTTGGACGGTAAAATCTGGCCGCTCATCCGCGTCGGAAAACTGGCCGATTCCCGAATGATGCCGACAGCTGCCTGATATTCTACCTCTGCTTTGACAAGCGTGCTGCCCGCTTCTTTCACGAGCCAATCGATAATTTCATCTTTCCTCTCACGGACCACTTTCAATAGTTGATCAAAATACGTCTGCTTTTTAGCAGGAAGAGTCGTCATCCATGACTCCTGAGCATTTACAGCTGCCTCGTAGGCTTCGTTAAGATCATCTTCATTTGCAGAAGGGATCGAAGCAATCGTTTGCTGTGTATAAGGGTTGACATTATCTACATATTTCTCACTGGAACCGCTCTTCCACTGACCATTGATGTATTGTTTAGTAAATGTTTGCGGACTCATTTCAAAACCTCCATTCGGAAACTTTTCACAAAGTTATCATTCCCGGTTATAGAGGAATCGAAACGATTTAGACTTCCATCAGCATATCCACGTGCGGGATCCCATCTTCAAGGTAGACATCTGAAACCTCTTTGAATCCAAAAGAACCGTAGAAATGGCGCAAGTGCTCCTGGCCGTGGAGCCAAATGTGGTGGACCTTATAATCTTCCTTCAACACATGGATTGCACGGTCCATCACTTGACGGGCATAGCCACACCCTCGATGCCCTTCTTTAACGAGCACACGGCCTATACTATGGTACTGCTCATCTTCTTCTGGTGGGACAATGCGGCAGTAAGCTACCATCTCCTGTTCTTTTTCCATCCATATATGTAAACAACCTTCGTCTCTTCCATCGACTTCAGGATAAGGACATTCCTGTTCAACGACAAAAACCTCGACCCTTTTTTGCAAAATCTCATATAATTCCTGCTTTGAAAGTTCAGCGAACGTTTTATGTACCCAGTTCATGATGGATCCCCCTTTTCCATAATTATTCTCAATATACCTCACCGTTCTTGAGCTGACAAAAATTCAGTCTATGAAAGTGAACGAAATGACACCCTTCATGTCCATCTTTCTGATGATTGGATCGTAACAGCGGAATGGCTAATTCTTTTTAAATCAGAAAGTTTTTGTAGAAAAATATCCTATTCTCGTTTTATTGATTCTGACAAAGGGGAAACTACGATTATAATTCTTAGTCAGAAAGGAGGCCCCCTATGTTTTTAAAGTTGTTACCTGTATCGATACAAAAGTATGCGAAAATGTCTAAACGGCAGCGTAAGCATGAAATGCAGATGACCTTATGGTACATGCCTTTTTACTATATATTATTGTCCATATTTTTTGTTGTGGTCACCCTGTTGTTGGATATCGTTTTTCAAATCGAACAGTATACGTTTGAAGTGTTCAGAATCAACGCAGATATTACCCGGATGCTTGTCAGTACACTCATTGGTGGTATTCTGACTCTGAGCGCATTCACATTGAACTCCTTGCTCGTCGTCTTGACAACATTCAGTGGTCAGTTCTCACCAAGGATGCTTCTCAACTTCGTCGCAGACCGCAGGACACAGCACGCACTTGGGATATTCAATGGTAATTTTGTTTATGTTCTGCTCGTGTTCCTATTTATCGGAAATACAAGGCACGAATTCTTCGTAGCGGTGCCGATCGTCACAATTTTCCTTGCTTTCACATCTTCCGTTACATTCATTTATTTTATCAACCATGCAACAACTTGGATGCAAGTGCACAATATCACAGATACAATGAAACATTCTTCCGAGAAAATCATCAACCAGACGCTGAGGAAAGACCTTGAACAGTATCGAACGAAAGAACCAGGAGACTTGATGGAAGCAGAGCGCTCGAAGGCCGAACCTATTGGGGCTATTAAGTCTGGATATATCCAACTCGTCGATTATAAGAAAATGATTGAAGAAGCAAGAAAAGATGACATCATCATTCAATTTCATGCCCAAGTGGGCGATTATATTTTGAAAAGCAACAATATGATCAGCTACTGGGGACCTGGTGCTGAAAACATTGATGAAGAAAAATATTGCAAGATGGTCATTATTGATTACAAAGAAACAGAACTGCAAGATATTCAAATGGGTATGCACAAACTAGCCGAAATCGCGATTAAATCTCTTGGAAATGACGATCCGAAAACCGCTACCAACACCATCCACCAGATGGCCGAGTTGATGCTTACCGTAGAGGATTACATTACATTCACTCCTTACCTGATGGATAACGAAAAGCAGGTCCGAGTGGTTCTGCTTTCTGAATCCTTTGAGTCCTACATCTACCGCGGCTTTGGCTATATCCGGCACTATGCTCGTGACAATCATCTGATTATCACGGAGCTCGTCGACTCCATTGCGATGGTTGCCGAATCGATCGACAGCTCTAAGCACCAGATGCTATGGGAATTCGCCTGCAACACCATCGACCATATCGAAACAAAAGTCATCTACGAGTTGGACAAAACCTTCCTGTTGGAGGCACTGGAGAGGTTATCAACGGTTACAGGCAACAAGCTCGATTATTACTCGATCCATCGTAGGTTCTATCCTATCGATTAAAATCAATCCATTAAATAAAGTTCAGGGCTAGTGTCCCTGAACTTTATCATGAGCGATGAATGATCTAATGGAGGGTCATAGTCTTCCTTATGCAGGTAAAACCTAAAAGGATTGACAATACTCTTCATCTTTCATACGTTATATATATGAGCATATAATCATGTATTGAAAAAGGGTGAGCACTATGGGACATCATCATCACCACCATCATATCGATTCAACTACCGGTAAAATCAAAACCGCTTTTTTCCTGAATTTCTTTTTTACCATTATTGAATTTATCGGTGGTTTACTAACAAATAGTATGGCGATTCTTTCCGATGCTTTACACGACCTCGGGGACTCTCTTTCTCTCGGTCTCGCCTGGTTTTTACAGAAGTTTTCCCGAAAAGAACAATCGGATCATTTTTCTTTCGGGTATCGGCGTTTCTCTCTTTTAGCGGCCTTGATCAACAGCGTGGTCCTGATTGTCGGGTCCATTTTCATTTTGACAGAGGCCGTACCCAGACTCTTAAACCCCGAGCAGCCGAATGCAGGAGGAATGATCGCTCTTTCCATCTTAGGAATTCTCGTTAACGGCGCAGCCGTTTTCCGGCTTAAAGGCGGGGACTCCATGAACCAGAAGATCATGACATGGCATCTGCTTGAGGATGTCCTTGGTTGGATAGCCGTCCTTGGAGTCAGTATTGTTATGCTGTTTTTTGATGTGCCGATTTTGGATCCAATCGCTTCCATTGGAATCACATTATTCATCTTATATAATGTGGTGAAAAATCTCATCCAGACGATGCGTCTTTTCCTTGAAGGTGTCCCATCTGGGGTTGACCTTGAGGGGCTTTCACGAAAAATTAACAATTTGCCTGATGTTCAATCCACTCATCACACCCACCTGTGGTCAATGGATGGAGAAAATCATGCCTTTTCCACTCACATCGTTGTGCGTGCAGAAGCGACAAAGGAAGAGATATGTAAAGTGAAAGAGGAGGTCAAAGAAATCTTACATCCGATTTCACTCGAGCACATCACTCTGGAAATCGAATATGAAGACGAACCTTGTTCCCTCCAATAAAAAGAGTGGTCAGCCCTAGCAGCTGACCACTTTTTGCTTTTTACATATCAAGACGTTCAGGTGTTTCCTGACCCTGATTCATATAGCGTATATTTTCCGGCATGATTTCAAGTACCACATACTCAGGGTCATCTTTGCCATCAAACCAGCGGTCCATGTGATCGTTCCATAACTTATCTTTGATCTCCTGATCTTCACGAATCTTCGCCTGTCCCTCGACTTCTAAATACGAATCCCCATAGCCTTCCCCTTCGTATCCGAGAAGGATATGGACATGTGGGTTCGCTTCAATTTCATCCGCTTTATGAGTCTCTCTGTTTGTTGGGGTATAGAAAGTGAACTCATCATCATTCCAAAACGTCATATAACGCGAATGGGGTTTATTATTTTTCACTGTGGCAAGCGTACCAACTTTATGTTGCTCCATGACTTCGTGGATTTTCTTTTTCAATTCTTCTTGATTCAATGGAAAGCTCCTTTCCGTAATCCAATCTTTTTACAATTTCAGTTTTCCCCGAAAAATGGGAGATAAACCCTTCGATGTCCATTGACAGATCCGGGTATGCTAATGATATCTTCGACACATTGTCATTCTTTTTTCATAAATATACCAGGAAGCGACACGCGTTAGCCGTTACACTATTCATAGATCTGTTTTTCAGGAGGAAAACGTTATGCTATGGAAAAAATGGGCGCCGATTTTGATGGGCTCCCTTCTGATCGGCCTGCTCTTTTTTATGATCAACTCAAGACCCGGAAGCTCTGAACCCGTGGACCGCGAAGATCTTGTACCCACATTGTTCGTGCATGGCTTTAAAGGTGGCCCGCGAAGCTTCGAAACGATGATGGACCGGATGCAGAACTTACAATGGGGACAGAAACATATGACGGTTTATGTCTCCAGCCGTGGGCATGTCACCATCCGAGGTGGTTTTGCTGAAACACACAATCCATTCATCCAAGTGCTTTTCGAAAACAATCGTGCAAGTATCTATAACCAGACCCATTGGCTTTCTGAAATCATGCGGCGTTTAAAAGCCGATTACAACATTCAACAAGTGAACCTCGTCGGCCACTCGATGGGAGGGATCGCATCGGTCAATTACTTGCTGAGCGACCACCAATATTCTGTTCCTCGAGTAGAGAAATTGTCCGTCATTGCTAGCCCCTTTAAAGGCATTGAAAAAGAAGGCTACTTCGCATCCAATTACGGAGCGGCAACAACTGACCTGCGGCCGAAGTCTGAAGCTTTAAAGCAGATGGTGCAGAATAAGGATCAGTTCCCGAATGATGTGGAAGTGTTTGCTATAGCTGGTGTCATCAATGCCGATGACCCTGAAGCCGAGCATTGGGACGGTCTTGTCCATGCCTCGAGTGTGAGTGGATTGGAAAAAATCGTCCCCTTTGGACAGTATGAGGAAAAACGCCTCTACAACCCGCTAGCCACACATTCCGGCCTCCACGAACTCGAAGAAGTCGACCAATTACTCAAAGAATTCCTCTGGACCGAGGAAGGAGAATAAAGGAATGACCTGTTCATACATTTATTTACATCTATGTATTTATCTGGTGTACCAGGTCATACATTTATTCCCAAACAAAAAGCACCCGCTTATCGGGTGCTTTTGTTGTTTATTGTTTTTCAAAGATGAAGATCCACATGAAGGTTAAGGCTTGTTTTAATTCTTCATCCAGCTGCGCGATGTGATGGTCTTCCACCCCACGTTTATACACTCCTTGACCTTCTACATAGGTCCAGCCGGTTTCTTCTGCCATTTTTTGAAGTTCCCATGGCATCATCGTGTTACAAATGACCTCTTCCCCATATACCCTGCGATAACTATTGATACGCGGCATCGCTGTAGGTCCGAGTAGGCCGACACATAATCGGCCGCCCGGCTTCAAAATCCGCTTCATTTCTTCCAGGCCCTTGTACGGGACTTCTGTCCATTCTAATGAATTGATCGCCATCGCCGCGTCAAACGATTCATCTTTAAACGGCAGGTCTGTCAAATCTCCTTGAACAAATGAGATCCGCTCATCATTCACTCGTTCATTCGCTCGCGTGACCATGTCTTCTGACAAATCGAGTCCTGTAACATTATAGCCTGCTTTGTAAAGCAGATACGATCCATAACCATCTCCACACCCAAGATCAGCGATTTTCCCTTTAGTTACACGCTTTGTCAAAAAAGGGACAATCGTACACCGGCTCCCGTCGTCCCACATCTCACGACTTTTTGAGTTCCACATTTCCGCACGATCATTCCATTGCTTTTCCGCTTCCTTATGCCAATTAAATGTTTGAGCCACACCATCATCCCTTTCAAATATATTTCCTATCCTCCATTATAGCGGAACACAACAGAGATGATAGCTCTATTCTTGTCGAAGTTCGATAAAAAAGAGTTGCATGATTCCTTCTTCAGCGTTATGATAGAAACACAATATAAGCTAATATAAACTTAAATAAACACTATATATAGTATCTACGAACAGAAGATGCCACAAGGCTTAATAGGGAATCCGGTTAAAATCCGGAGCTGCCCCCGCAACTGTCATCACTCGCGAAATGGACATTCCACTGTGCTTTGCACGGGAAGGACCAGAGTAAGATCGAGTGTCAGCCAGGAGACCTGTCTTCGTTCGTCGCAGTTTCAACTTCTTCGGGGATTGAGAAGATGAAGCGATGGAACGAAGGCTCTCGTGTCTTCTCTTCGTTTCATGGTTTCATCCGCTCAATTTTCGTTGAGCGGATTTTTTTATTTTTCCGAACCCTGACTATTCATGATCGTACACCTTCATTTTCAAGGAGTGAAAAATAATGGAAACCTTAACAAGAAACACGTCCTGGCAAGAGAGAATTCAACAATGGCAAGCAGATTTTTCCCATTTAAATGTGCAACGACTCATTGATAAGTCCCCCACCCTCAAGAATGACAAAGATGCATTCATTTTAGAGTGTCTGGCGGAAATCGATGAATCGAATCCAGATTGGACGTATGTAGCAAGCCGCATCCACCTGGAAGACATGTACGAAAAATCTGCTCACAATCGATCCACACCTGGACCTTATGAAGACTTTTACGGGCTGATCCAAACATTGATTGAAAAGAACATTTACAGCAGGAATCTTCTAACATATTACACAAAAAAGGAAATAGAAGAATTAGAGGATTCTATCGCACCTGATCGCGATCATCTCTTCACTTATATTGGTTTGAAGACATTAAGCGACCGATATCTTGCGAAAAGCAAAGCGAAAGAGGTTTACGAACTCCCGCAAGAACGTTTCATGATCATCGCCATGGTGTTGATGGCGGAAGAAAAAGCATCGAAGCGCCTTCCTCTCGTCAAAGAAGCGTATTGGGCGCTCAGTCATTTGTATATGACTGTAGCTACTCCTACCCTCGCAAATGCAGGAAAACGGTATGGACAGCTGAGTTCCTGTTTCATCGACACCATCGATGATTCCTTACAGTCCATCTATGACAGCAATACCGACATCGCCAACCTGAGTAAGCACGGTGGGGGCATCGGAGTTTACTTAGGTAAAATCAGGAGCCGCGGCAGTGACATCCGTGGATTCAAAGGCGTCTCGTCAGGGATCCTCCCATGGATGAAACAACTCAACAACACCGCTGTCAGCGTGGACCAACTGGGGCAGCGCCAGGGAGCTGTCGCTGTATATTTAGATGTATGGCACAAAGATATCTTCCCTTTCCTCGACAGCCGATTGAACAACGGGGACGAACGCCAGCGGACTCATGACCTTTTCACTGGGGTATCCATCCCTGACCTCTTTATGGAGGCAGTGGAAAACCGTGAAGACTGGTACTTGTTCGACCCTCATGAAGTCCGCAGCATCATGGGCTACTCGCTGGAAGATCATTTTGATGAAAAAAGAGGGTCTGGATCCTTCCGGGAGAAATATGCCGCCTGTGTCGCCCATCCAGACCTTTCTAAAGAGAAAGTCCCAGCGATCGAAATTATGAAGCGCATCATGATCGGTCAGCTTGAAACAGGAACGCCGTATATGTTTTACAGGGATGAAGTCAACCGCATGAATCCGAACAGTCACGCGGGTATGGTTTATTGCAGCAATCTTTGTACAGAGATCACCCAGAATCAAAAACCGACCATCCAGGATGAACAATACGTGGAAGACGGTAAAATCATATCTGTGAAGACACCAGGAGATTTTGTTGTCTGTAACCTGTCGAGCATCAATCTCGGTCGTGCCGTCACGAACGGTGTTCTGAAGCGCTTGATTTCGATTCAAGTTCGTATGCTCGATAACGTCATCGACAGAAATACCATTCCCGTGTTACAAGCACAGCTCACGAACCAGTCTTACCGTGGCGTTGGGCTCGGCACCTTCGGATGGGCCCACCTTCTTGCCAAGAAGAAGATCGACTGGGAATCCCAGGAAGCGCTCGACTATACGGAGGAAGTGTATGAAGCCGTCGCCTATCACGCTATTGAGGCTAGTGCTGATTTGGCTGCCGAAAAAGGAAGCTATCCTCTATTCGAAGGATCAGACTGGCAAACAGGAGATTTTTTCATTAAACGAACGTTTGACCAAGAGGGCACATGGAACTGGAAAGCCTTGCAAGACAAGGTTTCCAAGAATGGAATGAGAAATGGATATTTGATGGCTGTAGCACCGAATTCAAGTACCTCCCTCATTGCAGGAAGTACGGCCAGTATTGATCCGATTTTCAAAAAGTTTTATTCCGAAGAGAAAAAAGATTACAAGATTCCTGTTACCGCACCTGATTTAACCCATGAAACCTATGGGTATTATCCATCCGCCTACGATGTAGACCAACACGCATCCATCAGGCAGAACAGCATCAGACAAAAATATATCGATCAATCCATCTCGTTTAATCTCTATGTACGGAACAAC
The DNA here is from genome assembly GCF_045401165.1 of Halobacillus sp. SY10. Lineage (NCBI taxonomy): Bacteria > Bacillati > Bacillota > Bacilli > Caryophanales > Bacillaceae > Halobacillus > Halobacillus sp. SY10. The sequence goes on along the minus strand of NZ_CP174345.1, from coordinate 348,731 downwards.
ATCCAGGCGAAAGAGTTGTTGAATTTACACTTGTCTGCATGGAAACACGGATTGAAAACGACCTACTATACGCGATCAACATCCAGTCAGGAAGAATTTGATGATTGTGAAGTCTGCTCATCATAAAAAGGAGGAAGCCTAAATGACGGCATCGATACAAAAAAGAAAGCTCGTCGATTATGAAGCACCAAATGCCTCGACAGGTGTCATCAACGGAAGAAGTTCGAACATCTTAAATTGGGATAATACCCGCTATTCGTGGGCGTACCCGATGTACAAGACCATGCTTGCAAATTTCTGGATTCCTAATGAAATCAATATGAGCAACGACTTGAAGCAGTGGCCGGATCTTTCAGAGCAAGAACAGACCGCATTCAAGAAAATCATCGGTCTGCTCGCTTTTTTGGATTCTATACAAACCGATTATTCAGGAAAAATCGCGGACTATTTAACAGACTCGAGTCTATCTGCCTTAATGCAAGTGCTCGCCTTTCAGGAAGTCGTGCATAATCAATCTTACTCTTACGTTCTGTCCACGCTTGTCGATCAAGGAGAACAGGAAAAGATTTTTGATTACTGGAAGCATGATGAAGTGCTCAAAGAACGCAACACCTTTATTACTGATGGATATCAGGCATTCGCCGATGATCCTTCCGTGGACAGTTTTCTGAAGTCGATTGTTTATGATGTCGTGCTCGAGGGACTCTTCTTTTATGCCGGTTTCGCCTTTTTCTATAATCTTGCGAGAAATCAAAAGATGGTCTCCACAAGTACGATGATCAACTACATCAACCGTGATGAACAAATCCACGTCAGTTTGTTCGGGCATATATTTAACGAAACATTACATGAAAACCCCGCGTTGGATCACGATTACTACCGGACGTTCGTGACCGATACGTTCAAACAAGCGGCTGATTTAGAAATCAAATGGGCACGTAACCTAATCGGGAACCAATTCCCAGGCATTCCGATTCAGGACCTGGAAGACTATATCCGTTACATTGCCAACAAACGCTGCAGGCTTCTTGGAGCAGAAAAGCCGTTCCCTTCTTATACAGAAAATCCATTGAAATGGATCCGTGCTTACCAGGAAGTCGATGAAGGAAAGTCCGACTTTTTCGAACAAAAATCACGTCAGTACACCAAAGTGTCCGAAACCAACGGCTTCGACGACCTCTAATACAGTTTTATACCAATTATTACCTATTACCTGACCAGGTCATCCAGAATATGGATGACCTGGTCTTCTTTTTTAAACAAGAAAACGCTTTTATGTCAACTTTTCTAACATACTATCAAAAAGTGTATTGATTTTTCAGAATATTTATTTTATAGTTAGATTTAATTACTTACTCATTGTGTTAAGAAACCTTACACAATGTAAAAAGGAGGACTATAGTCATGAAAAAGGTGGAGGCAATCATCCGTCCCGAAGCATTCCAGGATTTGAGGCAGAGCCTGGATGAACTAGGCGTGAAAGGACTAACGGTATCAGAAGTTGCCGGATGCGGTCAGCAAAAAGGCCAGGAAGGAATCTTCAGAGGCAGTCGTTTTGAAATTAAGCTCTATCCAAAAGTAAAGGTAGAAATGGTCGTTGAGAACAGTGAACTAGGTTCAGTGATTGATGTCATCATCAATACCTGTGCTACAGATGAAGTCGGCGACGGAAAAATATTCGTTTCTACGATTGATGAAGTGTTCCGCATCCGAACAGGAGAAACTGGCAAACAAGCACTAATCTAATACTTTATTCGAAAGGAAGAATTCATTTATGAAAAAAATCGCCCCTCTGCTTCTATTTGCTCTTCTAGGATTCCCAGTTGTCGCAAGCGCCGAAACAGCAATCTCTGCAGAGTCCGTTCTGCAATCCGTCGACATGGTATGGGTCATGATTGCCGCTTTCTTAGTATTCTTCATGCACGCAGGCTTCGCCATGGTCGAAGCCGGATTCACCCGTTCAAAGAATGCACTGAACATCCTGATGAAGAACTTCATGACGATGTCCATCGCTGCAGTCCTTTATTTTGTCGTTGGTTACGGTATCATGTTTGGTACCTCCGGCGGTGGGATCATCGGAATTGACGGTTTCCTCTTAAGCGGCCAAGAAGATCAAATCGGGTTCTTCGTTTTCCAAGCGGTATTCGCAGCTACGTGTGCCACGATCATTTCCGGCGCCGTCGCTGAACGTATGAAACTAGGATCCTACCTTCTCCTTACTGTGGTTATGACCGGCTTCATTTACCCTGTCGTTGGACACTGGGTCTGGGGTGGAGGTTGGCTTTCCGAGCTAGGATTTGTTGATTTTGCCGGTTCGACAGTCGTCCACTTAACAGGCGCGCTCGGCGCCATCGTCACTGTCATGTTTCTGGGACCACGTCTTGGTAAATACAGTGGTAAGAAGGTAAACGTCATTCCAGGTCATAACATTCCTTTAGGCGCTCTTGGTGTCTTCATCCTATGGTTCGGGTGGTTCGGATTTAACGGCGGAAGTACACTAGCTGCCGATCCGTCTCTTGTTCCTTCTGTTATCGCAACCACTCTGTTGTCTGCATCAGCAGGAATTATCAGCTCTGCCTTTTATTCTTACGCTAAGTTCAAACGCATTGACGCTTCTCTTACGTTGAATGGTGCTCTCGCAGGCTTAGTAGGGATTACAGCAGGAACAGCAAACGTTTCTTTAGCCGGGGCTCTTGCCATCGGTTTAATCGCTGGTATTATTTTAGTAGAAGCCGTCCAGTTTCTTGATCGAGTCGTTCGCATTGATGATCCCGTCGGTGCCATCGCTGTTCACGGAATTTGCGGCATTTGGGGTACGATCGCTGTCGGTCTTTTCGCTGTGGAAGGTGGTCTCTTCTACGGTGGTGGCGCAAGCCTTCTAGGCATTCAGGCCATCGGTGTCCTATCTGTCATTGCCTGGACAATGCTAACAACCGCAGCCGTTGTCTTCATCGTTAAAAGCACTGTTGGCATCCGCGTTTCCAGACAAGAGGAAATATCCGGACTCGACTTCTCCGAACACGGATCCCAGGCCTACGAAACAAGCCGTGGAATCTTCAACGAGAACATCAATCCAAGCACAGGTAACGATTTCGGTGTCGGATTGCTCCACCGACTCGACGGTTTGAATTCTGAGTCTGAACAAAAAACAAAAACACCTTCAGAGACAAAGACAGCACAATAAAGTCCACCGCGGATTCACCTTGGTTCCCCCTACTATTCCAAGGTCAATCATATAAAAGACTCCGGCTCATCTTAAGGTGAGCCGGAGTTTTTAGTTCCTTCTGTCTATTTTACGAACACACGTTCTTATTTTTCGCAAAATATGGTATCCTTGTAGATAGATACCGTTCTCTATTTGAAGATAAAGACTGTGATAGAAAGGGTGTGAGGCCATCGATGAGCACATATGAATCTCTGATGATCATGTTAGCGTTCGGAACGTTCATCATTACGCTCCTTGCGCTCATCATAAAAATGAACAATAAAAAATAGACCTCCACACGTAGCGAAGGCCTAAAATCCATGATATACGAACGGTATCTTGGCGACAGTTGCAGCTGTCGCCGTTTCACTTTTATTATAGCATAAATCCATGATAACTGAAGAGGAAGCTTCAGCTATTCTTCATAGCAGAACATGGAAAATATCGACAGAATGATCCAAGTTCCACGTGAAACTTTTTCACCCCACTAATCACTCTCGGGCAGGATTCGCCGTGGTTTATTTACACCCCTCCACGCAAAAACAATCAGCCAAGAAAAGAGTAAGGCAGAAAAGAATCCATACGGCGGAATGGTCGCAAGCATCCCCACACTACTCAAACGGCCGATACTCAATCCCTTCCACAACGCACTGCCAACGATACTGAATCCCATAAAGCTCGTCAAAATTAACGCCGTCTGTACCCAAGGCTTAAACTCAACCGATAACCAGAACCACCACAGGCACATCCAAACGAGCAAAAATGAAAAAATAACAACCGAAAGAATAATGGCTTCCGTTTCATAAAAAAGACTGAAAAAACCGATGAATGGACTGACGAGAACCGTAATAACTAAAAAACGGTAAGGACGATCGACTTGCTTTTTCGGCTTAACTGCCATCTCTTTTCGGTACCGACCAAAGAAACCGGTGATCACCGCCAATAAAAAAACGACTCCATGAAAAAACAAAGCCAAAACAATCCATTCCCGTGTCGAAAATGAACCGAAATTTTTTACAGGGAGACGGGAGAAGAAAAGGAAAAGGCCAGCGAAAGCTAAATATAGAAAACCAGCATCAATGCTCAGCTCTTCCACTCTTGCCCCTTGACGCAACCGGAAACGCCAAACGCCTCCCACTGCCACGGATAATGTATAAATGAACCAAATCAATCCCCAAGCCGCCGCTTCCCATCCCGACGGCATGGATAAAGATAGAACACCTGATATGGAAAATGGGAGCAAACATACGAGACACTGCCACAACCAATGATCCGCTCGATTTTTCCGAGAATCTTTGACTGCTTCTTCAAGTAAAAGTGGAACAAGGACAAATAAACTAAAACCTATCGAAAATTCCAGCCACTCAATAGAAAAGGAGAATTTCCATATCAGCCATAAGAAAAACCCTACAACAGCAAGCCAACGTCCAGGTCTTTGCATTCCATACCCCTCCGATAATCGCAGAGGATCGCATACACTCACGATCCTCCCTCTTTATTTTATAAAGGAAAACGGTGATGTCTATCGAATACATAGATAAGATCATAAGAAATCAAGCAAAGCAAAAACTTATTCTCGGGGAGTGTCGTCTAAACAGATGAGGTGGGAAAAATTGATACACAACCAACGCTCACAATCTACATATGAACCCGAAGAACATGATGAGGAACGGCTGGAAGAATGGATTCAAGAATACGGCCATGATTTAAAATGGCTCGCTTATTCGTATGTAAAAGATTATGCGATTGCCGAAGATATCACTCAAGAAACATTTATTAAAGCATACCAGAAATATACCAGTTTCAAAAAAGAATCCACCATTAAAACGTGGTTGTACAAAATTACCATTAACTTGTGTAAGGATCATTTAAAAAGTTCTTACATGAAGAGGGTCGTCAAAAAAGGCACGGAACTATTCCGTTCCATCCCCTCAACAAAGGAGACGCCGGAAGAATTCGTGTTGCAGCAGGACGAGGATGAAACCCTGCTGGCACATGTCCTCAAGCTTGAAGATAAATACAGAGAAATCATCATTCTATATTACTTTGAAGAGTTCGACATCAATGAATTGGCGAACGTGCTGAATACAAGTCCGAACACAGTAAAGACTCGCTTAAGACGCGCACGCCAACTACTGCAAGAAAGGTTAACATCGGAAGGGAGTTCCCAGAGTGAGTGATTTGATTGATCGTAAATTGAAAAAAATGGACCAGAAAGTGAAATATGATCAGGTCCCCTTTGACGAAAGACATATGAAAAAAATGGTCTTGAAATCTTCCCAAAAAAAGATACAAAAGCAACCACACACGGGCACGAAGACTTTCCTCATCCCAACGGCAGCCCTTCTCCTTTTTACAGGCTGGCAACTTTCACAAAACCAACAACCACCGGAAACAGCTGGTTTGTTGATGACCAAAGACACCGTTCCCGAGCTGAAAACAGCAGCTGTAGAGCCACCATCTACTTTTGTAAAAGCAGATAATTCCAAAAAACATATGACGTCGATGATGGTCAGGGAAACGTACGTCATTCACGAGGATGAGCAGTTTTTCCAAACGGCAAAGAGAGTAACACCTAAGGAGCTCGGAGAAGTAATCGGAACCATCAACCACAAAAATCCCGGGGAGGAGTCTGACGCTTTAGAGAGCGTAACCGCTTTTCTCCCTGAAACGAAAATTTACAAAATCAAAGGAGAAGAAGACAAAAACCGAATCGCCATCCGCAGCTGGAGAAGCACAGGCATAGGATCTGTAACGGCCAGCACACAAGGCTACTTTGTATTTGAAAAAGTTCAGATGAACCACAAAGAAGACAGTTGATCCCTTATACGGAGGGCCACTGTTGCTTGCAGATCTCCTTTATATTAAAACTCACAATTGCTGAAGAATATGACTACCTATCACGCTCCAAATAATCTTTCAAACGATCAAGTGACCGATAGATATCCTCCTTGATTTTCGGATTATAAAAAACGGCCGCCGGATGATAGAGGGGAACAATGGTATATTCTTCCTTAGACTTTCTATATCCCCCTTCTTCTTCCTTCTGGACAGGGGTACGGATGGCTTCACCAACGACATCACTGATTTTCCCTTTGTCACCGGTCAACCGTTCATAAGCCACTCCTCCAAGAGCGATAATGATGTCAGGCTTCATTTGTTCTATTTGATAATCGAGAAGTTTGGCATGAGCATAGATTTCTTTTTGGTTTGGTTTGCGGTTAGCTTTCCGTTGGCCCCCCATCCCCTTCTTGGTCGTCTTCACCCATTTGTAGGGCCGGCTTCTTACTACACTCGTGATATAAACATCTTCTCTGGCCATACCGAGATAGTCGAGCTGTTTGTCCAATTCATCGCCCGCCCTTCCAATAAAGGGCTCCCCTTTAATCGCTTCATTTTCACCAGGCGCTTCACCGACAATCATGACCCTGCCACGATCATCCCCTTTGCCAAGAACGAAACCTTCTACATCATAAGGTTCCATCCTCTTTTTTGCTTCATTTACTAACCGTTCGGGCCACTCCATCCACTCCCCCACCTTTCGCTTCACATCTCCCTCTTCTATTTCGTTGGTCTAGAGTCGAAAAAATTCTAATCCAATGGACAAACAACTTCCTCTAATCCAGGGAGCCAATTCTTATCATTTCATTTGAAACGCTAGATACGTAGTGACAAAATAGCTCACAATAATTAAGAAGGAAGGAATCAAGTAATTCCATGCACGAACATTCTTGCGTGTAATACTGTAGATGATTAATAGAATGAACACGATGGACGTTATCCCTGTGATCATGTTTGCAGGAGACGATTGTTGTAAAAGATTCCCTTTAAAATAAATAAAATCTGTTATCGCAAGAATCATCAGGTTGAAGGCGTTACTTCCGAGCAACGAGCTGATTCCGAGATTGAAGTTCCTGAGCTTGAGCGCTGTCCCTACACTGACAGCATCAGGTAATGACGTGCTGATCGCCACTAAAAATGCACCGATAAAGGACGCACCGATCCCCGTTATGACGGATATCCGCTCAGCCGTAATGGTCAATACGCTGCCAATAACCATAATTAGAAAAGCATATAGAACAAAGCGCCAAAGCACCTGTTTGTATGAATAATCCTTGTATCGTTCATTTTGTCGTTTCACTTTTCTACCCTGGTATTCTGTCCGGTCATTGATGAATTTTGAACCAACAAAGTAAAGAACCACAATGACAATCGACGTGTAACTAATGTGGAAAACATGGGTCGGTAAGGTCAAACTCAAACCAGCCATGACGATAAGTGTCATAAAGATCACAAGCCAGCCATATAACTTACTTTCCACCGTTGCATGCGTCAATATTTGATAGCGGCGATAGACAATGTCAAAAATCGCAAGACCCATGATGTTGAACAGGTTGCTTCCGATCAAGTTTCCAACAGCCAAGTCAGGGCTGTCGATGACAATCGCCGTAACACTTGAGGTTAATTCAGGCAGCGAGATGGCTATACCAATGATCGCTCCCATGAAAGCGGAAGATGCTTTCGTTTTTTCTTTTACCGCATCCCCAAATATTGCAAGCCTTGAGGCTATGAAAAATGTTAAGATTCCTGATATAAAAAACAGAGCAAAAATCATCCAGTCGCTCATAAAAAAACTCCTTCAAATCAACTTCAATATGGCATTTTTCAACCATTCCCTTCCCTCTGCCCCGGTAAACAGTAAATGAATGGAACGCGAGAAGTCTTCCCCCTTTCTCATACAGAAAGCTCAGTGCCTCCGCGGCGCTGAGCTTTCTTTTACTGGTGAACGGGTTCTGTTTCTCTCTCTTTAATCAAGTCAGCAGTCAGCTGTCCCGACAATGTTACCATCGGTACACCTCCACCCGGGTGAGTAGAGCCACCGACAAAATAAAGGCCGTCGTAAATTTGACTCTTGGATGGTATCTTAAACCCACCATTGGACTTGCGGTCAGCCGCTATCCCGTAAATAGAGCCACCATTCGGGCCATATAAGGTCTCGAGATCTTCAGGAGTAAAACGATACTCAAACTCGATCGAATCACGCAACCCTTCCATGCCCATGCGCTCTAGCTTATCCAACACCGTTTCGCGGTACGCATCCCAGTCGATCGGTTTACGCTTTTTGTTTTCAAGCGGCGGAACGTGCGTCAGTACAAAAAGATTGTCTTTCCCTTCAGGCGCTTGCGTTTCATCAGACCTTGCCGAAATTCCGATATAGATTGTCGGATCATCCGCAGGCTTCCCTTCTTCAAAGATCTGTTTGAATTCTTTTTCCGGATCTTCGGAGAAAAGGAAGTTATGATGCTTTAAGTTCTCGAATTTACGATCCGTTCCAAGCAATAGCACAAGTCCTGATACGGTCGGGTCGAACTTTTTCTCGAGAGCTTTTGTTTCTTTCTTCACTTTGGATGTTTGTGGAGCCAGCTTCCGATATGCCGGGATGACCTCAAGGTTAGAGATGACAACATCCGCTTCGTGAATCGTTCCCTCAGCCGTTTCTACACCAATAACACGATCACCATCAACGACAAATCGCTGGACTGGAGTATTCAATTCCACATCGATACGCAGCTCTTCCATAAGACGTCCCATACCTTCAGCAATTTTGTACATGCCGCCTTTAACATAATGGATGCCAAGCCCAAGCTGAACATAGACAAGCTGATTCAAAATAGCCGGTGTAGCGTAAGGATTGGATCCTACATACATCACAAAATAATTGAACAACTGCTCCAAATATTTGTTATCAAAGTGCTTGTGCGTCGCTTTCGCTACCGTATTCATCGGATCCATCTGGAATAATTCACTTAATTTATGATGTTTCTTCAAATCTTTCAAGTCTTCGATACTATATTTATAAAAACTCTTCATACAGAGTTCATACATATCCTGACTGTAGGACAAGAAATCGGTCAGCTTTCGGTTCGGCCGTTCGGTAACCTTGGCCATCTCCTCAAGCATATTAGGTAGATCGCTCGTTACGTCGAGTTGTGTGCCATCTTCGAAAAATGTGCGCCACTGCGGTTCGACACGTTCTACAGTGATATAGTCCTCAAGACGGCGATGCACACTTTCAAAAAGCTGCTCAAGAACCCAAGGCATCGTCAATATAGATGGTCCAGTATCAAACGTGAATCCTTTCCCCTCTCTGCGGTTCAGCTTTCCACCTATGTTGCTGTTTTTTTCAATGATTTTCACATCATAACCATCTGCTGACAGTCGAATCGCTGCTGACATACCACCTAAACCTGCTCCCACTACAACCGCTGTTTTCTTTTTCAAAACCATCCACCTCCAAAATTAATAGACAAAAGGAATCAGCCGGTACCTCGAACGGCACCATTTCCTATACCTTTCTCCATGCTGCTCCACGAGCATCGCTTCTTCGAGCTTAATTCTATGTAGTAATGCGATCGTCATGAAAATTCCACATAGGAGTGCCGCATACAGGTTGCCGAGTCCTGAACAAAACCCAATAATGATGAATAAAAGCCCTGTATAAAGAGGGTGTCTGAGCAGACGATAAGGACCACTACTTACGAGGCGGTCGCCTTCTTGAACTGAGACATTGCGCGTAAACTGATCTTTCAGATGGAGAATCCCCCAATATCTCAGACCTACTCCAATCGCGTACACCACCAATCCTATCCACCAGACTCCTCGATAATAAATAATCCCAATGTCCCATTCCTGCATTAAGAGAGAAAATACGAGCGTCACGACCACGGCCGCGAGGATCAGCAGAAAAGAGCGGCGTTCATAAGAACCACTTTCACCCGACCGATCATTTCTGAAGATAAAAAACTCTGCCAGCCAAAAGACCGTCACTACTAAAAACAATCCATCAAACAGGGTCATGGAGCACCCATCCTCTCTGGATACTATCTTCCATTGTTCCCTTTCTAGCTTGCAGGTAAACCGCAGCTACCCACTCAATTCCAAACATTCCATCCTCTCCCTCGCATAATTGTCCCGTATCCATTACAATAGCAACAATAACCAAGAAAGGGGTTAAAGGAGTTGGGCATATTTTATAGTGTTTTTATCATTTCCGCTGTCATCGCCACTTTCTTCGTGGTCTTTAAAAAAATTACGAAGGGTACATACTGGACCATGGCGATTGTAGGCGTCTTATACATAACCATTCTATTATTCAGTGTTTTCTATGATTCCCCTTAAAGGTTCTTGTTTTGTTTATTGATGGCTTCACGGATATGATAGAGTTCCGCGTACATGGCCGTCGTATAAACACTGATGATACTCAAGAACATAGAAAGGACAAAAACAGAACCATCAAGACCGAATCCGAGAACAGAAGAAAAACCGATGATGGCACCGATAATAATACCGATTCCTGTAAGAAAGATTATTTTTTGTAACGTCACTGAATAAAACATCGTATCACCTCTTCCAAGTTATCTATCTGTTACTATACCCATCAGAGGCTTTGGATACACGTCACCCTCTCTCATTCTTCCTTACTTATATTCTGCTTTCTCAAACGAAACCCTTTGTGTCCAATCAACAAATCTAGTGGCATTCTATAAAAAAGTCCAGCTGCTTGAATCACACAGCCAGACACATCTGAATTTCATTTCCCTCCTCCTTCACAAACGCTCCCTATTGTTGGATACTCAGTTTCGAGACTTTTGTTGAGTGGATGGGGGCTGCTGGGAATGACTCGCTTTCCGCAGGAGTCTCGCCATCCCCCTCCGCCCCCTTGCCATATAAGTATCTCGAAACCACTTCCAGGAAAGGGAAGCTTTTACTCCTAAGGAAAGTGAAGCAACATGGATTCTCCAACCGCATTTTGAATGTATAAATCCTGTTATAGAACGCTTTATTACTATAGAATCAGGATTTGTGAAAGACACGCATACCAGGCAAAGGGGTCGTTTCTCACCTTTATTGTATGGGGTGGTTGGGAAGCTGCGAGACTCCCGTGGGAGAAAGGAGATCGGCGAGATCCCGCAGGGCGTAGCCCGAGGAAGCTCGCCACTCCCCCACAGGAAAGCGAGTTGCTTCCCATCCACCCCTGACTCCCATTTTGGCAAACGAACCCCGAAAACATCTCGAAACTGAGTCTTACACAATCCTGCCATTTAGTTTAATAACTTATATAAGGAAATGGATGATTGGGAGACTTCATTTTAAATAAAATAAAAAAAGTGCAACCAAAAAGGTTGCACTTTTGTTTATTATGCTTTATGCTTCCATACGTTTGGCATCCTCATCAATGCCGTGTTTTCGTTCAGATTCAGCGACTACGACGGCACATGCTGCGTCTCCCGTGATGTTCAAGGATGTACGTAACATATCAAGCAGTCGGTCGATACCGATGATTAGCGCGATCCCTTCGACTGGCAGAGATACTTGGTTAAGAACCATCGCAAGCATGATCAGCCCTACACCAGGAACTCCCGCGGTACCGATACTCGCAAGAACCGCCGTCAGAACGACCATTACAAGTTGCGCAAAAGAAAGATCAGAACCGTAAACTTGAGCGATGAAGATCGTCGCTACCCCTTGCATAATGGCTGTACCATCCATGTTGATGGTTGCACCCAATGGCTGGACGAAACTACTGACAGGCTTCGGCACATTCAAGTTTTCCTGAGCTGTTTTCATGGAAATCGGTAGCGTTGAACTACTGCTTGACGTACTAAAACCGACCGTCATCGCAGGGAAGAACCCTTTGACGAACTTGATTGGATTCATCTTTCCAAGGAAAGCGACCGCAGAACCGTACGTGACGACCCCATGGATAATCAATCCTAAGATGACGACAATCATGTACATAGCCATTCCTTTCATGCCGTCGATTCCCATCGTTCCTATTGCAGAAGCAAGGAGACCGAAGGCACCATAAGGAGCAAAGCGCATGATTAGATTTACAAGGAACATCATGATTTCATTTCCTTGTTCGACAAGCTTGTAAATACCTTCCGTCTTCTTACCAAGCATCGCTAGTGCGAAACCGATAAAGATAGCGAAGGCAATAATTTGAAGCATGTTCCCTTCTGTCATTGCCTGAATCGGGTTTGTTGGGATGATGTTCGTAAATGTTTCAACGACACCAGGTGCTTCTTGAGCTTCATACTCTGCACCTGCAGGGTTGATATCAACATTTCCCGGTTGGAAAAGGTAGGCTAGAGAAATCGCGATACTAATTGCAATCGTCGTTGTAACAAGGAAGAATGCAATGGTCTTCCCACCGATCCTACCTAATTTCTTAGGGTCGCCAAGAGAAGCGGTACCTAGGGTGATAGAAAAGAATACGATTGGTACAACTAGCATTTTAATAAGATTTAAGAATACCGTACCTAAAGGACCGAAAACATAAGCATCTAACGTACTGAACAGATCCGGTGCAGCTAAATGCAGACCCAAGCCTACAATCGCACCAAGAATCAAACCTATAAAAATCTTGGTTGTTAGTTTCATGAAGTAACCTCCTACAACATTATGAAAACGCTTACTTATTATTTTGTTTAAAAAGTGAAAAATTTCAAAGACGACATGTACCCAGTCATGTCAAAAAAGCATTAAAAAAAGACTTACTTACATTATGGGGTTCGGTACCTTTGAGCCTTGTTCAGGCTCGTCATAGATGGTTGCAACCAGCGCGTGTGGAAATGTGCTTTATAAATTATAACATAGAATGAGTGAAAATTGAATAGAATTTGCTGGTAGTTTCTAAAACAACTATGTACCATACGGTGTTGTACAACTTTCAGTGGCCACTGAAACCGCGAGATTCATAGTTATTTCTAGATTATGAGAATGTTTAGAATTTATTACATATTCATGGATTCCGCTTTTTCCATGCATATAATATTATTCCGTTGCATAAAAAAACGGCCGTCACACAGGCGGCCGTTCTTTATTAAGAATTCACTTTTTCCCACTTCTTCAATTCTCTTCGTAAAACTTTCCCACTGATTTGTGTTTTTGGTAGCTCTTCGATAAATTCAATTTCCTTTGGTGTGCAGTGGGCAGCAAGCTCTGTTTTCACAAAACGCTTGATGTCGATCAAAAGGTCTTCTCCCTTTTCGTACCCATCATTCACAACAATAAATGCTTTCACGATTTCTCCCCGCACCGGGTCGGGCTTCCCAACAACTCCCGATTCACGTACAGCAGGGTGTTCAAGTAGCTTGCTCTCCACTTCGAAAGGACCAATACGCTCTCCGGAAGAATTGATCATATCATCACTTCTCCCTTGAAAGAAAACGTAACCATCCTCATCCACGTAAGCTAAATCGCCAGCTAAATACCATTCTTCTCCAAACGGAAAGTACGAGTCGAATTTACTCGGATTCTTCCACACTTCTTTCATTAAGGACGGCCAGGCAGAACGAATGGCTAGATGCCCTGTTTCAAACGGGGGGAGGGGCTGTCCTTCTTCATTAAGGATCTCAATCTCAATTCCAGGAATCGGTCTTCCCATGGATCCGGGTTTGATCGGTCGTGTGGGAAGGTTGGCAATGAGCTGCGCCCCTGTTTCTGTCATCCACCATGTATCATGAATTCTCAAATTCCACGTTTGGTAGGCCCAGTGAATGACTTCCGGGTTGAGTGGTTCTCCGACACTTAAAATATGACGTAAAGAAGAAAGGTCATAGTTGAAGTGCATGTCTTCGGGCTGAGCCTTCAGCATCCTGAATGCCGTTGGAGCACTATACCATACTGAAACTTTAGCCTTCTCCAAAACTTCATACCACGCTTTTGCTGAAAAACGCCCTCCATGAATGACTGTAGTTACCCCGTTCAGTAAAGGAGCGAATACTCCATAGACCGTCCCTGTCACCCATCCCGGGTGTGCGGTACACCAGTACACATCATCGTCTTTAAGATCCAATACCCATCGGCCCGTCTGATACTGCTGGATCATGTTTCGGTGGGCATGGACGATTCCTTTCGGTTTGCCCGTCGATCCGCTCGTATAATGAATGTTCAGCCCGTCATCAAGGTCTACCCACACCGTTTCCAGTTCATCGCTCGCCTTCTCCGCTTCCCTGGTAATAGAAGGGTTCGCTCCCTCTGTTTTATTCGTGGTAAAAATGGTTGTCAGGCTTGGAATCTCTTCTCTATGCACTCGATTCAGAAACGAATCCTCTGTAATTAAGTATTTCCCTTCACAATCGTTGATGCGGTCCTTTACCGCATCTGCCATAAAAGCCTCAAATAACGGACCGACCACCGCCCCAATTTTGATCGCTGCAAACATAGCGATGTGACAATGCGGATGTTTCGGTAAAAAGACGAAAACGAAGTCGCCTTTTCTCACACCATGATCAAACAGCACATTCGCCCAGCGGTTCACTTCTTTTTTAAGTTCAGAAAAAGTGTAGGTGAATTCCTCTTCTTCTGAGATGTAATGTAAAGCAATCCGGTCCCCTTTCCCTTCATCAACGTGTCTGTCGATACTTTCATAAGCCATGTTCACTTCACCTGTCACATTCCATGTAAAACGAGCGTGTACAGTACTCCAGTCAAAAGGTTTCCCTTCCAGCCATTCTTTCTCAATGTTGTAATCTGCCGATTGTGGTGGGATGATCGTTGCTGCCATGATCCTTGATCCTCCTTATGATTTGGTGAAATCCAATTCCTTCAATACTTCTTCTTTCAACTCTGCAAGATGGGCATCTCCTCTTTTTCGAGGTTTCGGCCGGTTGATGAAAATTTCAGATTCGATCTGCCCCGGCTGCCCGCGCATGATTACGATACGGTCACATAAATAAAGCGCCTCATCAATATCGTGAGTGACGAGCAATGTCGTCGTCCTGCGCTTTTCCCATATCGCCAAAAGTAGATCCTGCAGCTGCATTTTTGTAAATGCATCGAGGGCGCTGAACGGTTCATCGAGGAGCAAGATATCCGGTTGACTGAGCAGAGATCTGGCAATCGCTGCCCGCTGGGCCATTCCGCCTGACAGGTCTTTCGGGTAATGTTTTTCAAACCCCTGCAGCCCTACCGTTTCAATCAACTCCAAAGCCTCTGATTTCTTTTCCTTCTTAGAAAAACCGAACGTCACATTATCCAAGACGGTTAACCAAGGCATGAGTCTCGGCTCCTGGAACATCATCCCGAAAGCTTCTTCCGGACGCTCCGCTTCTGTAAGAATGCTCCCTTCAAATTGTGTGTCCAGACCGGAGAGGACACGCAGCAGTGTACTTTTACCGCACCCACTGGTCCCTAAGACTCCGACAACCTCTCCTCTCCGTAACTGCAAATCAATATTTTTGAATCCTGCTTTTCCGTTTTGGAAGGTACGGGATACGTGATCGACAGCTAACATAGACACCCTCCTTTATGACGCATTTTCCAAATTATCCTGCCATTTCAATGTCTTCGATTGAATACGCTTTAAAATTTCATCTGTGATCTTACCGAAGATGGCAAACAGAATGATGCTTCCAATTACGAGTGATGGAGCTGATGTATTCTGTCCGTATACCATCAAATATCCAAGGCCCTGGCTAGCACCGAGCAATTCAGCTGCAACCACGAACATCCACCCAAGACTCAGTCCACTTCTTAATCCGACAATGAAAGAAGGCAAGGAGGCTGGTAGAATGATTTTCTTGATTTGCTGCAAACTCGAAAAGTTATAGATTCTACCCACTTCGATCAGTTTCCGATCAATCCCCTGTATGCCCGCAGTCAAATTCAAATACACTGGAAAGAAAACCCCCACAGCCACGAGCGTGATTTTGGAAGCTTCTCCAATGCCGATCCACAAGACGAATAAGGGAACCCAGGCCAGAGACGGAATGGCTCTTAGTGCTTGCAACATAGGATCAAGCAACTGATGGATCACTTTCACATAACCTGTCGCCGCACCGAGAATGACAGCAGCCAGGGCTCCTGCCAGAAAGCCAGCAAAGACTCTATAGAGAGTAATGGTGATATGCCCCAACAGCTCCCCTTCCTGGGCCATGGATGACATTTCATCCACGACGGTCGTTGGAGAAGGAAGCAAGTGGGGAGCCACCCACCCCGCCCTTGAAGCATACTCCCACAAAAGGATGATGAAAGCAGGCAGGATCAGACCCAGCCATGAACCGGATAGGCTCCCCTTCACGGAAACACGTGTTTTCTTCCCCTTGGATGCCGGACGGACGGTTGCTTCTGTACGACTGGACATAAACGTGTTTCCTCCTTCTATTCAATCACTTCTTCCGCGTATTTCGGATTGATGAGTTCTTCTGTAATTTTTTCAATATCCACGTCTGCCTTGATGACTTCTTCCTCCTGAAGCACTTGGCCCGCTCCGAGCACGGTTTCTCTCAATTCATCCCCTGGCACAGGATTCGATAGGTCATTCCTTTCCAGACTCTTCTTCGCTACTTCCAAATCCAGTCCCGCTTCTTCGGCAAGGATTTCAGCTGCTTTGTCCGGATTCTCAATTGTCCATTTTCTCGCTTTTTCATAAGCTTCAATCACTTGTTTAACGACTTCTGGATGATCTTTGGCATAGTCCGACCGTACGTTCAATGTTCCGTAAGTATTGAATTCCGGCTTCCGGTAGAAAAGTTCCGCCCCGCCTTCCAATTCATTACGAGCCATATGAGGATCCAGCCCTGCCCATGCATCGACGTTGCCATTCGTCAGTGCCGATGCTCCTTCAGGGTGCTGCAGATTCACAAGCTCAATGTCTTCTGTAGAAAGCCCGTGATCCTTCAGGGCGCGGACTAAGAAAATGTAAGGATCCGTCCCGAGCGTCGCCGCTACTTTTTTCCCTTTCAAATCTTCCACGGACGATATTCCGGAATCAGGATTCGTAACGAGCGCCGTCCATTCGGGCTTGGAATATAAATAAACAGATTCTACAGGGGCATTATTTGATTTCGCCATCAGAGCCGCTGCACCGGCGGTCGAACCGAAGTCTACACTGCTTGAATTCAAGAATTCGAGGGCTTTGTTACTCCCCTGGCTGAGGACCCACTCGACTTCTATCCCCTCATCTTCAAAAATTTCTTCAGCCAAACCCTGTTCTTTCAGTACAAGGCTCGTCGGGGAGTAATACGCATAGTCGAGCGTCACTTTTTCTGGTGATGCGCTCTCCCCTTCTGCATCCCCTGAACACCCCACCAAACCCAATGTCGCAAGTAACCCTAAAGTGATGAACGTTTTCTTTAGTCCCATGATACACTCTCCTCTTTTTTCGGTTTTTAGATTTCACATGCGTACGTATCGATGGTTCCTCGCAACCGCTGGGCCTCTTTATACGTACAACGGTTATGGACCACTTCAAGCCCTGCTTCACTTGCGATTTGGGCCGCCTTCGGTGCGATGACACCTTCTTGCAGCCAGAAAACGTCCGGCCGGATTTCCGCTGCTTCCTTAGCAATTTCAATGGCTGCTTCCGGACTGCGGAACACTTGCACGACATCAACTTTGAATGGGATCGATCTTAGGTCTGGATACGCCTTCTCTCCAAGCACTTCCGTTTCTCTTGGATTTACAGGGACGATTTGATAACCCAGCCTCTGCATTTTTCTCGCTAGACGATGGCTCGGACGTGAAGGCTTCCCGCTCAATCCGACGACCGCCAAACGTTTTGGACGCGTTTCCCCATCTTCTTCGGTTTTAGAGGAGCTTAAGGCCCACTTGATGACACCTTCATCATTTTCGGTGATCGCTGTTTGTTCCGGCGCTCTTCCTGTCGCTTTCGCAATGGCACGATCAAGATCATTAATCAAATCCTTGCTCGACTCAAGTCCAATGGATAAGCGGATTAATTCTTCCGTCACTCCACTTGCAGCAAGATCTTCGACAGACAATTGCTGGTGTGTCGTTGATGCAGGGTGGATGATCAATGATTTGGCATCTCCAACGTTTGCTACATGGGACCAGAGCGATATATTATTGATCACTTGTCTTCCGGCTTCCCGTCCACCTTTGATGCCAAAGTTTACGATCGAACCATACCCTCCATTAAGGTAACGGTTGGCTAGTTCATGGGCTGGATGTGTAGGGAGCCCTGGATACGATACCCATTTCACATCAGGATGACCTTGTAAGTATTCTGCAATTTCCTGGGCGTTGTCTCCGTGACGGGCGACACGCAAATGCAGCGTCTCTAACCCTTGTAACAACAAGAAAGCATTCTGCGGGCTCAAACACGATCCAAAATCCCGAAGCAGCTGGACACGCAGTTTCGTAATATAAGCAAGCGTTCCGAAGTCGGCGGTATAAACGATTCCGTTGTAACTACTATCAGGCTCTGTGAAAACCGGATACTTGCCGTTTCCCCAGTTAAACTGTCCTCCGTCTACGACCACTCCTCCAATGGCCGTCCCGTGGCCCCCGATCCACTTCGTCGCGGAGTGGATAACGATGTCGGCTCCGTGCTCAATCGGCCGGCATGTATAAGGGGTCGCGAATGTGTTGTCGATTAGAAGTGGAAGGTCATGATCATGCGCGATGGCCGCTACCTTTTCAATATCCAGCACGTGCAAGCTTGGATTTCCGATCGTTTCAGCGAAGACAGCTTTCGTTCGATCTGTAATCGCTTTTCGGAAGTTTTCCGGCTCCTCCGGGTCGACAAAATGGACTTTAATGCCATATCGCGGTAAAGTGTTAGCGAATAAATTATAGGTCCCGCCATAAAGGTTCGACGCGGCAACGACTTCGTCTCCAGATCCTGCGATGTTCAGAATGGATAGAGCAATGGCTGACATTCCGGAAGCTGTCGCAACAGAAGCGACTCCTCCCTCCAAGAGGGCCATCCTTTTTTCAAAAACATCGACGGTCGGATTTCCGATTCGGGAATAGATATTTCCCGGCTCGTCAAGCGCAAAAAGGCTCTGGGCATGTTCTGTGTCGTGGAAAACATAGGAAGTCGTTTGGTAAATCGGCACCGCACGAGATCCTGTGGTCGGATCCGGGGACTGCCCTCCGTGTAAAGAAATCGTATCTACATCATAGCTTTCAAATGAATTAGTCATGATTCGTTCCTCCTCGTAAAGGTTTCTATTCTTATAGATATAGTTGGCTTTGTGCATACAAAATGTCCATGGAACTTTCTTCCGAACAGCAAAAAACCCTCTTCCAAATAAGAAGAGGGTTTGTCATTTCGTTTCCTCCTCTTATCTACCAGACCTTTTAGATCTGTAGGACTTGGCACCTTTTCAAACCGATGTTTGAAGGTTGCCGGGCTTCACAGGGCCTATTCCCTCAGCCTCTCTTGATAAGAGATGTATGCAGTTAATTGATCATGTTGTGAATTATAACGGATAACAAACAGAAAAGTCAATCATTTTAGAAAATTCAACTTTTAGAATCTACAATCGCTTTTTTCAGCTGTTCTATGATATCTTCATGATCTTCGATTCCGATTGACAGTCGAATCACATAATCATTGATGCCGATCTTCTCGCGCTCCTCATCCGATAACGCACGATGGGACGTACGTACAGGATAAGAAACCGTCGTTTCGACTCCTGCCAACGTAGGGGCGATTTTCACCCAACCGAGCGATCGAAAAAACGCCTCTATGTCAATCGAATCATTAAGCTCGATGGTCACAATGGCACCGTTCCCTCTTTCCGATACCTTTTCGGGATAATAGACGGTACGGACGGCATCATGCTCATCCAGGACTTTTGCTACCTGCTTTGCATTGTATGATTGTTTCTTCATTCTAAGACCTAACGTTTTGGCCCCTCGTTGAGTCAGCCATGCTTCAAATGGGCTGAGATTTGCACCAAATGTGACAATCTTCTGGGTAGCAGCCTGAACCAATTCCTCACTCCCGACCAGCACACCACACGTCACGTCACTGTGCCCACCAATATACTTCGTCCCACTATGTACGACAAGGTCGACGCCACGCGTGTACGGCTGCAATAAGTATGGGGTCGCGAACGTATTATCAACCATCGATTTCACATTCTTTTTGCGAGCAAGAGCGACGAGGCCTTCAAGATCTTCCACCCGTAAAAAAGGATTTGAAATCGATTCCGTATAAAGCAGCTTCGTTTTGTCTGTGATCGCCTCTGAAACCTCCTCCAGATTTGAAAAAGAAACCATCGTTACATCAATCCCGAACGTGGGCAGCTCTTTGGTGATCAGCTTGTGTGAACCTCCGTAAACATCCTCTGCGGCAACGATATGATCCCCGGGTTTTGCAACTGCGAGAATGCCGGCAAGGATGGCTGACATTCCGGATGAAGACGCTACTCCGGCTGGTGCTTCTTCCAGTTCAGCAACGGTTCCAGCAAGTTCATCAGTATTGGGGTTACGCTCTCTCGTATATAAATAAGGGCTGTTTCCCTCATAATAACTTTCCAAGTGATCCAAATCTTTGAATGTAAAGGCGGACGTCTGGTAAATCGGTGTACTCTTGCTATTCGGTACAAGACTTTGATCCGCCTTATGGTGGACTATTTTCGTATCAAAAGATGTATTCGTCATCGTTCGTCTCCTCTCTCTATCACTTAATCAGAAATTATATAGAACAAGTTGGAATATTGTCAAAGTTTTGCGACATATTCTCGAATCGCTTGGAAAACATACCGCTCATATCCTTTTTCATGTGGGACAAGATTTTTACGATTCACTTCTTTTTCTTCACCATTAAGAATAGAGACCCCCTTCACGCTCCGTGGTATATCCATCAAACCTTCCATATCTTCCAGTGGCACAGAAACGATGTCCTTCACCTCTTCTCCAATCGTAAAGGTCTTGTCATTTGTCCATGGTAAGAGGTAAATACGGCAAATTTCCCGGTCTACGCGAACCCCTTCCTTCAGTTCCTCCTTGTAATCGCCTTGAGGGATTAAATCTCCAGGCACAACCGTCAAACCGACTTCCTCATCAATTTCCCGGACACCAGCCAGAAGTACATCCTCCCCCGCTTCTACATGTCCCGCAGCGGTAATATCAAACAAGCTCGGGAAGTCCTTCTTGTGATCAGCTCTTTGTTGAAGCAATAAATGGATCGTTTCACCTTCCTTGTGGAACATCCAACAATGGAACGTTTCGTGCCAATCCCCGTCCAAATGCACCTTCTCCCTTTCTTTTATTCCAATTGGCTGCTCATTTTCATTATAAATGGTTAGCATTTCTGCCATAAGAATCCCCCTATACTCCAAATCCATTTGAATCGCTCTTCCTTTAATAGAAAGCATACTTGAAATAGACCTTCCCTGCATAAAGAAAATGCTCAGAGCCTGATACTCTGAGCATGGGTCGACCGTATGCTTTCTTGCTAAAATGAATACCGTCCAAAAGAAGTCACGGATCATGGACGGTTTTTTAAGAATGGTAAATTTGATCACTCATGTTAATTGTGTACAAGACTTGCCGGTACAGGTTTACTGAAGTAATAGCCTTGATATTCATAACAGCCTTTTTGTTTTAAGTAAGCAATATGTTCACTTGTTTCCACACCTTCAGCAATGACTTGCAGGCCGAGACTTTTCGCCATACTGATGATGGCATTGACGATCGGCACCTCTTCCCCTCGTTCACCAATTTGATTAATGAAAGAACGATCGATTTTTATCGCATCCACAGGCAAACGGTTCAAATAACTGAGGGAAGAAAAACCGACACCGAAGTCATCCAGATGTACTTTAATCCCCTTTTCACGCAAACTGTTCAACGTGTCTGTGCTGCGGTCGAAATCTTGAAGGACCATCGTTTCCGTAATTTCGAGGATCAAGCTGTCAGGAGAAAGCCCTGAACTTTTGAGGGCTTCAAGCACTTTTCTCGGAAGATTTAAATCTTTGAACTGCTGGGCAGACAAATTCACCGATATTTTCAAATCCGGTCTACGATCTTCCACCTGCCATCTTTTTGTTTGCTGACAAGCTTCCTTCAATACCCACTCACCAATTTCTATGATCATCCCTGATTCTTCAGCAAGGCTGATGAAATAATGCGGAGATAACCTACCGTAATCCGGATGGTTCCAGCGGATGAGTGATTCATATCCGATCACCTGCGATGTTCTCCCGCACACTTGGGGTTGATAATAAAGCTCAAACTGATTGTTATCAAGAGCATGATGAAGGGATTGTTTCAAGTGAAGCTCTTCTCTCATCTGCTCACTCATCTTTTCTTCATAAACCGCATAGCGATTCTTTCCGCTTCTCTTCGCTTTATGCATCGCTGCATCCGCATGGCGTAAAAGAGTTTCTCCATTATAATGATTTCGAAGATGGGCCGGGGTGAACGTGACACCGATACTCACGGTATTGTAGAACTCTTTTTCTCCAATAAGAAAAGGGCGTCGCATTGAATGAATAACGTAGTCACTGACTTCCCTTAGTTCTTCAATGCTTCTGACATGTTTGAGGAGGACAATAAATTCATCACTGCTGATCCTGGAAATCACCGCATCATGCTGAGCGAATGTCTGCCTCAAGTAACGGGAGAACTGACGAAGCAGCTCATCCCCTTTCGTGTGCCCCCATGAATCATTGATCATTTTAAAATTATCAATGTCGATGAGTAAGAGCGCAATGTTGCTATCCTTTTCATTCATGGACTGAATTTCGTCTTCAAGGATTCCTGACAAATAGCTGCGCGTGACAAGCCCTGTCAAAGGGTCATACTGAGACAACATCTCCAGCTTCTTTTCCGCCTGCATCCGGGAAAGCTCATTCGCTGTCCGATCAGCAAAAATTTGAAAAAGAGCCTTGCTCAATGGCCCGCTCGTCTGTGTCCGGTTATCCATAATCGCAAGAATTCCGATCACTTCACCATCTGAATTAAGTAAAGCTTTCCCGTGATAACTCTCCACTCCATAATCGTTGATCGTGATATCTTCAGGGAAAAGTCTCCCTACATCATTAGGATAATAACATTCATGAGTCAACGTTACTTGCTCACAAGGCGTATCTTTTAACGCGTATTGCAGCCCTGAACTAATCTCCCCTTTGTGAGACAAGGAGATCGCTGTCACTTGATCTTTGGCTTCTCCAGTCAATTCTCCAACCAGTACGGTTTCTACACCAAGCACAGAAGATAAATATTTCACAAGAAAGTCAAAGAACTCCTGCCCATTGTAGGAAAGGAAAGCATCTCCGATTTCCACAATCGCTTTTTTAATCCGGCCCAATTCTTCAATGTAAGCAGAATCAGGAGCACCTATACCTGTGTATCCCATAATCTTTCCATTTTCATCAAAGAAAGGCGTGACGATATCCTTCCTCCATTCGTACTTTCCATTGTTCAACACACGATAATTCAAATAAAAAAAATGACGATCTTCTCTCGTCATCGCATGATGGTCCAAATATGCTAAATCATCCTTATGTATGAGTCGCATTAAATCATGCCGGTCCAAGATGGTTGAATCCAGCTTCCATTGATCTTGCAACTTTTCACTCACATAGATGTTCTCTTTTTCTATATCCAAGAACCATATAGGGATGGAAAGCTGCTTTAGTGTATCCCATGGATGTTCAATGATCCGAGCCATTCCGTTCACCTACTCCAAAAATTTTATTCCCTCTTCCTAAATATCGGAAAATTAGAACTAAAGTTTAATCCTTTTTTCACGAGGAAAACTACCTAAAAAGGAGGAAGTTTCTATGAAGCAGAAAAAACAAAGACGAGGTACTGTCGAGCAGACCAATGAAATGGCGCAAGTGTTCAACCGAAAGTTGAGCTACAACCAATCCTTCTCCCATCAGGCAGATGATTCGGAAGTCCATTCTGAAAGCGAAGCTCTCTACCACCACTATTCCGATGATGAAGATTAAGAAAGTGATCTCGAGTGCGAGATCACTTTTTTAGTGCTTCCCTCCCTTAATGACCGAAAATTCTGTTATCATATGATTGACACACCTACAAATTTTTACAAGAATCTCTAGAACCCTGTGATGTTTTATATAGTTTATTAAAGAATATGCCAGGATTGTGGAGACTCGATTTCGAGATGTTTTGAGGTTCGTTGCTGAGTTGCGCGTCAGGGTGGCTGGGGAGCAACTCGTCTAGCTCCATCGCCCACGGGAGTCTCGCAGCTTCCCAACCACCCCATTCGAGAGATGAGATAAACGAACCCATGTACACAAATGGAGCGTCTTCCATAATAACTGCTTTCTAGTTGAGAAGCGCTCTATAGCAAGCGTTAGGGTATAGTTTTCTGCTTGTTTGAGAGTTGAATACACCAACCCCCAATACGATGGAGGGCTGCTTATTCTGGAAGTGGTTTCGAGATACTCTTATGGTCAAAACGGTGAGACTCCTATGGGACGTGTGGGACAGCTGAGACCCCGGAAGGCGTAGCCTGAGGAGGCTCAGCGCCCGCCCCATGGAAAGCGAACTGTTTCCCGCAGCCCTAAACTCCAATAAACATCTCGAAACAAAGTATAGGGAGCTTATGCGAAAGAAGATAGAGATTTAATGAAGGAATTTAGAAACAAATAAAAAGAAAGGGTTATTTACATATGAAGAAAGGCACCAATAAGAGCAAGTGGATTTTAATCGTGGTTTCTTTGATGTTTTTTGCTATAGGGGCCTATTTTTTCACGGACAGCAGTGAGGAAAAATTGGCTGTGAGTACAGATTCTAAACCAATGCGAAAAGCAAAAGCGGTGGATCTAGAGGAATTCCCTCTTCAGTGGCGTGAAGTCGATACATTTGAACAGGTGAATGAGTTTTATGAAGAACGCATTCACGGTTTATCATTAGCCCGGGAAAAGGAGTTAACTGTCCGACCGCAGGAGTCTACACCAATTCCTGATAAAGATGGACGAATGCAGATCAACGAGGTGTGGCACAGCGGGCCTACCATCCATGTTTTATACAGCATCGACCTTTCTGCATTGACGAGAAAAGGTGGTGATGATAAAGAAACCAAGTACCTCGTTCAGCCTCCTTCTGTGGAGAGCATAAACATTGAGTCCATGAATGGGAGCGACAAACAATCGTTCCAGCACCATTCACAACCCCTTCACCCCCGGGATACAGTTGTGTTTGAAAATCGAGTGTACGGTCTCATCCAGCTCCCTCCCATTACGGAGAAATGGGGGTATAATTTTGACCCCCATGATATAAAGGATTATGATCAAGATTTTTTAACTTCCTTTAGTCTGCGGATCGATCACCGTACGATCGAAACTAAAGGAATGCCTGTCCGTTATTTCCATGACAAGGATGGACATGTGCTTCAAAGTTATATAACAGACGAGGTGTACTCAGATGACCTAGTCACAGTGGAACCGACATCCATCAATATCGGCGTTGCATCCAGTTACGTAAAAATGAAAATAGAGGCGGATGGGGAAGAAATTGGCCAATCTGTACATGCCGTTATAAAAACAGAGGAAGGATCCGAACACCCTGTCAGGCTTTATCTGAACGAGACGGAAGAAGAAAATGTGTATGAGGCCTGGTTCCAGCCGCCATCAGAACCACTTACAGAAGCAGTGAGCCTTGAACTTGAGTCTCTTCACATCCATGATGATACACCTTATTCGTTCACCATCGATATGACTCAGTTTAAAGATCATTCAAACGAATCTGTGGTGTTGAATGAAAAAGTGGGAGAAGCTTACAATACAGATATCATCCTTGAGCAGGTCGATTCATTTTCCGGAACCAATATGAATCTTCTACTCAAGTATGAACCCCATGAAGCGGATCAAGAAGAAAAATTGGTCGGTGCTCAACTCGCCCCGATGAACAGCCTCCAGGAAGAACGGGAGAAATTTGTAGAAGTCGTTACGAATGAAGGCGAAACCACAGAGGCTAATATTTGGGGGCATGATAATAGAGGAGACATCCACTTCCAGTCTCCTGCACTAAGAAACGCAAAGGAAATCACCGTTACTGTGAATAAGATGGTCTACGCCCACAAATTGGGCCATACCTTCGACTTGAACAAATAGGAAAAAGCAGAGGATTGCCGCTCCTCTGCTTTTTTATATTTCTTCATGAACAAAACGAGTTAATGCATCATTGAAACGATCATAGTGGGTGGCCGGCGTCTGGTGATAAGCATGCTCGATCACTTCCATCTTCACCTTCGGGCAAACATTGTAATATTTGGAGTGTTCATTGATCCAAAATTCTTTGTTGCCGTAAACGAGTAACAACGGTTGAGTAAGCTTGTCTAACCGCCCGCTGCAATCAAAAGACAGGGCTCGATTGTAATAGGTGTACCAGCATTCCGGATCGGACTTCGCCATATGTTCATTCAATTCACGTTTGATTTCGACATCTTTGAAATGGGAATGGCTGAGTAATTTGGAAAGCGTCTCCGGACTTTTATCCACCCAGTACATCCCTCCTAAAAACTCAAACCGCAGTCCACCTGTGGCCACCTTCGGGAAACCTCCTGCAAGAATAACCGCTTTCGTCCGTTCAGGAAAAGTGAGTGCGAATTCCTGGGCGATCATCCCTCCGCACGAATAGCCGACGACTACGATTTGGTCGAGGTTCAAATGATCAATAAGCTGGACGACTTCTCTTGCGTACATGGATACATCAGGCGCATGAGAAATCACTTCCGAATCCCCATTTCCACTGAGGTCAGGAAAAATGACACGAAACTCCCTGGCGAGGGAGTGCTGCATTTTAAATACTTTCCTCCCCATTCCAGGAGGGTGGATAAAAACAATGGCTTCCCCATTCCCTCGATCATCATAAAATAATTTCGCCCCGGATTTTTCTATAAAATAAGGCATGTCTCTTCATCCCCTAACCGATATTCATGGAACCTTAGCATTCCCATAGGGACTGAAAATATGTCCATTTACCGAATATATTAAGGTTCGATTGACCTTGCTCTCATGCAGGCGTAAACTAGACCTGTATCATAATGTCCGGAAGGGGAAACATAATGAAACGTTTTCTATTACTTAGCCTATTCGCAGGAATTGTCGTCTTTTTAGCTGCTTGCGGATCGAATGAACTTGAGAATACGCTGGATTGGGAAGTCCAGTCTTTTGAAGGAACAACACAAGAGGGAGAAAGCTTTTCCACCGATGATATGGAAGGAAAAGTTTGGCTTGCGAACTTCATCTTTACCAACTGCAATACGGTCTGTCCGCCCATGACCCGTAATATGGTGAAAATTCAAGAGCAGTTAAAAGAAGAAGGGGTCGATGCTGAAATTGTATCCTTCAGTGTAGATCCGACGGTAGATTCACCTGAAGTATTAAAAGAGTTTGGCAAAAAGTACGGTGTTGATCATAGCAACTGGTCCTTCATTACCGAATACACGCAGGAAGAAATTGCTAAGTTCGCTCAAGAGAGCTTCAAAACTTCTGCTGTAAAAACGGAAGGAAACGACCAGGTCATTCATGGAACAGCCTTTTACCTAATCAACGAAGAAGGAATGGTCATGAAGAAATATAAAGGGGACACAGAAGTCCCGTTTGAACAAATTGTGGAAGATACCAAAACCATCACTAACTAAAAGAATCTCCCCTCCACCAAAGGAGCGGGAGTTTTTTTAAAAAGAAAAACTAAACCAGATCATCCACGATGGATGACCTGGTTTGGCGATAATTATTAAAATTATTAAAACCTTTACTAGTTGAATAGTGAGTTGATGAAGTTACTCAGAGATTTGAAGAAGTCCTGCACGGCATTCCGCAAGCTGTTCCAAAATCCATCGTCATTAATTAAATCCTGGATACTTCCTGTCAGATCTTCCAACTGGTTTTGAACCTGATCGAAGTTGATATTCAAATTGCGCATTTGCTCAAACAAATCGATCAATCGCTGACGGTCTTCTTCACTCAGTTCAATATTCAAAGATTGCAGTTGATCTTGGACAATCTGCTCCACTTCTTCCCGTGTAGCTGGGTCCTGCTCAGCAATCTGCTTCTTGATTTCGGTCAAAAGTTCACTGATTTTATCCCGATCGACACCTTCCTTTTCAGCGATATCTGTTGCAATATCAAGCTCATCACTCGCGACTTTCATCCGTTCTTCATCAAGCTTCACACCTTTAGCATCGTATGCTTTATAGATACCTGTAAGCGCAGAGTGGCCACTGACTTTGACAGAAGAAGCCACCAGCACATCCGCATTCTCCACACCGGCGGTCAGCAAAGCATTTGTATACATTTCTTTCGTCACCTGTGTTATGTTATCAGGTGTTACGATTTCAATATTCAATCCTTCAGCATTATCCTGGTGAATGATTTTGACAGATGAGTACATATTCGAATTCGGGTTTCCCCCGATATAATTGGCAAGATCCTGGCCATTGACAGTAAACTCATCGACCTGGTCATGCTGGTTAACTTCAAGCAGCTCAGACACTTCAGCTTTCTGTGCTTCAGACAAGGCTTCTCCATAAACGACAATCGGCAGACCCAACTTTTCATTGATGCCCTGATCCCCTGTCGAAGCGGAAATGCTCGAAGGCAAAGCGAACGCTGTAAACAAAACGACGATCAACATCCATAGACTGACACGTGTTTTCATGTTCTCGACCCCTTGTAAAAATGGTAGATTCCCACTTACGTTATGCGGAACCTCCCATCTATTATACCCGACAAATAGATGCGCGGGTTGTCATAATAGACGTACGAGAGGGAGAAAAAGTTTCAAACTCAGCATACATTTCTTTTTTACAGATCTGAGTGAACTTTCATAAAAAGTTATTCAATAATATGGCAGGATTGTGGAAGACTCAGTTTCGAGATGTTCTTTGAGAATGGGGCTACGGGGAATGAGTCGCTTTCCTGTGGGGGAGCGAGCGGCTTCCCAACCACCCCTGACGCCCAACACGGCAACGAACCCCGAAAACATCTCGAAACTGAGCCTTCCACAATCGGGAGCTTTTACGCAACTATTTTATAGGATGGATAAACGAAAGAAAGGATGGACGTTGTTATGAAGATTGCACGCCAAATCGGACT
Organism: Halobacillus sp. SY10; assembly: GCF_045401165.1. Lineage (NCBI taxonomy): Bacteria > Bacillati > Bacillota > Bacilli > Caryophanales > Bacillaceae > Halobacillus > Halobacillus sp. SY10. The sequence continues at coordinate 319,685 of NZ_CP174345.1, read as the reverse complement.
TTATGTATTTGCTCTCGCACTGTTTTATGCAGGAATCACCCACTTCATGTATGATCATGGATTTGCCCGAATGCTGCCTTCCTGGGTACCGCTTAAATTAATTATCGTATATGTTACAGGAATTACGGAGTGGCTCCTTGCCCTTCTGCTTGTTTTCCCGCAAACGCGGAGAGCGGCTGGGTTCGCTACGGCTGCTTTTCTATTCATCGTCTGGCCTGCTAATTTTTATGCTGCCATTTATGGCATACCAGCTCCTTGGAGCGAAGAAACCAATCAGACCGCTTTATGGATACGCCTCCTCTTCCAACCTTTGCTTATTTGGTGGGTTCTCGTCGTTTCCAAAGATTCGAAAGAGGTGTAACCATCTGATAAAATGGGGATAGTGAAAAGGACAAGGAGGTTGTATATGCGATTAGAAGGAAAGAAAGTCATCCAATTGGTCAGTAAAGATTTTGAAGATCTTGAACTATGGTATCCGGTGCTTCGCCTCCAAGAGGAAGGAGCTACCGTCCACCTTGTGGGTGAAAAAGCAGGCGAAGAACATCCAGGGAAATATGGAGTTCCTGCAACGGCGGATTATGCATTCGAGGACATCAATCCAGCTGATTACGATGGAATTCTTGTACCAGGGGGATGGTCTCCCGATAAGCTCCGACGTTATGATAAAGTCATTGAAATGGTCCAGCACATGGACAACGAACGCAAACCGATCGGTCAAATTTGTCATGCGGGCTGGGTGCTTATTTCTGCCAACATCTTGAAAGGACGAAAAGTCACAAGTACTCCGGGAATAAAAGATGACATGATGAATGCTGGTGCAGAATGGTTCGACGAAGCGGTCGTCCAAGATGAACACATTGTTTCTGCCCGTCGTCCACCTGACCTGCCTCCATATGCAAAAGCGTTCGCAGACTTACTCGCTGATTAATCATAAATAAAAACCAGAGCTACTAAAGCTCTGGTTTTTTAATCGTCTTCGGCAATAGCTTGCTTAGCAAGCATCGACACAACCGCATCATCCATCGGTGGATTATGCAATCCAGCCCGTACATCACGGTAATATTTTTCAAAGGCATAGGTTTTGGATAACCCACGGCCCCCTGCAATCCTCATGGCTAGATCGACAACTTCATTAGCTGTGTTCGTCACCGCCAGCTTTACAGCAGCAAGTTCTGCTCCCATATGACCCCGTTGTTCAGGCTCTTCATCCCATTTTCTCGCAATTGAATATAAGAAAGAATGTGCTTGAAGCAGTTTCCACTCCATTTCCCCAATCTTATCTTGAATGTGCGCCACTTCAGAAATCGGAGTATCAATACTATTCGGTTGGAAGTCTTTTGCAAATGCAATCGCATCGTTTCGAGCGGCTACGGCAATTCCTAAATAACAGGCAGGAATGTGAAGCAGCCATCCCTTTGGCGAAGGTTTGCTCCCATTTTTCAGTTCTACAAGATCGGATTCCTGAAGCTCGACATCGTCCATCACAAGGTCATCACTCGCTGTCCCTCTCATTCCAAGCGTATCCCAAGTTTTATCAACCGATATCCCTGGCTGATGTCGGTCAATTAAAAACCAACCAACCGTATCCTTGTCTTCTACATAAGCAGACACAATGTAATAATCTAAATGTTCTGCCATGGAAGTGAACGATTTCCTTCCGTTCAAAATGTATTCATCTCCACTTCGAACCGCTTTGGTTTCCGGTATGCCTCCCCGTGTCGGACTTCCGGTTGCCGGTTCTGTCGCCGCTCTGTTTACCACTTTTTGTTCTGAAACAACTTCACTCACAAGGCGGTCATACGAATTTTTGTCCCACAATTGCTCCTGAGAAAGCTCCATCATGATCCCCATGTGCCATCCGATCGACAAAGCGACAGCACCATCACCTTCTGCAATCTTCTCCTGCATCAGTAAGAATTCGTATAAAGATAATCCTTCTCCACCTTCAGATTCTGGTAAAGACATCGACGGGTATTTCTCATCTTTAATGACTTTCAGCGTCTCATAAGAAAAAGATGCTTCACGATCCGTGTCTGTAATATGTTTGCGCGCCTCTTCCGCGATTCGATCCGCCTTTTCAAACAATTCCTGCTGTCGGACGTTTTTTATCCAACGTTTCCATACACCTGCCAAACCAACCACTCCCGATTCTTTATTATAACTAAATCATACCTGACAACTCGGGATGAAGCCAATGCCATGCTTGTCTGATTCACTCCCTTACAACATACCCTATGTACAAAAATTCATTCTGTATCAGCAAATGTCTTTTCGGATGTAACTTTTTGTCCGGTACACCCGCTTAACAAATCATTCCCACGACATTTCCCGGGAAATGTCGAAATACGGATCATCTGTTCACATAGACAAAGACCATAAAAACTAGGAAACGGCCGCTATTAAATTATCAGCTTTACCATTCCTTTTTTTGTTAAGGAGCACCTTTTACGATCTTTCTTAATAGACAAATAAACGAATGCAACACTGATAAGAAACATGAGCGTCCATTGAGTCACTCCTTTTTCAGTATCGCCTTGCTAAGATGACCATCGTTAAAAATACCGCCACAATGTTTAATGCTAATAGGACACTGAGTAAATAAACAGCGCTGAGCAAGACCACTTGCAACGAAATCATAAGGTGGAAGACCCCCATTACCCCCATTATAATAAAGAAAGAGTAAAACACAGCCTTATGCCTGATCCATTTCATGCGTTCATCCTTCTGTTTAAACTGAGGGTATAAGTAGCTCATACTGAAAGATAAAACTCCTAAAGAAACCATGGTCCAAATCATAGACGGCCATTCGCCCGCCCATCGTCCCCACAACAATTAAGAAAACTCCTATTAGAAAGAAGAATCCACCGATGACTTTAAAAGCGTTAGAAGTGTAATCCATCCTCATTCCCCCTCCTTTAATTCATAAATAAAAAGATCTTCAATTCGTACACCAAATACGCGCGCAATTTCAAATGCAAGCGGTAAGGAAGGGGAATATCTGTTCTTTTCAATCGAAATAATCGTCTGCCGTGATACCTGCAATTTTTCTGCTAATTTGTCCTGTGACAAACCATGCTTTTTTCTATATTCCGTAAGCCGGTTTCTCATACCACCCCTCCAATTACTTCCAGTATAATGTAAAGCAAACTTTACGTAAAGGTTGCTTTACATTATATATTTTATTGTTTTATTCGCTGTCCCCAGGGGAAGAAAAGGGATATGAATAAAAGGAGGATCTATCATGGTTGGAATAGCTTCGGAAAACAGTATTCATTGTGACACCGAATATTCGCCGCTGAAAAAAGTCGTAGTCGCCAAACCCTCTTATATGAAAATCACTGATATCATCAACGAAACTCAAAAACATTACAAAAACCAAAACATAAATGTCAAAACAGCTCTTCAGCAACATGAGTATTTCGTGAAGATTTTAGAGGATCATCAAATTGAAGTCATACAACTCCCAAGTCAGCCGGACCTTTATGAACAGGTGTTTACAAGAGATATCGGATTTACAATTGATCATCACCTGTTTATCGGCTCTATGAGTGAAAAGGTTCGTAAACAGGAAACGGATGTCCTGCGGAGATGGGCGAGAAGAAATAACATCGAGGTAGAAGAGGAACTTCCTTCATCGATTGAAGGCGGAGATATTGTGTTAGACGGGGCCACGGTGTGGGTCGGAGAAACTAAAAGGACATCCCGTCAAGCAATCCGTGAGCTCCAATCGCATCTTCCTGATCATCAGGTTGTACCTGTTCCTTTGAGAGGGGATATCCTTCATTTGGACTGCGTATTCAACATGATCGATGATTCTACTGCCATCCTTTATCCTCCTGCTTTTACAAAAAACAGCATGGAAGCCATCACCGCACGTTACAAGGTGATTGAAGTCACCGAGAAGGAACAGTTTACCATGGGACCGAACGTTCTTTCCATTGGAAACCGTAAAGTGATCAGCCTCCCTCAAAACGAGCGACTAAATACACAGTTAGAGAAATATGGGTTTCATGTGATTCCTGTCGACCTTTCAGAAATCATCAAATCCGGAGGGTCGTTCAGATGCTGTACTTTGCCATTAAAAAGAACATAAAAGCAGCCCGCTTCTTTTAGAAGGGGCTGCTTTTTTTTGAATGGAAGAAGTCCACACAACTATTATAAGACATCATCTAAAGTATGGGGTCTGTGGATTTGATTACTCGTTTTTAAAACATTAAGTATCTGTCATCTAAGCGCCGGTCTGCTTTTTCGATGTTCCCTCCTGGATGGAGCCGTTTCAAACAATCGTTTGTCTTCCTCTGTCTCGGGGGAGATGGGCGGTACCGGTGTCGGTTTCCCTTCAGCATCTACAGCGACCATCGTTAAAAATGATTCTGTCGTCATCACTTTTCGCCCTTGCAGTAAGTCATCAGCAAAGACTTTTACATAGACTTCCATGGATGTCCGCCCTGTGCTCGTCACACAAGCTTCTAACGTCAATGCGTCCCCCACCTTAGCAGAAGATAAAAAATCCACCGAGTCTATCGAAGCAGTAACAACAACACAGTTTGAATGCTTCATGGCGGTCAGTGCTGCAATTTCGTCGATATAAGAGAGAACTTTCCCTCCGAAAATGGTGTCCAGGTGATTCGTATCTGGTGGCAGCACTAATCTTGTTTGCGTCATTCTAGAATAATGGACAGGTAAAGGTTCCATGAATGGGTTCCTCCTCTTTGAAAATGATTAGCCCGCGAAGGGAGAAATACAAATAAGATTCTCCCTTTGATTCATGGAACCGAAAAAAGCTCTTGATAGATCCAATACACGTAACATCCTCCTATCTCCCGTAGGAAATCATGTTCTTCCTTATGGCAGGTCTCCTGGCTCAGGTTCATCAGCACACAGCCCTTCCCATTTATGAAACAGTGGGTCATCTATGCACCTCCCCATTACAGTGGCGGGACCGCGTTGGCATTTCACCAAACTTCCCTTTTCAGCTTCTATGACGAAGCCACCATAAGGCGATCATTTTTTCTATGGAAAAGAGAAACTCTCTTCCCATCCACTATCTCCTAAACATCCACCCCTGTCAACACGAACAAAACATCGAATATAGATCGATAAATTCTTAAAAAGGGGTTGATTACGAACAATAAACTGATATACTATCCATATCATTCGAATATAAGTTTTCATATAATCGCGGGGATATGGCCTGCAAGTTTCTACCGGTTTACCGCAAATGAACCGACTATGAAAAGCAGTACAAGACACCGGGACTTTCCTGTCCACGGTTTCATTGTTTTTGTCTTCGTCCAGCACGAAAAGACTTGCTTTCCATAGAGGAAACAAGCTTTTCGTGCTTTTTTGTTTCTAACGTTCCCTGAGCTCTAATTGTTCAACTAAATGGCAGGTTTGTGGAAGACTCAGTTTCGAGATGTTTATTGAGTGAATGGGGCTGCGGGGAATAGCTCGCTTTCCGCGGGAGCGCGGTGAGCCTCCTCGAGCTTCGCTCTGCGGGGTCTCACCTAGCACTTTTTTCCCGCAGGAGTCTCCCCATTCCCCTCCGCCTCTTTACCATGTAAGTGTCTCGAAACCACTTCTCAGAAACTCTGCTTGTTTGCTCAAGTGAATGGGATAATATAAACGATCCCCAGTGATCATTTCGATCATGAAAGCTTGATGTAGAGCGCTTTATACTTCTTAAAGTGGGAGGGTGGAAGACAATCCAACTTGGTAAAGGGGGGGCGTTACTCACATACATCGAATGGTGTGGTTGGGAAGCTGCGAGACTCCCGTGGGAGAAAGGAGATAGGCGAGATCCCACAGGGCGGTAGCCCGAGGAAGCTCGCCACTCCCCCACAGGAAAGCGAGTGGCTTCCCAACCACCCCTGCCTCCTAATATGGCAAACGAACCCCGGATTATCTTGAAACTGAGTTTTCCACAAACGGGAGCTTTTATTGAACAGCAGTAATTGAGCTTACATAAATACTTAACCTAGAAAGGTGTGTTGGATATGGATCAGTTGAAAAAGAAAATCGTAGAAGAGGGGAAAGTTTTATCTCCGTCCGTCATTAAAGTCGATGCTTTTTTGAATCATCAAATAGACCCTGTACTCATGAAAGAAATTGGAGAAGAGTTTGCGAGCCGCTTTAAAGAGTTGGGGATTACGAAGGTGCTGACATTAGAGTCCTCAGGTATCGCACCCGCTCAAATGACAGCACTCAGCCTAGGTGTTCCTGCAATTTTTGCAAGGAAGAAAAAATCATTGACCATGAAAGACCACCTTTACACATCAAAGGTGCATTCATTTACGAAGCAAGAAACAAATGAAATCTCCATATCGAAAGACTTCATGACTGAAGATGATCATGTCTTGATCCTTGATGATTTTCTAGCGAATGGTCAGGCTGCGAAAGGGCTGATTGACCTTATAGAACAATCAGGAGCATCCATCGCCGGTGTGGCGATCGTTATAGAGAAAGGGTTTCAAGATGGGGGCCGCCTTTTACGACGCCAAGGAATAAAAGTAGAATCACTTGCTACCCTTTCATCACTTGAGGGCAGTACGATTACGTTTGAAACACAGGAGGTATCCTCATGAAAACAACTGCTTTAGCCATTCAACATTTGTTGGCGATGTATGCAGGAGCGATTCTCGTTCCATTGATTGTCGGTGGAGCCCTTGGGCTGAATTCAGAACAACTCACTTACCTTGTCGCCATTGATATATTAATGTGCGGGGTGGCTACCATTTTGCAAGTCGTCCGCAACCGTTATTTCGGTATCGGTCTTCCTGTCGTCCTTGGCTGTACGTTTACCGCTGTCGGTCCGATGATCGCCATCGGGGGTCAGTATGGGGTTTCGGCGATTTACGGTTCTATTCTCGTTTCCGGATTGTTCGTCATCCTGATCAGCCGCTTCTTCGGGAAACTTGTCCGATTCTTTCCACCTGTCGTTACTGGGACCGTTGTAACGATTATCGGAATTACATTAATTCCTGTTGCGATTAATAACATGGGTGGTGGCCAAGGGGCTGAAGATTTTGGTTCACCTGCCAATCTTGCTCTTTCCTTTGGAACGCTTTTATTCATCATCCTTCTATATCGTTTCACAAAAGGATTCATGCGCTCCATAGCCATTCTGATCGGTATTTTAGGAGGCACCCTTGTGGCTGCTCTCTTTGGGAGGGTCGATTTCTCAGCTGTCCATGAATCTGCTGTCTTCCATATGATTGAGCCTTTCTACTTTGGGACACCGAGCTTTCATTGGTCTGCCATTTTGACAATGATTTTAGTGGCCATGGTGTCTCTCGTTGAATCTACTGGCGTTTACTTCGCATTAAGTGAAATGACAGAGAAGAAATTGAATGAAAAAGATCTAGCCAGTGGTTATCGTGCAGAAGGAATAGCGATTCTATTCGGAGGTGTGTTCAACGCTTTTCCTTACACCGCTTTTTCTCAAAATGTCGGTCTCATGCATATGACAGGAGTAAAATCCCGCCGCGTTATTTTCGTTATGGGCGCGATGTTGATAGCCCTTGGCTTCATTCCGAAAATTGCTGCCTTTACGACCATCATCCCTACCTCTGTGTTAGGGGGTGCGATGATCGCGATGTTCGGAATGGTCATCTCCCAAGGCATTAAAATGCTCAGCCGTGTCATGTCCGAATCTCATGAAAACTCCATGATTGTCGCTTGTTCTGTGGGCATGGGTTTAGGTGTCACAGTTGTACCTGAATTGTTTGCCAAACTGCCCGAAAGCATACAAATCCTTACTAGTAACGGCATCGTTGCAGGAAGCGTAACAGCCATCGTGCTCAACATCGTTTTCCACATGCTCCCCAAACGCACGACTAAAGAAGTTCACTTATTACACGAAAAGAGCGCTTAGTACCTGACCAGGTCATACAGATATTGGAAGACCCTTTTCACTGCTCAAACAAAAAAGCAGCACGGCCATTTAATCATTGGCCGCGCTGCTTTTACTTTTCTTTTAATATTGTTCCCTTAATACTTCCAAGGCTTGTTTCACTGTAGCGTATGTCTGAAGGGACAGTTCACTAAAGTCTGCGTAAGGGGCACTTTGAATGGCAAATGTTGGTTTGATTCCTGTGATAACGAGTTTTGTTCCCATTAAATCAAGAAGCTGATTCATCTGATAAATACCCATATGAACCGCTTCGTTATAAGAGTGCACAGCAGACATGTCCAGGATCAAGTAATCCTCTTTCGTTTCTTTCACATGGTGGCTGACCGCTTCAAGCATTTGCTGAAGCCTTTCATCATCAATGGTTCCGACAAGCGGGAGCACAGAGATGTTATCCTGTACGGGCACAATCGGCGTCGATAATCTTTTTACCTCTGACAAGTAATGCGCAATCAGTTCTTCCTGTTCCCGACGCTTTGTTACATCTTTTTGCACACCAACGAAATACATCTGATCCATCTGCTCGATGTACACCGGAAAAATATGTAGTTCATTCCAGAACATCGTACCGTCCTTACGATAGTTTCTTATTTCTACTTGCACAGGCGTTTGTTTGGAAAGACCTTCACGAAGCCGCTCCACATGGTTCGGGTTTGTTTCATCCCCTTGCAGGAAACGACAGTTACGTCCTAGAATCTCCCATCGTTCATAACCAGTCAGATCCAAAAACCCCTGGTTGCAATAAATCATCGGGTTATCCTCTTGCTCTGGATCCGTTATAACCACTCCAGCACCGACATGATCAATGGCCGCTTTTATAAATTCATTTTGTTGAATCTCTTCTAATCTAGCAAACATGAGCTCTTCCGACACGGTAGAACATCCCCTTCAAGATTGGAACGAATTACTTTAATAATAAAATGAATTCTACCCATCGTGCAAGTGCCACCCTTTTACCATGATAGAACCGTAAGCTCCGGCCAGCGCTTTTTCCATCTCTCAGCCTTATTCCAATAAACTTCTTCTGGTATTAAACGTTTATTCGGACGGATGATTCCTAGAAAAAGATCTTCTAAACCGAAAGGAGCATAAACTTCATACTCACCATTTTGCTTTCGTTTGACCCCGACAGAGGAAGCGGTCGTCGGCCACGTATTAATGGCATCTTGGACAGATGTGTACGGCTTGATCGTCTGATTGAACTTTTTCTCATACCACAGATGAACAAGGGCCTCGTTCGTTACATCAATTGAAAAAGGCAGGTCCATGCAGTCATCATTCCATTGTTTTTCGAGATTCTTTTCTTCCTCAAGCGTCCCGGAAGCGTCAAAATAAAGGATATCTGCATCCCTAATGCCATAGTCTGCGGAATAACCAAATTGATTGTTCCATACGCTTTGAGTGATCACACCAGCACCGATCCAATACTCGTTGCCAGACGAGGGGGAAGCGTCGAAAAGCGGACGGACATAAGGGGTCCACTCATCGATTACCTCGACCAATTGCTTTTCTCTCTTATTCATTCACTCACCCCGTTTCGAATGTGTTCAAGGAACGCTTCAACCTGGGGCAATGCTCTACCTCCCGGCTTCACACATGCCCAAGTTTCCCTGACGATCGCTTGCCCCTCCGTCTCTAATGGCAAACAACTGTAGGCGTCCTTTTCTTCTTTGATGATGCTTTCAGGAAGGACCGTCATTCCGAGCCCACGCTTCATCATTTGTTTGGCTGTTTCAAAATGATCAACCTTGATTGAACGTTTGACCAACACGCCAGGATCCCTTGCCATCCAAGTTTCAATGAGCTTCTGAAAACCTGGATCACTTTTGAATTCAATTAGAGGCCGCTCCCCTTTTCCCATAGGTACGGTATCTAAGAGAAAAAGAGGATCACTCAATAGATGGAAGGATTCGTAGTCTTCGATTGGTCCCCCTCTTACAATGGCAATATGAAAGGAGGAGGCAGATTGTCGTATTTCTTCACTTACTCCTGTGACAAGATCGATCGTCACTTCAGGGAATGCTTGTGTGAAAGATTGTAAGACATCAGGAAGAAAATGTTGGCTGTATAAGGAAGAAGCTCCGAGTGAAAGCGTACCGGCTACTTTTCCTTCCACTTGTGCCAATTTTTCTTTCAACACATCCTCTTGATAGAGCACATGCTTGGCATGAGCAAGGACAACTTCCCCGAAAGGCGTTGGAAGCAATCCTTTCGGTGTACGGAGGAAGATTTGCCCGCCCAGGTGTTCTTCTATGTATTTCAAACGGTGTGTAATCGCAGGTTGGGAGATTAAAATAGATTTTGCCGTTTTTCGGATGGTTCTAAATTGATTTAAATCGAGTAAAAGATGATAATCATTGACCTTCATCGACAGCCCCCCATAAAGATTCCTTATCACTTTTTATTATAATACAATATTATCCAAATCACTAAAAAAAGAGTACGATAAATGTAGATAGAGGAGGGAGAACATGGACAGAGCAAATACAAGAAAACTGATGAGTGGTTATTTTTTATATGAAAGTGGTCGCGCGATGTACTTCGTCCTTATTACGTGGTTTTTATATCAATGGACGGATGATGCTTTGTACACAGGGTTGTTCGTAAGCTTCGGATTCATTCCCGGACTTTTTTCAAATGTCATCTTCGGAGTTCTGGTCGATCGCAGCAACCGAAAAAAACTTGCGGTCCTGGCGGGTGTTATAAGCACCATCTGTTTGGTTTTGTTAACAGGAGCATTTTGGGGAGGGGTCGAACATCCATGGTTGATGATTACCGCCCATATGATCATGCAAACGGCTGGATCATTATTCCGCCCGTCATTACAAGCTCTTGTGGCTGAAGTATTTCCAAAAGACTCCCTTCCTCGAATCTTTTCCTGGTCAGGCTCCTCTACTGTTGCAGGAAGTTTAACAGGAGCGGCTGTCGGCGGGGTGTTGGCCGGACTTGCAGCCGTTGAAACCTCGTTGTCTGTTGTCATCCTTTTATATTTGGGTGCTACAGTAACGACCCAGATGATTCGTTACACGCCGGTCGAATGGAAAAATCGCAGTGACTCTTCCTCCTTTTGGGATGAGATGAAAGAAGGATTCGTTTATGTACATCAAAACCGGATACTTTATGGATTGTTCATCATGCTTATGCTCGGACAGCTCACCTTCCACACGACTCTAGGATTTTTAAGCGTCTATACGAGTTCACATTTAAAGCAGTCTGCGCTCGTCTACGGAATGCTCGACAGCACGTTCTCCATCGGCGGCATAATTGCTGGACTTATTGGAACATGGTGGTGGGCAAAGTGTCAGAACCGCATCGGGATATGGTCGCTCCTGCTGATCGCTGCAGGGCTTGCAATCGTCAGTTTTACTACCCTCGTTCCTATGGCTTTTCTCGGCTTTCTTTTCATCGGCATGGGTACATCATTTGTGCGTGCACTTTTGCAGTCTGTACAGCAAATGGCAACAGATTCCCGTTTTCATGGCCGCATGTCCAGCTTGCGCATGCTTTGCAATCAAACGTCAGTCGTGGTGGCCGGCCCCATCTTCGGTGTTCTTGCCTCTTCCCATGGAGCCCCTGCCGTTTTCCTCTGCCTGCTCATTCCGGTGACAGGCGGGGTCTTTTGGGCACATATCCAATCCAAACAGCCGATATTCAAACAGATAACGAAACCGGCTTAAAAACGCCCAGCAAAAAGGTATGCTTCTCTATGTAGGAGCATACCTCGAGTGGTGTTATTCAGCTCTGCTTATCTCGTCTCTTCCTTCGGTGCGCGGTATACCTTCTCGACTTCAACTCCCAGCGTCTTCAAATAGTCGACAATCTGGTCTAGTCTCTTCATTTTTTCACCTCAGTATTTGAAATAAGATTTGGCACAGAAACACATCCATCTTCATTACGAACGGGACTGTACAAACGTTTCAACTTTTTCTATAAAAGACGATACCCGTAGTTCCTACTACTTATGCACCTTTTTGAACATTTGCACATTTTTTATCGATATTCCTCGAATCCATTTCACCTGTTCCTTCTTAATGGCATATTCTCGCTTTTGAAAAAACGGTCTCGCGACGGCACTCGCTTCGGTCGTAAGCACCTTCACACCTTCTTTCATTGCCTGTTCCTCTAAAAGGTAGAGCATTTGAGTGGCCACACCCTCCCCCTGCCTTTCTGAGGCTACATACAAAAAATCGATGTGAGGACCAACAAGGCTGGCAAAACCTATAATGTTGTTGGAAGTGTCCTTTGCGACAAGTGCGTAGGCATTAAGAAAACGTTCATGAAAATGGGGATGATTTTTAACCACTTCCGCCCAAGCTATCAACTGCTCTTGGGTGTAAAACCGGGGAGAAATGTTTAAGATCGATGTTTTAACCATCCTAACCACATGACTAAGATCTTCGTTCTGTAATCGTTCGATGGACCAAACCAAACTTCCCTCTCCCTTCTATCATAACAAAGCCCCGTCCAAATGAATGTAATGTTTTATGACAATTCATATAAATCCATGACGTGCTGAATGAAAACTTGAGCATCTTCTGTGATTTCTTCTTCATTGGAAGGGGTGACGATGGAAAAGGATCGCGTTGTCGAGTGAATATATGGAAGGTTCATGATCAACTCAGCAGCATCCGTGTGTTCCACGACTGTTTTTGAAATAAAAGAAAGGCCCAGACCTTCCTTCACTCCTTGGACGACTCCATGGTTGCTTCCAATCGTAATCGTCTTTTTCGGTCGGATGTTCGATGATTCCAACATATAATCAAGCATAGCTCTTGTCCCCGATCCCCCTTCACGGGTGATCCACGTGTGGTCCTGTAGATCTTGAAAAGACACCTCTTTACACTTTCTTAAAGGATGGCTTTCAGGAACAATCACGACCATTTCATCTTCCACGAATGGAATGGAACTCAACCCCTGCTCCGTCACTTTTCCTTCCACAAGTCCTAAATCAAGCTCATGCTGCTGCACTTCCCTGTTGATTCGTTTAGAATTAGCAATTCGCACCTGCAATTCGAACGCTGGATACATGTCATCAAAAGCTTTTAAAATCGAAGGAATGATATATTCTCCCACTGTGTAACTCGCACCAATATGGATATTCCCGCCCACCTGCTCGTGGAATTGCTTCACTTCATTCTTGGCTTTGTCCAGCAACCCGAGCACCTGTCTCGCCCTCCGGTAAACCATCTCCCCTGTAGGCGTCACTTCAAAATGTTTCGGTGAACGATCAATCAGCGATGTTTGAAAAAAACGTTCCAGATTTTTGATATGCGCACTAACCGTAGGCTGCGACAAATTCAAAAGGGCAGATGCTTTCGTGAAACTTTTTTCGTCAATGGCTGTGATGTAGGTTTTCAATGCTTCTATATCCAACAGAACCGCTCCAATCATCAGTTTTTTCTATGATTAACATTATAAAGTTTTATTTTACGAATAACTAGCCGGAGCGTATGATAGATGAAGGAAACAAAGGAGGTACATCAATGAATCACACTTCTTATCAACCTCTTCTAAAAGGAATCGGATTTACAGCCATCGTTGCAGCTGTAGGATTTCTACTCGCAATGCTTCCTCTGTTGAATCAAGTCGGTCCTCTTGCGACAGCCATTCTCCTTGCTGTTTTGTACCGCCATTTTTTTGGTTATCCAGAAAGCATTCGCACAGGAATCCATTTTTCAGCAAAAAAATTATTGCGACTTGCGATTATTTTGTTCGGATTAAAATTAAATATCAATGTTATCCTTCAAGAGGGCTTTCCTCTTTTATTAAAAGGAACGGTTGTCATCGTGTTTGCGATCGGCCTTATGCTCTTTTTAGCAAAACTCTTTAATGCCGACCGCTCGATGATGGCACTGCTCGGAATCGGAACAGGTATATGCGGTGCATCAGCTATTGCTGCGGTCACTCCCATTTTGAAAGCCAAAGAAGAGGACACAGCCATCAGCGCAGGTGTCATATCCGTAGTCGGTACGTTATTCGCCATTGTATACACCCTCATCCGCCCCCTTCTCCCGGTAGATGCAGAAGCTTACGGCATGTGGGCGGGAATCAGTTTACACGAAGTAGCGAACGTTGCCCTTGCCGGAGAACCGGCTGGAGATGAAGGTCTAGGAATGGCGCTTGTCGCCAAGCTCAGTCGTGTCTTTCTTCTTGTACCGTTCAGTCTGCTTTTGATTTGGTTTATGAAAAAGAAAGGAACAGAAGAAAGCCGTTCATCCATTGTTTTCCCATGGTTCCTTGTTGGTTTTATCCTGATGAGCCTATTCGGAAGCTTTGTGAATGGATCCGTTTTTACGATGCCTTCAGAAGCCATGAATGCCATATCCACACTAACTTCTTTCATTTTGACGATGGCCATGGTTGGTCTCGGTCTCAGTGTAAGTTTACATGATGTTAGACACCGGGCTTTAAAGCCAATGCTCTTATTGATTGTGACATCCATTTTGCTCTCCGTTCTCACATACTGGATCATTTGAAAAAGTCTAAGGATTCCTTAGACTTTTTTTTATTGGCCGACACTTCCTGTCTAACGATCAGAATATTCGTCGAAAAAGTGTCACTCCACAATCGTTTTGTTACGATAGAATAGAGTCTCGGAGTCTCATGCTTGTCCTTTTCCCGCATATAGTGAAAGGAGACTATATGAGGAAAGGACACGGTCTATGAGTTCCCCATCGCGAATCGGCGCTTCTCTCTATGCATTTCTCTCCATTACCTTCTGGGGTGTGTCTTTCGTTTCCACCAAAGCCGTTTTAGGAAAATTGGATCCCTTTTCCCTGCTTGTCATCCGATTTGGAATTGGGTCGATCTTTTTATTGATGATGATACTTCTATTCCAATACCCCTTGAAAATACATATAAAGTATCTTCCGCATGTACTCATCTTTGGGGTCCTCGGAGTATTTGTTCATCAAGTGGTCCAGGCGACAGCCCTGCTGACCATACACGCATCGGATGCAGGATGGCTGATTTCGTTCTCCCCGGTGTTTACCGTCTTTCTGTCCTTCATATTCTTGCAGGAAAAGCTTACCCTGAAGAAAGCTTCCGGAATCACGATAGCCGTCACAGGCGTTTTGATTATCACAACCATCGGGAGCAGTCATGCTTTTAGTTTTTCCTTAAGCCTCGGCTATTTTCTTATGATTTTAAGCACTGTGAACTGGGCTGTCTATTCCGTGCTCCTAAAAAAATTATCTGTCCCTGTACCTTCTCTTGTCCTGACCTTTTATATGAGCACCACAGGGTTCTTTTTGACGCTTCCTTTCTTCATCAGGAACCATGGGCTGGACCAAATACGTTCACTCTCACCCGAACACTGGGCTCATCTACTTTTTCTCGGCATTTTCGTATCGGCCATCGCCTACTGGTATTGGGCGAAAGCATTAGAGGTGATGCAAGCAACACAGGTCTCTGTCTTTCTCTATTTTGAACCATTGGCTACACTAATCGCTGCCATCATTCTGCTGAATGAAAAGTTCATTGCCTCCTCTCTTTTTGGAGGCCTTTTGATCATTGCAGGTGTGATGCTCGTCCAGGGGAGATTTTCATTTAGGAAACATTTTTAATAAGGAGGATGTCTATGAGGATGATCAACCGTGTCGAGGAAGCGTTCAGAAATCTTGATGAATACTCACCCGAAATACTGAAAAAAACATTGATCGATCTTGGAGTTACGTTAGATGAGTTAGCCCCCTATTTGCAGGACCCTGAAGGCAAGCCCTATTACCGCCAAATGATATACGAGGATGATCACGTGGAAATGATCGTCATGAATTGGGCAGATATTGAGTGTGCGCCTCACGATCACGGTCATTCCACAGGTTGGATCCAAGTCATGAATGGTACGACTAAGCAAACGGTTTATCAGGCTCACGGCGAAGCATTGCCTTCTCCTCTCTTCACAGAATTCAAGGACAATGGGAGTCTTTTTTTCGCTCCTAAGAAAGGGATTCACAAAATGGGCAGAGAAGGTACAACACCACTTGTGACCTTGCACGTCTATTCTCCACCCATCCGTGGCATGCGCGTTTATGACCTCGAAACCTGTGCTGCCTGCGTCGTATCCAGTGACTGCGGGGCATGGTGGCCGGAAGAACAGAGGCAGCGTTTGAAAGAAATTAAATTACAAAAATAAAGAAGGAAGTGACTGAGCTCACTTCCTTCTTTATTGAATCTTATATTGATTCTCTTCCTCTACAAACCGGTTATACCGCTTTTGGAACCAGTAATAGAGGTGTGATACGACCACCTTCAAAATCGCGTAGCCAGGAATAGCTAAAATGATCCCGACGATTCCAAATAAATGACCTGCCGTCAATAAAACAAAGATGATGGTGACGGGATGAATGTGCAAACTTTTCCCCATGATTTGCGGGGATATGAACTTCCCTTCCAACAACTGTACAATCGTCCAAACGACGACAAGTTTCACAACCATAAAGGGTGAAGTCACAATAGATATAATCAACGCAGGTGTAATCGCTATGACAGGCCCTAAGTATGGAACAACACTTGTCACACTAGCGATAGCCGCGAGTAACAAAGCATACTCCAGTCCGATAATCAGAAAGCCGATGTACATCATAATACCGATGCAAAAGCTGACGATGATCTGTCCTTGAATATAAGCCGACAGTTGATGGTCAATGCCTTTAAATACACTGGATACTTCCGGACGGACCTTCGGCGGGAACATCCTTATGATAAATGACGGGAGACGATGCCCATCTTTCAACAAATAGAAGAGAATGAACGGCAATGTCACAAGCGCTACGACTACATTCGTCACGGTTGAAATGATATTCGTGATTCCTTCTACGGTCTCAGAGGCATAAGAAGAAATATAATCAGGAATCTGATTCAACATTCCATCCACGTCTTCAAATAGATTCGTATAATACGCTGAAAAAATTGAATTCCTCAACCACTCATCAATTGTATTAATCAAATCTTGTAAATAACGAGGCAACTCTTCAGCCAGACTGATCAACTGCTTTTCAAGAAAGGGAATAATAAGGACTACAAGCATGGTGATGATCCCCACCAGCGCTAGAAGGGTAATCAAAATCCCCCATATCCTTTTTATTCTCCATGATTCAAGCAAATTGATGATCGGCCGAAGTAAATAATAGACGACAATAGAAAGAATTAACGGCAAAGCTACCGTTTTAACAAAAACTAAGAAAGGATCGAAGATAAATCCTACACTTGAAAAGACGAGGATGTTCAACCCAATCAGCAAGAGTACTCCTAAGATGAATAAAAGTTTCCGACCTCCGAAAAAGCGGATGACCGGTGTGGAATCCCAACGGTTCATAAGCATTTCCCCTCAACTGCATCGTTAGTCACATTCTATCACACTCATAAAAAAACGAACCTTAACTTGCTTTCTTCCCTACAAATGAGCGACTCACACGTTTCTTCCTCGTAGACAGATATACACCTGCAAAAATCACACCAAGACCAATAATCAACTGACTTGTGACCGGCTCACCAAGAAGCAGGTGCCCCCAGAAAAGAGCGGTCACCGGAACAAGGTAAGTAACCATACTTGCAAACTCGGCACTCCCTCGATCGATCATATAATAGAAAAGTAGATGAGCGATTCCAGAACCCACACAACCTAAACCGATCACGCTGATTGTAAAGGTAACGTTCATATTTTGCCCGATAGAGATGAGCAGTGCAGGTTGTGTCCATAGAATACCTGTTAGACCAACCATCGCTCCTACGAGGAGGGCAATGCTCGTCAGAAGAATCACATCGAATCCACGTAAGTGCCTTCGTGTAAAGTGTGAAACAAACCCATAGCACGAGGTTGCAAGAATCATTGTCCCAATACCGATGAAGTTATCGGGGCGTATATTTCCAAACTCAAAACCGGTCAATACCAGGATGCCGATAAAACCGATAACAATTCCACTCCACTGCCATCTGTTTAACAAAACCGAAAATACAAGAAAACCAATCAAACCTGTCATAATTGGAGTCGTTGCATTGAGAACTGCCGCGGTATTACTGGTCACCACGGTCTGACTCAAAGCAATCAGACCCCAGGGAAGACCCGCATTGAATACACCGACAATAATCAATACGCCCCAAGGGATTGATTGGGGAAGCTGATGTTTCCTCCACTTAATAAAAACCAACGGAAGAAGAATCACAGCTCCAGCAAGACATCTTAAAAAAACAGTGCCCCACACCCCGGCTGTGCCGATCAGAGTTTCTATAAAAACAAAAGATAATCCCCATATCAAACTTAAGGAAAGTAGAGCTCCGTACAGTTTCATCGTTATCATCCCCTTCCGCTCATGTCAATATTTCTATACTTTACCAAATTCAAACGAAACGCACAATACAAAAATAACCCTTCAGGATTATTCCTGAAGGGTTACGAAATGATGTGGCGGCGTCCTACTCTCACGGGGGTAAACCCGACTACCATCGGCGCTGAAGAGCTTAACTGCTGTGTTCGGCATGGGAACAGGTGTGACCTCTTCGCCTTCACCACCACATCAATATAAAGTTTGAGGTGAACCCTCAAAACTGGATAAGGAAACATCTTGTTTGAAAAGGTACGCTTTTTTCACGAATGATTTTCATCAGATAGATAAGTCATCGATCCATTAGTATCCGTCAGCTCCACGTGTCACCACGCTTCCACCTCGGACCTATCAACCTCATCGTCTCTGAGGGATCTTATTTGCTTAAAGCAAAGGGAAATCTCATCTCAAGGGGGGCTTCATGCTTAGATGCTTTCAGCACTTATCCCGACCACACGTAGCTACCCAGCGATGCTCCTGGCGGAACAACTGGTACACCAGCGGTGTGTCCATCCCGGTCCTCTCGTACTAAGGACAGCTCCTTTCAAATTTCCAACGCCCACGACGGATAGGGACCGAACTGTCTCACGACGTTCTGAACCCAGCTCGCGTACCGCTTTAATGGGCGAACAGCCCAACCCTTGGGACCGACTACAGCCCCAGGATGCGATGAGCCGACATCGAGGTGCCAAACCTCCCCGTCGATGTGGACTCTTGGGGGAGATAAGCCTGTTATCCCCGGGGTAGCTTTTATCCGTTGAGCGACGGCCCTTCCATGCGGAACCGCCGGATCACTAAGCCCGACTTTCGTCCCTGCTCGACTTGTAGGTCTCGCAGTCAAGCTCCCTTGTGCCTTTACACTCTGCGAATGATTTCCAACCATTCTGAGGGAACCTTTGGGCGCCTCCGTTACCTTTTGGGAGGCGACCGCCCCAGTCAAACTGCCCACCTGACACTGTCTCCGGACCGGATCACGGTCCTGGGTTAGAATGTCCGTACAGCCAGGGTAGTATCCCACCAGCGCCTCCACCGAAGCTAGCGCTCCGGCTTCTAAGGCTCCTACCTATCCTGTACAAGCTGTACCAACATTCAATATCAGGCTACAGTAAAGCTCCACGGGGTCTTTCCGTCCTGTCGCGGGTAATGTGCATCTTCACACATAGTATAATTTCACCGGGTCTCTCGTTGAGACAGTGCCCAAGTCGTTGCACCTTTCGTGCGGGTCGGAACTTACCCGACAAGGAATTTCGCTACCTTAGGACCGTTATAGTTACGGCCGCCGTTTACTGGGGCTTCGGTTCAACGCTTCGCATAAGCTAACGCATCCCCTTAACCTTCCAGCACCGGGCAGGTGTCAGCCCCTATACTTCGCCTTACGGCTTCGCAGAGACCTGTGTTTTTGGTAAACAGTCGCTTGGGCCTTTTCACTGCGGCTCCTCGGCAGAGGAGCACCCCTTCTCCCGAAGTTACGGGGTCATTTTGCCGAGTTCCTTAACGAGAGTTCTCCCGCTCACCTTAGGATCCTCTCCTCGCCTACCTGTGTCGGTTTGCGGTACGGGCACCTCTTTCCTCACTAGAGGATTTTCTTGGCAGTGTGAACTCAGGAGCTTCGGTACTCTATTTCCCTCCCCATCACAGCTTGACGTTGCCGGACGGATTTGCCTATCCGACCGTCTCACTGCTTGGACGCGCACATCCAGTGGCGCGCTCTCCTTATCCTCCTGCGTCCCCCCGTCGTTCAAACGGAAAGGAGGTGGTACAGGAATATCAACCTGTTGTCCATCGCCTACGCCTTTCGGCCTCGGCTTAGGTCCCGACTAACCCTGAGAGGACGAGCCTTCCTCAGGAAACCTTAGGCATTCGGTGAAAGAGATTCTCACTCTTTTTTCGCTACTCATACCGGCATTCTCACTTCTAAGCGCTCCACCAGTCCTTACGGTCTGACTTCACGGCCCTTAGAACGCTCTCCTACCACTGATCATAAGATCAATCCGCAGCTTCGGTGGTGTGTTTAGCCCCGGTACATTTTCGGCGCAGAGTCACTCGACCAGTGAGCTATTACGCACTCTTTGAATGATGGCTGCTTCTAAGCCAACATCCTGGTTGTCTAAGCAACTCCACATCCTTTTCCACTTAACACACACTTTGGGACCTTAGCTGGCGGTCTGGGCTGTTTCCCTCTCGACCATGAACCTTATCACCCACGGTCTGACTCCCAGAACAAAGTCTATGGCATTCGGAGTTTGACTGAATTCGGTAACCCGATAGGGGCCCCTCGTCCAATCAGTGCTCTACCTCCATGACTTTCTATTCTGAGGCTAGCCCTAAAGCTATTTCGGAGAGAACCAGCTATCTCCGTGTTCGATTGGCATTTCACCCCTACCCACACCTCATCCCCGTAATTTTCAACTTACGTGGGTTCGGGCCTCCAGTCAGTGTTACCTGACCTTCACCCTGGACATGGGTAGATCACACGGTTTCGGGTCTACGACCGCATACTCACTCGCCCTATTCAGACTCGCTTTCGCTGCGGCTCCGCTTCTGCTGCTTAACCTCGCATACGGTCGTAACTCGCCGGTTCATTCTACAAAAGGCACGCCGTCACCCATTAACGGGCTCCGACTACTTGTAGGCACACGGTTTCAGGTTCTCTTTCACTCCCCTTCCGGGGTGCTTTTCACCTTTCCCTCACGGTACTGGTTCACTATCGGTCACTAGGGAGTATTTAGCCTTGGGAGATGGTCCTCCCGGATTCCGACGGAATTCCTCGTGTTCCGCCGTACTCAGGATCCACTCCGGAGAGAGAAAGATTTCGACTACAGGGCTGTTACCTGCTCTGGCTGACCTTTCCAGATCGATTCGCCTATCTTCCTCTTTGATAACTCCAATGGAGTGTCCTACAACCCCAGAAAGCAAGCTTTCTGGTTTGGGCTGATTCCGTTTCGCTCGCCGCTACTTGGGAAATCGCATTTGCTTTCTCTTCCTCCGGGTACTTAGATGTTTCAGTTCCCCGGGTGTGCCTGCCTATACCTATGTATTCAGTATAGGATACTGTTCCATTACGAACAGTGGGTTTCCCCATTCGGAAATCTCCGGGTCAAAGCCTACTTACGGCTCGCCGGAGCATATCGGTGTTAGTCCCGTCCTTCATCGGCTCCTAGTACCAAGGCATCCACCGTGCGCCCTTATTCACTTAACTATCTTCGTGAAAAGACGTTTACAATTTCAATTAGATGTCTTGTCATCAATTGTCTCATCGTTAGATGAAGACAATGATTCCTTATCCAGTTTTCAAGGTTCACAAGTTGAAAGATCGTTTGATCTCTCAAAACTGAACAACCAACACAGTACGTTTCCGATTGTCTAGCTCCAGCTCCTAGACCCAAGCGCTCTAAGCGATATCTCTCCAAGACTTTGACAAGTCTTTACGTGATCTCACTTAGTTCGTCGGGTCTGTACAGTCGCTTTCGCCTTTCAATATATCCTTAGAAAGGAGGTGATCCAGCCGCACCTTCCGATACGGCTACCTTGTTACGACTTCACCCCAATCATTGGCCCCACCTTCGGCGGCTGGCTCCAAAAAGGTTACCTCACCGACTTCGGGTGTTGCCAACTCTCGTGGTGTGACGGGCGGTGTGTACAAGGCCCGGGAACGTATTCACCGCGGCATGCTGATCCGCGATTACTAGCGATTCCGGCTTCATGCAGGCGAGTTGCAGCCTGCAATCCGAACTGAGAATGGTTTTATGGGATTTGCTACACCTCGCGGCTTCGCTGCCCTTTGTACCATCCATTGTAGCACGTGTGTAGCCCAGGTCATAAGGGGCATGATGATTTGACGTCATCCCCGCCTTCCTCCGGTTTGTCACCGGCAGTCACCTTAGAGTGCCCAACTGAATGCTGGCAACTAAGATTAGGGGTTGCGCTCGTTGCGGGACTTAACCCAACATCTCACGACACGAGCTGACGACAACCATGCACCACCTGTCACTTGGTCCCCGAAGGGAAAGCCCTATCTCTAGGGATGTCCAAGGATGTCAAGACCTGGTAAGGTTCTTCGCGTTGCTTCGAATTAAACCACATGCTCCACCGCTTGTGCGGGCCCCCGTCAATTCCTTTGAGTTTCAGCCTTGCGGCCGTACTCCCCAGGCGGAGTGCTTAATGCGTTAACTTCAGCACTAAGGGGTGGAAGCCCCCTAACACCTAGCACTCATCGTTTACGGCGTGGACTACCAGGGTATCTAATCCTGTTTGCTACCCACGCTTTCGCACCTCAGCGTCAGAAACAGACCAGAGAGTCGCCTTCGCCACTGGTGTTCCTCCACATATCTACGCATTTCACCGCTACACGTGGAATTCCACTCTCCTCTTCTGTCCTCAAGTTCCCCAGTTTCCAATGACCCTCCACGGTTGAGCCGTGGGCTTTCACATCAGACTTAAGGAACCGCCTGCGCGCGCTTTACGCCCAATAATTCCGGACAACGCTTGCCCCCTACGTATTACCGCGGCTGCTGGCACGTAGTTAGCCGGGGCTTCCTCGTTAGGTACCGTCAAGGTACCGCTCTATTCGCACGGTACTTGTTCTTCCCTAACAACAGAACTTTACGATCCGAAGACCTTCATCGTTCACGCGGCGTTGCTCCGTCAGACTTTCGTCCATTGCGGAAGATTCCCTACTGCTGCCTCCCGTAGGAGTCTGGGCCGTGTCTCAGTCCCAGTGTGGCCGATCACCCTCTCAGGTCGGCTACGCATCGTCGCCTTGGTGAGCCGTTACCTCACCAACTAGCTAATGCGCCGCGGGCCCATCTGTAAGTGATAGCAAGAAGCCATCTTTCAACTTTCCTTCATGCGAAAGAAAGTATTACCCGGCATTAGCCCCGGTTTCCCGGGGTTATTCCGATCTTACAGGCAGGTTGCCCACGTGTTACTCACCCGTCCGCCGCTCGTTCCACGAGCTTCACCTCAGATGAGGATCCACTCGCTTCCCGCGCTCGACTTGCATGTATTAGGCACGCCGCCAGCGTTCGTCCTGAGCCAGGATCAAACTCTCCATAAAAGTTAAGTTTGACTTGCTCATTTGCACACCGAATGTGCTTGTTTCAAATCTCTTCTATAAAGAAGAAATGTTTTGACGTACTGGTTGGTTCGTTCAGTTTTCAAAGATCAAATGTTTGTTTGCCGCTTCAAAACAGCGACTTAATTAATATATCATATGCAGTCGTTTTCGTCAACAACTTTTTATGATTTATTTTGTTAAGCCGTTTGCGGCTGGCCGCTCTGTTAATGCGACAAGTAATAATATATCATGGCATTTCGAATGACACAATAGGTTTTTCAATACTTTTTTTAGTTTTCTAGAACACTAGAATAGGATTGATCTTTTTCTTCCTTATTATATAGACGAGAAATAAAAAGCGAGCAGATCTCTGCTCACTTTTAGTACCGTCCTTTTCGTTTCCTCATGAATTTTTTTATGATCGGATATACCATCGGTCCATATTTGAACACTCGTTTTAGTAGTCGTCCCATGTTGCACTCTCCTTATTGGTTGTTGGTTTATGTATTCCCTTTTCTCTTCCTATACAAACTACATTAACCACCTACGATTTTATGATACAACGTTTTTGCTTCCTTTATATCTTTTGTCCCGTGAATCAACACGCGGCCATCCCGAAAGAAAACCATACGGTACAGCGAATTTTTATAGGATAACAAGAAAGGATTCTCCTGAATCTCTCCATTTGGAAGTCGATTTTTCAACTCCTCCAAATCTCTTTGTTCCTTATTATTTGGACGTATCTGCACGGTGTCCCTTCCGCATAGAACAGCAACCTTTGTCATTTCATTTCCAGATAGAAAAGGATAAGATGGTTCTTCCCCGCAAGATGGGCAGTCTTTTCTTTGAATGCGTCCGGTTTTAATCGATGTATAGTCGTTCGTCCAAAGATCGAAGGTTACCAGTCCTTTACGTATGGAATGAACATCTCCTACAAGGACTTTCAACGCCTCCGTCACCTGATGGGCGGCGACCATTTGAACAACCGGACTGATCACGCCTACCGTATCACAAGTGGCCGCACCGAGGGGAATGCTTCTCATCAAACATGACAAACAAGGGCTCGTGCCTGGTATAATCGTATAACTCATCCCATGACTCCCTACGCAACCACCATAAATCCAGGGGATTTGGTGTTTTTGTGTGAAATCGTTGATGAGCATACGTGTTTCGAAATTATCCGTTCCATCTATGATCAAATCGATGTCTTTTGAATATTTTTCAAGTTCTTCTACTTGTACATCATCCACTATTGCATGAATGTGCACCTCACTATTTACTTTTTCCAAACGTTCTTTGGCTGCCACCGCCTTAGGCATACGGTTTTCAGCATCTTTTTCTGTGAATAGTTGCTGTCTCTGCAAGTTACTGAATTCCACATAATCCCGGTCAATAACAGTTATTTTTCCGATTCCTGCCCGCACAAGCTGCTCTGAACTGCTTGTCCCTAGTGCACCAGCCCCTATGATGAGCACGTGCGATTCTTTCAGACGACGCTGCCCTTTTTCTCCTATTGGTTGGAAGAGCTGTTGTCTTGAATATCGTTCTCCTGTCAAAGGGTCTACCTCCTTTTTTCCTTAACGCATGACGCTTCCTCCGGATATTTTCAAAGATTCCCCGACAATATTGGTCGATCCCTCCGATAAAAGGTAGACAATGGACCTGGCCACTTCATCAGGTTCACTCAGTTTTCCAGAAGGAATCCCTTCTTCGGCTGCTTTTCTTTGTTCTTCATAATTTCTACCTTCACGCTTTCCTTTTGAACGAATGGCTTCCTGCCCCATAGCTGTGTCTACATAGCCTGGACATACGGCGTTGACACGGACACCATGCTCAATAGCTTCATGAGCAAAAGACTGCGTGAATCCTGTAATCGCAAACTTTGAAGCGCTGTAAGCCGTACCAGAATGCGTACCTCGCAATCCAGAGAGGGAAGATAAATTGACAATGCTTCCCCGCCCATTTGCTTTCATATCTTTATAGACTTCCTGAGTGAAAAAGACGGTAGAAAAATAGTTGAGCTCCATCACTTTACGCAAGTCTTCTTCTTTTAGATCTTCAAGGGGACCTCCACCGATGATCCCAGCCGAATTGACGAGTCCTGTCACAGAACCTATCGCCTTCCTGGCGTCCTGTACTACTTTTACACGATCCGATTCATCGTTCAAATCAGCAGCACTTATGAAAACTTTCATCTCTCCGTTTATCGTAGCACATTCCTCTTTTAACAAGGCGAGTTTCTCTTCGTTCCTGCCTGTGATGGTCACATGACCTCCAGCACGGACGATTTCCTTGGCCGTTTCATATCCAATCCCGCCTGTCGCCCCCGTAACGAGGATGTGTTCGCCTTTTAATGCTTCACCTGAAAAAATGTTCATGTTTTCGCCTCCTTAGCGAATACGATAACCGAACCCTTCTATATGTAAACCTTCTGGATATAAAAAATCAGCGCTTCATGACTGATCTTGTCAATGAAACGCTGATCCACGGGACAACTTGTTTTAAATAGTCGACCATGTTGATTCTTTTTTTGTTACTTCTCATAGCTACCTCCACGACTTCTAATGCTATTTCCGTTTGTTGGTCTGCTTACGGAAAGAGAATAGAACCTTTCCACTCCGTGTGCGCTTCACGCCTTTACCCTTTGATTGGACTTGGGCTTCCGGACTGTTTTTGTAATCCTGATCGAACAGCTCACGAGCTTTTGAGTATAGCAGAGTCATCGTGGTGTCCTCCCTTCTTTTTTAGTATAAAATACGATTCCCCTTGATATTATTAGTAAAACTTCGTAAACGCAAGAAAAAATTATGTTTTATACGTTTTTTTCTAACGATAGAGCTTATTTAAAGGATCATCGTTTCTGAACAATATCCGCGCGGGTTGATTTTCAAACCTATTTATGTAGAAAAATGTCGCTTTCTATACTTTTCCCACGATGGGCAACCAATACAAAAGATGAAACTTTTTAATAGATATCCTTTTTAAAAAGAATAGTTTTAAATTGCACACCAGCGAAAAAACAAAAAGAGACGACCCCTCAAAGGATCGTCTCGATCTATATTATTCATAAACTTTTACTTCTACACTTTTACGTCCGAAGTCAAGAGCATCAGAACGATCTGCCATGAATACATCGATGCGGTTGCCTTGGATGGCACCGCCGATATCGCCGGCGATCGCTTTACCATATCCTTCTACATAAACCTCAGAACCTAGTGGAATCACGTTCGGGTCTACGGCAATAACTTTTTGATCTGGATTTGCTCTCAAATCAATACCTGTATAAGTTGTACCGGAGCAACCTTCACAGAATGCTGTATACGCTGTCGCTTCCATATTCAATGTTTTAACGACACCATCTTCTGCTGGTTGGCTGGATGTTTGCTCTACTTCTGCTTCTTCATTGCTTGAGCTCTTTTCAGATGTGGACTGTTCAGCAACTGCTGCTCCATCAAGGGTTAATTTCTCTCCAGGATAGATGAGGTTGGAGTTAAGGTTGTTCCAAGCTTTCAGTTCTTGCACGCTTACGTTATTTGCTTGTCCAATGCTGTAAAGCGTGTCCCCGGATTGAACCGTGTGAACACTGCTAGACGTTTGCGCCTGAGCTTGTCCGTTCTGTCCCTCGTTAATAGAAAGTACTTGATTAGGGAAAATCAAATTAGAGTTCAAACCGTTCTCATCTTTTATATCATTCACAGATACTCCATTGTTTTGAGCAATGCTCCAAAGAGTATCTCCTTTTTTTACTTTAATTTCATCTGCACTTACTGCTGTTGCTGTTACTGCCGAAACCGATGCGACCGCCGCCAAAGAAACAATTGTTTTTTTCATCATGTTTAATTTCCTCCTTGGTAAACAGCTCTCGCTCAGCCCTCGGCTAAGCGCTGTCTCAAAATCACAATTCCTACTGTAACACGTACAGCTCATATGCCAATAACAGGAACACAACAATAACTTTTCAAACATTACATCATCTTTACTTCAGTGTAATAATCCGGTTGTAATGGATAAATGTACCTAAGAAATCATAAAATCTGTTTTGTTGAGGTTATATGTACAGACCACACATAGCCTTTTGGGAATATTTGTATGACCTGGTACACCAGATGATGTAAGACCTGGTCATACAAAAAAGGGTATTTCTAAAGAATGACTAACATTGTAAACGTTTACATAAACGGTTATAGTTGTACTAAATGATATGGAGAGGTGATCGATCCATGTTAGGAGAAGCTGTGGTCAAGGATTCAAGGATACCTAAGCCCTATAGTGAAGAGCATATGGGCGAAACGTTTTCCCATCCGCAATACCGTGTCGACCTTAGACGTTATTCAGAGAAAGAGTATAACAAGTTTGTTCGTTTAAACACGGTTTCTGATTGGTCCCATTTGTCATGGAAGGATGTAGGTAAACCTTTTGAGGTCACGAATTATTCGAAAGAACGAACTGAATGGGAGCGAGAGAATGATCAAATGATGGATCCGCACACTTCATGGACCTATTTCAACAAATCCTTTCATGAGTGGTTCATCAAAGATGTTCCTCAGGAAAAGAACCAGAGTAAAAAACAGTTCATGCGAAGCCTAGCTGCATTGAATCCTGGACAAGTAAAACAAGCGATTGGTAATCTTGTTCAATTGCAGTTATGGAATTATGTTCATAGAATCCAAGATGGAATTTGGGACCCTCGCGGAAAGAGAGCCCTTTTTGAAGGGTTGCATGTAGACCGCCCCCGTATTCTCTTTTTAGGAGCTGCGGAAGGTTATGAAGCCATGCAGCTTGGAGCCATGTACCCAGGAGCAGAGATTGTCATGGTCGATTATGATGAATTTTGCAAGACAACACGGTTCGGTGAATTCCCAGAACATTATCCATTCTTAGGTGAAAATCCTAAAACAGGACAGTGGAAAGTCATCTATAAAGATGACTTGAACATTGAATATGTGGTTGAGGATATTCGCAACCTTGATTTCGGAAAAGAATTCGATATTGTCCTCTCCGTCGGCCTGTTGGAACATTTTCCTGATGAATACAAAACGGAAGTCGCTGACTGGCACCGACGCTTTTTAAAAGAAGGGGGCTTTGCGATTCTGACCACCCCACGGAACCAGCTCCGATCCCGCCTCTACTATCATGTCATGGCCGATGTGATGAACCATACCTACCGGGAACTCATGACTGTTGAACAAATGGGACTCTATATGTATGAAGCAGGATTCGACATCCTGAGACACGGTTACATCAAAGTACACAATGGACTCATTTGCCAGCCACGTTAATATGGGAAAAACTGTATGACCTGGTAAGGAAGAAAAAGGAACAAAAGGTTTTATGTTTAATGGAAATAATTGTATGACCTGGTCATGCAGTTATTCCCTTCCTCTAAAAGAGTTTTAACTTTCTTCCTGTTGATCGCAGTAAATGTGCATGGCTCTTTTTAGGAACTCGGCGTATCCTTCTTTCCATTTGTCGATGTTTTTCGTAAAGCGAGGGTCGTTAACATACAGGTCCGCCAACCCTCTGAAAATTTGCAGATTGCACTCATAAAAGTGACCCGTGATGTGCTGACGTTTTTTATCAATCAACTGCTGAACATCTGGATCAGAAGGGTCACGATCCATTAATTTTACAAGCGCGCGGTCAATTTTGTCCCCCTCTTGTTGAATCTTCTTCCAATCTTCCTTCGTATATTGGGATGTTTTCTGTTTGGATTGTTTGTAAGCGTCCGTATTTCCCCAGCGTTCTTCCACCTCCTTCTCATACTTTTTCTGATGGGCTTCAATCTCGCTTTTATCAAACGGACGGAAACGGTCTTCATTTTTCATACGATCTTCTCCTTCCAACGTTTGGAGCGTCTGATCCACCGAACGAATTAATCGCTCCAACCGTTTTTTCTTTTCTCTTAATATCTCACGGTGGCGTTGCAATGCATCGGCTTCATCAAAATCAGGGTCATCCAGAATCTCCTTGATCTTCTTCAAAGAGAAATCCATCTCTTTAAAGAAAAGAATCTGCTGCAGACGGGCCAACTCTTTTTCACTGTATAAACGATAGCCTTTTTCACTTACATAGCTCGGTGACAACAGATCGATATGATCATAATGGTGCAGTGTGCGCACACTGACCCCTGTCATCTCCGCCATTTCTTTCACCTTATACATCGGTGATCACCTCACAATTAAAGATAATCTATAACGTAACGTCAGAGTCAACTCATCGTCTAAAAAATTCACTAAGCATCTTTGAATGTAGGTCTTTTTATGCGGGAGTCAAACCAAACCTTAGGGCGAATTTCGTCGTTTCATGTAGTTTTTCGCTTGGGAAAGGGATTTAGTCGAACGTCGGAGAATAAGAGGAGGAATAACAATTTTAATAAGGTTGTGTTCCTATGAATATGTACTGTCAGAGCGCTTTTCATCAATTAGAAATCGTTATTGCATCCATTTCCGAAATGGTCGGTCAGTTATCAGAAGAAGATTTGACCCTGAGACCGACGGAGGGAAAGTACTCCATCGGGGAATTGCTCGAACACATTGCAGCAATCCCTGCTGCTGATGGGCACATCACAGAAGGGGCTTCTAAAGCAGAGATGGAGCACTTCTATGAAACGGTATCAATGAAAACAAAAGATGAAATCTTAGAACGTCTATTTGACAACTTTGCGCAATTAAAAGCTCAATTTGAAAACTACACCGAAGAGCACTTATACACAGAAACCACGTCCTGGTGGGGTGTGACGAATACACGTTTTGAATGGCTCATCCAAACGGTCGCCCATATGTATCACCACCGCGGTCAATTGCACGCCATGTTGGTGCACACGTATAAAAAAGATCCGGAGATTCTGCTGTTTGAGTAAATCACCTCAAAAGAAGTCCCTTCTCAACATGTGAGAAGGGACTTCTTTTACAACGCTACATATTCTTTTTTCAATAAGTTTTTCACCATTTTCGCCGCTTTCACTTTTGTGTCGATGGCCGGGGATATGAACACGGCATAATCGCCTCTACGAATGACTCCCTTTAAATCCTGAATGGTTTCACAATCCGGAAACTCATTGACCACAGAACCATATTGCAACAATTGGTGGGTATCACTGCCGCCTACTGCCGAAGTACCGAATTGCTCAGCAAGTTCTTCGACACGCTGTTTCATAGCTAACCCATACTTATGCAAATCTTTTCCGTTTATATCAAAAGCATCAAATTGTGTAAGCACATCCTCCTCATGATGCGTCCACGGAGTTGATTCCCTGAACGGATGGGCCCCTATTTTCAGTACATCGTAAGGATGAAGCAGATCAATTAATTCACGAACAGGAAGGAAATCCGCTTCTTCCAGGTGATCACTTAACTTCCTCCGAATCGCTTTTATATCTTCACGATCCCCGACGACGAGAAAGTGACCTATTTCTTTCACGTCAATTTCAATGCCGGGGAATACTTTCACACCATTTACCATATAGTAATTTTTTCGATATTCGAAGTGACGGTCCAGCATCTCGTATAATTCAAAAAAGTTCATCGCATTAAAATGCTCAGTAAGAGCAATAGCTGTGAGCCCGTTCTGCTTTGCTTCTTCCATTTTCTCAATGAATTCTTCTACTGTGACGGGAATTTTCTTGGATAAATTTCCGTGCGTATGAAAATCTATGTTCATTGTGTTCCTCCTTAGAAATGGTAATAGTAGCCTAGTGTATGAATGGTAATAAGAATAACGGCGCTGAGCATGATAAATCGGTATTCTTTTGGACCGATCTTTAAATGCGATAGTTTTTGCTTTTTCGCTTCATCACTATGGATGGCATAGGAAAACCCTCTAACTTCCAGAGCTTCTACGGTTGTTCTTGTACGCTTAGCAATGTTCAACATCATCGGATAAAACGCTTTGACGATAATTTTGGTGTAATAGAGAACAAGCTTCCATTTTAACCACCCATGCTTTTGAGGGGCTTTCCCCCTCATCCGGTAAGACTGGATAATTTGTTGGTACTCATCCATCAAAATCGGCAGCATACGATAGCCATAAGATACGGCAAAGCTGAATTGGGCCGGCACACCGAAGCTGAGCAGAGCATCACTCAATTTTTCAGGATCCATACTCGCAAATGCTGCTATACTCGCAATCGACATAATGACGATTTTCATAGTCAGCGTGATTAGAGCTGAATACGCGGCAAGGTCTCCTCCCAGGAAAAAGGCGACAATAAAAATATAGCCAAGCTCACCGACAATACCAATGCTCAACAGAAAGATGATTAAGGGACTAACTCTTGTCACAAGGGCCATGATCGATGTATAAACAGCAAGGCCGATTAAAATTACGTAGTTAAAGGTGAACCACGGAAGTAAACTGACAATCAAGTACCAAACGATGATGACTCGAGGATCAAGCTTACCAAGATACGTTTCTTTCTTACCGTAAGCCGTCTTCAAAAGTTCCATCTTCACCCATTCCAGATTAATACTCCCTCTTAATTTTTCAACGAACTGCAAGAGTTTCCACCTCCTTGATACACCTTAAAAACTCTTCGACAGATAACGCTGCTGGAATCAGGCCAAGCGCTAAGGATAGTTGGACAATTTGAGGCGGAATAAGTCCTGCCTGCTTCCATACGTGTTCTTGACTAAACATCATCCTGGGCTTCCCATCATAGATGATTTCTCCCTGGTCCATGACAAGGACCCGGGTCGCCCATTCGGCAACCAGCTGCATGTCATGAGTGGCAATAAGGACGGTGGAGACACTCTCCATTTCTTTTAAAATTTTTGTCAGCTCTTTCCTGCTTTGAACATCCAAACTTGCTGTTGGTTCATCGAGCATAACGAGGCGGGGGTCTGTTGCAAGACCAATGGCCATAGACGCTCTACGCTGCTGACCTCCACTTAGGAGACGGCCATCTTTATGGAATACTTCCTGCAATCGAAAGGAAGAAACAAGCTGATCCAAAAATTCTTTGCGGTCGATTCCGCGTGAACGGTCGTAAAACTCAAGGTCATTTTTAATAGAATCCTGGATGAACATTTCTTCTGGATTTTGGAATATATAGGACACTCGCTCTGTCGTTTCTTCAAAGGTTAAATCCTTCGTCGATTCTCTATCTATGAATACCTCTCCAGCATCAGGCTTCACCATCCCAGTGAGACATTTCATCAAAGAAGTTTTCCCTGCTCCATTTGTTCCCACGAGGGCAATTCGCTCACCTTCAAAGAAACAGGTAGACACTTTATCCAATATTTTCTTTTTTCCACCGGAAATCGTGCGCCCTGTATATGTGATATTTTCTAAACTCACTACTTCTTTGCCAATTTCAAGGTCCTGATCTTTTCTTGTATCCATTAAAGAATAACCTTTAAAGTGGTTGGTCCCTTCTTTAATTGTCAAAGGATAGGGTGCGTCTATTTCTTCCCGCATCATCGCTGCTTGAGTCACTTGCGGAGGGAAAATATCCCGTTGAATGAGATCCTCCACTTTGTTCAAACCCTCCTTCACCGATTGTTTCCACGCTACTCTCCCGTGGTCTACGAGCAGTACATTCGTACAATACTCTGCAATGAATTCGGTATGATGTTCTATAACAATGATGGTTTTGCCGTAATTCTCCTGCAAATCTTTCAACCGTTCATAGATATCTTTCGCATGGTGGGGATCGAGTTGTGCCACAGGTTCATCTATAATCAATATTTTGGGATTCAGTGCAAGAACTCCAGCAATGGCAGTTAAATGCTTCTGACCTCCACTCAGCTGCCATATGCTATGATCTTTTATATCAGTGAGGCCTAGTACTCCAAGTGCCCATTCTGCTTTTTCATGAAAATCCGGCAGACCAAAATTCAAAGGGGCAAAAGCTACATCATCGAATACGGTCGGTCTCATCAATTGATTTTCAAAATCCTGATACACATAGCCGACTTCATGACTCATTTGTGATACCGTTGAAGCGGAGACATCTTGTCCATTCACCACAATATCTCCTGAAAACTCACCAGTATAATAATTCGGTATCAAACCATTAAACGTCTTACATAAGGTCGTTTTCCCACTTCCATTTCCACCGATGACAGCAAGAAATTCACCTTCATCGATCGTAAGGGAAGCCCCGTGCAATACTTTCTCTTTAGAGCCTGGATATTTGAAGTGAACATCTTCTAGTTGTATAAGTGGATTCATGCGGTTTTGTCATTCTTTCCGAGCCTGCGTGCACCTGTTACTTTCTTCGCTCCTGCAACGGCTACAATAAACAGGATGGCTGCAGCCGAGATTGGAAGCCAGATATACCCTTCGCCGAATTGCTCAAGAAATTCCGGTTCCCAAACAGCGAAATTAATGTCCATTTCGGCCATGAATTCAGATACCAATCCTACAAAGACAAGAAAGATCGAGGCAATCACAAACCTCACAGATACCCATTCAGTCATTGAGGCATTGACACGGCCTTCCCGAGGCTCAATGCCAAGCAAAGGTTCAATTTTTCCATACAAACGAGGAATTAAATAAAGAGCGGGGATCAAGCCAAATAAAACCCCGGAAATCACCATCTCTGTAAGGAAGCTGACTCCTTCAATAGCCAGGATGGACGCCGGGAGGCCTGAGACAGCTTCAAGTTCTTCAATCCCAAACCATACCTTTCCAACATCGACAATGGTACTTAACATCTGGTCAATCATAACCCCGACGAGAGCAGCGACAGCGATTTGTCTTCTACTATTCAAGTTCGTGACAAGTAAACCAGCAATATACATGGCAAGTGTAAACTGTATAAATCCTTCCAATTCACCAAGTCCACCAAAATCTCCTAGTAAAAGGTCTCCGAAAATGATCTCACCTACGGAGGCCCCAAACGCTGCATAAAGGGGATTAAATAACATAACCAATGTCAATGGGATGAAAGCCAAGTAAGAAATTGAAATTTCTACAGGACCTAAAGTGAACTCAGGTAGTAATTCTGTAAATAGATTGGCAAGCCCAAACAAAGACATCGATAAAATAAAGACCATCATCTTCTGCGACTGCGTGTACTCATTTCTCTTCATAGTGCTCATTCTCCATTTCCTCCTCGTGTGGTTTGTTCAATTTCATAGTAGAAAATGGAGATTAAGCACACATCTGTTTCATGTATAGATCGTGTAAACAAAATTAACTTTTTATAAAGAATGAAAAGAAATTTACATCTGTAAGAGAGAGGGTTTTATACTGAAAAACAAAGGAGGGAAAACATGCGAAGAAACCTACTGGATTTAGACAAAAAAAAGATGACCCGGAAACAAAGACAAATCGCCGATGTTATTGAAAAGAAGGATACGTCGGTTGTATATGCGACCGAACAGGAAATTGCAGACGAAGCGAAGGTGAGCATAGCGTCCGTGTCGAGATTCTGGTTATTCATGGGGTATAAAAACTTCAGGGAATATAAACAACTGGTTAAGAAAAAGATGGACCGGTCCCCTGAAAACAAAATGCGAAATACGGTCGAGCAATTTAATGATGACAACATCTTCAGTCAATTGACCGAACAACATTTTAAAAACCTTGTCCTCACCAGCAAACATTTCGACCAGGAATCCTTCCAGCACGCAATCCAAACGGTCATTGAATCGGAAAAGTTATTCATCCACGCCCCCGCATCGTCTGAAGGTCTTGGGGATTTATTGGAATATCGTCTAAAAAGGTTCGGGCTTAGAGTCGAACGGTTTGCCAAAAGTGGTTTTGAAATTTATGAATCCATGGTGCACATGGATGAACAATCGACCATCGTCATCTTCCAATTTGTCGATCTCCTCCCTGAAACAAAAGTTATATTCGATTATGCTGCAAACATAGGCGCACGTACGATTCTGATTACAGATCGACTTGTTACAGATATGAAAGAACTGGCTGATTATACACTGTACGCCCACAGGGGAGAGATGTGGGAATTTCACACCATGGTTTCACCAGTCGCTGTCCTTGAAGCTCTTGTAATGGGGGTCGGAAAACAGCTTGAAGAAGACTCGATCACTCATTTACAAAAACTATCAAACATCCGAAAAAAATATAAAGAAATCATCCCAAAATAACCCCACTACACCTTATGTAGTGGGGTTTGTTTACTTGCTTAAGTTCTCCATATCCAATTCATTCTCTTCGACTTCACCATCTTCTACTCTCACATAATAGCCCTTAGCCCCTTCACGGGAAATTACATATTTTACTGGTTCCGTATTTATAAAGTGAACGGCCGCTCCGTCATCGAGCGCATAACCTGGACGAATCGATCCATCCTTTATAAAAGATGTGTACGCAGGCTTCCGCTTTTCCTCCCCATCATAATGAGGGCAGCAGCTTCCCGGGAGAAATCCTAGGCATTCCAGTGGTTCCAACTGGTCACCGTAGGAATCCGTCACCCCTTCATCAAACCAGCAAATGGCCCCTGCACTGATGCCGGCAAGGACGACTCCTTGCTCCCATGCTTCTTTCATGATTTCATCCAAACCCCATTCCCGCCAAAGAGCGAGTAGGTTTTTCGTCGATCCTCCACCTACGTAAATGATGTCCTGTTCGAGCAAAAATTTTCTTAAATCTCTCGTTGGGAGCTTGAACAGGGATAAATGGGTCGTTTCCGCTTTCTCTTTGAACGCTTCATAAAAACGTTCGATGTAACTGTCCGCATCCCCACTAGCCGTGGGAACAAAACAGATTTTTGGTCTCTCCTTCTCCACTTGATCCAACACGTAAGCATCCAACAGAGGGTTTTCAGGCTCCATCGAGAAGCCTCCTCCCCCCATAGCTATGATTTGTTTCATCATCGTTCAGCCCCCTTCTTATTCTTTTTCCTTCCCAGGGAGGTTTGAATGTCCTCTTTGTAAGCATAAGAGAACAACAAGGATACTAAAATTGCTCCTCCAATCAGGTTTCCAATACTAGCAGGTACAAGGTTGAAAAAGATATATTCATACCACGTGTATTTATCAGAAGCTAAAATGCCCATACTGAAGTACCCCATATTTGCAGCACTGTGCTGGAAATTCCCTGCTACAAAAAGCACAACAGGTAAGGTTGTTCCGAGAATTTTACCTGTTAAATCACGGGCTGAGGTCGTCAGAAAGGCCGCCATTCCGATAAGCCAGTTTGCAAGTACACCAGATACCAGAACCTGAAACCATCCTTTGACTCCATGATCCATGAATTTCATTTTATGGTCCAAATACATGTCAAGCTCAGGATAGAATGTACTTGCAAATGAGCCTGACCACTGAATCAATACTGCGACAAGAAAGGCTCCAATGATATTCCCAACGTATGAGGACAGCCAGAATTTATAAATATTCTTCTTCATCAATCCTGCTTTGTTAAACAAGTAGGATGGTAAAAGTACATTGATTTCCGTAAACAGGACCGCCCCTGATATGAAGACCATCGAGTAACCTGCTGCGAACCCAAGACCTGATAAAAGGTGATAGATCCCTTTCGTCTCGACTCCGACAGCAAGCAGTACTGAAAAAACAGCTCCGAAAGTCATGAAGGAGCCTGCCGTGAGCGCAAGTAAGAATTGAGCGCGGAATGGTTTGTTTAAGTGATCCCTTCCCTTTTCACCAAATTCATCTACGATTTGGGACGGAATATAAAACTGCCGTCCAGGCCGATCTATTTTCTGATTTGAATTATTGTTTTCATTTACATCTGTTTCCTGATGATTTTCCTCATTTGCCACGGTTATCCCTCCAATGATTCTCACATTCCCGATTCTTTAAAAATATAATCTCCCCTGTATAACCTGAAGCGTTTGAGAAATGGTAAGAAAAACAAGGAAAAGAGGAATGAAGATGGCTAGAGATGAATTCTGCCTCGCTTGCGATGGAGAAGGTCTGCTGATGGATGATGAAGAGTGGCGCTATACTTGTAAGGTTTGCGGCGGCAGTGGTCTCCGCCCACAGGAAGGAAGTG
The DNA here is from genome assembly GCF_045401165.1 of Halobacillus sp. SY10. NCBI lineage: Bacteria > Bacillati > Bacillota > Bacilli > Caryophanales > Bacillaceae > Halobacillus > Halobacillus sp. SY10. The sequence goes on along the minus strand of NZ_CP174345.1, from coordinate 282,475 downwards.
TCTATGACCGTCAGAGTGCGGATGTGGATGCAATGAATCGATACTTGGATTAACCGCCGGAGTTTTATCTCCACTAAAAAGCGCTCAGCTTCAGCCGAGCGCTTTTTTACGTGTGTCCTCTCTCATTTCCTCTAAAAACAAATCCGAAAAATACGGATCCCACTGTGTTCCTTTTCCTTCTTCAATAATTGCCAGCGCTTTTGAAAACGGCATCCCCTGACGATAAGGGCGGTCTGATGTCATCGCATCAAAGGCGTCCGCCACGGCCATCAGTCGACCAAACACGGGGATGTCTTCTCTTGCAAGTCCATCGGGGTAACCGTTTCCGTCGTAACGCTCATGATGATGACGCACTCCAGTCAAAACAGGGGCGAGGGATTCCGGCAACTGAACTTGTCCAAGGATCTGAGCACCAATGACCGGGTGCTCCTTAATCTTCGCGAATTCTTCCTCGCTCAGGCGTCCATCTTTCAGCAGTACATCATCACCAATCCCGATTTTACCGATATCATGAAGAAGCGCTGATTTTTTCAACAAGTCCAATTGTTTCTCATCAAAACCTGCTTTCCGTGCAATAAGATCCGAGTATTCAGCCACACGCTTGGAATGACCAGCGGTATATGGATCCCGTGCATCAAGCGTCGCAGCAAAAACGGTGAAAAAGCTTTCGAGAAGTCGTTTGTTTTCTTCATCTCTTTCTTTGATGCCTGTGACCATATGGTTGAATCCTGCGACCAATTGCGAAAACTCATCCACATACAAGTTTTCCATCGGCTCCGTCTGCCCTTGACGCACATCAAGGAAACGCTCGCTCAGCTGCTCCATCGGCTTTTGGATACTTCTGTATAGTAAAAGCGCGGCGAGCGCTCCGATTCCCATGACAACCACACCGATAATAGATGCCCAGCTCCAATAACCATCCACCCCTCTCCCTTCGATCAAGCGTATTTGGGACGCCAACAAAAAGAGAACGACAGGGAAAACCGCCGTAAACATAGAGGTCACGAACAACTTCGTCTTAATACTGATTGATGTGTCCCTTTTGTAATCGATGAAACCGCCTTTCTCATAGATCGAAGGCAGCAATAATTGAACCGCCCGGTCTGTTAAAAAGAATTCAATCAATGCATGCATGACAGCGATCAAGACAGCGCCCATCCATGCAAAGCCTATGTAATACAGCGGAAGGTTTACAAGTCCGCGTTCGATCGCCCACCAAGCAAAGAGAGAAGCAGGAATCGAAAGGCCTAATAAATGCGGGCCTAGAATCCGCTTTACAGTTAACTGTGGGAATTGATGCGCTCTCAACAAAGCTTCCTTCACTTGCTTGGTAGAATGCAGTTCTTTAGTGAACAGTTGTTGAATGGGACGGACATGGTGCTTGTACATCATGATCTCACCGGTTAACATGACCCCAGCAGAGCTTATCATGATAAAAATTAAATACATGATTTCTGTCGGTTCAAGCTGCAGTGTGTAGAAAATAAACAAGCTGCCAACACCGCAAACAGCCACAGCCGATCCCCATATATAATTCATCAGCATCCGTCTTTGGAAAAAGGTGAATGGTTCCATCCGTTAAACTCCTTCAAATCATTCGTTTCTTTTATTCTTAATTATTCAACAAACTCCGACGAATTCCTACATGAGCAGCCTCTATTTTATGAACTTTTCGTTACAGAAGATTGTTAGTCACATGTCGTTTAAAAGCATGTCTACACTTTTGGTGGATGACAAAAAAAAGACGCGGCTTTAGAGCCACGCCTTTTCCCATCTAATAACTGATTGCTTCGTCGGTTGCGGTCTTCTTCGGTTTACGGACGAGCGCAACGATTCCGGCAATCAAATACGCCACACCTCCGAACAGCCCCATAAAGACCGTAGCAAACGTAAAGATAATGGCGGATATGATCAAAATGATTCCTGCTGCTTTCGGCTTCTTATTCCCTTTAAGGAAGACAGCTGCCAGAATACCTAACCCGATCGCAATCAATGAGGCGATCAAGACGAACATCGCGAATGACCCCATCATTTCGAACATCTGGGTCATATCTGTGGAACTCATTTCCCCTTCCATCTGCACTTCCGGCGAGTTCATGAAGTTTTCAATTTCTTGTTGTATTTGCGGATTATCTGCAGAGTTTAACAACACACCACTCAACAGAACGGGAAGTCCAAAAAGAACAATTCCAATAATGGTAAGAACGATTTCTACCGTACGTTTCATTTCCTTCTCCTCCTTTTTTATGCTCCTGCTACGTCACGTTTTGTAAAAAAGCCCCATGCTAAAGCCATGAATAGTACATAATATACCGCTAAAACTGCGATGGAAAACCCAAGAGAAGTTCCTGATACGAATGGTGTCCCGGACATGTATTGGCTCAAGTCCGTATTCGCAAACAAGATATATTTCGCCCACTCTTTTTCCATGAAGAAAACGATGATTGAGCTTCCAGCCATCATGAGGAAGATCGCCAACCCGATAGCAAGGGATGTATTCCTGAATACAGCAGCGATCATGAACGCGAACGTAGCCATCATAATTAATTCTACAAAACTCAATAAGTATTGTGAAACAGTAAATGAAAAGATACCGCCATCTTTGATTTCACCAGCCTGAGTATATACATACGTCTGCGAAAAGCTGCCCATTCCAAATAATAAAGATCCCACTAAAAAGGACAGGATGTATAAGGCAAGAAGCATAGTCAACGCATACATCACAACGGAGACATATTTCGCAAGCAAGATTTTCGACCTTGATATCGGGCGAATCAATAAGAGCTTGATTGTGCCCCAGCGAAATTCATTCGCTGTAATACCTGCTGCAACTATAATTGTGAATAAACTCACCAGCGCGACAAATGTCCGGTTGTCACGGACAAAATCCCAACTATTATAGGCCGTTGGTTTCAAGTCATTCTCAATGCGATATTGATTCATCTCAACATTTGTGTATGCCGGGTACTCGATCTCTGGCGGCTGTTCTCGCGCGGCCATCAATTGCTCATTCTGCTTCTGAAGTTCCTGTTTCCAATTGTCACCCGTCGGAGGTTCTCCACCCGTAATGGCTGCATCGACTTTAAGCAGAGCCCCTATGCCTACAATTGAAACCACTAACAGAATAGCCATGATCCACGTCGCCTTTTGATTATAGAGCTTCATATGTTCATTTTTGATCAGTTGAAAAAAGTTACTCAATGGCTCCCTCTCCAATCAAATCCAAGAATTTATCTTCTAGCGTTGAGCGGTTGACGTTCACACTGTAAATTTGGATTCCTTTTTGCACGAGATTCGCAACAACGGATGGAATCTTTTCTTTTTCTACTGTGAAGGTCAGAAGCTCTTCCTTTCGGCTCACTTCCTTGCCTGTCATCTCTTGAAGAGCGACCATTGTTTGATCTACAGGTGTCGCTTCAATGGACACTTCTTTTTCATCTGTTTGCTGAAGCGCATCGCGAACCGTCTGAATGGATATCAATTCTCCATTTTTGATAATGCCAATCCGATCACACATCATCTCCATTTCAGAAAGAATATGACTCGACACAATCACAGCTACCCCTTCCTCTTCCGCCAGCCTCCGGATGTAAGCACGTATTTCCCTGATTCCGGATGGATCCAACCCGTTCGTTGGTTCATCAAGAATAAGGACGGATGGTTTATGTAAAAGGGCTTGAGCAATTCCAAGACGCTGACGCATCCCAAGTGAATATTTGCCCACTTTTTCCTTCATCCGTTTTTCCAACCCAACAAGCTTGACGACTTCTTTTATCCGTTCCTCTGTAATCCCAGGCATCATACGGGCATAATGGACGAGATTTTTCCATCCGCTCATGAATGGGTACATTTCCGGGTTCTCTACGATTCCGCCTACATGACGAATCGCTCCTTTAAAGTTGTTCTGCACACTTTGCCCCTGGATGATCACATCCCCATCCGTCATCTCCATCAACCCGACCATCATCCGGATGGTTGTCGTTTTCCCAGCTCCGTTAGGCCCAAGAAAACCAAACACTTCACCGCCGTAAATATCGAAATTCAAACCTTTAATGATCGATTTATTGCCAATTGTCTTTTTGACATCCTTCAACTGCATAACAGGTTCCGACATTCTTCCCCCTCCTTTTTATCAACACACCTACTCTACGACACAAAACCAATCTGGTTTCATTATTTATGAAAAATTTTACAATGTTCAAATGTTTGGCAGAATTGCGAAAGACTCGATTTCAAGACTTTTGTTGGAGTTTAGGGGGCTCCGGGAAAAGGTTCGCTCTACCCCTTTACCAAATGAGGTTCTCGAAATCCCTCTTAAAGTACCCTGCCTAGTTCTGTTGTAAATTCCTGCTTAAGCCGCGTCGATATAGGGTTCTTAACCATAAAAGCTCTTATTACTGGAAGGTAGTTTCGAGAATCTCTTCCGGCAAGTGGGCGGAGGGGAATGGCGAGACTCCTGCGGAAAAAAAGTGCATGGTGAGACCCCACAGGACGCAGTCCGAGGAGGCTCACCGCGCTCCCGCGGAAAGCGAGCTATTCCCCGCAGCCCCATCCACTCATAAAGTCTCGAAACTGAGTCTTCAAGAATAGGGAGCTTTAGTAGAACAATGGAAGGCGGGGGCGGATACGTGGATGAGCTTGGGAATTTTTGATAAGATGGAAGCATGGAATGAGGGTAGATCCCTCGGAACCGGATGGAAAGATGATCAGACCGTTAGGGGGTTATACTCAGTGAAAATCGTATCCATTGAACCGACGCCTAGTCCGAATTCAATGAAAATCAATGTGAACGAAACTTTGCCGGACCGCGAAACTCACAATTATAAAAAAGATGATGAGCTTAAGGACGCGCCTGACTTTGTCCAACACCTCTTCGAAATCGAAGGTGTCAAAGGACTTTACCACGTGACTGATTTCATCGCTTTGGAAAGAAATGCACGTGTCTCCTGGGAAGCGATTCTTCCTGAAGTAAGGAAGGTTTTCGGATCGGAAGCAGCTGAAGAAGCACCTTCACACAAAAAGGAAGAACCGGATGAACACTTCGGGGAAGTCCGTGTGTTCGTGCAGATGTTCCGTGGCCTTCCGATGCAAGTAAAGCTTGAGGAAGGCGAAGAGGAAACACGCGTAGGGCTTCCTGAACGTTTCATGGAAGCGGCAATGAAAGCAGCTCCCGCATCTCCGAACATGATCATGGAGCGTAAGTGGATGGAGCAGAACCCACGCTATGGTGACGTCGCTGAAATCGGGGAACAAGTAAAAGAGGAACTTTCGGCAAGTTATGACGAAGAACGACTGGAATCCCTTGTTAAACAAGCGTTTGACCAAGAATCGGTTGATGTCGAACCGAAGGAAGAAAAGACGAAAATCAGCTTGGAAACGTTGGATCATGACGATTGGAAAGTTCGCTATGCGGCTTTAGACCGCATGGATCCGACGGCAGAGGATTATCGCCTGCTTGACAAAGCTCTGGATGATGAGAAGGCATCGATCCGACGTCTGGCAACGGCCTATCTTGGTATGATTGAAGAAATTGAAACACTGCCGTATCTCTACAAGGCGCTCAATGACAAATCAGTTACCGTACGTCGGACAGCCGGCGATTGCATTTCGGATCTCGGTTTCAAAGAAGCGATGCCGAGAATGATCGCGTCGCTTTCTGATTCCAACAAACTCGTTCGCTGGCGTGCAGCGATGTACTTGTATGAGCTTGGCGATGAAACAGCCCTTCCTGCATTGAAGGAAGCCGCTGATGATCCGGAATTCGAAGTTCGTCTGCAAATCAATATGGCAATCGAAAGAATTGAAGGCGGCGAGGAAGCGAAAGGATCTGTGTGGCATCAAATGACTCAAGCGACGAAGAAAAAACAACAATAGGAGGCTACGATTATGAACCCATATGAAGCATATATGAAAGAAATCTCTCAGCCGATGCGTGATGAATTGACGAACGCCGGCTTCACAGAATTGACGACCCCGGAGGAAGTGGACACGTTCATCAGCGAAGCGAAAGGCACGTCACTTGTGGTCATTAACTCCGTCTGTGGATGTGCTGCTGGACTTGCACGTCCTTCTGCCCGCGAATCGCTCGACAACGAAAAACGTCCCGATAATATTGTAACTGTTTTTGCTGGCCAGGATCGCGAAGCAACATCACGCATGCGTGACTATTTGGAAGGCTACGAGCCATCCTCCCCTTCCATGGCTCTTTTGAAAGATGGCCAGGTTCTCCACTTCATCCCTCGCGAAGAGATCGAGGATTATGAAGTAGAAGAAATTGTAGCCAATCTCACGAACGCTTATAACCAATACTGTTAACAAAAGCGCCTTCCATCTGATGGAAGGCGCTTTTTTCATGCGGTCTTGGTTTGATCCCCGTTTTTTTCCGGCTTAATCAATACGAGAACAATCAATAGGAGAAGTCCACCTAAGGCACCGCTAGCGATATAACTGATATTCAAATATTCTTTCATAAGCAGCGACATCAACGGAGGACCTGCGGCTACACCTATAAATCTTGAGGAGCTGTAAAACGATGTAATCGTTCCACGCTCTCCTTTTTCAATCCCTTCTGTAATGAGCGCATCAAGGGTCGGGAGCATTCCACCGATTGCCGTCCCTAATATGCTCGTCACGACTAGAAGCAGAAACAACTTCTCATTGACATAACCGACAAAAATAACGCTTGCCGACATCATGATCAATGCAATGACAAGTACCCATTTCATGACGGTCGTATCTCCTTTGATTTTCTTACCGGTCACAAAGGCCGCCACACATAACGTGAACAGCGGGATGGCAAGAACGAATCCTTTTTTCACCCCTTCGATGTTATGAGTCTTCTCTAAGATGTCGGACATAAAGAACAATACCGCAAACAAAACCAGCATCGCATAAGCCCCTAATAGAAAAACCGTATACAGCCATTTCCCTTCTTGTTTGAAAATCTTTTTCGTCTTTTTCAGAAATTGCTTGAACGGCTGTGGTTCTTCCTTTTTACCTTTAGGAACTTTTATAAAAAAGAAAACGAGAACAATGGAGATCAAACTGAAAAAAGAGATAGAAAAAAACGGCAAAAACCATAAGAACACAGCAAAGAGAGAACCCAGGATTGGACTGAGTACTTTTCCGAATGTATTTGATGTTTCAATGATGCCAAGGCATGAGCTCGCTTTTTCATCATCGTCTTTATATAAATCTCCGACGAGAGGTAGAATGATCGGGGTCGCCCCGGCTGCGCCCATCCCCTGCAGGATTCGTCCAATTGTAATCCAGAGAAAGGGGTCTTCTAATTTCCATGAAGAAAAACCGGCGACCAGCCCTCCAATGAAAGCCAGGACTAAACTCGGAAGGATGATTAACTTTCTGCCGAAACGATCGGATAAGTAGCCGGCAACAGGAATAAGGATAATGGCCGCTATGGAGTAGCTGGTGATGATTGTGCTTGATTGAAAAGATGTGATGCCTACCTTTTTTTCGAAAATCGGCAATACTGGAATCAGCATTGAATTTCCGAGCGTCATCACAAGGGGAATCGAAGCCATACTAACCAGGCACCAACGGCTTACTTTGTTTTCCAATGCAATTCCTCCTACGTATTCATAAACGTAGGATGCCCTTTTTCACTGGATTCACGATGAGAAAAATATGGATATACTCACGTCGCTTTTATGTAAACTTTTATGGACTCACCAGATATGCCAAAGGCTTCCCCTTCCTGTTTCCATCCATACTTTTCATAGTATCCTTCAAGGTCTGTAGCCAGATGCAGATCATCGTAACCTATCCTGCTCGCTTCCTCAATCGCATGGCTGAGCAACTGTTCCCCAATCTTTCGCCCTCGATGATCCGGGTGAACATAAAGGCACGCAAGCCATGGGCAAAGATCCTGGCGACTGTTCATATCATTTCTGAGCAGAGCATACGTGCCGATGATTTCGTCCTCATTCAACAGGATATAAAACAATGGGAGCTCATCTTCGTTTTTCAATGATTGACGGATGCAGTCTTCATACAGCTTGAAGTTATCCTCACTCCCCCACTGTTCCCAAAAAACGTCGATGGCAAGGTCAATCAAATCGGACCTCTCTTGCAAGCGTATGATTTTCATTCCTTTATCCCCCTCCTTTGACCAAATTTATCTGTTAGGAAAATAGCCATAATGATAGGCAGAACCACCGAAAGCGCAGGCATGGCTTTTACAAAAAATGAAGGGTCTTCCCCGCCATTTACGATCCATGGATCAGAGTCATGAAGAAAGGTCAAAACCAAACCTGTTCCCCAAGAAACGAGCCCATAGCTTAGAATCAACGTAAAAATGAACACGATAGATTTCTTCACAAAATCACCTCTATCTTTTATACGAAGACAATAGTCTCAAGTTTCAAACTTTCGTTTCATAGATGTCATCCCCGGGGATAAGGGTTACAAATAGGAAGGAGTTGGAAAAATGAAAAATTGGTTAATGGTACTGGGTATGGCCACTGTATTCACTTTAGCCGGCTGTGGTGGAGAGGACGGCGGGGACATGGAAGAAGATCAGAACGAAAACCAGGAAGAAATGGAAGACACAGAAGAGAATTCGAATGATACAGAGAGTGATATGAGTGAAGATGGTACAGAATCCGAGGATAACATGGGTGAAGAAGATGGAGGTACAGAAGGAGATGGTTCCACAGATACCGAAGACAATGGTCAAGATGATGATGCCATGGATGATGAAGAGCAATAACAGCTGATTTCATTACCATAAAATTACACTAGATTCACTTCCCCTTAACAAAGGACGGGTATCTTTTATACGTAACTCACTTTGGAAAGGGGATTTTTTACATGTTGAAGAAATGGATGTTAGCGTTAGGTTTGGTATCTGTTTTGACCCTTGCTGCTTGTGGTGGAGAAGAAGACGGTGAAATGGAAGAAGAACAAACAGAAGAGCAGGAACAAAGTGACACAGAGAGCGAAGACAGCGCAGAATAATACATGAAAGCAAAAGGCGGATCCTCTTTAGGATTCGCCTTTTTTATTTGATTCGCCATTTCGTCTTCACTTGCTGGCGCGGAGAGGGATTGGTTTCAAGTGAAGATGAACAATTCGGGCAGATGATCGCCTGAGTCGGAATCGGCATACAGCAATAAGGACACTCCTTTTTCGTCATTCCATGCAAAGGGTGCTGATGAGGCTTTTTCCAGCGGTTGATTTGGCGGACGACGAGAAAAACCGCAAACAAGATGATGATAAAACGGACAGAAGCTGTAACGAAAAGACCATAATTGATGGTAGCCGCTCCCGCTTCTTTAGCGGCTGCAAGCGAAGGGTAAACCGATCCATCCAGACTTAGAAACATGTTCTCAAAGTTCATTCTTGTATACAAAACACCCACGGGCGGAAGTAAAATATCAGTCACAAGTGAATCAATAAATCCACTGAAAGCGGCACCCAGGACCATCCCGACTCCCATATCGACAGCACTTCCACGGACGGTGAACTGTTTGAATTCATGCAACAATCCCAAAACCAAGCTCCTCCTCTCACCCATCATCCTATGAGCGAAAAGGACAAACTATGATTCAGAACAATGACCTCCATACCTGGCACTACTTTTCCTTTCTTTGGTACCAGGTACAGTTTTCTTCCTGATGGTACCCGGTACGGATGGGAAACATTGTGTACCGGGTACGTTTATTCAAAAGCTCGGTGCCAGGTACATGAAGGTCCTTAAATGCATTTACCGAACCACGGTTGGCTTGCGTAATCCACTCAAAAACAGGGCAAGTTTCTCCACCTGTTCACTGGTCTGATGATGACTGAAAGAAAGACGGATGAAGGACTTGGCCTCTTCAGCATCATAGCCCATGGCGAGCAATGTACCCGGCGGCTCGTGATTACCTGTACTGCAGGCACTGCCCGTGGAAAAATGAAACCCCCGTCGATTTCCTTCAAGCATGGCCCATTGTCCTTCTATTTCAGGTAAAAGCAGACCAATAATCGGCACAGCACTCGCTTTGTCTCCGATCAGATTCCACTCTCCGGCTTTCAGAAACGTTTGTTTCAGTTCCAGAATCTTCGACTCGACACTTTTCCTTTCTTTCATCATTTTCTCAGCGGCGACCGTAAATCCCGCAATACCGGGTGTGTTGACGGTCCCCGCTCTGACTCCCCCTTCATGCGTGCCTCCCGGAATTTTTGGTGGAAACGAAAGTGACGGCCGAATATAAACCGCTCCTACTCCCTTCGGTCCGTAAAGTTTGTGTGCACTGACCGAGAGACTATCGACGTAAGTAGCCACTTCCTCCACTGGCATTTTCCCAAAGGACTGGACACAATCACTGTGAAAAAGAATGCCGTGCGCGCGGCAAAGTTCAGAGAGATTCCGAATTGGCTGTACTGATCCGATATCGGGGTTCACGTGCTGGATTGCCATGAGGACAGTATCTTCTTGAATTGCTCTTTCAATATCTTCCACATTGATGATTCCTGCTTCATTCAGAGGCACCCTTGTCACCTTATAACCTTCTTTCTCGTATCTGCGAATAAGGTTCCGCACAGAAGAATGCTCAGCCTCCGTAGTAATGATGTGCTCCCCTTTCCCCGCTCTCAAAAGACCATCGATCGCAAGTTCATTACTTTCCGTGCCTCCGCTTGTAAAATAAACCCCTTCCTGTTCGACCCCCATCAGTCCTGCCATTGTATTACGGCAATGTTCAAGCAATTCATGAGCCTTTGTCCCAGGATCATGTAAGCTTTTCGTGTTGGCAAAATAGTTATGAGTCGCATGGATGTATGCCTCTATCACATCCTCATCCACTGGGCATGTCGCCGCATAATCAAAATATCCCTCCACATTTCTCTCTCCTTTTTGAACCAAATCTCTTGTCAATAGTTTAACAGTATGTAAATATAAGTGTAAATACACATGTATAGTTATGGAGAGTGAATTCATGATACGCACCGCAGATATCATCATCATCGGTAGTGGCGTAGCGGCCTTACAACTCGCCCGACAACTTGCTTCGGGCAAAAATGTGATTCTTATCACAAAGTCCTCGCTTGGTCACGGGAATTCTCGTTTAGCTCAAGGTGGAATTGCTGCAGCCATCGGTGACAGCGATCATCCCTTTTATCACTTTGTCGATTCAGTCATCGCTGGGCGTTCGATGAATAATCATCAAGCCACGCTCATGATGACTAAGGAAGCCCCTCAAATTATCAGGGAACTGGAAACGGATGGTTGCGCCTTTGATTATGATGAAAAAGGAAAACTTGCTCTTGGAAAAGAAGGCGCCCATACACAGAACCGCATCATCCACGGGGGTGGAGATCAAACAGGAAAAGTTCTTATGGATTACTTGACGCAATCCCTCCCCCCGCATGTTGAAATTTTTGAGAACCATTATGTATTTGAATTGATGACAAATGAGGAAGGTCGCTGTTTTGGAGCAAAAAGCAAGGATGCCTCGGGTATTCATGAATTCCATGCTCCCCATACCGTCCTTGCGACAGGAGGATGTGGACAATTGTTTGCATCCACATCCAACGATTCTTCTGTAACCGGCGATGGAATGGCACTCGCCTATCAGGCAGGCGCGGAACTTACAGACATGGAATTCATCCAGTTCCATCCCACCCTATTGTACATACAAGAAAGACCGGTCGGGTTGATCTCTGAAGCGGTGCGCGGTGAAGGTGCGGTTCTTGTTGATAAAAACGGAACGCCAATCATGGAAAACGTCCATCCTCTGAGAGACCTCGCCCCGAGGCATGTGGTTTCTCAAACGATTTATCAAAAAAGGAAAAACGGTGAAAACGTCTATTTGGATATAAGAGGCGTAGACGGATTTCAAAATAGATTCCCTCATATCACAAATCTATGCCTGGAGTACGGTGTGGATATGAATAAAGGACGGATTCCAGTAGCGCCTGGCTGCCATTTTTCTATGGGTGGAGTGAAGACGGATATGGTCGGAAGGTCAACGGTTGAAGGTTTGTATGCGATCGGAGAAGTCGCTTGTACGGGTGTGCACGGAGCCAACCGGCTGGCAAGCAACTCACTCCTTGAAGGACTCGTGTATGGAAAAAGGCTGGCCAAACATTTACAAAATGGTTCGGCCCTTTCCTTTCAATCAAAGGAAACGAGCGAGAAAAGGAATTCCCTCCCTTTCCACCTCCCCGCTAAAACCGAGATCCAGGAGCGAATGATGGAAAACGTCGGTATTGTGAGGGATGGACAAAAATTGGTCAACCATCTGCAGTGGTTGGAATCGTTCGTGCAACCTTCTGAATGGAGAGAGTATGACTTAAGTATGCTCACATTCGAGCAAATGGAGAAAATGTTCATGCTGCAAACGTGCTGGTTGATCACCCGATCCGCCCTGGAGCGCGAAGAAAGCCGCGGCGGTCATTACCGCAGCGATTTTCCTGAAGAACAGTTAGAGTGGCAAAACAAACAAATCATCAGACAAAGAATATTAGAAATGAGGGAACCTCATGAATCAGTGGAGACGTAAACAACAGTTAGAGGCCTTTTTCACGGAGGATATTGGTGAGCATGATTACAGTACCGACTTTTTATTCCCGAAAGATCACCATGGCAGACTGACCTTCACATCTAAAGCAGAGGGTGTTTTTTGCGGAGAGGACGTCATCACTGATGGCTACCAGCTGCTGGACCCTACCATTACGGTTGAACTCTATATTCATGACGGTGATCGGATGAGTGAAGGAGAAACGATCGCCACCATCGATGGACCTGTAGGTGAGCTATTAAAAGGAGAACGCGTCATCCTCAACCTTATTCAACGCATGAGCGGAATTGCAACGCTGACGAAAAAAGCCGTTAAAGCCTTAAATGATAAAAACATTAGAATTTGTGACACACGTAAAACCACCCCTGGATTACGCTCTTTTGAAAAGTATGCTGTTCGGACTGGAGGCGGCTACAACCATCGTTACGGACTTTACGATGCTGTCATGCTGAAGGATAACCATATAGCTTTCTTTGGTTCAGTCTATGAAGCAATCGCCCGAGCGAAAGCAGCGATTGGTCATACCGTCAAAATTGAAGTGGAAACAGAAACGGAAAGCCAGGTCGTGGAGGCTGTAGAAGCGGGTGCCGATATCATTATGTTCGATAACCAGACCCCCGCAGAAATCAAACACCTCGCCACATTGGTTCCTTCTTCGATCACAACAGAGGCATCCGGAGGAATCACGCTCGAAACCTTACCTGATTACCGCGGTCTTGAAATTGACTATATTTCCCTCGGATTTTTGACCCATTCCGCCAGAGCCCTTGATATAAGCGCCCGTGTAGCCACAACAAAGGAGGAAGTACGATGAACCTTTTTGAAACGATTGAAAAGAATACGCTGCCTGATCAGTATAAGACGATGGAAACGACAGAACTTGAGCAGAAAGTACTTCAGGTAAAGAGGGAAATGGGAGAGAAACTCTTCTTACCTGGACACCATTACCAAAAAGATGAAGTCATCCAATTTGCCGATGCACGTGGAGATTCTTTGAAACTCGCTCAGCTGTCCGCGTCCCAGCATGAAGCGGAAGCCATCGTTTTTTGCGGCGTCCATTTCATGGCAGAGACAGCAGACATACTGACGCGCGAGGACCAGCATGTCTACCTTCCTGACATGCGTGCAGGATGTTCGATGGCAGATATGGCGAATATCCAACAGACGGAGAAATCATGGGATCGCCTCATGGAGCTTTTCGATGATACCATCCTGCCTCTCACCTATGTGAATTCCACAGCGGCAATCAAAGCTTTCGTAGGAAAGAATGGCGGAGCAACCGTCACTTCTTCGAATGCCGCAGATATGCTGAAGTGGGCGTTTTCCCAAAAAGAACGGATTCTTTTCCTTCCCGATCAGCATTTAGGACGGAATACCGCGTACGACCTCGGCATCCCGCTCAATCAAATGGCGGTCTGGGACCCGATTGTAGAAGAACTCCTATATGACGGTCCTCTGGAAGCTGTCAAAGTGATTCTATGGAAAGGACACTGCTCCGTTCATGAAAACTTCAGGGTCGCCAATGTTGAACAAGTTCGTACGGACCACCCGAACATGAAAATCATTGTCCACCCGGAATGCAGCCGTGAAGTCGTGGAGCTTTCCGATCTCTCAGGATCAACGAATGCCATCATCCAGGCGATCGAAAACGCTCCGCCTGGAAGTGAATGGGCCATTGGAACCGAAATGAACCTCGTGAACCGAATCATCCAGGAACATCCAGAGCAGCACATCATTTCGTTGAACCCAAGGATGTGTCCGTGTCTGACGATGAACCGGATCGACCTTCCACACTTAGCCTGGTCGCTTGAATCATTAGCAGAAGATCGGCCACAGAACGTGATACGAGTGGAATCTTCCGTTGCTTCTGATGCGCGAAAAGCATTGGACCGGATGTTGGTGCGGGCGTAATAAGAGATGAAAGTGCCCTAAGGGACCGGAAAAGTGACTTAACGTTTTTTACGGAGAATACTGCACCCCTTTCTTGAGAATATTACGTTTAAAAGGAGGGGTTGCTGAGATGAACAAAGAACGCGCAAAAGAAATATTCAAATCTGAAGACATGATCCCGGTTATGCACGAAGATCGTGAAATTTACATCGAAGAGGTTATTGAACGTAACGAAATGGCGCGTATTCACCCGACAGATCAGCCGAATATCGTGCAAAAAGTTCCGTTATACGAATTGAAAGAGCAAGAATAAGTTAGAAGCCGCACTCAAAACTGAGGCGGCTTTTCTTTTTAAGGTATGTACATCCTTCTTCACTTGCACGATAATGGAAATATAAGGGAGTCAAATTACATAATAGGCAGGAGGATTATATGAAGAAATTATTGTGGTTGTTGTCCTTACTAATTGTAGCCGCTTGTTCTGAAGGGGAAACAGAAGAACCTTACACGGTTGAAGATGCAAGAGAAGATGGACATGTTATTGTTGAACATCAATCGGAGCAATTTGATCAAATAAAAAATGGGGCACTGGGGGTCGAAAATATTAAAGAGATGACCGCTTTCATTAAAAATGTAGAACAAGGAGCGGAAGACGATCTTGACGTCTCCATCTTCAATCCTGACGGTTCCCATTATCAAAACTCCTTTTCCTACGATGGAGAGGCCATCCGTTTCGTCAATAATTATGGTGCCTATCCGTCCTCCCCTGCTGGGACATTCAGTTGTGAATACATGACTCGACGCGGGCCTATGGTGTATGTGAGCAACTGCCAATCAGAGCAAGGGAAAGATTTTTCCACTTTGCTGAGCTTTGTCGCTACCGAAAAAGCGTTCCGAGAAACTGGGAATTAAAGAAAACCCGGATCAGCTCATTAGCATGATCCGGGTTTTCTTTAATTCTGGATATACTTCTCAAACACACCATCAAAGTCTTTGCGTGTATTCTCTTTGTATTTTTGTGTAAACCAATCATAAGCAAAAGCAGCCGCTTCACTGAACTCTTTCGAAATATCATTCTCATGAAACCGGTTGTCATGTATGAGATCCTGGGCCATTCCAATGCTGTCTTTCGCAAAAGCCGCCTGCCGCTGATTTTCTTCCTGGATTTGAGAAATGGATACTAGGGATTTATACAAATCCGCAATCGCTTCCCCTTCATCCTTGGCGATATCGATGCTCAAATACTGATCGCCGATGTAGAACTTGATTTCTAAGTCCAAATCAATCGTCCCCGCCGTTTCCACCGAGACCTTTCGGATGGGATGCTGATAATAGTCATAGCGGTGGATGTTGCGTTTACTGCTTGTCGCTTTTTCACCATCCAGGTGGATGAGCGCACGGTTCGTAAAGCAGTATTCATCACTTTTTGATTTAATTAGAAAATGAATTTTCTCCCCGTCTTCCGTCAATACAAAATCATCGGACTGGGCTTTATCAAAGTCTTCTTTTCTGATAATCTTTCCAATGTCACTTAACCCTAATGCATCACTTGCCATTTTCTTGAACATGGTTATACCTCCTGTATGATTCTATTCGTTGTTAATTTCTATACAACAACTACAAATCCTTCTTCTTTATGAAGTCTCAATAAACTAAGAAAAGCCTGAGCACAAGATGCTCAGGCTTTTCTTCTTTATTTTTGAAGCGCTAGTTTCAGCTGGTGGTCACCGACTGTGTACTCTTTCATCGCTTCTTTTTCACCGACCGTCAAATCATTCACAAGAACATTCTCACGGATCAGCTGTTCATTTTGCTGGATTGCTTCTTTTACGTCTGCGTCTCCATCAAGAGCAATGTCGACACGAAGATCGATTGGAAGATCCTGCTGTTTACGTTCATCCTGGATGACACGGATCACTTCACGCGCGAGGCCTTCAAGACGAAGCTCTTCAGTAATGTTCGTATCAAGCACAACGTGGAAGTCCTGGTTGGATCCCATAGAAAGTCCAGCATCCGCGACGCGTTCTACGTTCAAGAGATCCATCGTCACTTCGACTTCTCCGTCTCCTGTCGGTACAACGACTTTTTCGTCCTGGACGATTTTCGCTGCTTCTTCGTCTGAAAGCTTCTCAAGGTACGCTTTCACGACGCCGACGTTTTTCCCTAGGACAGGTCCTGCCGCACGGAAGTTCAGCTTCACTTCATAGCGGACAAGATCATCAGAAGATTGCTTCACGACAACTTCCTTAACATTGATCTCATCACGGATGATGCTGCTGTACTCTTCGAGTGCTTTCCCTTGATCAGGGTTGACCGGGATGACGACAAGCTCTGATAGTGGCTGTTTCGTCTTGATGGTTTCCGTATTACGGACACCACGAGCAAGCTCAACGACTTGCAGTACGGCATCCATATCTTTTTCAAGCTGTGTATTTACAACCGTATCGTCCACTTTCGGGAAGTACGCCAAGTGCACACTTTCACCCGTCAAGTTTTGATAGATGTCATCAGCTAGGAACGGTGTGTAAGGAGCCATCAGCTGACTGAGCTGTGCCAACACTTCATGAAGCGTGTGGTAAGCCGCTTTCTTGGACTCTGTCATGCCTTCTTCCCAGAAACGGTCACGTGAACGACGGATGTACCAGTTACTCACTTCATCGACATACTTCTCAAGGGCTTTCGCAGCCTTCGTGAAGTCATAGTCGTTCAACGCTTCTTCTACGACACCGGTCACACTGTTCAGGCGGGAAAGAACCCAGCGGTCAAGCAGTGTCTTTTCGCCTTCTTCATTCTTATCGAATGTGTAGCCATCGATATTGGCATACAACGTATAGAAACCGTGGGTGTTCACAAGGGTGTCGATTACTTTTGATTTCGCTTCGATAACGACACGTTCGGAGAAACGCTTGTTGTTCCATGGTGCACTGTCAGCAAGCAGCGCCCAACGGAAGGCGTCGGCACCGAATTTCGTTACAAGGTCTGTCGGGTTCAAGGCGTTCCCTTTACTCTTAGACATTTTGCGTCCTTCTTCATCAAGGATGTGACCTGTGGAAAGGACACGCTTGTATGGCGCTTTACCCGTGAACAATGTAGAAACAGCCAGCAAGCTGTAGAACCACCCACGCGTCTGGTCAATTCCTTCACAGATAACGTCCGCAGGGAACTGCTTCTCGAACTGATCTTTGTTTTCAAACGGATAGTGCTGCTGGGCAAACGGCATGGAACCAGAGTCGAACCATACGTCGATGACTTCTGGTACACGGTTCATCGTGCCATTACACTTCTCACACGTCACCTGGACACGGTCGACATAAGGCTTGTGAAGCTCGACATCACCAATATCGCCGATCGCTTTTTCTTGAAGATCCGCTTTGCTGTGAGGTGCGTACTGATGGTCACAAGAATCACACATCCAGATTGGGAGCGGTGTTCCCCAGAAACGGTTACGACCGATGTTCCAGTCAACCATGTTCTCAAGGAAATTACCGAAACGGCCATCTTTGATGTGGTTCGGGTGCCATGTGACTTCCTGGTTATTCTTGATGAACTGATCTTTCAGTTCTGTTGTCTTGATGAACCAGCTCTCGATCGCGTAGTAAAGCAACGGAGAATCACAACGCCAGCAATGCGGGTAGCTGTGCTCGTATTTTTCTTTATGGAAAAGCAATCCTTCGTTCGCAAGATATTTCACGATGTCAACGTCACAATCTTTGACAAAACGACCTTCAAATGGAGGGATATCCTCTGTATAACGGCCTTGACCATCTACGACGTTGAAGAAGGACAAGTTGTTTTCCTTCACCAGGTTGTAGTCATCTTCACCATAAGCCGGTGCGATGTGAACGACACCTGTACCGCTCTCTGCATTGACGAATTCTGCTTCGACAACAAAGTGACCACGCTCAGGCTTCACGAACGGGAACGGTGGTTGATATTCGACATCTTTGAATTCGCTCCCTTTATGCTTGGAAACGACTTCGTACTCTTCTCCAAGGTTCTTCTCAGCAAGAGCTTCCGCAACGATATATACTTCGCCATCTTTCTTCGCCTTGATGTAGTCAAGGTCCGGATGAACGGCTAGTGTTACGTTGGCAGGCAATGTCCAAGGCGTCGTCGTCCAGCCTAGGAAAAATTCATTTTCAGAACCCTTCACTTTGAACTTCGCTGTTGCAGAAAGATCTTTGACATCTTCATATCCCTGCGCCACTTCGTGTGAGCTTAGTGTCGTCTGACAACTCGGGCAGTATGGCGTAACACGGTGACCTTTGGAAAGCAGGTTACGCTTATGAAGGTCACTCAAGATATACCAGACACTTTCGATATAACGGTCCTGAAGCGTCACATACGGATCATCCATATCCAGCCAGTAACCGATGGATTCCGTAAATTCGCGCCATTCTTTTTCATAGTTGAAGACACTTTCCTTACATTTCTCGATGAACTTCTCTACTCCGTACTCTTCAATCTGCTGTTTTCCGGAGATGCCAAGCTGTTTCTCCACTTCAAGCTCTACCGGCAAACCGTGTGTATCCCAGCCGCCCTTACGGAGAACATGATAGCCCTGCATCGTTTTGTAACGTCCGACAAAATCCTTGATGACACGGCCAAGCACGTGACCGGCGTGAGGAAGGCCGTTGGCTGTCGGCGGTCCTTCATAAAAAACAAATGTTTCTGCACCTTCGCGCTCGTTCATAGAGCGACGGAAGACATTCTCTTTATTCCAGTAATCTTTGACACGATTTTCGCGGTCTAATGCCGCTTCTTTCGTATTGACACTGCGCATTTCTTCCACCTCTTACCCTTTGATTTTTTGTATAGAAAAGTATTACGAACATCCAATGACGGCAGGAACAAAATAAAAATCCGCCCCTGCTGTAAAAACAGGGACGGATTTGATTCCGCGGTACCACCCATATTCCGCACACGATGTGCACGGCTCTCGGTTCACATAACGGATAACGGCCGCCCACCGGTTCCACTTACTCTGTATCATTTCAGCAGAACTTCTCAGAGATGATCTTCAGCTATCACCCGTCATCGCTTCACACCTGCCAGCGACTCTCTTGAGATCGGAATAAAAGCCTACTCTTCTCGTCAACGAAACTATACGTATCTTCTCCATATCCTACAATGTAATCTTTTGTATGTCAAAGCTTTCTTACCCTCATCCTCGCCCATTTTTCAAAAGCTTATACGTATTCACTTTATCTTATCGCTTTCTATAAAAATCTCATATTATCACAAATCACCCCTTTTGCTTAAAATAAACATAAGCCCTGTTAAATATCGAAGATAAGCTCCAGATTGTGGAAGACTCAGTTTCGAGACTTTTGTTGAGTGGATCGGGGCTGCGGGGAATGGCTCGCTTTCCGCGGGAGCGCGGTGAGCCTCCTCGGACTGCGTCCTGCGGGGTCTCACCAAGCACTTTTATCCCGCAGGAGTCTCCCCATTCCCCTCCGCCCTTTTGCCATAAAAGTATCACGAAACCACTTTAACCACTTCCGGAATAAGCTGCTTTTATACCCATGGTAATTGGAGGGGAATAAACTCCTAAACACGCTATTCTGACATACGAAAAGCTTGTTATAGAGTGCTTTATGCTTATAACACCAGGATAGTGGAAGGCACCCTCCCACAGGAAAGGGGTTCGTTTCTCACCTTCATGGAATGGGGTGGTTGGGAAGCTGCGAGACTCCCGTGGGAGAAAGGAGATAGGCGAGATCCCACAGGACGAAGTCCGAGGAAGCTTGCCACTCCCCCACAGGAAAGCGAGTAGCTTCCCAGCCACCCCTAACGCTCAACACGGCAAACGAACCCCGAAAAGTCTCGAAATCGAGTCTTCAAGAATCCTGCCATATACTTTAATAACTGCAAAACACAAACAACATTTAACAGAAGCGGAATATTAGGAAAGAAGGGGTTATGGATGTCAGATGAAGCGAAGCGTCACGTGCAGGAAGTATTTTCGAAGAACAAACAGGCTTATGTCGATAGCTCGACACATAAGAAACAATCCGACCTTGATGCAATTACCGAGTGGTTGAAACCTTCCCCATCCGATAAAGCACTGGATATCGCTACAGGAGGTGGTCATGTTGCGAAAGCCTTAAGTCTTCATTGCGGTACTGTTTTTGCCACAGACCTTACAAAAGACATGCTGCAAAACACCGCCCGTCACTTGAATTCTCAACAAAATATTGAGTACGTGGTCGCTGATGCCGAGCAACTCCCTTTTATTGACGACAGTTTCGATCTCGTCACTTGCCGTATCGCTCCCCACCACTTCCCTTCCCCGCACCATTTCATAGAGGAAGTGGGTCGTGTATTAAAAGAACGGGGCAAATTTCTAATGATTGATAACGTGGCACCTGAAGAGGACGAACTGGATAAATTTTATAATCGCTTCGAAAAAATGAGAGATTACAGTCACGTCCGCGCTCTGAAAATCAGTGAGTGGGAGAAGCTTTTCCGCAACAATCGTTTGACCATCAAGAAACAAATGATCCGGAAAAAGGCCATGCCTTTTCCAGACTGGGTACGACGTACATTAGACCATGAAGCAGACCAAAAAGCTGTAGAAGAATTTTTCAAACAAGCTCCCGCTGAAGCTAAACACCACTTTTCCATCACAGAAGAAAACGGGCGCGTGCAATCTTTCGCGATTGATGAGTATATGGTATTCGTAGAAAAACATTCCTCCTGACGAATAATCCACCATCACATTGGAAAAATAAGCGAGGTATTGAATTCGTATGTGAGGTGGAGATCAATGGATATCGTCGTAATGGCCCGGGCTTTGTTCGGAACGTCGCTTGGGTTTCATATTATTTATGCAACGATCGGTGTTGGACTTCCAGTCATGATCATCATCGCGGAAGTCCTGCACTTTATAAAAAAAGACCCGGATTATGCATTGATGGCGAAACGATGGACGAAAGGTTTCGCTATTTTATTGGCCGTTTCGATTGCCTCGGGAACAATTGTCGGCGTCATGATCTCACTCTTATTCCCTGACTTCATGGAAATCGTCGGACAAGTCATCGCGCTCCCGTTCCAAATGGAGATCTTCGCTTTTCTTATCGAAGCGGTGTTCATGTCGATTTATTTGTATGCGGCCGACCGTCTGCCGCCGACATTGAGACTTGTCAGCATCATTTCCGTCGCGCTTGGAGCGACAGCCTCGGCAATCTTAATTACTGATGTTCACGCATGGATGAACACACCGGCAGGTTTCAACATTACCCCGGATGGTGAGGTCACAGATGTAAATACGTGGGCCGCCTTTTTCAATCCAAGTTTCGGAGTCACCGCCATTCACGTGACTTTGTCTGCTTACATGACGGTTGCCTTTCTTGTCGCATCGATTGCCGCTCTCAGGCTCATGAGAAGGAAAATTACTAAAGCTGAACGTGCTTACCATAAAAAGGCTCTCACAATTGCCCTTTACTTTGGTGCTCTCATGTCTCTTGCCACAGCGATCAACGGGCACGAAACAGCTCAGATGCTTCATGAATACAACCCGCGTAAATTGGCAGCTGCGGAAGGGTTGTTTGAAACTCAGCGCTACGCTCCATTATCCGTCGGCGGTTATACTTCTCTTGAAGATCAACGGGTGAAATATGCGGTAGAAATCCCCTACGGACTCAGCTTTCTTGCTGGTGATCGATTGGATACAGAAGTGATGGGACTCAATGAATGGCCCGAAGAATTATGGCCGCCGCTCTATGTCCACATCCTCTTCAATGTCATGGTCGGAATCGGCACGGTTCTCATTCTGATTGCGTTCATCGCTTTGTTCTGGAAACACGTCCTGAAAAAAGAATTTCCAAGCTGGCTCCTCGCTACACTCGTTGTCAGTGGACCGCTTGCAATGCTTGCCATTGAAGCAGGGTGGTGCTTCAGCTGTATCGGACGCCAGCCATGGACAATCAATGAAGTGCTGCGGACAGATGAGGCAGCGACCAAATCAAACAGTGTCGGCTTTCTTTTCTACCTGTTCATGACTCTTTACATCACGTTGCTCTTTGTAACCGGATTTGTCATGCGATACTACTTTAAGCGGAACCCGGTCCGTAAAGATTTGGATGCACGGGAAGCGTAAGAAAACATCATCCCAGAAAGGACGTACAACCTATGGAAGCATCAACATTAGCGATAACGATTTTGTGGAGCTTGCTTTTCGTCTATTCCATCCTCGGGTCTCTCGACTTCGGCGCCGGCTTCTGGGGCATGATTTACGGAAAGAATGAAGAGAAAAGCGCCTCCCAAATCGCCAACCGTTTTCTTTCTCCCACATGGGAAGTGACCAACGTCTTTCTCGTCATTTTCGTCGTATCTGTCGTCACCTTTTTTCCGTTCGCTACGACCCTGCTAAGTAATGTACTGCTCGTCCCTGTCGGACTCGGGGTTCTCCTTTTGACGATTCGGACAACGTTCATGGTTTTCCAGCATCACGCCGATCGATACAAAGACTTGCTCCGGTTGACTTCCGGTTTTACAGGATTGATCATTCCGGCACTTCTCGTCAGTATTTTACCGATTACTTTAGGCGGTTTCGTCAGTTTTGAAAATGACTATCCGCGCCTGCAGTACGGAGAATTGCTCACCCACCCGACCTTGTACATGCACATCTTATTCGGTTTATCGACCGAACTTTTCATCTCCGCCATTTTCCTGATGGACTATGCTAAGGAAGCGGAAGACTGGAACGCCTATGACACATTCCGCAAACATTCCCTGTGGCTTGGACCTGTAAGTATCGCTATTGCAATGCTGACAATCGGCACATTCCCTGGAGAGGCTTCGTGGATCGTCGCTAACATCCAGGAACACTGGGTGGCATTCGGTTTGTCCCTTCTGTTCTTTATCATCGGTTATGCATTTCTCTTCATCAGGAAAAAAGACGGCCGACGCGGACTGGCACGTCCTGCTGTTATCATGGTTGGCTTACAATATGCTGTCGCGATTTATGCCTACGGAGCCGCGCACTTACCTTACTTGATTTATCCGGATATCACCATTGCAGAAGGGTTTACAAATCCTGATACGTTCTATCAGATGCTGATCGTCTACGCTGTCGGATTCGGTATTCTTATCCCAGCCTTCTTCCTTTTCTGGCGCCTCTTCCTCAAAGACCGCCGCTACTTGAAACAGGAATAACACATAACGGCACCCCCTCGTGGGTGCTGTTTTTCATGCTCCGGAATGGGTACAACCTTTTGTTTATCCCCTTTTCAAAAAAGGTACATAACTACCATATTCCATTAAATTTATAGAAACTTCTTATAGAAAAGGAGCAAAGATATGCAGGAATTGACGAACGATTATCTCGAAGAAGCTATTCAAGACAGCCGTCCATTCGCTTCATCCGGGAATGTGAACATGAGCCTTCCTGAATACGACGAAACGATCAAAGATTACCTCGGAGTGACCATTATCACCACAGACGGGGAGTGCTTTTCAGCCGGTGATAATGACAAATATATTCCGATGCAGAGCACCTCGAAAATCATCGGCCTTATGCTCGCTTTACAGGATTTCGGAAAAGAGCGTGTGTTCCAAACGGTTGGCATGGAACCGATGGGGGACTTTTTCAATTCAATCAGCCAGTTGGAGTCTTACGATACGAGTAAACCTTTCAACCCAATGATCAATGCTGGAGCCATCGCTGTTTCTGCTTTGATCAAAGGACAAACCGTCGATAAACGCTTCAACCGCTATATGGATTTTTTACGTAAGGTGACGAATAATGAACAGCTTGAAATGAGTGAGGAAGTGTACGAAGCTGAAAAGGCGAACGGTGCACGGAACCGATCCCTCGCCTACTTCATGCAAAGTACCGGGACATTGGTTACTGATGTGGAAGAAGCGCTCGATCTTTACTTCCGGATGAATTCCGTCATGATGTGCTGCCACGATTTCGCCCGTGTTGGTCTGTTTTTAGCCAAAGGAGGGCTGGACCTTGAAACAGGAGAAAAGCTCATCCCCTCCCACCACTTACGCACGGTGAAAGCGATCATGATGACCTCAGGGATGTATAATTCATCCGGTCATTATGCAGTAGAAGCCGGTTTCCCTTGTAAAAGCGGGGTATCTGGAAGCATCATCGGTTCATCACCTGGTCGGATGGGGATCGGCGTCGTAGGCCCAGCCATCGATGAAAAAGGGAACAGTACGGCCGGAGGCGCCTTGATCAAAAAGCTCTCCCAGGATCTTGAACTCAACATGTTCGGTGTTGAGAACACAGAAAGGAAGTATAAAGATGGCGTTTGATTATGACCTCGATTTTGATAACACTGATTTTCGCAAAAATCCCGAGAAGTACCGGGTTGGACGCGGAGAACAAGGCGTATTGCTCGTAGAACCTTACAAAAGTGAAATCCTGCCCCACTGGCGCTTCAAGACACCTGAGATCGCTAGGGAATCATCAGAAAAAATCTATCAAATGTTCCTCGACTATAAAGACGCGGATGACTTTGTGGGTATGGATATGGCGCGGAAGTTCCTGCAGATGGGCTACACCCGTTCGCGAAGATACGCTAATTATAAGGGTGGGAAGAAGTACGACGATAACGGTGAGGTGAATGATCGTGACATCAACCAGGAGAAAGCAGAATCCGCAAAGATTTTCGAAAAGAAATGGATTCTGGCTAGGGAAGACGAAGAATATTTGAAGAAAAAGAAAGCCCATCAAAAAGAATACGGATAAAACGTTGACAATTTTGTTGGTTGAACGTAGGATATCATTAACCCGAGTAAACAAATCGGATTAATGATACGAGAGGTGTACGCGTGAAAACATACCCACTTCTAATTAACCTGCTGTTCATGATGATCTCTTGGTCCTTCGGGGTTTATTTCCTATCTGTCATTTACACCCCAACGATTATCATCCCCCTCTTCAATGACTTCATCTGGATTCGCGACTACCAAGGACTTCTCGGCTTGACGGCTATTTTTACCGTCCTGACCATTCCCTTGGTGGCCTTCCTATATAAAAAACGCGGGCAAATGAAGAAAAAGACAACCTGGTACGGGATGAATGCAGTCACACATTTGCTCTGGATCGGTACGCTTGCTCTACAAGTCAAAACGGTTCTCTACAATTTAGGAATCTGTCATTAATTGACAGGATTTCCACCTTCTCTGTTGAACCATTCTGTATAGAGGAGGAATAGACTTGGATTTTCAAACCTTTTATGAAGAGTACAAACGTAGAGCCAGCCAACATGATTTGGTTTACTTAAAAAAAGTGACATCTCGAAACCTCGAAGCAAGAGAGATCCGCCACGGCGAATTGGTCGATTATTCTTATGAAGAGTCGATTGAAGGATGGCATCAAGCTTTCGAACATTTCAAAGATCAAAATATGGACTGGATCTACACCGACCATTCTGTGACCCAACTCAATGAAAACACACAGCTTGCCGCCTTCTGGGTTTCGATCCGGTTAAACGGAGAAATCCTGGGGACATCCAACCTCTTTTTTGATACGTTCGAAAAACGGGATGGAGAATGGCAGCTTGTCCGCTGCTACATCGAAGCTGGAGTACAGAATCCATCCATCTAAGCCTGCTTTTCAAAAGGAGGCTTTTTTCTCAACCCAAAAAAATTTCCACAAAATTCTTCCAGCATATTGTCAAAACATTCTGAGTAGTGTAGAGTAATCAGCAATTAGAAAAAAATACAATTGAATCTCTTATCAAGAGAGGCAGAGGGACTGGCCCGACGAAGCCTCAGCAACCACTGGTTTGACCAGAAAGGTGCTAACTCCAGCAAGTTGTTTTACCAACTTGGAAGATAAGAAGAAGAACCGTACCCACAAAAGTCTTCTTCTTCAAGAAGGCTTTTTTTATTTTCATTTTAGATGTTGCTGATTCGTTATTAAAGAATATGGCAGGATTGTGGAAGACTTGATTTCGAGATGTGCACGGGTTCGTTGCTTAGTTGAGCGTCAGGGGTGGCTGGGAAGCAACTCGCTTTCCTGTGGGGGAGCGCCGAGCTTCCTCGGACTACGTCCTGCGGGATCTCGCCTGTCTCCTTCTCCCACGGGAGTCTCGCAGCTTCCCAACCACCCCATTCGATGCAGGAAACGAACTCGTTCACTGTGAGAGGGTGCCTTCCACTATCCTGGTGTTTTAAGCATAAAGCTCACTATAACAACTTTTCGCATACGTAATAGCGTCCTTGGGAGTTGATTCCCCTCCAATTACCATGTGCATAAAAGCAGCTTATTCCGGATGTGGTTTCGAGATAATTATATGGCAAAGGGGCGGAGGGGAATGGCGAGACTCCTGCGGGAAAAAAGTGCTTGGTGAGACCCCGCAGAGCGAAGCTCGAGGAGGCTCACCGCGCTCCCGCGGAAAGCGAGTCATTCCCCGTAGCCCCCATTCACTCAACAAAAGCCTCGAAATCGTGTCTTCCACAATCCGGAGCTTATGCGGGATTGGTAAAGGATTTTATTTAAACCATTAATTTACAAAAAAGGATGTGTTGTTATGTGTCCGCATACGGATACGAAATTCGTTCAGACCGGAAACCAGCGGAGTGAACCTACAGGGGCTATTAACCCTCCTGTTTATTTTTCCACTCCTTACCGGCACCCTGGTTTAGGGGAGTCAACTGGGTTCGATTATACGCGAACCGGTAACCCCACACGTCAGATTTTGGAGTCATCGATCGCTGATATCGAAGGTGGTGATGCAGGATTTGCGTTCAGCTCCGGGATGGCTGCTATCCAAACCGCCCTATCCCTTTTTAAAAAAGGCGATGAAATCATCGTCTCTGAAGACTTATACGGCGGGACGTTCCGCTTGTTTGAACACATGGAAGAGCGCTACGACCTCCGCTTTCATTACTGTGACAGCAACAACCTTGATCGAATCCATGACTACATCAACGAACGGACGAAAGCCATCTATGTGGAAACGCCTACGAATCCACTGATGCATACGGCAGACATCAAACAAATTTCAACGGTCGCGAAAGCACACGACCTTCTGCTGCTTGTCGATAACACGCTGTACACTCCGGTGTTGCAACAGCCGATTACAGAGGGTGCAGATGTAGTCATCCATAGTGCTACGAAATATTTGGCCGGACATAATGATGTTCTTGCCGGCATCCTTGTGAGTAAAGGAAAAGCCGTAAGTGAGAAGCTTGCTTTTCATCAAAATACATCCGGAGCTGTTCTCTCTCCTTTCGATTCATGGCTTGTGATGCGCGGGATGAAGACCCTCCCCCTTCGGATGCGCCAGCATGAAGCGAATGCAAAATCTGTGGTTGCCTTCTTGGAGGACCACCCGCACGTGGCGGATATATTTTACCCGGGCAAAGGCGGCATGGTTTCGTTCAGACTACAATCCGAAGATTGGGTCGATCCATTCTTGCGGAACTTGAACTTGATCAGTTTTGCCGAGAGCCTCGGGGGTGTGGAGAGCTTTATCACCTACCCCGCGACCCAGACTCACGCCGATATTCCTGAAGAAACCAGGATCAGCTACGGGGTCTGTAACCGCCTGCTCCGTTTCTCTGTCGGTGTCGAACATATCGATGACTTGATTCAAGATCTTGACTATACCCTCACCCAACTACCAAAGGAGGAATCTATACGATGACCGATCATTCTTTGCAGACCCGGTTGTTGCACAGTGACTATAAATTCGATCCGCACACAGGAGCCGTTAGTGTTCCGATCCAACAGGCATCCACCTTCCATCAACAGGATTTCGACAATCCAGGGGTCTATGATTACAGCCGCTCCGGTAACCCCACCCGAAAAGCACTGGAAGATACCATTGCGGGACTGGAGAGTGGAACTCACGGCTTTGCTTTCGCCTCTGGAATGGCTGCGATTTCTACGGCCTTCATGCTTTTATCGAAAGGCGACCATGTCGTTATCACCCAGGATGTTTACGGGGGGACTTTTCGTATGATTCACGATGTTCTCGTCAGATTTGGAATCGATCACACATTTGTTGATATGACGGACCTCCATGCGGTAGCAACTGCGATCCAGCCGAATACGAAACTTTTATATATCGAGACACCTTCCAATCCGACGCTTGAAATTACAGATATTCGTGCTGTAGCAAAGTTAGCGAAAGCGAACGATTGTTGGACTTTTGTCGATAACACGTTCATGACACCTGCCCTTCAGCGTCCGCTCGAACTTGGTGCGGACCTTGTCCTGCACAGTGCGACGAAATTTATCGCCGGTCACAGCGATGTGGTCGCAGGTCTTGCCGCTACCAAAGATGAAAAACTCGCAGAGCAGCTGGGATTTTTACAAAATTCATTCGGATCCATTCTCGGCGCACACGATTGTTGGCTCGTGCTTCGCGGCTTGAAAACCCTGCATTGCCGAATGACGCAATCTTCAGCTTCTGCGGTCAAGATAGCAGAAAATTTAAGCGCTCATCCACTCGTGGAGCAGGTCTACTATCCGGGCTTCCGTTTTCATCCGGGAAGCTCGACGCAAACGTACCAGGCCCAGGGATCCGGAGCGGTATTGTCCTTCCGTTTACGAGATGAAGAAGCGGTAAGACAGTTTACGAAACATGTGGAACTCCCTGTGTATGCCGTGAGTCTCGGAGCAGTAGAATCGATCCTGTCCTACCCCGCCCGCATGTCTCATGCCTCCATGCCAAAAGAAGAGCGCGAAAAGCGCGGCATCACAGATGGATTGCTACGCTTATCGGTCGGCCTTGAAAATCCGGACGACTTAATCAAAGATTTTCATCAGGCATTAGGAAAAACCGAATCCGAAGCATTCTTACAAACAGGAGGTTGAACGATGGATTTACGCGAAGCTTTACAAAACCGGACACTGATCGGGGACGGAGCTATGGGAACCCTCCTCTACTCCTATGGCATCGATCGATGTTTTGAAGAACTGAACCTCTCCCACTCCGAAGAGGTATTGAACGTCCACCGCGCTTACGTGAACGCCGGTGCCGATGTCATTCAAACGAACACCTATGGCGCGAATTATATAAAACTGGAACGCTACGGCCTTCAGGACCAGGTGAAAGAAATCAATACAGCTGCCGTAAAGCTTGCCAAACAAGCGGCGGGAGAGAATCAATATGTCGTCGGAACAATCGGAGGCGTCCGCGGAGCCCGCAAACAAGCGATATCAACAGAAGAGATCAAACGCAGCTTCAGGGAGCAATTGTACTGTCTTCTTTTTGAAAAAGTCGACGGCCTCCTGCTTGAAACCTTTTATGATTTAGAAGAGCTGACGACCGTTTTGAAGATTGCGAGAAAAGAAACAGACCTGCCAATCATTGCTCAAGTATCCATGCATGAGGCAGGCGTATTGCAAGACGGCACCCCTCTTCCGGACGCGTTGAAACAGTTGGAGGGGTTAGGAGCTGATGTTGTCGGTGTCAATTGCCGGTTGGGACCTTATCACACGATACAATCATTAGAGGACGTTCCACTTCCTGAACAAGCGGTCTTGTCAGCTTATCCGAATGCCAGTTTACCAGCCTACCAGGATGGGAGACTCGTCTACCCGACAGATCCGGCGTATTTTCAAAAAAGTGCCCAGTCGCTCTTTGATCAAGGGGCACGCCTGATCGGTGGCTGTTGCGGCACTACCCCTGAGCACATAGAAGCGATTGCCGCTCGAGTGAAAGGCAAGCAGCCGATTCAAGATAAAGTCGTCCCGATCAAAGCAAGAACCGAAGTGCGTGTTTCCGAGACGAAAGATGATCGCCACCATCTACACGAGAAAGCCAAAAAGGGGCGTTCCATCATCGTTGAACTTGATCCGCCGAAAAAGCTGAAGACGGAGCGCTTTTTAGAAGGTGCAAAAGCCTTGCACGAAGCAGGTGTGGATTCGGTCACCCTTGCAGATAATTCCCTCGCTTCCCCGAGAATCAGCAACACGGCGATGGCCTCGATCATCAAACAACAATACGATGTCGACCCCCTCGTTCACATCGCTTGCCGTGATCGTAACTTACTAGGGTTGCAATCCCACCTAATGGGGCTTCACGCCCTCGGCATCCGTCAGCTGCTTGCCGTAACAGGCGATCCGACGAAAATCGGGGATTTCCCTGGTGCCACATCGGTGTATGACTTGAACTCTTTTGATTTAATCCATTACATCAAGCAAATGAACAAGGGAATTTCATTTTCCGGAAAGAATCTAGGGGAAAGCACATCCTTCTCAGTAGCCGCTGCATTCAACCCGAATGTACGCAACTTGAACCGCGCGGTTGGACGACTGGAAAAGAAAATGAAATACGGAGCCGACTACTTCATCAGTCAGCCCGTGTTCAATGAAGAGCAGATCATCGAAGTTTATGAAGCGACCAAACATATCGATGCACCAATTTATATCGGAATCATGCCGCTGACAAGCGCGCGGAACGCTGAATTTTTACACAACGAAGTACCTGGAATCACGCTTGCTCCTGAGGTTCTTGAAAAAATGGAGCTTGCCGGTTCAGACAAAGAACAAGCACAGGCAGAAGGTCTCAGCATCTCGAAATCTCTCATTGATACAGCCCTCGACCTGTTCAACGGCATCTACTTGATCACACCATTTTTACGCTATGAAATGACCGTTGAATTAACGAACTATATTAAACAGCAAACGGCAGAAGGAGAAAGGAAGATTTCCAATGGCATCCACATTGTTTAACGAACAGCTCAACCAACGCATTCTCATTCTCGATGGCGCCATGGGGACGATGCTGCAGGAAGCCGATCTCTCCCCCGACGATTTCGGTGGAGAAGAATACGACGGCTGTAACGAATATTTGAATCTGACCTACCCTGACCTCTTAGACCAGATCCATTCCCGCTATCTTGAAGCAGGTGCGGACATTATTGAAACGAACACCTTCGGGGCGACCGACCTCGTCCTTGACGAATATGATCTTGGACACCTGGCTGAAGAAATCAATATCGAAGCCGCAAAGATTGCTAAAAAAGCCGCTGCCCGCTTCCATACATCGGACCGCCCACGCTTCGTTGCTGGTGCCATGGGTCCGACAACGAAAACTCTTTCTGTAACCGGCGGGACGACATTTGAAGCATTAGCTCATGCCTATGAAGAACAAGCACGAGGGCTCATCAAAGGCGGTGTCGACCTCCTTTTATTAGAGACATCCCAGGATATGCTCAACGTAAAAGCCGCTTTTCTCGGTATTACACGTGCCAAAGAAGAACTGGGAAAAGATCTACCCCTCATTGTTTCCGGTACGATCGAACCGATGGGGACGACACTCGCCGGTCAAAGCATCGAAGCCTTTTATCTTTCGCTTGAACATATGAAACCAATCGTTGTCGGCCTCAATTGTGCGACAGGACCTGAGTTCATGCGTGATCACTTACGTTCGTTATCTGATCTCGCGACATCCGCTGTCAGCTGTTACCCAAACGCAGGCCTTCCAGATGAAGAAGGTAATTATCACGAAACACCAGAATCACTGGCTGCCAAAGTAGCTGGTTTTGCTGAAAAAGGCTGGCTGAATGTCGTCGGTGGCTGCTGTGGTACAACACCGGATCATATCCGTGCCATTGCAGAAGCGGTAGAAGGTTTCAAGCCGAGAGAAGCACCTTCCGGCCATGCCCACGCCGTTTCCGGTATCGAACCATTGATTTACGATGACCCCGGCGATCGCCCGATTCTCGTCGGGGAGCGTACGAATGTCATCGGTTCACGGAAATTCAAGCGCTTGATTGCAGAAGGCAGCTTTGAAGAAGCTTCTGAAATCGCGCGTGCCCAAGTAAAAAAAGGAGCGCAGGTCATCGACATCTGCCTCGCCGACCCGGACCGGGATGAGATTGAAGACATGGAAGCTTTTATGAAGCAGGTCGTCAACAAAGTCAAAGTACCACTCGTCATCGACTCGACCGACGTGGATGTCATTGAAAAAGCGCTCACCTACTCTCAGGGTAAAGTCATCATCAACTCCATCAATTTAGAAGACGGTGAAGAACGCTTTAAAGAAGTTCTTCCTCTTGCCAAACAATATGGAGCCGCTCTTGTCGTCGGAACAATCGATGAAGAAGGGATGGCCGTAACGGCGGAAAGAAAACTTGAAATCGCCAAGCGGTCTCACGATATTCTCGTAAAAGAGTACAACATCAACTCACAGGATATTATTTTCGACCCGCTCGTCTTCCCTGTCGGCACGGGTGATGAGCAATACATCGGTTCAGCAGAAGCGACCATTGATGGAATCCGGCTCATCAAGGAGCACCTGCCGCTCTGCCAAACGGTGCTTGGAGTCAGCAATGTTTCTTTCGGCCTCCCGCCGGTCGGCCGCGAAGTGTTGAACGCGGTTTATTTGTACCATTGCACAAAAGCGGGGCTCGACTACGCTATCGTCAACACCGAAAAGCTTGAGCGCTATGCCTCCATCGATCAGGAAGAAATCGACTTGGCGGATGAGCTGCTTTTCAAAACGGATGATAAAACACTCGCTTCTTTCACTGCTTTTTACAGGGGTAAGAAAAAAGAAACCAAAGTGCCGACATCGACGATGACTCTCGCTGAGCGCCTCGCTCATTACGTGGTAGAAGGAACGAAAGAAGGCTTGCTGCCTGACTTGGAGCAGGCACTGTCAGAATACGATGCTCCACTCGCCATCATTAACGGGCCCTTGATGGACGGCATGGCCGAAGTCGGCCGCCTTTTCAACGACAACCAGCTGATCGTAGCAGAAGTTTTACAGAGCGCGGAGGTCATGAAGGCATCCGTCGCTTACTTGGAACCTCATATGGAAGCAGACGATTCCTCGAACAAAAAAGGGAAAGTCCTACTCGCTACTGTAAAAGGCGATGTTCACGACATAGGCAAAAACCTCGTGGAGATCATTTTAAGCAACAACGGCTTTGAAGTCGTCGACTTGGGCATCAAAGTGACGCCTGCTGAACTGATCCAGCAGATTAAAAAAGAACAGCCGACAATTGTTGGACTATCCGGATTGCTCGTAAAATCCGCCCAACAGATGGTGCTGACCGCCCAGGACTTGAAACAGCAGAACATTTCGCTGCCGATTCTCGTCGGTGGAGCTGCGTTGTCACGGAAGTTTACTCATACGAAGATCTCACCAGAATATGATGGCCCTGTCCTGTATGCGAAAGATGCGATGGATGGCCTTTCGATTTCCAACCAGCTCAGCAACGATGAGCAGCGGGGTCAATTTTTACAAGAACAGGAAGAAAAGAAAGCAGCTGCCCTTACCCGTGCGGCGAGCGCCGCTCCCAGGGACCGTGGCGGGACGGCGGTGGCTGTGAAACCGAAATCTACGGTGTCCACAACGGTACCCGTATTCAAACCGCATGATTTCGATAAGCACATGATCCGGAATCACCCGGTCGCCCATATTGAACCGTATATCAATATGCAGATGCTGATCGGGCACCACCTCGGTTTGAAAGGAAAATTCGATAAACTGCTCGCGGAAGGAAACGAGAAAGCGGTTCACCTAAAAAACGTCGTGGATGGCTTGCTCACACACGCGAAAATGGAAGGATGGATTCAGCCTTCCGCCATGTACCGTTTCTTCCCGGCCCAGTCCGACGGCGATGATGTGCTCATTTATGATCCACGAGATCATCAGACAGTAGTTGAGCGGTTCACCTTCCCCCGCCAAAACAAAGAGCCGTTTCTATGTCTTGCGGACTACTTGCGTTCTGTCGAAAGTGGCGAAATGGATTATGTCGGATTCTTTGCGGTTACAGCAGGAAAAGGCATCCGGAAACGGGCGGTGGAACTGAAGGAGCAGGGACACTACTTAGAAAGCCATGCGCTGCAGGCCCTTGCTCTCGAGACAGCGGAAGGTCTCGCTGAGCAGGTCCACCAGAAGATCCGCGACAAATGGGGATTTCCTGATCCTACGGACTTCACGATGCAGGAACGCTTTTCTGCTAAGTATCAAGGACAGCGGTACTCTTTCGGTTACCCGGCCTGCCCTGAGCTTGAGGATCAGAAGAAATTGTTCCAGCTCATCCGTCCGGAAGAAATCGGTATCGAGCTGACGGAAGAATGCATGATGGAGCCGGAAGCATCGGTTACAGCGATGGTTTTCGCTCATCCGGAAGCGCGTTATTTTAATGTGATGTGAGGGTTAAGCTTGGATTCTAGGTTTATCAGTGGGTTTTGGTCAATTATCGGTGGGTTGGCTGCTTTTATCGGTGGCTTTTAGTCATTTATCGGCGGGTTGGATGCTTTTATCAGTATCCCCTTGGAAACTTATTAGCGACTTTCTAACTTTTATTAGCACCCTCTGGACTTTTATTAGCGACTTTTCAGCTTTTATTAGAAGCTTTTGAACATTTATTAGCTACTTCGCGCATTTTATTAGCATCTGAACATTTCGCCGCCCCCATCTATAGAAAAACGCCCAACGACAGCATCAGCTGCGTTCGGCGTTTTTCTTATTTATGCTTATAAATGACAGTGCTGTACACTTGTGATTTCGCTTTCGGATCCAGATGCTTGGCGGCACTGTTCACCGCTGCCATCGCTTCATTGAACCCAGAAGCAATAAGCATCGTTTTCGCTGGATATACAGCGGCGTCACCAGCAACAAAAACCCCTTCCATGCTCGCACACATATCTGTCGAAACAGGGATTCTTCCTTTGTCCGTTTCCAGCCCCCATTCGTCATATAAGCTCTTATCAATCTGCAGGCCTTCATACACGAGAATATGATCGACCTCGAGTACGGTTCCGTCTTGAAGAAGCGCTTCTTTCAACTCTTCTCCGCCTCGCAGCTCTTCAATCTTCTTATTTTTATGGATGTGAACGGAAGAGGCCTCCACCTTCTCGACGTCCTGTTCATACACCGCTTTGAATTCATCGCCACGATTTAAAAGGTGGACCTCGTCTGCAACCCCTTCAAGAGCGAGCGACCAGTCAATGCCGACACGGTTTTGCGAAACGACCGCAACGTTCTGCCCGCGATACTGTTCAAGGTTTTGGATGGTGTAGTGAATCTGCTTTCCGTCATAATGCTCGCTGCCTTTCACATCAAGCGGCTGCATGTCGAACGTGCCGAGGCCAGAAGCTACAATCACCGTCTTCGTATGATGCGTTTGACCATCATCTGTTTCCAACAATATGGTTCCATCTTCCTTTTCTTCAAAAGATGTCACTTTCACACCCGTCACAAAATCAGGATCGACCATCTCCGCCTGTTCTTTGACATTCGTGACCAGGTCTTCACCCGTAATGCCCGGGAATCCGCCAACGTCATAGATTTTCTTTTCCGGATAGAAAAAGGAAACCTTGCCCCCGACCTGTGGCTGGTACTCGATCACTTTTGTCTTAAAATCTCTCATTCCACTATAAAAAGCAGCATATAAACCTGTCGTTCCTCCACCAATTACTGTTACATCGTACAACTCTTCCATGGACGCGAACTCCTTTTTCTATTGGGTTTTCATAAGCAAATAGACAAAATACGGGGTACTGACAATCGACACGACGATCCCCACAGGAATCTCTGCAGGAGCGATGATATTTTTTCCAATCGTATCCGCTACGACTAAAAATATGGCTCCGATCAGTGCAGCGGCGGGAATCATCCGTTGATGTCCGGGCCCGACAATTCTGCGGGCGATATGCGGGGCAACAAGGCCAAGAAAAGCGATTCCTCCCCCTGCAGCCACAGATAAACCAGCAAGACCGACAGCAAGCAGTAAAAACGTCCGACGCGCTTTTTCCACTGGAATGCCGAGTCCCATCGACATCGCATCTCCTAAATTCATGACGTTCAGCGTTCGAGATTTATAGATTGTCCAACCGATCATCAAGAGGATGGGCGGCACAATGACAAACACAAGATTCCAATTGCCCATCCACAAATCCCCTGCTAACCAGACGAGCGCCTGATTGAAATCCTGTGGGTTCATTTTCACTTGAAAAATGATAAGTATGGCGCTGAAACCAGCATTCACACCGATTCCGACAAGGATGAGGCGAATTGGGTTGACTCCTTTTTTCCAAGCCAGCGCATACACAAGAAAAGCCGCAATGAACGCACCGATGAGGGCAAACAATGGCAAAATGTAAATGCCGAAACCGGTCACCATCGACATCGACTGTTGGAAAAAGAAAATATATAAAATGACAGCAAATCCTGCACCTGTATTAATTCCGAGAATGCCCGGGTCGGCAAGGTCGTTTTGCGTCACTCCTTGAAGAATCGCTCCAGACACGGCAAGGCCTGCGCCTACAAATAAGACAAGGACCATGGATGGAAGCCTGAAATTGAAAAGCACCAATTCCTGGCGGTCGGTCCCTTGTCCGATGAATGTTTTCAGAACATCCAGAGGAGCAATTTTAACGACACCCATATTCAAACTGATGAGGACCATGAAGCTTAGGAAAAGAAACAGCACAGCCATCACGAAAGAAAAACGTGTCTTTTTCATAAGGCCCCCCTCCCTTCACCACGAGCAAGGTAAAGAAAGAATGGGACACCAATGCAAGCCGTAATCGCTCCGACCGGTGTTTCGTAAGGAGCGTTGACGAGCCTCGCTCCTATATCTGACAGCACAAGCAGCAAACTGCCGAGCACCGCAGAGACGGGGATGATCAGCCGGTAATCGGACCCTACGAAAAAACGCGACACGTGAGGGATAACAAGGCCGATAAACCCGACCGTTCCCGCTACAGAAACAGCCGCTCCAGTTAAAACGAAAACAACGATGACGCCGAGGGCTTTAACAAGGAATGTGTTTTGACCAAGGCCTTTGGAAACCTCATCACCGAGACTCAGAATCGTGACGGATTTAGAAATCAAAGCAGCCAGGGTCAATCCAATCGCTCCCGCAACGAGCAAGATCTGCACAGATATCCAGTCCGTTGCAGCTAGTCCACCGGCATACCAGAAGCTCATTTGTTTTGCCACCTGAAAGTGTAAAGAAATGGCCGAGGACAGTGAACTCAGCATGCCGCCAATGGCGACACCAGCAAGAGCTAACTTTGCCGGTGTGAGACCACCTTTAGAAAAGGACCCTACCGCAAAAACGAGGATCACCCCGAGTCCTGCCCCAATAAAAGCAGCTGCTGTCATTCCGATGTTACTGACGGCAGGGAAAAAGACGATCGTCAAAATTAAGGCAAACGCCGCCCCATGCGTAACCCCCATAATGGATGGGGAAGCAAGAGGGTTTCTCGTCAGCCCCTGCATGACCGCACCGGAAACAGCTAAAAACGCACCGACAAGGGCACCCGCTAAAGCCCGTGGCATGCGCAGCTCACGAATGACGGCATGGTTCGTAGACTCTGGGGAAAAAGCGACAAGCGAATTCCAAACCGTGTAGATGGAGATTTCAGTTACCCCGACAGAAATCGATAAGGCCATCGCGACAGCTAATAAGATCATGCCGCCTGTAAAAAGAACGGCCGCTCGCCATACTTTTCTCGTTACTTCATTCAACTCTTTGTTTGCTTCTCTCGTTCGTTCTTCCACTGCCAGCGACCCTCTCTACCTATGTATCTACTATAATGAATTGACACATTCAATGATAATGATTATCATTATCTTATCACATATTTCTTAGGAGGAACAAACAAATGTCGAAAAAAGTAACCCTTTACATAACCGGTTTACTGCTTCTCGTCCTATTAGCGACAGGGTGCAGCAGTGACGGTGAAGATACATCATCCGCAAATGGCGAGTCTGATGAAGCCACGAGCGAAGAAAACAGCGAGGAAACAAGCGAACGTAAACTTACACATGCGATGGGTGAGATTACACTAAAAGAAAAGCCTGAGCGCATTCTTGCTCCTTATCTAGAAGATTCACTCGTGGCTTTAGGTGAAAAGCCTGTTGCTCAGTGGTCCATTGGTGAGACGGTCCTGAATTATTTGCAGCCACAGCTTGAAGGCGTACCGAAAATTGGCTGGGATCTGCCAATTGAACAAGCCATTGAACAAAACCCTGACCTCATTATCTTCAGTGCTCCTACCGCTTTGCAAAACGGAAGCTATGAAGACTATTCCAGCATCGCCAAAACGTATGTCTTTGATGAAGAAACAGGTACCGATTGGCGGAAACAGCTGACAACGATGGGCGAAATCCTGAACAAACAGGACAAAGCGGAACAAGTGCTGTCTGATTTTGACCAAAAAGTAGAAGAAGCATCTGCGACAATCAAAGAAAACATCGGCGATGAATCCGTCGCGTTCGTCTGGACGATGGGCGAGCAGTTCTATGTGTTTGATGAAAACCGTTATGGCGCAGACATTTTCTACAATGAGATGGGAATTGCTAAACCGGAATTCCTGCAAAGTCTTCCGGAAGAAGGCGAACAATGGAACCCTGTTGCCCTTGAAAAACTTGGGGAATTGGATGCTGATCACGTATTCCTCATCGGAAACGAAGGCGAGCCGGGATTCGAAATCCTTGAAAACAGCTCCGTATGGCAGAACACTCCTGCTGCTCAAAACGGCCAGGTGTACGAGGTGAACGACCCGAGTCACTGGACGATTGACGGTGTCATCGCCCATGAAATGAGTATCGATCAAATGGTAGACACGTTAAGTAAATAGAACGTAAAGATTCGCGCAAACTTCGTAAAGTTTGCGCGTTTTTTATTGTTTTTCTTTCTACAATATCGTATATTGATATCGGAATTCGATACAGGAGGTGCTTCCCGTGCTGAGAGACTTTTTCTTAGGATCGATTAAAATCCACATTCTCTATCACGCAAGCATTGAACCAATCTATGGAGCGTTCCTCATGGAAGAGCTGGCTTCCCACGGCTATGACATCAGTCCAGGGACCCTTTATCCTACACTGAAACAGCTCCACAAAGACGAATTGCTTGAGAAATACGAAGAAAAAGTGGAAGGAAAGATCAGAAAATATTACGTCATTACGGATAAAGGCAGGCAGGTGCTTGCTGAAGGAAGAGAACAAGTCCGTGAACTGGCGGAAGAAATTTTAGGAAAAGATTGGAGGAATATCGATAATGAGTAAGCCAAAAGGTTCTCTCTTGGAAATTTTCAAAGCATCAACGAAGCTTGGATTAACATCGTTCGGTGGCCCTGTGGCCCACCTCGCTTACTTTAAGGATGAGTACATCGACAGAAGAAAATGGCTCGATGACAAAACGTATGCGGACATCATCGCCCTCTGTCAATTTCTACCCGGACCTGCAAGCAGTCAAGTCGGAATTGCGATTGGTATGCTTCGTGGCGGATTGCTCGGCGGCATCATCTCATGGATCGGTTTTACAGTACCATCGATCATTGTTCTCGTTCTTTTTGCACTGTTATACCAATCGTTTGACCTCGCAGATGCGAACTTCATTCACAGCTTGAAGGTCGTAGCAGCTGCTGTCGTTCTGCACGCCTTGATTGGCCTTGGGAAAAAACTGACCCCTGACCGTCCGCGGATTGCCATAGCGTTAGTGTCCGCCCTTATCTTACTCCTATATCCATCTGCCTGGATGCAGCTATTGATCATTCTCGCTGCTGGATTATTCGGTTGGAAAATGTTCTCAAGCATGGTGGAATCTAAGATCCAGCCATTCCCTGTGACGTTTTCCAAAAAGGTCGGTGTCGCATCTCTTGGCGTACTTGTTGCCCTGCTTGCCTTTTTACCGATTCTTGCAAGAAACACCGAAAGCATGCTGATTCAACTCTTCGATACGTTCTTCCGTGTCGGTTCCCTCGTATTTGGCGGCGGGCATGTCGTCTTGCCGATGCTTGAACGTGAAGTGGTGCCGACCGGATGGCTGACGGCGAATGAATTCCTTGCTGGTTATGGAATGGCGCAGGCGGTTCCGGGGCCATTGTTCACCTTCTCTAGTTACCTTGGGACGATGATTGAAGGCATTGGAGGCGCCCTTGTAGCAACTGCAGGCATCTTCCTGCCATCCTTCTTGTTTTTGATGGCGGCTCTGCCATTTTTGAATGAATTGAGAAAGCGTCCAGCCTTCCAAGGTGTCCTTACAGGAGTGAACGCAAGTGTTGTTGGCATTCTTCTTGCAGCTTTTTATGACCCTGTGCTGAAAAGTTCGATTATGGAGGGTGCAGACTTTGCACTTGCTGCCATTCTTTTCGCTCTTTTACACTTCTTCAAAGTCCCAGCCTGGGCGATCGTATTGATTGGTGTCGGTGCCGGCGCTATTTTGAATTTATTGTAAGAAAACAGGCGCAAAAGTCCCCTTTTGTGCCTGTTTCTTTGTTTTTTTGTAAAAGTTACGCTTCAAATGCAGGAAGTTCGTTATAATAGTCGAACTTTATCAAAATATGACAACTATGGAGGTTTTTCAATGGCTGAAGAACAAACTAGATATTCTCGTCTCGCTCAAATCACACAGCTCATCAATACCGAGCATGATTTACGCGATGTATTAGAACACGTGGTCACAGCCATATCTGAAGAAATCATGCGGTGCGATTCTGTCGGCATTTACCTGCCTCGTGAGGATGGTACCTATCAAGGCTATGTCGGAAAACCGGCCTTGATCAATGGAATGACCCTTGATATGCACATCGTGGACCCGGAATATGACCTCCTCGCTAAAGAGGTCATCGAAACAAGAAAAACCATTTACATACCGGATACATCCAAAGATGACCGTCCCGATCAACGGGCCATTCAGGCGTTTAAAATCAATTCTCTGCTCGTCGCCCCGATTTCATATGAAGATGAACTCTACGGCCTCGTGTTTTTATTTGATTATGGGACACCGATGAATTTGACAGAATCGGAAATCGAATCCGTGAAAGCTTACGTCAACATGGCCGCTGTAGCGATCAGAAATGCAAACAACCTGACACGTAAAGAGAAATTGATCAGCGAAAAACAACTGCTGCTCAATGTCACACGTGATCTTTCCTTATGTTCCTCTTTACAAGAAGCGCTGGACAAATGCTTCTATTATCTTGGAGAAGTCCTGGACAATCCGAATATCGGCGCCCATTTCATAGACCCCATTGCAGAACACAAGCTGAAGCCTGCGAGTCTTAGTAAAGAAAGTGAGTGGACAGAAGAAGACTGGAAAGAAACCCATCAGAAAGCTCAGTTCAACCATAGAGAGGATCCGATATTCCAGGAAGTCACCCATACAAAGACATCCATTCTGATCCCGGACGTTTTTGAGGACCCTCGGACGAATAAGGAAATATGCGAACGGTTCGGGATGAAAGGCTTATATATGATCCCCCTCGTCTCCCTCGGTGAAGTGCTTGGTGCGATTGCGGTCGTGAACCTTAAAGAACCCGGACATGTTTACACTGACTCTGCCTGCCAATTGGCTGAATCGATCGTGGATACAACAGCCCCTGTCCTTTTCAACCTGTTGTATATGGAGAAACAGGAAATGATCATTCAAGACCGTACCTCAGAACTGATTCAGAAGAATGACGAGCTTGAAGAAGCCATTTCTGAACTGACTCAGATCAGCCGTGATAAGGACCTTATTTTGAATTCAGCAGGAGAAGGTATTTTCGGAATCGATTTGGATGGCCATATCACCTTCGCTAACCCTTCAGCAACACAATTATTAGGTTATGAGAATGAAAAGGAGATCATAGGTGCTCCTTATTCTCAAATCTTTGATGATCAACAAACGTTTTTGGAACATTACGAGCAAAAAGTTGACCATACGGACAAGGATCATTTCTTTTATAAAAAGTCCGGGGAGAACTTCCCCGTGGAGTATGTCATCACTCCTAAACTAGAAAACAATCTCACCATCGGGTATGTTGTCACTTTCAAAGATGTAACTTCGAGGAAGCAAATGGAAGAAAAAATAAAATACCATGCTTATTATGACAGTGTTACAAACGTGCCAAACCGGGTGCTGTTCCAAGACAGACTGAACCAGGCCCTTCAATATGCAGAACTGACGGATAAACCTTTAGCTATTCTTTTCCTCGATCTTGATCGATTTAAGAAAATCAATGATACCTTTGGACATAGTTTTGGAGACAAGGTCTTGCTGAATGTGGCAGAGCGCCTGCAAAAAGCTGTGCCTAACGGAGCGACTGTCTCGAGACAAGGCGGAGACGAGTTCATCATCCTCCTGCCGACGATTGACCGGGAAGAAGGAGCCGTGAAATGTGCGAAAAGAATCCTTGAAGCCTTCAATGATTCTTTTGTAATCGGGGATCAGGAGATTTCCATCAAAACAAGTATCGGCATCAGTCTTTTCCCGGAAAACGGGGATACCGTCGAGACGTTGATTAAACATGCGGATGTCGCTATGTACAAAGCGAAAGACCTGTCTGGCAATCAATATCAGCTGTTTTCACCGGAAATTGAGAGTCGCACGTTCGAACAAATCCAGCTTGAGAATGATCTTTTCAAGGCATTACAAAGAAATGATGAATTTGAACTGTATTACCAGCCTAAATTCGATGTACGTACAGAAAAGCTCATTGGTATGGAATCACTGATCCGGTGGAATCACCCACAGCTTGGCACTCTACCTCCCGGCCATTTCATTCCTCTCGCAGAGGAAACCGGTCTCATTACAAACCTTGGAGAATGGGTCATACGAGCAGCGTGTCAGCAAATGAATAAATGGGTGTCCTTTGGATATACAGACTTGACCGTATCCGCTAATTTATCTCCTCAACAATTCAATCAACAGAACCTTGTGCTTACGGTGGCTGACATATTAGAAGAAACCGGCCTCCCCGCTAAGCACCTTGAACTTGAACTAACGGAGAATTTAATCATCCATAATACGAATCACACATTAAAAACAATCGGGCGATTGAAAGAACTCGGTATCCAAATTTCCATCGACGATTTCGGTACGGGGTATTCTTCCCTTGGCTATTTAAAAGATTTCCCTGTCGATACTTTAAAAATCGACAAATCCTTTATTAACGACGTCACAACAAATCGGAACAATGCGGCGATTACAAAAACCATCATCACCCTTGCTGACAGCCTGCAGCTCAACGTGATCGCAGAAGGGGTTGAACGAGCAGATCAGGCCGCTTTCCTTGCAGAGCACGGTTGTCATTGGATCCAGGGGTTTTATTACAGTCATCCGTTACAAGCGGAAACATTTGAAGATCATTTTTTAAAATCATTCATAAAAAGGGGATAAGGCTATGAAATCTGTTCGTGCTGTGTTGGATTACTTGGTTGCTGGTGAGGTATCTTATATTTTCGGAATACCGGCAGGATCTGTGAATGCTTTCTTTGATGAACTTTACGATACTCCTTCGATCACACCAATTGTTACCAAACATGAAGGGGCCGCGTCTTATATGGCAGCTGCTTACGCAAAGTATTCGGACTCCCTCGGTGTATGTATTG
Source organism: Halobacillus sp. SY10 (assembly GCF_045401165.1). NCBI lineage: Bacteria > Bacillati > Bacillota > Bacilli > Caryophanales > Bacillaceae > Halobacillus > Halobacillus sp. SY10. Next base: position 238,797 of record NZ_CP174345.1, on the reverse strand, counting down.
GAAGCAGCGGCCCTGGAGGAACAAACCTTGTGACAGGGGCAGCGAATGCCATGCGTGAACACCTCCCTGTACTATTTTTAACAGGAGCGGTTCCTGTAGACACTGTCGGTTTGAACGCTTCTCAAGAGTTACATGCCGACCCGCTTTACCACTCTGTCACGAAATACAGTCAGAGAGTCGACCGTGCAGAAGACCTGCTTCCCGAAATTCACAAAGCCGTGGAGATCGCTATGACAGGAGTCCCCGGTCCCGTCCACATCGCCATGCCGATTGATGTTCAATTGACAGACATTCTGGAACCAGCCATTCCGACGTTCCCCCAACGAACGCCATTGCTTCCAACGGATGAGGTGGTCTTAGAAACAGCCAAAACGCTCGCATCAAGTGAAAGTGGCTTCCTATTCGTAGGACAAGGGATTCGTGGGGCAGTAGATGATGTTCTTGAACTTGCCGAAACATTGAACTGGCCGATTGTCACAAGTCCTCAAGCCAAAGGGTTCATTCCCGACCATCACCCTTTGAAGAGAGGAATCTTCGGTTTTGCCGGACATGAAGAGGCTTCTGACCTGATCAATCATGGAAGTGAAGAAACCGTACTTGTGCTTGGCTCAAGTCTTGGGGAAACAGCCACAAACAATTGGAACCCAAATATTACGAAGAACCGGACACTTATTCAAGTCGATTATGACGCGACCGTTTTCAACAGGAAATATCCCGTGGACCATCCGCTTCATGGAGACATCGATGTAACGGTATCCTCTTTAATCACAGCATTGAACGGGTTAGGTGTTAAACGGGCACCCTTCCCGGCTATGGATTCTGCCGTTCCAGATGTGACCGAAGAGTTCAACTCACAAAACGTCTTATGGTCCTTGCAGGAAAAGCTTCCTGCCGATACTCGTTTCACAATCGACATCGGTGAATTTATGGCTTACGTCGTCCACTACATGGGTGTAAAAAGTGAAGATTCCTTTGATATCAATGTCCACTTCGGAGCGATGGGAAGCGGAATCGGAAGTGCCATTGGAGCAAAACTTGCTGACCCAGAACGTCCAACCGTAAGCATTACGGGGGACGGCTGTTTCTTCATGCACGGCATGGAACTTCTGACAGCGAAAGAATACGACATCCCTGTTTTATTTATCGTCATGAATAACTCCAGACTCGGCATGGTCCATCATGGGCATACGCTTCAATACAAACGCGCACATGAGCGCTTTGGACAGGAAGAAGTCAATATCTCCCAGATGGCTGCATCCCTCGGCGTGCCAAATGCGCGTATTGAATCCATGGAAGATCTCAATGATGAGAACTTATCAGCCATTCTAAACGCAGAAGGTCCAGCTGTCTTAGAGGTATCACTCGTTGATGATAACGTCCCTCCTATGGGCGACCGCGTGAAATTCCTATCTTCGTTCGGAAAATAAATGTGACTGATGAACGAACTTTATGGAAAAGCATTGAAACTTCATGCCACCCTCTTTATGATAAAACTATCAATATGAAGAGGGTGCCTTTTTATGAAAAAATCATTATTCCTTATCCTTACGCTTTTGATCGGTACCGTCCTTGCCGGGTGCTCTTCCGAATCCGAAGAGGAAGCCCATATCGAACACGTCAATGGCGATATTAGAGAAGAGACAGCATCTGTGAAGACACTTCCATCATTCATGGATGAAAAACCACAGGAAATGCACGACATCTATATGGCTGCCGCCCAGAGTAAAGAATTGCTGGAGAACATCCCTTGCTACTGCGGATGCGGCGACAGTGTAGGGCATCGGGACAATTATGACTGCTTTGTAAACAAAACCAATGAAGATGGCAGCATCGTTTGGGACGATCACGGCACAAAATGCGGCGTTTGTATGGAGATTGCTGCACAGTCCATCATCGATTATCAGGATGGTAAATCAATAAAAGAGATTCGCGAAAAGATTGATTCTACGTACGAAAACGGCTACGCAGAACCAACACCAACACCAGCTTTATAATCTAAAAAAGACCAGAATACTCTGGTCTTTTTTCAATTCCTCTATGATTCATTTAAAATCCCATATTACTTATTTTCCATAACAGCAAAATACTGATCTTCATTGTCCGCAAAGTTAAATACTCTGCCCGTCGGCATATGAACAATTTCTCCTACGGTCACTTTTCTGTTTAACAAATCACGATGAAGCTGCTCAAAATGATCCGTAAAAAACATTAAGGAAGGTGGATCAAGGTTGAGGTCTGGAGACATTTTTGCAACCACTTCTTTATTGTGAAGGACAATAGTTGTTTCCACTCCCTCGTCTGGAGCAACCTCAATCCATCTCATTCCTTCCCCGTTATTTTCTTCAGAAATTACTACGAACCCTAATTTCTCTGTCCAAAAATTTACGGCTTCATCCTGGTCGTTCACATACAACATAATTTGACCTACTTTACTAAGCACCATTCTTCACTCTCTGACAGTGATACTTAACTATTCGCTAGTTGGAGTGGGAATCCCTCTTATTATAGAAGCCTCTAAACGATGTCTCCCGCAATCTTGTCATTTTGCAGAAAAACTTTTAGCAGACCGGTTTTATGTAAAGAAGAATAGCCTGATCGCCATGGCAATGACGGCGACGATAAGGAACCTTTGGATCCACTTGTCCCCATGCTTGACCGCAAATTTGCTGCCTAAAAAAGCACCGAGGCTCGTACCGATGGCCAGCGTAATTCCATACCCCCAATGAATTTGGTCATTGACGACGAAAACCACCAAGGCCGACAATGTATAAACGGCAACGACAAAAACTTTGATGCTATTAATCTTCACTAAAGACATGCCAGTCACTAAGGTCAGCGCTGCTATGATCACAAAGCCTACACCTGCTTGGATGAACCCTCCATAGATGCCTATAAAAAAGAAGATAAGAACCAAACCTATGTTTTTCATCCGAGAGTTCTGGCCGCTTGCCGTTGCCGCGGACAGGTTTTTGTGAGGTTTCCATATCATGATCACTAAAACCACAATCATGACAATGGATAGAATACGATTGAATAGATCATCCGGGATATTCACCGCAATTTGTGCACCAACGATCGAACCGATGAGAGCCGGGATCGCTAATAGGAGACTGAACTTGCCATCAAAATAGCCGTCTTTACGATAAGAGGCGATAGCGACAATATTCTGTGCCATCAACGCAATTCGGTTGGTACCATTGGCTACGGCGGAAGGCAGTCCGAAGAAAATGAGTATAGGCAGTGTTAAAAGAGACCCTCCACCTGCGATGACGTTAATAAAGCCTGCTCCAATCCCTACCCCTAAAATAGCGAGAAAAGATAGAATGGTCACGATCTCCCCCCCCCCTTTCTATTTAATTTAATCTGGTGCGCCTGCACGATCTATATATTCTGCTACTTCATCCAAGTTCGTCGTCTTCAACACAATTCCTTCTCGATTTAAAATGAAATAGGTCGGGAAACGAACAATTTCTTCTCCATGCGCTTGTATAGGGGCTTCTTTTTTCACTTGAACGTCCACCTGAGTAAGGTCGATCGCTTCATTCGCTTGCATTTTGGCTACAAGATCATACATCCGTTCATATTCTGGATCCGACTCTCCTTCAGTCGGCACTTCCTCGACAAAGGCCTGAAAGTGGATGTCCCCTTCCCTCTCAGGTAATGGCAGGGACTGTTGTTTATTTGTACACCCCGTCAATATGAACAGTAAAATGATCAAACACCAAAGATACGTATTTCTCATATCATTCACCTCCTTCTTTCTATCTCCTCATACAAAAAAATATAACATCCACCGATAAAAAAAGCAGAACCTCCGATTTGAGGTCCTGCTTTTGAACTATGCCGTAGAGTAATGGTGTATTACTTCTCCCAGCTTCCCTTTCATGGCCTGCCTTGCCCGGTGAAGGCGTGATTTAACGGCCGCTTGTGTGATATGAAGCGTTTGCGCGATTTCCTTTTCTTGCAGTTGTTTATCGTAACTTAATTGAAACACCGCACGAAGCTTAGGGGACAATGTGCTGATCCGCTTCTTGATGTCTTCTTCAAGATGACGGCATTCACATATATGTTCGACATCAGATGCAGCATTCTCGTAGAAAGGTTGAGGTACCGGCATTTCCTCTATCGGCAAAAGGACCGCCTTCTTTTCTTTGCGCAGAAGGTCAATCGCTTTCCGGTGGGCGATGGTGGAAAGCCATGCTCCCACCTTCCCTTCTTCACGGACTTCATCGAGTTTATTGTACGCTTTTATAAAGGTTTCTTGAAGGATATCCTCGGCTGAACTAGGGTTCTTTGTCACTTTTAAAGCTGTGTAATAGACACGATGATAATATTGTTCATACATCTCACAAAAGTCCATCTTCCTGTATCTCTCCCTTTATTCGAAGTGTTCCTTTATAAAGTTCGGCGCGTCACCTTCATCGAAACTTAGGACCTCGTAAGGTTCAGGGTCGTTTTTATCGAAATAAAAAGCTACAAGATAAGCTCCCTCTTCTTTATTTGCTTTTCCTTCGAAGAGCGTTTCGATTTGCGCATTCTTTGTAACTTCAAGAGGTTCAATGTCATCTCCTCTTAATCGTTCAAACACAAATCGAGGTCTGCTATATCGATCGTCTAGACTTTGAGGCCAGCTGTAGACTTCAGCACGCTGTACGTCTTCGGCCTGGGTCATCACTTGTTCGTACATGCCCTCTTCTTTCAACCACTCCATCGTATTTTCATAGGATGGGTAAAGGCGAACATAATATGGATTCTCACGTGTACCATTCACGGTAAAGGTAACCCCTGTATCCAATCCTTTTGGTGTAACCATTTCGTCATATGAAAGTTGTTCAAGGTCCTGTTTTAACACTTCCATAAATGCAGAGATTTTCTCCGGATCGTATAAATCCTTTCCGACCTGACCTGAATAAGGGTGCATCAACAATTGATTAATTTCAGAAACATCCAATGCAAGCACAGGATATTGAATACTTTTGTATTCTTGTGTTTCATAAACAGATTTCTTCTCATCCCTCACTTTTTTTTCATCTATACGATACTGGCGATAGATCTCACTTCCGTCCTCCATTTGATAGACAAAGAAGAAATAATCTTCCCCTTTCTTTAAAGGGTTACTCACATTGATTAGCTTCTCATGAAGGTTTATCGCAGATTGTATTGCCGCTTCAGAAGTAATGTAAGGAACTTTCATATCGTGATCAGCAAGTTGTTGATATTCCCAATATCCACTACTGATATAGACCTTTTCTACTTCATTCTGTTCAGGGACATAGGATTCATAATTCTGCCAAAGGAGTGGAATAGCAGCAATCAATACACCAGCAGCCACACCATAACCCAGCCACCCCTTTAAGTTTTTCAAGTTGAAAACTCTCCAAGTTTTTTCAAGCAGCATGGTAGCTGCGGCAAAACCGAACGTTCCGCCAATGACATAACCCGTGATCATCCAACTATAAGTATTTTGGGCAACACTGAAATACATACCTCCAAACAAAGCGAAGCAGAAGGTTACCCCCAGTTTGAAAACCGGGTTCAGGGCGCTTACCGCTAACGCACGGCCTGCCGCTTCCAGAGGACGTTTTTTATACAGCCACACGGAAGCCACGTAAAAGAGAATGGCTATGCCCCCATAAATGAATAGGGATAGAACCTCTACAGGGACACTTACCTCCTCCGGACCATAGCTCCGATATTCTAAAAGGTCCACAAGTGGTGAAAAATACTGAACGGAACGGTCCAACACCATGTCACCTGAATACCCTTTGATATAAGAGGTTAGGTGAAAAGCAATCAACCCATATAACCCCACAGGTAAAAATAGTAGAATGAAAGTCAAAACTCCTTGCACAGCGGATATTCCGGTTAAAGTTCCGACAAAAATGCCTGCCGCAAAAATAAGAAGGGTCATCGTCGTAAACAGCCACAGCCAGTAACTAGCATTTGCCAAAGTATAGTACTCTGTGACATCCGTTACTCCAGCCGTAATAACGAGAACCAAATAGTTCAGTAAAATCGGCAAGATTAATAGAATCATGCCTGAGAGAATATGGTGGTGAAATAGTTTCCCTCTCTTCATTGGAAAACTGTGAGCAAAATCTGAAGCTCCTTTGACATGCAGGTAACGGAATAAAAACACCGCCATCAGCACAGGCATCACAATTAATAATAGGGACTGAAGCTCATAAGCAAATATACCGCCAAATAACCCACGATCATCTGTGATACGAGGTTCATCTCTACCGAATTCCATGAATAATTGCATCGGTACAATGAAGAACAATCCTAAAAAGTAAACGATACTGACCCATCCGACATTTCGGAAATCCTGCTTGATGATCTCTTTATTAAACGAGGATGTTTTCGAACGCATACCCGACACCTCCCATTTCATAAATAAAGATCTCCTCAAGCGTAAGTGGAAGCCTGTCATATACGAGAGGCCGGTGCTCTTTGATTTCAGCTGATATGTCAGCTTCACTTCCGCGGACAATCAGCAGCCAGACACTGCCACGCTTTTCTTTGTGAAGAATATCCAGATTCGCTTCCTCCGGCTGAAAGGAATCGTCATTGAAAGCGACCTGGATTTTATGAACATCGGCTTTTAAATCATCCAAATCACGTTCAAGAAGGATTTCCCCTTTATGTAGGATTCCGACATGATCACAGATGTCTTCGACTTCCCTCAAGTTATGGGAAGAAATTAATACCGTCATCTCCCGTTCAGCCACATCCTGAATGATCAAGTTCCGGACTTTCTGCCTCATAACAGCATCGAGTCCATCGAATGGCTCATCAAGAATCAAAACATCAGGCATAGCCGACATCGCCAACCAAAAGGCGACCTGACGCTGCATCCCTTTGGAAAACTGACTGATTTTCTTTTTTTCATCCAGCTGGAAGACTTTCTTTAATTTTTCATATCGTTCTTCGTTCCAACTGTCGTACATAGACCGGTTATAATCGGCCATTTGACGGGTGGTGTATTGGGGAAGAAAGTAAAGACTGTCGGGGATGAAGACCATCCTCTGTTTAACGGATTCGTTCTCAAACACGTCATCCTCCAAAATATGAACCTGGCCATTATTCTGTTTGAGAATACCCGTTAGAATTCTCATTAATGTTGTTTTCCCTGCACCATTAGAACCAAGAAGACCATAGATGGATCCTTTATTCACACGAAAAGAAACGTCATTCAAAATCTTGGTTCGATCAAACGATTTGCTGACCGTATTGACTTCAATCATCCTGCTGACCCCCTTCAACTTCACGGAGAAGAGCTGCGATCTCTTCTGAAGTCATCCCTAAATAAATCGCTTCCGCAAACAGCTTCTTCAACTCTTCTCTCACTTTTTTCAACTCCTCTTCATTGTCGACTTTTCCAGAAGGATGCACGAAGCTGCCCTTCCCCTTCAACGAGTAGATATACCCTTGCGACTCTAACTCCCGATATGCTTTCTGAATCGTATTCGGATTGATTGTCAACTGTTGGGCAAGTTCCCTCACAGAAGGCAGTTTTTCATCTTCCTTCAGAACGTCATTAATAATCAGTTGCTTCAGCTTTTCCACGAGCTGCTCGTAAATCGGCTTTCGGCTCCTGACGTCCAACTCAAACATCCAGCCACCTCCAACGGTGTGTTCTATCTGTATTAACTGTATTATTACTTCTAGTACAGTAGTATATAGGAGGATCTTCCATTTGAGAAGCCCTTTTTTTATTTTTTCCAAAGAATCTCAAATTCTGCCTTGGGAAACATGACTCTTTCATGAAGAAAACAATGAGTGAATAGAATGGAAAGGATGACCTACAAAAAAGGGTGATGAACGTGAAGAACTATGCTGAACAAGCGAATTTTGAGCATCTGTTCTGGTTACAGATTCTAGGAGACCACGCACGTTTTATACGGGATTCTTTGTACGCCTCCGAAGAGGAAACTTTAAATCAAGCACGGAAATATGTCACACAATGGGATGATCTTTTAACGAAAGTACGTGAGGGTAACATTCAGGACATGGTCGACTTTTCAAAGAAAGTTGGTGAAAAAGCCCGAAAGTTTCACAAATTTAAACTCAACTTGATCGAGCGTTCCCTGTTTGGAAAAGTAAAGATCCATTTGAGCCCGACCTTCCTCAACCATATGGTCAATGAAGTAGAAGAATATTTGCTTGTGCTTGGTTTTTTAGGAAAAGGGGATGTACCTCCGTTATTTCATGAGCTGCACCACCATATGCTGTGGTTGATGGATGCTTCAGGCCATGCTGGAGCCATTCATGATGAAATGGATGCGGTGGAAAAGAGACTCAAAGAAAAAAGTGATACGTTCCGGAAACATTTCGATCAGTTCTACATAAAAGCCGTCGAAATGAAAGGATACCTCAGAACGAATCAGCACTCCTTCCCTGCCCTGAAACGGTTCAACGATGAAGTCGATTTAGAAATGAAGATTTTCCGGACGTTCTTGAAAGAATTAGAGGAAATGGAAATGAATGAAGTCATACTCGGCACATTCTCCACCCTCATGGCTGACCATATGGCAAGGGAAGAATGCTACTACCTTTACAAATTGGCAGAAACCACAAATGGCGAATATCCCACGTGCGACCCCACCAAACCACGGGTGGAGTGAATTACCAAATAATGTATGACCTGGTACACCAGTAAATGTAAAAAAGCCGCAGGGCCTTTGCTAAAGGTCCTGCGGCTTTTTTTCATTTGGGTAGGTGGTCGTTGGGGAGTGGGAAGAAGTCCCGGATGTAGCTGTAGTCTCCGGCCATCCGTCCGACAGGTTTCAGTTTGTGCGGATTCACTTTGTCTGTTTCTTCGTAAACGTCATCTTGAATGTGGTATCCAACCAACTTTCCTAAAACTAGATTCCCTTCACCGATTTCGATGACCCGATCGAGCTCACATTCCATGTGAACGGGTGACTGTTTCACCCTTGGCACGGAAACGAAATCGCCTTCTTCAAATTCTGTCCCCGCCATCTCAAATTCATCGACATTAGAGTCATATTCTTTACTGCTTTCATGCATCTGGTTAGCCAGAGGTTCCGAAACGACATTGATAATGAACTGTTTTGTCTCTCTTATGTTTTTCAGTGTATCTTTATCTTTGTCCACACTTCCTACAGAAAAACAAAGCGTAATCGGACTCATGGAGGCTACCGTAAAGAAACTGAACGGAGCCAAATTGCGGATGCCATCCTGACTTACTGTCGAAACCCAGGCAATCGGACGCGGCACCACTGCTCCTTTAATTAACTTGCTCATGGAATGGTTTTGAAAATTCTCTTCGCTAATAATCACATGACCCCTCCTCTATCTTTCTTCTAGTGTACGTCTTTTTCCCTTAAGTCTCACCTTCTTCATTTCAAAATTGATGGGTTTAACATTATACGAAAAGGGAATATATGGGTATCTTACAGTTTGTCGAAAGGGGATCTTTCATTGGGAGATTTATGGAATAGTATTAAAGAGGGGATCACAACGATTTCCGACTTTTTATGGACGTATCCATTAGCGATTATTTTAATTCTGGGTGGAATCTTCCTCACCATCCGAATAAAGTTTTTCCAATTCCGCTTTTTTGGACATGTCCTCCACCAAACCATCGGACAAATTTTCAAGAAAACAAAAAAGAAAGGAACCATCACCCCATTCCAGGCTTTCACTTCAGCTTTAGCTTCTACAGCAGGGGCAACAAATATCGTCGGTGTGCCTATCGCGATCTCTTTAGGTGGACCAGGTGCTTTGTTTTGGATGTGGCTTGTCGCTTTAATCGGAATGGCTACAAAGTACAGTGAAATTTTATTAGGCATGAAATACAGGGAAAAGAACGACAAAAACATTTGGGTCGGCGGGCCTCAATATTACATAAAAAAGGCCCTTGGATGGAAATGGGTCTCAACAGCCTTCGCCTTTTTCCTAATGATTGAATTAATCCCCAGTACGATGGTGCAATCAAACTCCATCGCTACCCAAACAGAGGGGGCCTTCGGATGGCCGGTTGAAATTACAGGGATGGTCATGTGTGCGGCAATCGCCATCGTTGTTTTCGGTGGAATCAAGCGAATTGCCAAGGTCACAGATAAGATGGTACCAGGCATGGTGCTCATTTATCTAGCTGTCTGTTTTTACGTTATTTTTGCCAATATCGATCAAATCCCTAACGTATTCGGGTTGATCTTCACCCATGCTTTCACACCAATTTCGGCAACTGGAGGGTTTGCCGGGGCAGCCGTCGCTCAAGCGTTACGCTGGGGAATTGCACGTGGCCTCTACTCTAACGAAGCGGGGCTTGGAACAGCATCGATTGCCCATGCAGCAGCAAAAACTGACCACCCGTCCCGCCAAGCGTTATGGGGAATCTTCAGTGTTTTCGTAGATACAATTGTCATTTGTACTGTATCCGGTTTGACCGTCCTCGTGACGGGTGCTTGGCAGGAAGTAGGTGGAAGTGATGCATCGAATATGATTAACGTTGCCATCGGTTCCGAATTCGGGGATGCGTTCGGAGGCAGTTTCATCACGGTATTTTTACTCTTTTTTGTCATTACGACCATCGGTGTCCTCGTCTTTTATGGTGAAAAACAAGCGGAGTACCTCTTTGGTTTACGGGCGGCCAAAATCATGCGTATTGTCTACATCGTTGCCGTATTCGTAGGAGCGATTGGAGGACTTCAATTCGTCTGGCAGTTCCTCGACTTGATTTTAGCCTTCGTCCTGCTCACAAACATCATTCCTTTACTGTTTTTGCACAAGGAAATCGCTGCGTTAACGGATGACTATGTAAACCGTGTGTACAAAAAACGGACGAAGAAAAGGAAAGTCCAGCTGTTTGATGAAGAAGAAGATGCGAGTTAAACCGATAGCATTAGAAAAGGAGATTCCTGTCTAGGAATCTCCTTTTCCTTTTTCCCATTTCCCCTCTTTGACCAATTGTTCCTTAAGTACATGGAATAGATTGTCATGAACGCGTGCGTATGGAGCACCATTGGCCTTCGTGCGTTCTGGGTGTTTTGAGGAATGCTCAATGGTTGTTACATGATGGGGCTTTTTTCCTTCTTTCACATTCAATACATAAACTTGGATCGTATGTTCATCCCTCTGATGAATGTTCATTTCCATACCATAAATCATTTGATTGCTCATAGCTCTCTCCTTTGCTTATGTAGACATGCTCCTTTATGAGTACGATACTCCGTAAAAAAAGTTACAAAAAAAGCACCTGCATGAGGTGCTTTTCAAAATTTATTATCTCAAGAAAACGTGGTCGCCAATGACTGTGGTCACTTCTTTACTGCTCAAATAGTCACTTTGAGCTTTATCAGGGTTATAGAAAAATAGAGACTCGCGGTCATACCCTTGATAAGCAATGGCTTCATTGACCGCACGTTTGGACTCAGCGCTTGCCGCCTGATTAATCGTACCATTCAGAACAGGAGAGAACTGAATGCCGTCATAGATTACGCCTTTCAAGGAATCTGGGAAAAGGTCACTATCTACACGATTCAAAACAACCGTAGCCACCGCAACTTTACCCGCGTAGCTTTCACCCTTAGCCTCTGCTTCTACTAGACGGGCGAGTAAATCTTTTTCAGATTCATTAAGAGCAACAGGAAGCTGCAACTGCTCCCCAGGGTGGATTTCTGCATTGGACTTATTGTTCATCGCCTGCAATTGCTGGGCAGAAACGCCATGTTCCATAGCAATTTTATAAATAGAATCGCCCTTTTGGACGGTGTGAGTATTGGCATGTGCAAAACTTTCGACAGGGAAGGAGAAAGCAAGCAAACTAACTGCAGCTGTTCCTGTCAGCAAGAATTTTTTGAACATTTAAAATCTACCTCCTTATCTGGTTCTCTAATAAAGTAACATAGGAGGAATGAGAGATTCATTATTAATTCTTTCCATCGTTTCCATGGAAATCTCTTAACAAAAAAAGAGGCCCCCTAAGGAGCCTCATCGTATTTGTTAGGCTTTCTGCCAGTCTACATTCAAAGTAACGCCCGCTGCTTTCAGCGTTGTGAACACAGGACAGCGCTGGTCTACGGTTTCCCGAAGTTCTTCAATGCGATCCTGGGACTCTGAAGTTTCTACTTCCGCTTTGATGTTCACCGTATCAAAATACGGTTTTACATCTGCCGTTCCCATCAAACCACGCATATCCAAGGTTCCATTAATATCAAAGGAAATGCTCTGAAGATCGAACTTCATTTCCTTTGCCACCATATTCGCAATCACCGTTTCACAGCCTGCGAGCGAACCTAACATGGTCGCAAGTGGATCAGCACCTTCATCTGTCCCGCCCATTTGTTTCGGCTCATCAATCGTCAATGAATGCTTACCAGCTTCGATTTCCGATTTCATCCCTTGGGACTTACTCGTAATTGCTACTTTATGTTCTGACATGTCTGATACCTCCTTGTTGTGGGTTACAGGAATACTATACACCCTGTTCTTTTTTTACAAACCTCATGTGCTCAACAATGTAATCTGCCTTACATTAAAAGCAGAGTGATTCTATTTGCGCGGAACGTATGCTATCGTCTAAAGGAAGATTAAATAGGGTAAAGTGGTAACAAGACGTTGTTATTATTCGCTAAAGCAGGTGTTTTTTATGCTCGATACGCACGCAAGAAAATTCGTTCAACCATCCATAGACCGTACCGCTTCTTATTTGTTGGAAAAAGGACGTACAGCAAACGAAATTACAGTGCTCGCTTTGTTTGTCGGGGTTGGTACAAGTGTACTCTACGTTTTGGGATTTCCTATTTTAGCGGTTGTATTTTTGTGGCTATCCGGATTTTTAGACGCCGTGGATGGGACGATGGCCAGGAATACAAAAACATCGCCCTTCGGAACCGTAATGGACATTACATTCGACCGAGTTGTTGAAATCGGAATGATCGTCGCCATTGCTTATGTCCATCCAGAGGTTTTATGGCCGCTGCTCCTTCTCAGCGTTTCCATCATCGTTTCGATGACGATCTTTTTAGTCGTAGGGGCCGTGTCTGAAAAAGCAGGAATTAAATCCTTTTACTATCAGGCTGGACTTGCGGAGCGTACAGAAGGCTTCGTTCTCTTCAGTGTGATGCTCTTATTTCCTTCATTCCTTTTCTGGTCAACGCTGTTATTCTTTGCTGTGGAATTGTTTACAGGAATCCAGCGCTTCATGGAGGCCAAACGGATATTAAAATAAAACCCACCTCGGCTTATGTAATGACTAAGCCGAGATGGGTTTTTGCTTTTTCTGCATCAATGGATAAGACTTGGTCCTTTTTTAAATAGCCTTCCTTTTTTAAACGACTGATTTCTGCACTTGTTGTTTCCCTCGTCGCCCCGATCATGGTCGCGATGTCCTGGTGGGTCAATTTCATCTCAACGGTCTGCCAACCATAATGACGACGGCCGCTTTTCTCACTGAGCATTAGCAGCAGATAAAGAATTCTTTCCCGTACCTCACCTAGCGCAATCTTCTCACTTCTCCTGTAAAAATCGTTCAACTTGGACGAAAGCAACTGAACGAGACGAAGGGTGATCTTCGGGTACTTTTCCATAAATCGTTCGAACTCCTCCCGACTCATCAAACAAACATATGTATCTGTCATCGCCTCCGCGTACATCTCATAATCCGTCAGGGTCAGCGTAGAGGCTTCACCAAATAGATTCCCGTCTTTCAAAATGTCCAGGGTGAACTGCTTCCCTTCCTGGTTTGTACGATATAATCGGATTTGTCCTTTTTTCAATATATATAAATGCTCAGCCGGATGTTCAGGGGAAAGGATGACTTCGCCCTTCCCTACTTTTTTCATTTCACTGATCGCATCTACATCCATCAGTTCTTCTTTTGTTAACTCTTCAAACAAATTGACTTCGGATAAGAGGGTCTGTTTATCCATCATTCCACCCCTTTCACTACCAACAATATACTTGATTCGAGGGCGCGCACGCAAAGCTAAACGTCCAAAGTCGCCTCTCCTACTCGTTTCACACCACGAATATTCGAGAAGTCTTCGACAAGCTTCAAAAGGGCACGGTCCTTTTCTTTCGCTTCAATCATAAAGTCTACAGGGGTGTCGAGTGCCTTCAATTCTTTAAGGAGAGGACGAATGAAATCCGCATCCACAAAACCGGCGTGACTCCTGTACGCCTTTTCCGACTTTGGCGAAGAGATATGAATCTTCGGTGGGAGACCCAGCCTGTCCCACGTTTTATAAAAGCGCGGCAGAATTTCAGACAGCGGTTCATCTTCCGTGTGATTGGCCATGTAATGATGGTAATCAAACATCATGGGGACCTCCTCTTTTTCGCAGACATCGAGCGTTTCCGTTGTCGTATAGGTTTTATCATCGTTCTCAAGCGTCATCTGCTGTTTAATTGGAGTCGGCAATTTATTTATATTTTCATGAAAACGAGCCACGGCTGCTTTTTTATCCCCATACGCTCCTCCCACATGCAAGTTGATATGAGATTCATTGTGAAGCCCCATCGCTTCAAGCATCGCATAGTGATACTCCATATCTTGTACGGCATTGTCTGTCACATGAGGACGGTCACTTGTAAAAAGCGTGAATTGGTTCGGGTGAAAACTCGTACGCATATGATGCGCCCGTACCAGCTCGCCAATTTCCTCGAAAAGATGACGAAAAGGCGTGATATAATCCCACTCCACCTCATCATGTGTTGCAAGCGGAATGATCGATGAAGAAAAGCGGTACAAATGGATTTCCCTCGCAATGTTGTAGTGGATGATCCGACGAGTGCGCTGCAAGTTCATTTCCGCAATTTTGTGAAGCTGCTTTATGGCTGCTTCATGGCCTAATTTTTTATAACGTGCAAATGTCATCGTTTTAGCCGGGGTCGCTTCCCATAAATTGAGCGCATGCGATACGTAACCGAACCGGATGATCATACAAAAGCTCCTTTACCGAAAAAATTGATACCTTTATGTTCCCCAGATTTGGTGGGAATAACATAGGAGTCGGTTTGTGGAGTTCTGCGTGGCTCTCTTACGCTATCCTACGAGCATTCCTCACTTTCTTGCGTGCGATCCTCGCTTCTTGCGTGCGTATCTCACTTCTTGCGTGCGTTCCTCACTTCTCGCGTGCGTATCTCAGTCCAACCACCTGGCAAGAGGTTACATGTGCTATTTCGCTAGAGGAGATACTTGATATATTTCCCACCTCCAGTTGTACTTTCTGCATATGCAGACAGAATCCGATAGACAACATACCTGGAAGTGATCCTTAAAAAATCCTGAGCTTCTTTATTACTAATTATCTTCGATACCAACACAGCATATTCTCTTAATGCTTGTTCATGAGCATCATAAGAATGGTGGTCACAGACCGTGCATATCCATCTTTTTTTCGCTCTTCTCATAAAATACTTTCCACACTCCGGACACCTCACACCTTTCTGCAGATCAGAGTGATTCAGATTGAACCGCTTCATATAATCAGGGACAAGCTCTTGATGAGCATCCGCAAACGCATGCCCAACACGCATCATTTCAACACGAGTCAGAACTTCTTCCTGATAAAACTCATTCTTCCTTTCAATCGCACCAACCAACGATGTGGCACGTATCACTTTTTCATGGATACGAGAGTCAAATGAATCAAATTCGAGGGTACACCTTCGATTTGTAAAAACAACTAGGAAATCCACGGGCACGGTAAGACCCATATGTCGCAGTAACCACTCTTCTAGCAAATCTCTCTGCCGCTCCGCCTGCTCCACGGGGTCCTGAAACCCTTCCAGGTCGCGGCGCATTTCTTTCTTCGAGCGGTGAATGGATATCTGACCTTTCATATTCTTTGCTTCAATAATTAGAATGAACGTAGGAAACAAGATTAAAGTGTCAATTTGGAAAAAGTGATGGCCATCATGAAGGCGGAGGTTGTGAAGAATGGAATGAGGTTCTTTCAAGTAGTCGAGGTGAAAATCGAGGGATTTTTCGCCGTTCCAGCCGGCTTGTTTGGTAGAGAGCATTTCTTCCACTTGGGGAATAACAGGATGGTGAGCTTTGAGGCGTTTCAGCAATATTTCCAGATGATTAATGTCAGGTGGGATAACGCGGGGTTTTATGATCATATATTCGCTCCTTTCTCCTCTATTAAAATTCATCCTCCCCCTTTTGTCCACAAAAAAAGACTGCCAACTAAGGGCAGTCTTCCTCTATTTTATCGTACGTTCATTTCAGATGGTTTCGGGCCTTTACGCTCACCGCGGTCCAACTTGTTGATGGCAGCCATGTCGTCAGCTGTCAGGTCAAAATCAAACACGTCGAAGTTTTCTTCGATGCGGGATGGCGTGATAGACTTCGGAATAACAACCGTGTCGTTCTGCAGGTGCCAGCGGATGATGACTTGCGCTGGCGTTTTGCTGTGCTTTTCAGCGATGGACTGGATCGTATCGTTTTTCAATACTTCTCCCCCTTGCATCAGCGGGCTCCATGCTTCAAGTAGAATGCCATTGTCGCGGCAGAAGTCTTTCAGCTCGTTTTGTGCCAAGTATGGGTGGCACTCGACCTGGTTGACCGCAGGCTTCACTTCACACTCGTCAAGCAGACGCTGCAGGTGATCGATATCGAAGTTACATACGCCGATCGCTTTGACTTTGCCGTCTTTTTGCAGCTGTTCAAGCGCTTTGTATGTTTCCACGTATTCATCATATTCTGGTGTCGGCCAGTGGATCAAATAAAGGTCCACATAGTCTAACCCAAGTTTATCAAGGCTCGTTTCAAAAGCCTTCAATGTGTTTTCGTACCCTTGGTCTGTGTTCCAGACTTTTGTCGTAATGAACAATTCGTCACGAGCTACACCACTCTGGCGGATCGCTTCACCGACTTGTTTTTCGTTCCCATAAATCGCAGCTGTATCAATCGAACGGTAGCCTGTTTCAATCGCTTTTGTAACGGCTGGAACCGCGTCTTTTTCTTCGACTTGCCAAACACCAAAGCCTAGTTGAGGCATTTCAATGGTGCTATGTAGCGTAACTGTCTTCATTGATCATTCTCCTTTTCTTGTAAAGGTTTTACATGGATAAGTGTAGCACAGCAAGTCCTCACAAGCTTTTATTCTGCTCATAGACAAGAGAAAAACTCCCCGTAGAAGCGGGAAGTCATTTTTCAAAAAGAATGATCCAATTCGATCCTGTGCGTATATTGTAAGCCCTGGCAAACGACCCTTGGTTGATGGCCACCGCTAAATTATCGAGGCTGTTCACATAAACGAGTGGCTCGCCTTTATGAGTATCTGCAAACGAACGGCCGAAAGTCATAGAATTATGATAAACCTCATCTCCATTATGCAAAATGGAAACGTTCAGAGTATCACCATATTCAATGTCCATCTTCTTGAAAAAGTCTCTGGGTATGTTCGTCCAGAGGTTGCCGAAACGGATATCCAGGATGTCAATGATACCCGAGACCGTTGATTCATCGACGGCAGGCTCTTTCACAGAAATCCGTTCAATCGAGTCAGGATCAAGCGCAGGTCCAACTTCTTCAAAAGTGATAACCCCTGCAGCCAAACGCGCCCCGGTATAGGCATATATATCACGTCCGTGAAAAGTATAGGACTCCCCTGACCGTGGCAGACGGTTCACTTTTTCATCAATTTCCCTGACTTCAACGATGCCCTCCGTGCGGGCGATATGGGTCAAGGTTCCATTATCCGGGGTAATGACAAAATGACCGGAACCTGTTTTTACACCAATGCTTTTTCGTGTTGATCCTACTCCAGGGTCGACGACAGATACGAATACTGTCCCCTCAGACCAGTAGGCCATCGTCTGCCACAGCCGGTAGGATCCTTCCCAAATATTGAAAGGTGGGATGTCGTGCGTCAAATCGAAGATCGACAATTGATGATCTACAGAATGCGCCACCCCATGCATGGCACTTACGGCTCCATCACTGATTCCAAAATCTGATTGCAAAACTAACGCTCTCGTCATCATATCCCCCACCTTTTCATTAAATAATGAATATTCTAACATATAAAAAAGGCAAATAGAAAAAGTACCTGCAAGAACTCAAGGTTTCGCTGGTACTTTTGGATAAACCGTAATCATCCGGTACATGTAGTAAACAAAGATCGCCATAAAAATAAGGGCGCTGATGGCGTTCGGTACGGTCAAATATTTTAATAATACGCTCAGAATCAAAGGCAGTGTACAAGCATAGGCGGTCAATTTCCACAGCTGCTGGTACGTAAGCTTCCGCGAAAGAACTTTTCGCATGAGGAGACTTCCGCCGGCAAGAATGGATACTCCGACAAGGATGAGAAAAACGATCAGCAAAGGGTAGAAAACGAGAAACTGCGCAATGTACATCCCTCGTGATACCTCTGTCAGGTTCGTCTCTAAATACAAGATCGATGCGATCATGTCCGGTGAAAAGAGGAGCAGAAGCAATACGAACAAATAACCGATCGTATGGGTGATGCCTTTCCGGTTTAAGTGGAACATCGCTTCCTTTTTCGGCAAACGCAAGCTGTTGATCAGTGAATCAAAAAACCCCATGGTCTTCCCCTGCCTTATTCAGCGTAAATCGCTAATTCTTCTTCGATTTTTGCACGGATTTTCTGCAATGCTTCTTCGGGTGTTTTTCCAAATACCCGCTGATTATTGACAAGGGCGTACGGACGGAGAGCACACATGCCGCAGAAGGATAGGCATTCACTAATGAGTACCGCCACTTCCGGGTATTCGGATTCAATGATGCTTTCGATATCCATTTCATTGATCAAGTTTCCATCACAAACTTCAACAACGACGATTCCCATGGTGCTTCCTCCTTTCTAAGATGTCAGTATCGTTTATAAGCCTAAAATCGCGCGTGCATTCTTTTCATCCTGATGCATTTGTTCAATCAATGCATCCATCCCGTCGAAATTCTCTTCATCGCGCATGTGACGCAGGAATTGGACGGTTACTTTTTGGTCGTACAAGTCTCCGGAAAAATCCAAGAGGTAAGCTTCGACCTTATACGAATCTCCATTGACCGTTGGACGATAGCCGGCACTAATCAACGTATAATAGTATTCCGGTGCTTCCTGAACTTTTTTCACGAGCCCGAGGTAGACCCCTGGCTTCACTTTGACATATTCATCAATTCCTCCGACGTTCAATGTCGGAAAGCCTAATTGTCTGCCAAGCTGCTCGCCTTTTTCCACGACCCCTGTGATTTCAAAAGGTCGTCCAAGCATCGCCTGAGCCGCTTCCATCCGTCCTTGTGTTACATGCGTTCGGATATCCGTACTGCTCACTTTTCTGTCGTGAAGCTGGACACCCGGGACGATCGAAACACCGGCACCGATTTGCTGACATAGCTCTGCCAGTCCTTCAGCGTCCGATCCTCTCCCTTTACCGAAACGGAAATCCTCACCGACGATCACATGGCGGACGTTCAACCGGTTCAAGTGCTGAAGCACGAATTCTTCAGGAGATGTCTTTGCATATTCTTTTGTAAAATGGACGTGATAATAACGATCGACACCGAATTGCTCCAAACGGGTTTGGCGATCTTCAATCGCCGATAGTGAATATTTGAATGATTCATCGCCTCTCAGCACCCATTTCGGGTGATCAGAAAAACCGTACACAGCGATTTTATCTTCCTCTGTCGCCAGTCTTTCTGCCTCCTGGAGGAGAGACTGATGTCCTAAATGAACACCATCCATTTTCCCGATGATTAATACGACGGGCTCTGAGTTGTGAGGCGGTTGTCCTTGTACTTCAATCATTTCCATTTGCAAAGCATCCCCTTCAACCTGTTGATTAAACCTATTAATTATATAATATCCATTCTTATTTAATCAACCTTTATCACTTTTTGCAATCATTCTGCCCCTTTATTTGTTATGATGAACAAAAAAAGGGGCGTGTAGTCGATGATTGAAAAAGCGAAAGCATTCGCAGCCAAAGCCCATCAGGGGCAAAAGCGCAAAAACGCTTCGGAAGACTATGTGGTCCATCCTATCCGGGTGGCGGATCTCTTAAAACAGGCCGGATTCCGTGAAGAGCTGATTTGTGCCGGCTACCTCCATGATGTGGTCGAAGACACCAGCTACACCCTCAAGGATATTGAAAGTGAATTCGGTAGGGACATCAGAGATCTCGTCGCTGCTCATACGGAAGATAAAAACAAGTCATGGCAAGAAAGAAAACAACATACAATCGACACCGTCAGGGAAGCTTCGCTTGAATTGAAAGCGTTGATTATAGCTGACAAGCTGGATAACTT
The DNA here is from genome assembly GCF_045401165.1 of Halobacillus sp. SY10. NCBI lineage: Bacteria > Bacillati > Bacillota > Bacilli > Caryophanales > Bacillaceae > Halobacillus > Halobacillus sp. SY10. Next base: position 218,543 of record NZ_CP174345.1, on the reverse strand, counting down.
ACGCTCTCTGCAACAAGACATCGAAACCTATGGGAACGAGGTTTGGAAAAACTTTAACGCGGGTCCCGATGCACAGAAATGGTACAATCAATCCATCGCTGCCGTGATGACAAACGGACTGAATCCTGAAGAGGTCCCGGATTACTTTTGCGAGTACAAACATTTCGTTGAACAAACGTTTGATTAACAGAAAAACATCCAGTCTCAGGGGGACCGAGACTGGATGTTTTATTGAGCGACCGATGGGTAAAAGCTCTCGATAATTTTTTCATCCGAGTGAGGAATCTCTTCACCTTTGACGATTTGCGAATTGTTGATGCAGCCACTCGTCAAAAGAATAATATCTCCTTCCTCACCTAACTGCATGGATTTACGAACACCTTCTTCTCTCGTGAGTGTTGGATGAATGTTCGAAGCATTTGGATTAGTAAAGCCAGTCATCACTTGATCGACCACGGATTGCGGGTCATGATAGCCAGGGTGATCGACCGTGACGATCACTTCATCCGCTTTTCCTTCAATCGTTTTTGCCATCTTGGGCATTTTGTTGAAATCCCGGATGCCAATGCCTGCAATCATGACAATTAAACGTCTGTGGTCAAGCTTCTTGACCTCCTCCAGCAACCTGTTCAAGGCTACGGGTGTATGCGCGTAATCTAAAATCACTGTTTGCTTCAGCGGCGTATCAATGACCTGGAATCGCCCTTCCGGCCCTTCCATATTTGGAAGCACGTCCAACACTTCCTCCCAAGAATAGTTCAGATGAAATGCTGTAGCGATCGCGGCCAGTACGTTCGCGACATTGTAAGTGCCATAGACGGGAACGTAGACTTTTTTCGTGTCTCCCTTATAGGTGAGGTCGAACAGAGACCCCTTTTTCATAACCTCAATGTTTTCTGCTGACAAATCAGCCTGTGGGTGACCTTCGATACTGTATGTCAGAAGACCATCCTTCCCCATCGCTAACAGCTCAGGAGCCATTCCTTCATCATCGATATTGACAACACGGTGGTTCGCCTGGTTGAACAAACGCATTTTACATTCCCTGTAATGATCAATCGTCCGGTGGTATTCCAAATGCTCTTCAGAAAAATTCGTATGGACAGCCACATCATATTGAATGCCCTCCACCCTGCACTGATCGAGAGCAATGGAAGATACCTCCATCACTGCCCCTTCATCGTCCAAGTTTCTGAGGTCACGGAAAATCCGGTGTAGATCCAGGGATTCAGGCGTTGTTGGCGTACTTTTCTTATATTGTAATTTCCGTTTTGATGACCATATCCCCGTCGTGCCAATCGAACCAGTCGGAAGGCCAAGCAAGGTCAATAGTGACCGGATATAGGCTGTGACTGTCGTCTTGCCGTTCGTTCCTGTTACCCCAATGGTTTTCAGTTCTTCATCTGCAAAGCCGAAGAAATCCTTTGAAAAAACAGACATGACGGAACGGACATTGTCTACAAGTAAGAAAGTTGTACGGTCATAGATTTGTGAAAGCTCCTCCAACACCTTTTCATCACTGCCGATGATTGTGGCAGCTCCCAGGCCGATGGCTTCTTCAATATATTCATGACCATCAAAATTCTCCCCTTTCAAACAAAAAAAAGCGGCTGCTGGTTCGACTCTTTTTGAATGAAAAGCAAGAGTTCTCACCTCTTGTTGAAGGGGGCCGTAAATATGTTTGATATGAAGTTTTTTTATATTTTCGAATTGGATCTTCATAGCCATTATCCTCACTCATTATATATGGTTTATCGTCGTCTTTTCGTAGCAAAAGTATGTATGGAAGGACGGGTGGTTTTGACGGAAACAAAGCCACTATTTACCGTACGACCATGACATACGTTTCCCTTTCCTCACCTAGCCGCAAACGCAAAAGACCCACACACAACAAAAACGGTCCACTCAGCCTACATATCTTCCAAATAAAACCACACCAGGTCATCCATTATTTGGATGACCTGGTGTGGAAGATAAATCCATATGAGTCACTCATCTTTCATAAGAAGGATGGTCAGACTGATGAGCGTGACAAGAATCGTTGCTCCCATATCAGCTAGAATGGCGAACCAAAGGGTGAGCCATCCTGGAATCGTGAGAAGAAGGGCGATCACTTTCAAGCCGAGGGCGATACCAATATTCCATTTGACGACGGCATTCACCCGTTTCGCAATTCGGAATGCATTCGGCAGTTTGCCGAGGTGGTCCTGCATGAGAACGATATCGGCAGTTTCAATCGCACTGTCCGTTCCTTTCCCCATCGCAATCCCTAAATCAGCCATCGCGAGAGCAGGCGCATCATTGATCCCGTCTCCAATCATGGCGAGTTTGGAGTTTCTTTTTAATTCGTCGACTTTTTCTACTTTCTGATCTGGCAAGAGCTGTGCATGGACATCGGTGACACCGATCTCTGCAGCCACTTTTCCAGCCGTCTTCTCGTGGTCACCGGTCAACATGATCGTATGTTTGATGCCTAAGGAATGGAGACGTTTCATAAGCGTACGGCTTTCTTCCCGCACTTCATCCGCTACTCCGAACATCCCGAGTACTTCTTTTTCGTCAGAAATGATAACAAGGGTGAATCCATCTTCTTTCAGCTTGTCGATGTCTGCTTTTACATCCTCTGAGACAGTTAAATGCGTCAATGTCTGTTCGCTTCCCACATAGTACGTCTTTTCTTCAATGACCGCTCGAACGCCTTTCCCAGGAATCGTATCAACAGAGGAAGGTTCCAAAGAATTCGCCTGTTGAACACGTGAATCTTCTAAGATCGCTCTCGCAATCGGATGGGAGGAATTTCTTTCAACAGCTTGAGCAACTGAAAAGAAACGCCCCTCTTCATAAACATTCACTGCGTGGACCTTAGGTTCTCCTTTTGTCAGCGTACCCGTCTTATCAAAAGCAATGCTTTCAATTTTTCCAAGCTGTTCAAGAAAAGCTCCACCTTTGACGAGAATGCCATTCCGCGCATTTTTCGTAATTCCGGAGAGAATCGCAATGGGAGAGGACAAAATCAATGCACATGGGCAGCCGACAATAAGAACCGCCAGTCCCTGATAAAAAGAACCTCCCCAGGTTGCAGAGAAAAGTAATGGTGGAAATACCATGACAAGACCGGCAATGACCATGATCAACGGTGTATAGTATTTAGCGAATCTGTTGATGAAAAGCTCTGTCGGTGTCTTCCTCTCCTGTGCTTCTTCCACTAACTGAAGAATTTTAGCGAGGGAAGAGTCATTGTAGGCCTTGGAGATTTCCACCTTCAACAACCCTTCGTTATTAATGCTGCCACCAAATAGCTTTTCACCAGGCTTCTTGTCTACAGGCAGAGACTCCCCGGTGATCGCTGCTTCATTCACAGAGCTGTAGCCAGCCGAGACCATACCGTCTGATGGGATTTTTTCACCCGCTTTTACAAGGACAAGATCTCCCTCTTTTAAATCTTCAATTCCTACGACTTCTTCCGTTCCATCTGCGAGAAGACGGGTCGCTTGTTTAGGCGCGACCTTCAATAACTGCTCCATCGAGCTACGCGCCTTTTCCATTCCGAGGCCTTCCAAATATTCATTCAGCCCGAACAAAATGGCTACAAGGGTCGCTTCTTTCCATTCCCCGATGGCCACCGCTCCGATGAGAGCAATCGTCATCAGCGTATCGATGTTAAACTTCAGCCGGGTTAAATTTTTCAAACCTTTCCAGAATGTCTGATACCCACTGATCGCAATCGCGGCCAAATACATCCCGATCATGACGAAAGGGGCAACCATTCCTTCCAATAAAAAGGTCGCACCGAAGATGAGCGAGGAAATAATGACGAGCTGCTTCATGTTCGGACCATGACTATGATCGTGGGCGTCTTCATCATCGACAAGAGAAGCGCCGTCGGATTTCAAAATCCGGCGTACTTTCTCCATATCGACGCCGTCTTGAACTCTTAATTTGCTCGATGAAAACTGAAGCTCGGAGTCTTCCCCGTGGTTGAGCTTGCGGATTTCCTCTTCCATTTCTGCTGCGCAATTCGCGCATGATAAACCTTGCAGTTTGTATTCCTTCATTCTCTTTCTCCCCTTTAATGGTGAAGAGCGTGATTGATGGTTTGTTGCAATAGATCGATGACGTGTTCATCATCGTGGGAATAAAATAATGTTGTACCCGCTCTTCGATACTTCACCAAGCGTAGATTTTTTAGAAACCGCAGTTGGTGGGAAACGGTCGATTGGCGAAGTTCTAATGTATCGGCAATTTGATTGACGGACATTTCTTGTTCACATAGTAAATGTAGGATTCTGATTCGTGTCGGATCGGACAACGCCTTGAATGTCTGGGAAACAACGAACAATGTCTCTTCATCCAGTTCATTGACGTGGTTTTTCTCCTGATCTTCTCGTTTATTTTTGTCTTCACTCATGAAATCGACACCTTCCTTATATGCGCATATATTCATATATACACTTATCGTATGCTTTAGCCTTCCATTTTGTCAATGTATGCTCGCCTATGTTTTATACATTTCAAAACGGGAAATTCAATCTATGTGCGACAAAGCAGAATGTTTGTCACAGTTAATTTTCACATATTAAAATAACATTCACTACCAAAGGAGGAGTACAATCATGTCTAAAAAAGTACTAATGGTCGTTACGAACCACGAAAAGATTACGGATGAGCAGCCGACAGGGATTTGGTTATCCGAATTCGGCGAAGCTTATAACGAGTTCCAAAAACACGGCTACGAAGTGACAGTAGCAAGCCCGGAAGGCGGCCGTTCACCTGTCGATCCAGGTAGTGTCAGCGAAGATGAACCACAAGAGATCTTAGATACAAAACCACATTTAGAAAATACAACACCAATCGCAGACGTCGAAGCGGAAGACTACGATGCCATTTTCCTACCGGGCGGTCACGGAACGATGTTCGACTTTCCGGATAATGAAAAGCTGCAAAAGCTGCTTCGTAACTTTTATGAAGCGGATAAAATCGTCGCAGCCGTCTGTCATGGTCCCGCAGGCCTTGTTGGAGCTACCCTGTCTAACGGTGAACCACTGGTCAAAGGAAAACGCGTCAATGCATTTACCGACGCCGAAGAAGTGGAAACAACGCTTGATCAACACATGCCATTCCTGCTTGAGAGCAAGCTGAATGAACTGGGCGCAACATTTGTGAGCGGCCCAAACTGGTCGGAGCATTATGAAGTGGACGGCAACCTGATTACCGGTCAAAACCCACAATCCACAGAAGTCGTTGCCAAAGAAGTCGTCAAACAACTGAATTAATATGTAAAGGGGTCCTGTGCCACAGGATCCCTTTTTCATTATTCATCGTCGTCTTTCCAACGGCCGAACAAATACGCGTACAGCTTTTGGGCAGCACACACAAATGAAACGAGCCAGAGAACCAACAGACCGATGACGATCAACCCTTTTACCCACGTCAATCCAGTTACAATTGTAAAAATCGCTGCACCAATTAAACCTAGGGTTACAACTACATGCAGAACAAAGGATGACAGGATTTTAAAGCTGTTGCTGATCCAGGCAGGCATAGAAAATCACCTCCTGCTCTACTTTATGTGATAGAGACAAATCAGCTTGTACGTTTTGATAGATTCTGTAAAAAAGGGCTTTTATTGAGGACCACAAGAAAGCTTGATGGGCGTTCATATGTTAAAATGAGTCTCAGAATTGCAGCAGAGGAGAATGAACGTGGAAAAAAGACTGGATCATATTGGAGTCGCTGTCCGCAATATCGAAGACAGCATCACTTTTTATACCAAAGTCCTTGGCGGAACCTTGATTGACCGTTATCGAAGTGAAGCAGAAGGAGTAGAAAGTGAAATCGCAATTATAGATATCAAAGGCGATCGTACAGAATTATTGATGCCAACGAATAATACAACCTCCCCCATCGCTCGCTTCATTAAGCAAAAAGGAAAAGGGGTCCATCACATTGCCTATGATGTCGGCGATTTGGACGCAGCGTTGAAAGAATTAGAGGAGCAAGGCATCCGGACTCTGGAATGGTCATTACGGACAAATAAACACGGACGACGTCTCATTTACTTGAATCCGGCTGATACAGAAGGAACGATCATCGAGTACTGTGACTATCCGGAGAAATAATGAAAAATCCTTGCAGCTTAATTAAGCTGCAAGGATTTTTAGATGGAGACATTCACTCAGAACCAAGCGCTTCTGACACGTCATAATCCTCCGGGGCAAGCTCGGTTTCTTTTCCAAGGACCAGACGAGCAAGTTCTGCGCCAACATAAGGGCCGGATGTAAGTCCAGAAGCTCCAAGACCATTAGCGACATATAAATTTGACCACTCAGGAATACCACCAAAAACAGGCAGGGACCCGGGCGTAAACGGTCGGAATCCTACACGCGTTTCAGCAAAAGTGCTGTCATGAAGACCAGGAGCCACTTCAAGCGCCTTATCAAACACATAATGAAGGCCGCCTACGGTTGAACGTCCATCGAAACCGGCATCGGTTTCATGCGTGGCACCAATGACAACACGGCCGCCCCCAAAGGAAAGCATGTACTGATTGTTCGGTGGCATAATAACAGGCCAATCTTCCGTTTCCGTATTCGGCAGATCCAAGTGGACGATTTGTGCTTTTTGAGGGTAAACGAGAAAATCAATGCCGAGCGGCTTGAGGATCGGTTTCGCCCACGCACCAGCTGTGACAATCACTTCATCCGCTTCATGGCGTACGCCGTCCACTTCGACAGCGGTCACCTTCTGTCCTTCATGAATAAGGCTCGCATCTCCATACATCCTCTGTACCCCATATTTCTCTGCTACACGAAGAAGGGCATCTCTCAACTCACGGCCATTGACGCGTGCCGCACCACTGACATGAATCGCGTCGTATCCATCCGCGAGCGGTGGAAACATCTTTTTCGCTTCTTCTGATGAAATCCTTGTGATTTCACCGATTTCAGGAGCGCCACCTTCTCTTCGCTTCAACGCTCGCTCAATCGTTTTTTCTAATTTAGCTTCATCCCTTTGGAGACTGATTGCACCGACACGACGGTAGCCTGTCCGTGTTTCTCCTTCCGCTTCAAGCTGACGGATCAGTTCTGGATAGTAACGGGCGCCGCCTTTGACGAGACGGTACCAGCGCTTGTTGCGGCGCTGAGCGAGCCACGGGCAGACGATTCCAGCAGCTGCTTCTGTCGCCTGTCCCTCATCTTTGCGGTCGATGATTTTCACGTCGACGCCTTCTTTTGCTAAGTGATATGCAGTGGATGCGCCTAGCACTCCCCCGCCGACAACGATATATCTCTTCATAGGTAAAACACCTTTTCATTCGTATTTTCATTTCCATGACCATTGTATAGAAAAAGAAACCTCCACTCAAATCCCTATTCAACAATATGGCAGGATTGTGGAAGACTCAGTTTCGAGACTTTTCTGGGTTCGTTTGCCGCATTGAGTGCCAGGGGTGGTTGGGAAGCTACTCGCTTTCCTGTGGGGGAGCGCCGAGCTTCCTCGGACTTTGTCCTGCGGGATCTCGCCTATCTACTTCTCCCACGGGAGTCTCGCAGCTTCCCACCCACCCCATTCGAGAAATGAGATAAACGAACCCACGCACACGAATGAAGCGTCTTCCATAATAACTGCTTTCTAGTTGAGAAGCGCTCTATAGCGAGCGTTAGAGTATAGTTTACTGCTTGTTTGAGAGTTAAATACACCAACTCCCATTACGATGAAGGGCCGCGTGTTCTGGAAGTGGTTTCGAGATACTCTTATGGTCAAGGGGCGGAGGGAAACGGTGAGACTCCTATGGGACGTGTGGGACAGATGAGACCCCGGAAGGCGTAGCCTGAGGAGGCTCAGCGCCCGCCCCATGGAAAGCGAACTGTTTCCCGGAGCCCCTAAACTCCAACAAACATCTCGAAACTAAGTCTTCTACAAAAGGGAGCTTTAGTGAAAGAAGAGGCACAGGTAAACCCCGGAGTGCGGACTCCGGGGTTTGAGTTTAAGGTTATTTACTTAGGTTACATAAATAGGTGTAACAGGATTCGATGTCGCTGACGCAATCATGAATGCCGTCACTTTCAATTTCAATTAAAGCAAAAGGATTCATTGTGATGGTATAGGAGGCGATGCGTATGCTCGGGTTCTCCTTCGTTAAATTCTGCAGTTCTTCATAAACTGGATCCCGCTCTTTTTCAACGAAATCAAACCAGCTCGCTTGCTCCATACCGCCACTCCTTCACGAATGTTCTATTACTAAGAACTATTCGCCACAAGGAAGAAAAATCCTCTTATCCCGTGATCACTTCTACTTCCCACTGATCGTTCACATATAATCCGATGACGTCTACATTAAAGCCCCATGATTTCACAAGATCTACTGATTTTTTAATTTGACCTGCTTTTTCATCGCGATCAACAGGGTTACCGGCGCAATTGTAGTGGCCGACAATGGCAACGACGCCTGATCCGTGCTTGTCTACGGATATATCAATTTTCGTTTTGACAGCGGCCAGCTGATCTTCAGAGCCTTCCAATAAGAACTTGGTCGGGCCTGCTTCTGTAATCATGTCGATGTATTCCGTTCCGTAACGTTCCTGCATCCAATGGATGACGGGAAGTTGCACACGTCCATCCATACAATTAATTGCTGTCGCAAATGTTTTTTCTGCCATAAAAAATCCCTCCAACTTAAATTTATCTATTTATTTTATCATAACAAAAAAACAGCAGGAGCGGGTGCCCTGCTGCTTCTCATCAATTGATGCCTTGAATTTGCATTGATTCTACTGTGGCTGTGCCATTATCGCGGATACGTGCCTGCATATTCACTTGATCTCCCTCTTTCAGGAAAATGGCGAGAGGGGCTTTGCTTGTGTTGACCGTATAGATGGTCGTCTCCCCTTCTAGTAAGAATTGAACAGACTGTCTGGAATCGGTAGAAGTGACAAGAACGCGGTTGATCGTTCCTGACTTCTCCGTCAACTCGACACCCTGACTTCCCTCCACACTACTGGGATCCTGGGCAATTTGCAGACGGTATGCGTTTAACGTCTGCTTGGCTGTATCTCCGAAAACTGCAAAGTCTGAATCTGCTGCCTTAATGTATGCATATTGCTTGAACAACCCGTTTGGATCAAGGACGTTTACGATCCATGTCGGGTGGCCGTCCACGTTATAGAGAACCGGCATCGTTCCTGTCCAGTTCTTTTCAGGATACTGTTTGTTGACGATCTGCACAGCTCCTTTACTGTCCATGATCCCCTGATTTTTCTGGCCGTTGTAATAAGTGAGGGCTCCTGTCCGTGCATTAATCAACGTATAACCAAGGGCAGAATCAATATTTTCTTTCGGTGAAGCCATATCTGTGAAATAGAACATTTCACCCGCTTCATTGAAAATCGGCGTGACACTGCTCTCAGTCCCTGACTCATTCGGAATCTTTACATCTTTTTTCCCAAAGATCGAATTCAACCATCCATTCACATATTTACCAAAGTACTCGTTTTCAATGGCTGCAAGTTCTGAACTTACCGATCCTTCAACGAAATCGGGAGCATTAGAAGAATCATAGGTCTCGATGTCCCCTGAAACCGGATCGACAATGGCCACTTTGATATCATTCATGTCCGGGCGGTTGGAAAACAGCAGCGGCTTATAAATCGTTTGGACATACCACGGTTTCCCTTCATCATCGACTTCAATCTGTGCGTCTCCACTTTGGACATAATTCGGATGCTTTCCATAAACGACACGCTGCACATTATGATTAAAGAAGCTTGAGTTGGTGTACCTCATTTTGCTCTCAACAAACTCCGGCTGTGCATTGATATTCGTTGCCGTAATTGTAAAGTACCCTTCCGTCTCTTTTCCTCGCAAATAACGCCAGAAGCTCGAGAATTCTACAGGCGCCACATAAGCGATTTCGCCATCAATCTGCTGGGCCTGCAGTTTTCCTAAATCATAGAATTGTGTATTCGGAACCACACTCATCGCTTTTTGCACTTTGTTCCTTGCTGACTCAGGCGCGACAGATATCGGTGTGTTCTCCTCATTCAAAGGACGGGCTTCCTCTTCCTCTGATTTCGAAATACTGTCATAGCTGTCCTGCAAAGCTAGAATGCTGTAAATGAAAACACCTATGACCGCGACCGCTACGCCTAAAATAATAATCCCTGACAGTGAGCGATGCATCGTTTGATATTGCACCGGCACTTTGGCTCCTCCGTACACTAACGGAACAAAAAGAACAGCGACGATCACATTGAGAATCAGCATATTCGGCACCGTAATCGTCGGCATGAATGCGTAAACGACGAAGAACATTACGATGATACCGAAAATCAGGACACCCAGTGTCGTTTTCATGATTTTCTTTCTTCTCATTCGATTTTTCACATAGACGATGATGGACAACGTCAAAAATAATAGAAATGATAATACCGTTGTCATTACTATTCCAATCATTATGTATCCCCCTTCTTTCTCCATATTCCATACGTTTGAATACATTGTTATGTTTCAATTATATGTGCAATCACGAGAAAAAGCAGAACAATTACGTTCTGCTTTTCTTCTTCAGGTAGTCGGCAAGCCCCATGGAACAAACGTCTATATCCAGTTTCAGAATCTCATAGACCTCATGATTCTGCGGAATTCCTTTATCCTCTAAATAGGACGATACACGATTATGAAGCCTCTGTTGAACGCCCTCCAACCCTTGTCCTTGCTCTAAAGCATCCTTCGCTTCACTCACAAAAACAGGAATCCAACTACTGACTTGGTCAAACGTTTGATCAGGATCTTTTGTCTTCCCAAAATGTCCGAAATAGAGACAAGAAGGATTCATATCGCGAAAACGATTGATGCAATCGAGCATCGCGTCCGGATCGAACTGATTCGGTGAAGTCGTTGGCAAATAAAAAGTTAGTCCATGATCTTCAGTCTGATGATATCGAATCCCTGCCGTATCTCCTGTGAAAATCCCGTTACTCAGTGAATCATGAATGCCAAGATGGTGCTTCGCATGTCCGGGAGTGTCATAAAACGTGAGTTTACGGTTCTTTGATAGCGTAAGCTTGTCTCCATCTGTCTTTGTTTCCAGTCTCTCTTCCGGTATAGGAAGAATCGGATCAAACAATTCATCAAACGCTTCTCCATAAACCGCCTTCGCTCCTTGAATCAAACGCGAAGGATCTGCGAGATGCCGCTTTCCTTTTTCATGAACGATGACCTGTGCGTTCGGGCACTCTTGCAAAAGCAGCCCCGCTCCACCTGCATGATCCAAATGGATATGCGTCAAAACCACGTACGCTACTTTTTCTTTCGGAATCTCCAACTCTTCCAAACCTGCCAGCACTCTCGGCACAGAAGGGCTCGGGCCTGTCTCCACGAGAGTAATGTCATCCCCTAACAAAACATATGTACCTGTCCGTCCTTCAAACCCCATATCATAGCCATCAATCAAAAACACATCATTACCTAAATCCATCGGCTCTCTCTTCTTCAATTCCTTCACCTCACCTTATGAATTATCTCTAGTGTACTAGAATTTAACAAATAATGATAACGCTTTCTTTAATCTGCATGTTTATTAAGATTGCTGGATTATTGAAGACTTGATTTCGATATGTTTGTGAGATTCTAGGGGCTACGGGAAAAGGTTCGCTTTCCATGGGGCGGGCGCTGAGCCTCCTCAGGCTACGCCTTCCGGGGTCTCAGCTGTCCCGCACAGCCCATAGGAGTCTCACCGTTTCCCTCCGCCCCTTTACCATATGAGGTTCTCGAAATCTCTTTTATAGTCCCTGCCTAGTTCTGTTGTGAAATCTTGCTTAAATCGCATCGTTATAGGATTCGTAACCATAAAAGCTCTAGTTGCTGGAAGGTAGTTTCGAGACTCTCTTACGACTAGGGGCGAAGGGGAATGGCGAGACTCCTGCGGGAAAAAAGTGCTTGGTGAGACCCCGCAGAGCGGAGCTCGAGGAGGCTCACCGCGCTCCCGCGGAAAGCGAGCTATTCCCCGCAGCCCCTATCCACTCACCAAAAGTATCGAAATCAAGTCTTCCACAATCCTGCCATATACTTTAATAAATCAAAAGAGATGGATTGTCACACTTTTGGGCTGGGTGAATATCATGGATTCTGAGGAGTTGGTTAAAATGACAGAAGACCGAAAGATGCACCAACAAGGTCATACGCAGCCTTCCTATGAGCAATGCAATAAGATGAAGTACTACCATGTCATGGTCCAAACGAAGGATGGACGCAGCTTTGATGGAGTCATCACTGATGTGAATCATGATAAGATGACGATCTTAGTCAGTGAAGATGTGATGGTCGACGAGGACGGGAACGCAATGGATGACCAACGCCAGTACGGATATGGCCGCCGTCGCGCTCGCCGCTTCCGTCGCGAAGTATTGCCACTAGCTGGTCTTGCTACATTAGCGCTGTTCCCATACTTGGCAAATCCGTACCCCTATTACTACCCATATCCGTACGGCTACCCTTACTACTATTAAGGGATTATCACGATCTACGAAACCGGATGTACACTTATCTCAATTACATGGAATAAATTACCGTACCAGGTCATCCATATTATGGAATATCCGGTACGGCATTTTTTATGTGCTGAAGATGTTTTTTTCGATTTGTTTCATTTCGTAGAAGTGTCCTTGTTTTTGCATGAGTTCGTCATAAGAACCTGCTTCTGCGACTTCCCCTTCAGCCATGACGATGATTTGGTCCATCTTTTCGAGGCCGCTCAAACGGTGGCTAATGAGGACGACGGTATCTTGAGACGCGCGTTCATACAGGTGATTGAATATCATTCGTTCGGTGAGAGCATCGACGGAAGATGTCGGTTCATCGAGCAACCAGAGACGCTTTCCTTTCAGAAAAGCTCTTGCTATGGACAAGCGCTGACGCTCTCCACCCGAAAGGTTCTCCCCTTTTTCGAAAACCGGTTGGTCCAGGTCAAACTCCAATCCAACCTCTTCCAGCACGAGCTTCATCTCTTCATCTGAGAGGTCTTCCCCGGCAAGCTGGAGGTTTTCACGTATGTTCCCGTAAAAATAATGATTCTCCTGAAGGACGACGTTGCTGTTTTCCCAAATGCTCTCTTCTGATATTTCCGTTATGTTCTTACCATTGACCATCAGCTCACCCATAGATGGGATTTGGAATTTCATGAACAGCTGCAGGAGTGTTGATTTTCCGGATCCACTTGCTCCGACAATGGCGGTTTTACTGCCTGCCGGTATGGACAAGGTGACACCTGTAAGTGCCTCTCTCTCCTCGTCCGGAAAACGGTAACTGACATCACATACTTGCATACTAGGAGCCAGCTTTCCATCAAGGTTGTACGTTTCTGTTCCACGATTTTCTTCCTCTACAATGGAAAAAAGCCGCTTCGATGCCCGTTTGCTATCATCAAGGTGACTGGGCAGAACAGCCATCGGTGCTGCATTTTCAAAGACTGTCAACGAAATCATCACCAGCATCGCTAGAAACAGCCCGTTCAGATCTCCTTCAGCCACAAGAAAAGCACCAAGGCCTGTGACGATCCATGAGACGAGGAGTGTCGCAAACGTGTTCCAGGAATGACTGGAAAGCATCTGACGACTGTCACGCTCACTCTCTCGAATATAATCATCGGAAGACTGATGAAGCATTTCTTTTTTGTCTTCAAGCTGCTGATAGATTTTAAGGTCACGGAAGCCGTACAGCCATTCCGCAGCTTCGGTCGATAACTCTCCGCGCGCCTCTCTTACACGGCTGGCTAGTTTCCGTTGTTTAACGGTGTACCAGGCTGGAATCAATAGCCCCGTAACGACAAGACCCAAGAGAAGAACGATGGCTATGGAAATAGAGAAGATGGATGCGAAAACGACTGTCCCTAAGAAGATGATGACAAGGACCACCGGTGGATAATACACACGCAAAAAGAAGTTTTGCAGACTCTCCACGTCACCGACGATTCGTGATAGCAAATCCCCACTCCTGTATTTCTGAAAAATCCTCGGTGCATGCGGTTCTAATTTTTTGTAAAAAGCAAGCCGTAAGTTACTTAAAATCGTAAAGGTCGCCCTGTGGGAAAAATACCTTTCCGCATAACGGCCGAGCGCCCTCGCAAACCCGAACAGCTTTAAAAAAGCGATAAGCACCGTCAAGGCATACAACGGCGGGATGAGCGCCGCCCTGGATATTAAATAGCCACTGGCGCCAAACAGCCCGACCGCTGACATACCAGCAAGAAAACCGAAGACGATCGAAAGCACGATATCCCTTTTTTCCAATACAACTAACCGGATGACTTCCTTCAGTTCCTTCATGCGGAGTTCCCTCCTTGCTGGACGGTCACCATATCCCTATACTCCTTCACCGTTTCCAACAGTTCTTCGTGTGTACCTTTTCCTATAAGATAACCGCGATCGAGCAGCAGAATTTGATCAGCCTTTTTGATTGTATGCAAACGATGGGCAACGGTGATGATTGTCGCTGTTTTCGCAAGCTTTTCCATGGAGGCTTGCAACACCCGCTCCGTTTTCAGATCCAGACCTGTCGTCGGTTCATCAAACAGGATGACAGAAGGTTTCTTCAAAAATGTACGCGCAAGCGCGAGGCGTTGTTTCTCTCCTCCAGAAAGTCCGCGTCCTGCTTCACCGACCGGGGTGTCGTACCCTTTTTCCAAAGATGCAATCAGCTCGGCGATTCCCGCTTTCTCCGCGGCCTCCTGAATTTCTTCCTTGGAATGATTCCCTCGCCCGCCAATCGCAATGTTTTCAGCAATCGTTCCGGAAAATAAATACGGGTGCTGAGAGATGTAGCTGACCTGAGAAAACCATTCTTTTTCTTCATAGTCAAAAAGGGAGCGATCATTAACTTTGATCGTTCCAGAGGACGGTTTAGTCAGGCCGGCTAAAAGGTGCAGGAGCGTCGATTTTCCCGCACCACTTTTACCAACGATGGCTACCTGGTTATAGGAATGGATGGTTGTCGTCAACCCTTCCATTGCAAACCCTTCCTCATAATGAAAACTCATTTGATCGAGCTTGATCTCAGGGGGCTGTTTACCTTCAAGCTTTCCACTTCCCCACTGAATGTGTTGTTCTTCTTTTTCAAGCTCTTCCGCCAACAGGTTGGAAGCACCTGTTGCGCCTCTCCCTGTATGAAAAGCACTCCCGAAGTCTTTCAGCGTCAAATAAAATTCAGGGGCAAGAATGAGAATGAAAAAGGCTGTAAAAAAGGAAACACTCTCATATACAACGAGCCGAATCGCAATTTCCAATGCAATCAGCCCGATGCTGAGCATGGAAATGAACTCAAGCATCAAGGATGAGACAAAGGCGACTTTCAAGACTTCCATCGTCGCATCACGGAAACCTAGACTGCTCGATTCAATCTCTTCCTTTTGCTGCTTGGAACGTCCAAAAAGTTTTAATGTTGTTAAGCCTTGAAGCGTATCAAGAAACTTTCCGGAGAATGTGTTTAACTTCTCCATCTGCTCTTCTGACTTCTTTTTTGTCATAACACCGATGATGGCCATAAATAACGGGATGAACGGAGCTGTAATAATCATGATCAGCCCTGAGTAGAGGTGCTGGGTAAACACAACGACAAGAATCATCAGCGGGATGATCATCGTCTGGATCATTTGTGGAATATAACTGCTGAAATAACCGTCAATCTCGTCGACGGAATCCATCAGCACACTGACTTTCCTTCCCGATTGTCCTTGTAAAGAGGCTTGTACGGGATTTCGCGCGTATTTATCAATTATGGACTGACGGAAATAAAGTTTTGCTTTGGATGCAAGCTTAATGCCTGTCCGGCCGTTCAGCCATGTAAACAGCGTCCGTCCAGCGAGCACCAAAAGCAATCCCGCGAGAAGTGGGAGGATATCCTGAAAACGTCCCTCACCAAGGAAGATCCGGTCGACGATCGCAACGAAAAAATAAGATTGACCAATAATCGTGGCACCAATCAACACGGAAGTGAGGACCAACAGCATGAAAACTCTTCGATCTGAGAAAACTAGTCTGCTGAGGTGCTTCATTTATATAAAACTCCTTATAAGCCATTTTGTGAAAAAATTCACATTACCATTATTATAATTCATGAAGCGGATCATTGCTAAAAATAAAACTGATGATTCTATGACAATTCTATATCATCGTCTCCTTAATAAACAGCTATCATACGTTATCCTAGGGACACTGATTAAAGGGACAAAGGGATCTTTTCTATATCATTTCCCTCTATGTAAAGTTGAAGACATTGTAATAGGTATGAAAAACCATTCGTGATTCTCTGCTTTTTTTTGAATCAAGAGTTTATAAATTTGTGCCCTTCGACTCTACCGAAGAAATGGGAGAAGCACATTTTATGCAGGTCTTAGGGAATTAATGAAATGAAAAAAACCCACAGGATTCATTTCCTGAAGGCTTACATGAGAGCATTATAATGTGGAAGCAGCGCTTGTACAGTTTGTTTACTGTTGATGTTGCCGTCTCATCTACAGTCATATCTCATGAAACGTCCCCTGAGTTAACCAGTGGTTTTGTATAAGGAAAAAAGTCCTGTACAAATAAAAGGGCTTGTTATTCAGCTTGAGTATTATTCCAATCATTAAATGTTCCCGCTGCTTTAACGTCGGGTTAATGTCCTGTAACTCGTGTGTAATGTCTTCTTCTTACCCAAAAACTCTCAGGGTTCTTGTATATAAAAGTCGTATGCAATAACTTCCGAAACGGATCTTTCCTGCTACAAATTTTGTTTTTTCGCGGTTGCCTGACCGGTGAGAACCAGCCAGATCATATATAGTAGAGTGAGCAAACAAAACGGCCTCCTCTTTACTTTAAATATTCCAAACGTCAAGACAGAGAACATGTCTTCTAGAACGATATAAGTGATACTTAGGTAGTCCATTGGGAGGAAACGTTTGAGACCTCTCCCCAAAGGTTTCCTTCGACTTTCATCTCTTCCACGTCATCATAATTTTCATCAGTTATCCTACTCCTAACAGGAGCGACTGAATTCAATGCTTCACGCAAAGCGGTCACGGCAGCAGTTTCGAATCATTTACTACCCCAATGATATTCTTTCCGATTAAGAAGTGACGGAATCCATCCCCCTGAATAATTTCTTCTCCGACATCGTTAATTTTGTTAATAAAAAATTTAACTTTTTGAATACTTTTAACGTTAACAAGCCTTTGGAAGCTTGTCAAAGTGAAAATTTTTTTAAATCGGCTATAACCTATGAGATGATAGGGCTTAAGGCGATTTTTTTCTAAAATGGATTTTGACAAGCGATTTTTATTCGTTAAGATAAAGTCTGTAAAGAAAAAATTTAATAAAGTTAATTGCTTTTACGCCTGTGAGGAGGTTTTTAATGACAAATCATCATGAAGAAGGCTCCCGACAGACCATTGAGCACGCGAAAGGACTTGTGATCGATTCCATTGCGGAAACGATGGATTTGTATGGAGTGACCCGAAGTGCAGGGACTTTATATGGGACGATGTACTTTGAAGAAGATATGACGCTGGATGAAATGCGTGAAAAACTAGGAATGAGCAAGCCGAGCATGAGTACAGGAGTGAAGAAGCTTCAAAATTACAACATTGTGAAGCAAACGTTTCGAAAGGGAACGCGCCGACAGACTTTTGTAGCTGAAAAGGACTTCTTTAAATTCTTCTCCAATTTTTTTACGAAGATGTGGATAAGAGAAGCTAAAATCAACTTGGACACAGTTAAGCAAGCCCAGAAGGAATTGAATAAGCTTATAGAGGATTCCGAAGTTGACGAAAAGATTAAGCACGAAGCGCAGCAAGTCTATCAGCAGTTGGAAGCGTCCATTCCATATTACCATTGGTTACAGAAGCTCGTTGACTCTATTGAGAGTGGGGAAATTTTCGAATTTCTTCCTGTCGACCAAGAAAAATAAGATACCGCCTCTCTGAATAACATTTTATCTGTTATTCAAGGGAGACGTGTGGACTTTATAATTTACAGAATATTCAGATAATATTAAAAGGAGTGATGTCATTGCAATCGAATCAACAAACATCTTTTTTCGCTAAGAACAAAGCCGCTATCATGCTCGGGACACTTCTAGGTGTTTTCGTCCTCTACATGGCCTTCACAAATGAAAACATTCAATGGGGCGGATTTATCGCCATGATTGTTTTCTATGCCCTCGTCTATTACATCGGTGCCGTCTTCGCTACAAATAAATCCGGAACTTTAGCAGACATGATGGTCGCAAACCGCAGTTTACCACTTGGAATCGCGATGTTCACTATGGCTGCTACATGGGTTGGTGGTGGTTATGTGAATGGTACGGCAGAATTCACATACAGCGATGGTCTCGTATGGGCTCAAGCCCCGTGGGGATACGCATTAAGTCTAATTATTGGTGGTATTTTCTATGCCCGTAAAATGCGCCGCTATGAATTCCTCACGATCATCGATCCCCTGGAACAACGTTTTGGTAAAAAAATGGCCGGCGTCCTTTACATTCCCGCTTTGCTAGGGGAAATGTTCTGGAGTGCTGCAATCCTTACGGCACTCGGTACAACATTCGGAACCATCCTGAACATTGACTTTACTACATCCATCATCCTTTCAGGAATTATCGCCATCGCCTATACCGTAGCCGGAGGCATGTGGGCGGTTGCCTATACAGACGTTTTCCAAATGGCCATCCTATTAATCGGACTCATTTTAGTGGTGCCATTCACTTTAGGTCATGTTGGTGGTCTTGAAAACGCGTGGAGTAATTATTCAGTAGAATTCGGCTCTTACGCCAATCTGTTTCCTCCACTGAACGGGTGGCAGGATCCTGCCTGGGGCAACTGGTTCTGGAACTGGATTGACTATGCCCTTCTTCTCATCTTTGGTGGTATTGCCTGGCAAGTATATTTCCAACGTGTCCTTTCCGCCAAAAATGAAAAAACCGCGATGTGGTTATCCATCACAGCAGGAGTCATCTGCATCATTGCAGCCATCCCTGCCGTTCTGATTGGAATTGTAGGCGTGAATATGGACTGGGCAAGCATGGGACTTCCGACTCCTGAAAACCCAGCGGTTATTCTTCCGCACATCCTGAGGTATTTGACCCCTGAACTCGTATCCGCGATTGGTCTCGGAGCGCTTGCAGCGGCGGTCATGTCCTCCATGGACTCTTCCATTCTTTCTGCCTCTTCCATGGCATCCTGGAATGTGTATCGTCCATTGCTTAAACCGAACGCAAGCTCTGAGCAATTGAAAAAAGTGATCAAGCGCACGATCATCATCGTCGGTGTCGGAGCTATGATCATCGCATTGAATGTCAAAAGTGTGTATACGCTGTGGTATTTAGCATCCGACCTTGTGTACACGATTCTTTTCCCACAGCTTACGATGGCTCTCTTTTATAAAAATGCGAACCTCTACGGATCGATCGCCGGATTCTCTGTGGCGTTATTCCTTCGTTTAGGAGGCGGAGAACCAGCAATGGGACTACCGGCGTTCCTGCCGTATCCAATGATCAACCCTGACGGAATCGTCCTGTTCCCGTTCCGTACACTTGCTTGTATCGCTGCGTTCATTATGATCTTCGTTGTATCCGAATTGACGAAGAAAAAATGTCAGCCTCAGCCACTTCTCATGCCAGAAGAAAGAGAGCAAGAGGAAAAGGCTTCCTAATAGAAACAAAAAGCGCTCCAATTGTTGAATTGGAGCGCTTTTTTATGTAATGATTCGATTCCCCCAGTCTATTCGGGAACCGCGCACCTATGAAATGTGATCAAGAAACTTCTGTATATCTTTTTTGGACCTTAATTGAATGACCTGCTTTTCACGGCCGATTTCTTGAAACGATAGAAGTCTTTCCTGCATGTTCTTTTTCCGTTTTCGATAGGTCGTCACGATAAATTTTAAAAAGTCTGCTTCCATTCTTTCACTGCACCCTTCCCCGAGGTCCGGGCGTGTGCTCCCCCGGTGGGTCCACCAGCGCTTCAAGACCCGAAATAGACAGGTCCTTAAAGGCAATTCCAAGTAGATGATCGTATCAGCCTTCTCTGCGCGTATCTCATACGTATTTCTATAATTCCCTTCAATAATCCACTGCTCTTTTCCTACAACGTTTCTCTGCCTCTCTGAGAAATCCTCCAGTGTCGCTTCCTGCCAGCCCGGCTCCCAATAAAAACGATCCAGATGATACACGTCGATATCGAGCTTCTCCCCTAGTTTCTTTGCAAATGTCGATTTGCCTACACCTGCCGAAACACCAAGCACCATGATTCTCTTCACAGGTCTACCTCCTTTTCGATTTTCCGATTGAAAATCCTTCGAAAAACCGGCCTCCGTATGGATTCAAAACCTCATCCACTAATTCAACGACGCCTTTCTTCTCCCCACTTTTGTAAAAATGGACAAAGCACTGAATCAACCGTTCTGCAAAGGCAGCATCATAGTTTCGCAGTGACCGAGCGATCCATTTCGATGAGCCGCTCCACTGTCCATTCGCTCGCAAATAAAACTCACTCGTCTGCTCTGCTAGTTTCGCTGCAATAAAAAGAGCTTCCCCCCGTTCTGTACAACCAACGAAATCGTCCAATGCATCCGTAAGGAAATACCGCTTAAGCAAGAGGGTTTCCTTTGACCAGGGGGGTGGACCCTTCTTCAGTAAGTCCGCTGCTTCATGTTTGACAGCTTCCAAACGATCATCCCACTTAAGGACATGCCCCTCTGCCACCATTCGTGGCATCGAAGGTTGTCCCCGCTCACAATCACTATCGAAAAACACACGATAGGAGGACCAATTATGTACAAAAACCTCGACCGGCCATTGGCCCGCATAAAAAGACTCACGAAAAGAAGACGTTACTTCCGAATCGAAAATCACAATATCCAAATCGGATGTGCTTGTCGCCTCTCCCCTTACGACACTCCCTGCAAGAAGAGACGCATCACAGTCCGGAAACCGCTCTGCGATCACACCTTTTGCCGCCTCAAAAGCCTTCATTCGCTCACCTTTTCCAGAATGATTCGTGCCCTCTTGTCCATGTTCTCAGGGAGGGAATCGCGGCTGAAATACCTCAAATCCGAGGTTTCTTCATGGTCTACTCTGAGTTCTCCACGAATCTCGGGAGCTATAAAACAAGCAATGACATTATAGACCTCATCCCCATTCGGGTATCTGTAAAAAAAGTCTTCCCCCGAAAACGTGGCAACTTGCCGCACGTCTCCAGCCACAAGTCCCGTTTCTTCTTTCAGCTCCCTGACCGCCGTCTGCTCGAGTCTCTCCCCAAGCTCCATCGCCCCACCAGGGAGCCCCCATTCTTTCGTATCCACTCGATACTGGAATAGCAGCTCTCCCTGCTCATTCTCAACAAGAACCGTGGAACCTGCAACGACAAGCGGCTGTGTATCAATCATTCTTCTCATTTTTTGTACGTAGTCCATCTCACGCCCCCTAACTCTGAATAATCAGTATATCAAAAAAACCACCAAATCTTGCTAATAAACTTACCAATATTGATGAAGAACCTGAATAGCTGGTGAGATAAGATTCAAGTATAGGGCAGGATAGTTGAAGACTTGATTTCGAGATGTTTGTGTGATCTTAGGGGCTGCGTGAAGAGATTGCTTGATGAAACCCCGCAGGACGGCAGTTCGAGGAGGCTCATCGCGCTCCCTCGGAAAGCAAGTCATCCACCGACGCTCTATCCACTCATCAAAAGTCTTGAAACCGAGTCTTCCAATCGGGTGCTTTACTGTAAAAAGGAGGAATGTTGATGTATCGACCTTTATGGAAGCAGAAGAATATACGGTATTACTTGTTGGGAGGTGGCGTTTCGAGACTTGGGGATGTGCTGTCTGCGATGGCTTTTCTTTTCCTCGCTTATGACATGACAGGATCCAACGTCCATACGACTGGAGTGGCACTCGCAGAAACCGTTCCGTACTTGCTCTTCGGTTTGATCGGCGGAGTAGTCGCTGACTCTTTCCCGCGAAAAAAATTACTTATCCGGCTGGATTTGCTTCGCGTGCCTTTCCTATTGTCGGTTAGTCTCTTACACGGACTCGACCTGCTTACCTACCCCGTGTTGGTGATTGTCAGTTTCTTAGTTCAAACGATTGGGTGCTTCTTTAATCCTGCTCATCGGGCAGTGCTTCCAATGGTTACAACTGAAGACGAACGGTCAGCGGCTAACAGTCTCTACGACACGATCACACGTGGGGTAACAATTCTGACTCCGCTCATCGCTATTACTCTATTGAACACGGTGGGTGTCATCCACTTTTTCACTTTGGATGCGCTCACGTATTTGATTAGCGTTTACTGTTTGTCTCAACTCACCCTGGAGGACCCCTTGAAGAAAAAGCAGACGATTCAGTTCATTTTTCTGTCCATCAAAGAATTCTTTCTATGGATGGTTGGACAGACAACGATTCGGAAACTTTTTTTCTTCACGTTTTATACGGTTTTTCTTAATACCTGGGTGTGGCAGGTAGGGTTGTTGTTAGCTCTTGAAGAAATGACCACGAAAAGTGAAGAATGGTACAGCGGGATACAGGGTGTGTTCGGAGCCACGGTCATCATTACGAATATGGTGCTGCCTTTTTTCATTAAAAGATTCTCGCTCCACCATTATGTAATGGGGGCAGCGATATGGGGGGCTGGAATCGCTTATTACGGCTTTTTTTATGGAGTAGGACACTTTTTCATCGGCTGTATCATTGTGGGAATCGGTATGCCGGTTGCAAGTCTTGCTCGTGTGTTCATCATACAATCTGATGTTCCGGAAGAAAAAATGGGGAGAGCGTTCAGCACGAATGCTGTCCTTTTATATGCTTCCAATACACTTTCCTTAATGCTTTACGGGTTCTTATCCGCCTACATTCCAATCCGGTGGCTGATGTTTTCAAGCGGAGCGATGATCATCGCGGGCTGTCTAACTTTAACGACGGTTCATTTTATAAAACTCTCGAAACTGCGTCGGCGTTTTCTGATAGATTCTTTTAAATAGATGATTGTATGTCGTCATACTGGAAAATCCATGCTCCAAGGCAATGGATAAGACGGAATCCTCGGTATCCATTAGAGAAGACTGACTTCGGAAGAGTCGATAAACTTGCAGCCACGAGTAAGGGGAGACGCCGGTTTCTTTTTTAAAGGCATGAGAAAACTGATACTTGTTCATACGGGCGACGGCAGCCATGTCATCTAAAGACCAAACTCCTGAATAGCTTTCTCTCATCGCGTTCATTGCCCTATGAAGAGGGTCCCGTCCCTTAACAACCGGCCATTCTACCTGGTGAGAACCTGGACCATATTCCATCAATAGAACAGCGAGCTGCATGAGACTATGATCCAGAAAGAGATCCAAGCCCTCTCCCTTTTGATAGAAAAAGAAGTCTCGCACGAAATGAGCCCACTGGTTTAAGTGTGGGTGTTTGTAACTTAAAGTAGCGAATTCGACCGGTGAACCTGTGCCAGATCGTTGCGTCCCCGCTTCCTGCAACAATTCAGGACGCATTTCCACGAGGAACTTTTCCTTCGTCGCACTGAGCTGTTTATGTTTATGGTCAGGATTGAAAAGAAGAAACCCCTCTTTCTCTATCGAAACATCTCCTTGTGGCGTCTGATAGAGACCTTTCCCAAAGGGAGAAAAAATCAGCTTATAGCAATCATCCATCCGCCAATCCCTTTCCCAAAGAAAATCCGTTCGTTTCAATATTAACCCTTTATCATGACTCCAAATCAATGGGTTCCCTCCTCTCCATCTATCTTTTTCAATGAAGGGTGTAAGTAAATGAAAGAAGCAATGGTGGACACACTCCCTCCAATAGCAATGGTCATGGATGTACTTATGTATTCACCGATGATCCCAGCGACCAACGCACCTACCGGCATCAACGCCCACGTCATGAACCGGCTCGTCGCCTGCACCCTTCCAAGTAAATGCTCCGGCGTCAGCTTTTGTCTTAACGTTACAATACACGGACTGCTTATGGAAGCACAAATCGTCCCAACAGCGTTCAAAAGTGCGAGAGCAATAAAAGATTGATAGAAACTGAACAGGAAGATGGAAAGGCCTCCGAAGGCGCCACACCCAAACAATAGTGTACGATAAGCAATTCGGCTCCCTAGAACAGGAGAAAGCACCGCTCCCCCAATAGCACCTAACCCGCCAGCGGAAAGAAGCCAACCGATCGAGACCCCCGAAAAACCAATCTCAGCTTTTAAATGAACAATCAACATCGTCAAAAAAAGAGTCGTGCCAAATACAGAAAAGAACATGGCGATATTTGTATAGAGTAGAGGTTTCTGATGGATCACAAAGCGGAATCCTTCGCTCATGTCCTGGGTAAACGAACGCTTTCCCCCTTGCTTCTGCTCACTTTCCAACCGCAAACTCCAAACGACTAGAAAGCCGATGAAGAATGAAAAACTATTTAGGATCATGCCAACTCCAGGATTATAAATGGCCACAATCCAACCGCCAAGCCCTGGGGCAAGAAAGACAGCCGTATGAAACATCCCTGTGTTCCATGCATTCACTAAATCTAGATCCTGCTTTCTTACGAGTTTCGGAATCGATGCAAACTGAGAGGTTTGATAAAGTTGTCCAAGCACACCAATAACGAAGGCCGCCGCGTAGAGATAATAGATGGTAATCATTTCATAAAAAAACAACACCCCTATGCTCCCTAGCAAAAGAAAACGGAAAAAATCACAAAACAATAGAATCCGCTTCCGATCCAACCGGTCAGCAAGCACCCCTGCGAGCGGTTGTAACAAAACAGGCACCCGCTCAACAGCAGCGACAATTCCCATACTGAGCGGTGAACCGGTAAGAGCAAGTACCATCAAAGGAAGAGCAATCAAATAGATTTGATCCCCGAAAAAGGATACTAGATTTCCTCCAATGAAACGGAAGGCCTGTCGGTTGGACTTGAACGACGGTTTCTCCTCGGTCTGCCATACTTCCGCATCGTTCATTTTTCCTCTCCCAAGAATAACTCCAATTCTTTTGGCAGCATTTCCCAAGCCCGTGGGCTGACATGATACCGTGGACCATAAGCGACGATGAGCCTTGCGGATTTCAACAGCTTCAAATGATGGTAGACAGTGGTTTTACCCATACCGATCTCCTCGGTCATCTCTTTCAGGGTGCGCCCTCCCCCCATCAAAATCTTGAGCATACGCAAACGATTCTCATCTCCAAGCGCCTTGAATTTCTGAACGAGCATTTGATCCGGAACATACGGGTCATTCGGCTGGATACTTTCATTGGCTACAGGGTAGTAGAAGATTTTCGCCCCTTCAATATCGGCTTCCACATTCCACGGACGATAAATAAATTGGGGGATCATGATGACTTTATAGACACTAGGCTCCGGCATGTAACGGATTCCATGTGTCGCCCACTCCACAAAATCCTCCGCCTCCAGTTTTTCAATCCGCTTCTTCTTGGAAAAAGCATCTTGTTCCAGAATTCCTTTGAACATCGCCTCATCCGTCTGAATAACCGCTTCATACCAGCCTGTCATTACCTCTTGGATATGACTTTTTAAGTGATGCGCATCCACCTGGCTAATGTAGGCAATGTAACGTGGAAAGAACGCATTATCTTTAGATACATCTTGAAGCCGCGCCACAGCCTCCTGATCTCCTTGAGAAGCAAGCCTACGATCTTCTTGATGTTTTTTCCCTAGATAAGGAATAGCGATATAACGCAACTCTTCTTCATCTAAATGATCTACAAAATCATTGAACTCCTCAACAGAACCCATATCCTTCTCATGAAGCAACAGCAAGATCGTTTTCCATGTATTCTTTTCCTGGACCATTTCTAAATGATCCAGCATTTCCGTAGACAACGATTTTTTGATTGTCTGCCATTGTTTTTTTGTATAGTCCAGCGTCTCCAGCAGCCGTTCGTTCGTAATAGCAGCGATTCCCAGTGCCGCTTCCCACAACAGGGAATGCTTCACTTCCACTTGGTATGTCTCTCTTTTTCTCGAACTCATAGAAAATACTTCCATTTCATCACCTCTTGCAACTATTCTATACTTATAGAATGATTAATTCAATAAAAATTGAATTAATTTTCAAAAAATACACTTAGAGTCAAATTGACGGTGATTTCCAATATATGTATGACCTGGTACACCATTATTTGGTAAATGCATCAATGTAACCTAACTGATGTGCAAAGTGCCCGTTCTCTCTTTGTAAGTGACCTAATTCTATTAAAAGTGACTTAACGCCAGGGGAAAGTTCCCTAACGCCCGTCCAAAGTGACCTAACGTATTTCTGGTACAAAAAAGCATCGATCTGTAAAAACAGACCGATGCTCACTCAAGTAATTAGGATAAGTTTTCGCTCCAGTCGATCGTCGCTTCTCCTTCAAGGAAACGCTCCGTATCCATCGCGGCCATGCAGCCTGTGCCTGCCGCTGTAATCGCTTGGCGGTATTTCTGGTCCTGCACATCGCCACACGCGAAAATGCCTGGAATATTCGTGTTGGTCGTACCGGGATCAACGAGGATATAACCTTTATCGTCCATATCCAGTTTCCCTTTCACAAAATCCGTGTTCGGGTTGTGACCGATCGCAACAAATATCCCATCCGTTTCAATGACTTCCTCTTCTCCAGACTCGTTGTCACGAACCTTGATGCCACTGATCTTCATGCCATCGGACACCATTTCGACCGGTGTTTTGTTCAGTGCCCACGTCACTTTATCATTCTCCTGCGCTCGTGTCTGCATGATTTTCGAAGCACGGAGCTCATGACGACGGTGGATCACTTGGACTTCGCTCGCAAATTTCGTAAGGAACGTCGCCTCTTCCATCGCAGAGTCCCCTCCACCGATGATGACGACTTTCTTTCCTCGGAAAAAGAAGCCATCACAAGTCGCACATGTGCTGACACCTTTTCCTAAGTTTTCTTTTTCACCCGGAATGCCGAGCATTTTTGCAGAGGCGCCTGTAGAAATGATTAATGTTTCCGTCTCCACTTCACCTAAACCATCAACTTGAAGCTTGAATGGACGTTCTCCCACCTCTACATCGGTCACCCATCCACGCTTGAAAGTCGCACCAAAGCGTTCCGCCTGCTTTTTCATGTTATCCATGAGTTCCGGCCCCATGATGCCATCAGGGAATCCTGGGAAATTCTCAACTTCCGTGGTTAGGGTCAATTGCCCGCCCGGTTCCGGCCCTTCGATGACGAGCGGTTCCATATCTGCTCTTGCTAAATAAACGGCCGCCGTTAACCCTGCAGGCCCTGTGCCTAAGATGATCGATTTATAAGCCATAGTGAATCCTCCTTTAAGTTGTCTGCCCCTCTAGGAATATCTTCTCCTGCCATGGGATTCTAGCTACTTTGGGGACGTGCTCAACCGTATGCAGCATCCACTTTTCCTCCATATGCGCTTTCGCTTTCAAAACAGGATCTGTGAGGGATACACCTGAAAACGTCTGATTGATTACCCACCACTTCGGATGGAGACCTGCCCGCTTTAAGTCTGCTTCTAAACGTTCTGCTTCATACACAGGCGTTGCTTCCGCTAAAGAGACGATAACTACATGGGTGTATGTTTCATCTCTCAATTTCGGTAAAAGGTTTCTTACTGACTCCGGTACATGACCAGTCGTTCTCTCTATTTCACGATGATAAGATTGAGCAGCATCTAATAAAAGCAGGGTATGCCCAGTAGGAGCCGTATCAATGACGATATACTCTTCTTCTGAATGTTCCACAACATCTGCAAAGGCTCTGAATACAGCGATTTCCTCCGTACATGGGGAATCAAGATCTTCTTTTAAGTAGTTTAGTTCATCTTCATTTAAATCGTGACTCGTCTGATCAAGAACCATCTTCTTATAGGCATCCGTTTCCTTTTTCGGATCGATATTTGATACCCGCAGATTCTCATGTAATTGATCTTCGAAAAGGGAACTCAAGTGATCCGCCGGGTCTGTGGTCGTCAAATGGACCCTGTATCCTTGTTCAGCGAGTTCCACTGCCATAGAGGCAGCTGTTGTTGTTTTACCAACCCCGCCTTTACCCATCGTAAAAATAAGTCCCTGCTTTGTTTTCAAAAATTCCTGCACCAAATCTGAAAGTCCTGACACATCCGTTGAGCTTCCGATCGTATCACCTTCCAAATTCATACGATCAACCACATTCCCCTCAATCCATGCCCTCAAGTCATTCACTCCCGTCAATGATAAAGGCGCAAAAGGCAGATGATATGACCTTAAGTTTCTTAGATGATCTGACATCGTATCCAGTGCGTTCACCTGCTTCAAGAGAAAGGCTTGGGCGATGGGGTCTTCCGAATCTACCGGTTGATATAGTCCGTTTACAACAAGCCGTTGATTTTGAATGCCTATTTTGAAAAGCTCTTTTGAGGAACGGTCCGCTTCATAAAATGCAGTCTCTTCCGGACGGCTCACCAATAGAAGTAACGTCTGCTCCTGATCTGACAATGTCCGCACCGCTTGTTCATATCTGCCCTTCTTATCTGCAAGAGCAGATAATGGGCCGAGACAGGAAGCTCCATCCGGATTGGTTTCCATAAAGCCACTCCACGCTTTCGGTAGTTGCAGCAAACGTAAGGTATGTCCTGTCGGCGCAGTATCAAAGATGATATGGTCAAATTCATTTTTCACTTCATCATCACAGAGGAAAGATGTGAACGAATCAAATGCGGCAATTTCAGTCGTGCACGCCCCTGACATTTGTTCTTCCATGGAGTGTAGAACTGTTTCCGGAAGTTTACCTCGATAAGGACCGATCGCTTCCTCCCGATGTTTGGCTGCCGCTTCTTCCGGGTCAAGGTTCACAACAGCCAAACGAGGAACATCTCTCAAGTAGCGGTGATTCTGACCAAACTCCTCTTGAAAAATGTCTTGCAGATTAGAAGCAGGGTCGGTACTAATTAGCAATACCCGTTTCCCGTTATCTGCTAACGATACCGCCGTCGCACACGCCGTAGAGGTCTTTCCGACTCCACCTTTTCCAGTTAAAAATAGAAAATATGGAAATTCCATTACATTCGGCTGATATAGAGATTCCACGTAAAAAACTCCTTAATCCAAAATCGTAAAACGAGCGTCTGCCTTTGTCTTATTCTCTGTCAATAAACTTTCTTCTACGCCACACCACTCGGCGAACTCACTTTCAGTAGGATAAGCTTTCGTCTTCTTTACTTCCCCATCAACGATCGTCAAAGGTAAAGCTAATTCGCCTTCTTTTTGAAGATGAGCACTTACCTTTTCATTCTCAACAAAAACTTGTGTATCGTTGGAAAGATTATAACGTTCCACCTTTAAGCCATTCGCTTCAAGAACCGCCAGCTGCTTCGCTACTTTCGTCAGCGCCGGATCGACAGATGGACCGCAAACGCCAGTAGAACAGCATATCGCTGGATCGTATACTTCAACCTTTTTCATTACAATCCTCTCCTTTGGTTAAATTTACCCTTATAGAAAAAGCCGAGATTGTATCTCGGCTTTTTCGTTTTACTCCCCAGTTTCAGCGAACTTCTGGATACGTGCTTCGATTTCGTCACGTACACACTGGAAGAATGCCCACTTCTCTTCTTCCGTACCTTCCGCTTTCGCCGGGTCATCGAATCCCCAGTGGAAACGGGTAACATGTGGAGGAGTCATTGGGCACTTATCGTTCGCATCTCCACAAAGAGTAATCGCATATTCAGCATTATTCAGGATATCCGGATCGATGATGTCAGATGTTTGATCTGTAATATCAACATCGACTTCATTCATCGCTTTGACCGCATTCGGGTTCAAGCCGTGCGCTTCAATCCCTGCAGATTTCACCTCAAACTTGTCGCTCAAGTATTTCTTTCCGAACCCTTCCGCCATTTGGCTGCGGCAAGAGTTTCCTGTGCATAGAAAATAGATGACTGGTTTGTTAGACATGTAGCATTTCTCCTTTTTTGTGTAAAAATTATAGAATTAATAACCATAGATAAAGTCCGACGAGTGTAATGAATAAGGTCGGCACAGTTAATATGATTCCTACTTTAAAGTAGTACCCCCATGAAATTTTGAAGCCTTTCATGGATAAAACGTGGAGCCATAATAAGGTCGCTAGAGACCCAATGGCTGTAATCTTCGGCCCAAGGTCTGACCCGATGACATTGGCATAAATGAGGGCTTCCCTCATCGTTCCTGCTGTATTCGTATCAGCAATGGCAAGAGCATCAATCATTACGGTTGGCATGTTATTCATGATGGAAGAAAGAATGGCCGCAATGAACCCCATAGAGACTGTCGCTGTGAACAAGCCTTGATCTGCCGTGTACTGAATGACATTCGCAAGGATATCGGTCAAGCCGACATTCCGAAGTCCGTAAACGACGACATACATTCCGACAGAGAAGAAGACAATCGCCCATGGAGCTCCTTTGACCACTTTTCCTGTCTGCACAGCCGCGCTTCTTCTCGCCATCAATAGGAAAAAGATTGCGACAATTCCGGCAATGATGGAAACAGGAATCCCCAAAGGCTCACTTGCAAAGTATCCGATCAACAGAACAGCAAGAACGCCCCACGACATGCGGAACATCTTATGATCCTGGATCGCTTCCTTCGGTTTTTTCAACTGAGATAAATCGTAATTGTCCGGAATACTCTTACGGAAAAATAAGAATAAGACAAGAATACTTGCAGTAAGTGAAAACAAGTTCGGAACGATCATCCGTGACGCATACTCTACAAAACCAATATCAAAGAAGTCTGCAGATACAATGTTCACGAGGTTACTGACAATCAGCGGCAAGGAAGTCGTATCGGCAATGAAACCACTGGCCATAATGAACGGAAGAATCATGGTTTCCTTGAAATTCAAATTCCTGACCATCGCAAGAACAATCGGTGTTAAAATCAATGCCGCTCCGTCATTTGCGAATAGCGCAGCAACTACAGCTCCGAGCAAGGTCACATAAACGAACATCCGCTTCCCGTCACCTTTAGCTACACGGGCCATGTGAAGGGCTGCCCATTCGAAAAAACCAATCTCATCTAGTATCAATGAAATAATGATGATGGCAATAAAGGCTAATGTTGCGTTCCAGACAATATCGGTAACGGCAAGCACGTCTTGAAAATCGACGACACCAAAGATCAAAGCAAGGATCGCCCCCGCACAAGCGGACCAGCCAATCCCGAGATTTTTAGGCTGCCAAATGACAAAGACGAGCGTAAGTATAAAAATAATCGTAGCAATTAGTGCTAAACTCAAAACCAATCCCCCTAACTATCGCATTGGATCCGCAAGCCGGCTTCTTCCAATGCGGTCAATTTCTCTTTTTGGTCCGGAATTTGTTCCAGAACCTGTTGAATGATGGGATATGTCGCATGTTCTCTGTTCAAGGAATAAAAAATCCACTGCCCTCTTCGTTGTTCTTTTACAAGTCCAGCATCACGCAGTTTTCTTAGATGCTGACTGATTGAAGGCTGGCTCATTTGTAACACTTCCACAAACTCACATACACAACATTCACTATCTTTTACCAAACCAAGAATGGTCAGCCGCGTTTTATCTCCTAAGAGCTTCAACGTCTGTGCGGCTTGTTCCAACTCAATGATTGTCATTTCCATCAGAATCACCTCACCCTCCATCATGATATAAGTATATGCTTATATATGCAAGAGAAAAATTCAAACCCACTTCGAACATTCAGATGGAGACTTACACCAAATCCTTCCTGAGACGACCTTTATGTCCATTTGAAACACTTCCGAAATCTTATTCATTAGATAGGAAGAAGGATATATCTTTTCGCTTTCCAACCGTTCAATGAAGCGGACGTCCTCTCCCAATAAAAAAGCCACTTGCTCCTTACTCATCGATTTGGATTCTCTTAATCGGAGAAAATCTGCCCCGTAACCCTGACATGGATGAGAATCAATCATATCCGTCACTCCTCTATGTTTCGTATATAAGAATATACTTATACAGTAATCCTTCAATGTAAATTCTACATTAAGAGAAGATGTTTTAAATGTTAAATCAAAAAAAATTGATGAAATACTTGCTTTTCAGAAAATTAACCCTTACGATTGTAATTAATCAAATAATATTGATTTAAGGAGGATCATTAAATGAAAGAAATACCCGTTCAGGATTTGTCCTTGTCCAAAACTTTTCAGACCTACCAGAAAAAATTTAAAGCCTTAGCTGATGAACGCAGGTTACAGATCATGCATCAAATCACTCAACAAAAAGAAGTGTGTGTCTGTGATCTTTCTGACACCATGGCTCTGCCTCAATCGAAACTTTCCTACCACCTGAAGATTTTACTGGATGCATCCCTGATCAAGAAAGAAACAAGAGGAACCTGGAGCTACTATTCCTTAAATGAAGAAGAAGTGAATCACTTGTTGTCCGAAGAGTTGTGCTGTCTATTCAGACACGATTAATACAAAGGGCATAAGCCTTTGCGCTTGCCCTTTTGCTGGTTAATTGATCAAAAAAACTTGATTTAAGGAGACGATATTATGTTTACGACAGAAGAATGGAAGCTTAAAAATAAAGAAATTTTACTAAATGTAAAATCTTTCAAAAAGCAGTCCGCCTCCCGTATTAAAATAAGGGATTGGAACTTTCCAACTCGTCAAAGAAAACCAGAAATCTGCTGTACCTGTTGCTAACCACCTACAATAAATCAACTTTTTTTGATGAAAGGTGCAGTGATGATGATACAGGATACATTATTTAGTTTTATTACCATCGCCACAGAATTAACCATTCTCTTTTTAGGTATCTCTTTTCTTATTTATCTTTTCCAAGGGTTTATACCTTATGAGCGCATGGAATCGCTCATGGATAAAAGCCACCCGCTTATAAGTGCAGGAATCGCTGTACTTTTCGCGTTTGTAACCCCTTTCTGTTCATGTTCAACAATTCCAATTGTCGTTCACCTTTTAAGAAATCACATCCGCTTCCCTATCATCATGATTTTCTTATTTGCATCTCCTGTCTTAGACATCACGATCCTTACTCTCATGACAGCCATCCTGGGGTGGAAGGTAGCGCTGTTTTACACACTTATCACGACCACTCTATCTATTATCGTAGGGTTCTCTTTGCATGGGTTAGGATTTGAGAAGCAACTCAAACCTGTAATCATGGAAAATTACAACCCACCAACATCTACAAACAAAGTGAATGTGAATCGTGCGATTTCGGAAACATGGGAACTTATGAAAAGTGTTTATCCATTCTTGCTCATTGGAGCAGCCATTGGTGCCTTCATACATGGAGTCGTGCCTGAAGAATGGATCGCTCGTTATATGGGAGGCGAACAGTGGTGGCTCGTACCCATTGCTGCGGTCCTGGGTCTTCCTTTATACATTCGGTTATCTACCATGATTCCAATCTCACAAATGATGATTGCTAAAGGAATGGCCCTTGGACCCGTAATGGCTCTGATGATCAGCTCAGCAGGTGCCAGTCTCCCAGAGGTGACTCTGCTTCACAGCATTTTCAAAAAGAAATTAGTCTTCACTTTTGTAGGTTCAGTCATTGCCATGTCTACCCTATCAGGATTTCTTTTCTACTTGATTTAAAGGGGGTGAACCCATGAATTTGTTAGAGAAACTTTTTAGACAGAAAAAAGAAAAAACTTGTTGTACAGTCGTAATCAAAGAACAAAAGGAAGAAAAGTGCTGTGCAAAGTAAAAAGAGCGGCCTCTTAATCGCGAGGCCGCTCTCATCAATTATGCTACCTGCTTACAAGCTTCCGCACATTCATAGCAAGCTTTGGCACAATCCTGGCAGTGCTGATGATCATGTTGCTTACATTCATCTCCACAAGCCTGGCAGATCTTCGCACAAACCCCTGCCAATTCAGATACAAACGGAGAGTTTCTTGAAATTGCTTGTTCTAAGTATCCGCAAATATCGGCACATTCACGATCGGTACGAATACATTCCGCCATCATTTTTACGTCTTCCTCTTTCAAACAAGCATCGTAACAATGGTTACATGCTTCCATGCACACATGTAGCTTTTGGATAAGGTCTTGATATTTTTCGTGTGACATAAAGTCTCCTCCTTTAAGGTGTTAGTTAGTATGTATCTCATGAAAGGGTTTTATAAACATAGGAAGGGTATGTGACCAAACAAAATCCATTCCTTGTCATAAACTATTCTTAGCCAATCTTTTTGATGGAGGAGAACCACATGTATAGAAGAAGAGGACCGGTACGCAGACCCGGGTTCTGTGTCTTTCCCGGATACAAGTACTGTGGACCAGGATGCAGCGGCCCTGGCGAACCCGTCAACGCCGTAGATGCCGCCTGCAAAGCACATGATGAATGCTATCGCTATCACAGAGATTACTGTGCCTGTGACCTTGCTTTCATCAATCAGCTTGAAAGATTACAAAATCCTTATACCTCAGAAGGTCGTCATGCAAGAAAATTATATAAATACATGAGAATCCAGCGACTCTTCACCTGTTTCTAAAATATGCACCAACCAATCACCGTTCTTTTGGAGATTTTTTATTTGAATTTGAATGATGTTGAATGAGAATTATTAAGCTATATGGCAGGATTGTGGAAGACTTGATTTGGAGACTTTTGTGGTAATTTAGGGGCTCCGGGAAAAGGTTCGCTTTCCGTGGGCGAGTGATGAGCCTCCTCGAGCTAACGCTCTGCGGGGTCTCATCTACCACGCATTTCCCACAGGAGTCTCACCGTTTCCCTCCGCCCCTTTGCCATATGAGGTACTCGAAACCCCTCTTATAGTAGCCTGACTAGTTTTTTGTGAAATTCTGTTTAACTGCATCGATATAGGATTCTTAACAATAAAAGCTCCTATTACTGGAAGGTAGTTTCGAAAATCTCTTCCGGCAAGTGGGCGGAGGGGAATGGGGAGACTCCTGCGGGAAAAAAGTGCTTGGTGAGACCCCACAGGACGCAGTCCGAGGAGGCTCACCGCGCTCCCGCGGAAAGCGAGCCATTCCCCGTAGCTCCCATCCACTCAACAAAAGACTCGAAACTGAGTCTTCCACAATCGGGAGCTTATTTGATACATAAGTGTTACATTTTCATGTCCATGACCGAAAAGATTGCTTTATAATTGAAGAATAAGGAAGAGTTTACTTTTCAAACGTGTTACATGTGCTTATAATAGTCAACAGCACGCTTTTTTGCTTCGCCAACATGAGAGGATGTATAACCAAAAATGAAATTCGAAGAAAGATTCGATTGGCAGCTCTTTTTTATTATGTGTTGTTTCATAGCCGTCAGTGCAGTCGCTCTTTTCAGTGCTCAGCAAAGCACACAATATAATGATAACTTCGTACTTAAACAGTTGGTCTGGTATGGCCTCGGTGGCATCGTCATCGGCTTTATGCTCCTTGTGGATCCTGAAGATTTCAAAAAAATCAGCTGGTACTTATATGGATTCGGCATCATTCTTTTGATTGCCCTGATCGTCGCACCACCATCCATTGCTCCTGTCATCAAAGGGCAGAAGAGTTGGTTCGCCATGCCGGGATTATCTTTACAACCTGCAGAGCTTGTAAAGATATTCACCATTCTTGCTCTCGGAAGGATTGCCGTTGATCATAATCAAAAGCACCGTTCATCAATGAAAATGGATTTGTTCCTGTTGCTCAAATTAGGAGCGGCTACCGG
The DNA here is from genome assembly GCF_045401165.1 of Halobacillus sp. SY10. Taxonomy (NCBI): domain Bacteria; kingdom Bacillati; phylum Bacillota; class Bacilli; order Caryophanales; family Bacillaceae; genus Halobacillus; species Halobacillus sp. SY10. Next base: position 182,866 of record NZ_CP174345.1, on the reverse strand, counting down.
CCTGCCGGTTCTCTTGATCATGCAGCAGCCCGATTTAGGGACAAGCCTTGTGTTCATCGCCATCTTAGCAGGATTCGTCCTGATCTCAGGCATCTCATGGAAAATCATTTTACCGATTTTCACCATCATCTCAGCTATTGGAACAGGATTGATCTGGCTTGCACTAAAAGCGCCTGAACTCCTTGACCGCTATTTAGGTGTGAAGGAGTATCAGCTCGGTCGTATCTACTCCTGGTTCCAGCCGACCAAGTATGAAGACTCTTCCGGATACCATCTCGTCAAAGCGATGAGAGCCATTGGTTCCGGACAGCTGTATGGAAAAGGGTTCGGCGAACGGGAAGTATACTTACCAGAGGCACAAACCGACTTCATTTTCAGTATCATCGCAGAAGAATACGGTTTTCTCGGTTCTTGTATCGTCATCATCCTATTCTTCCTATTGATCTATCGCTTCACGACCATCGCTTTTAAAGCGAACAGCAACTACAGCTCTTATGTAATGGTCGGAATCATCAGTATGATCGCATTCCACGTATTCCAGAATATCGGAATGTCTGTGCAGCTGCTTCCAATCACGGGAATTCCGCTACCGTTTATCAGTTATGGGGGAAGTGCCTTGCTCGGAAACTTGATGGCGCTTGGAATTGCTTTTTCAATATCCTACCACCATAAGACCTATATGTTTGGAGAATAGAAAAACAGCATACCAAAAAGGGGGCGTCATGGAACGCCTCCTTTTTGTTTAACCTTGAAGCTATACCAATCCTAACCGATTACTCGCTGTCGATGGTATTGGCGATTTCCACTAATTCATCAGGATAAAAGTGATCAGATACGCGTTGATCCATACTCAACCTGTACTGCCAATGCTCCGTTTCAAAAATGAAAACGTGAAAACCCGGGACTTTCACGAAAATTCCTTTCCCCCCAGTCTTCAACCTCACCTGTTCTATGATTCGCTTCTCATGAATAAATAGCTTGTTTTCTGCAGGCCGTATATCCACATTAAAATGATTTTCAGGTACGTGCTCATTCAAGTACTCAACATTTAATTCCACATTTTCGTTCCCACCTAACCGATTAACCTTGGCCAAAACGTGTGTAAATGCCAAGGACGGAAGTTTCTTAGGAAGAGATACTTTCATTTTCATTTGCTGTTCAAATTCTTTGACTGCTTCTTCCAAAGACTTATATCCATATTCAGCATAGAACTCTTCAAGGGGTTTGGACTGATCCACTTGGGCATGAACGGGCGTATGGACACCCAACATGCAGGTTATGAACAATAAAGACATTAAACATTTCTTCATACGAACACCTCTAACTGCATCGAATAGATGTATTTTCCCCAGGTTTTCTTTCCCCTATCCAAATGCAGGAAAATAAAAAAGCTGACATCCTTAAACGGATGCCAGCTTTCCAAATCTTTATTCTACCGTAACACTCTTCGCAAGGTTACGTGGTTTATCAACATCACAGTCACGGTGCAGCGCTGCATAGTAAGAAATCAGCTGCAATGGAATGACAGAAACAAGTGGTGTCATCAGATCATGCACTTGTGGAATGACGAAAGCATCGCCATCTTTGTTCAAACCTTCCATACTGATGATCATGCTGTTAGCGCCACGTGCTTCTACTTCCTGGACATTTCCACGAATGGAGTAGTTGACGTTTTCCTGTGTTGCAAGAGCGATGACAGGTGTGCCATCTTCAATTAGAGCGATCGTGCCGTGCTTCAATTCACCACCAGCGAAACCTTCCGCCTGGATGTAAGAGATCTCTTTCAACTTCAGAGAACCTTCCAATCCGACATAATAGTCAATGCCGCGGCCAATAAAGAAGCAGTTACGAGTCGTTGATAGATACTCGCTCGCCAAGTCTTCTAACTTCTCTTTTTGATCAGTTAAAGCTTCCATAGCAGTTGCCACGATTGCAAGCTCCTGCATAGGATCGAAATCAAGTTCAATGTCCTTCGCACGTGCTGTATCAACAGCTAGAATGGCAAGAACAGCCATTTGTGCTGTATAGGCTTTTGTAGAAGCTACAGCGATTTCAGGTCCTGCGTGCAGGTGCATCGTATAGTCTGCTTCACGGGAAAGGGTGGACCCTGGCACGTTCGTAACCGTCAGTGCCGGATGACCAAGTTCTTTGGTCTGGACAAGGACAGAACGGCTATCTGCCGTTTCACCACTTTGAGAAATGTAAACAAACAACGGTTTCTCAGAAAGAAGTGGCATGTTGTAAGAGAATTCACTAGCTACATGAACTTCTACTGGAATGTTTGCGAGTTTTTCAATAAACTGTTTACCTAGAAGTCCGGCATGGTAACTCGTACCTGCGGCGATGATGTAAATACGGTCGCACTCTTTCATCGCTTGGCGGATTTCAGGATCCAGCTTGATCTCGTCATTCTCATTTTGATATTCTTGAATGATTTTACGGATGACGAACGGCTGTTCATCAATCTCTTTCAGCATAAAGTGAGGATACGTTCCCTTTTCGATATCAGTTGTATCCAATTCTGCTGTGAATGGTTCACGCTCAACCTTTTTGCCATCGGGCTTTTGGATTTCAACACCATCGCGACGAACGATGACGGTTTCTTTATCCATAAGCTCAAGGAATTGATCCGTTACGTGAAGAGCCGCCATAGAATCACTGGCTACAACGTTGAAGTCATCACCGATTCCAACTAACAGTGGACTCTTATTCTTAGCGACATAAATCGTATCGTGATCTTCACGGTCGATCATTGCAATCGCATAAGAACCAGTTAAAAGCTCGACAGCTTTACGGAAAGCTGCAGCTACATCGTTCATTTCATTATTCAGGACTTCCATCAATTGAACGATGATTTCCGTATCTGTTTCACTCTTGAACTCCACGTCGCTCAAGTACTCGTCACGAACGTCCACATAGTTCTCAATGACGCCATTGTGAACGATTGTAAAGCGTCCGGAAGTGCTTTGGTGCGGGTGAGCGTTTTCTTCGCTGGGAGCGCCGTGTGTAGCCCAGCGTGTATGTCCGATGCCGTGCGTCGCTTTGACACTTTCATCTACAGCTTCTCTTAAAGAAGCGATACGCCCTTTTACTTTCGTCACTTCCACACCATTTTCGTTCAATGTTGCAATTCCAGCTGAATCATAACCGCGGTATTCAAGCTTTTCCAAACCATTCAATAAAATCTCTTTTGTATCATTCTGTCCGATATATCCTACAATTCCACACATAATTGTTGTCCTCCTGTTATCAGAGAAGGGCAACGAATGCTCCGTAGATTTCAAGGGGCTTTTCGCTGCCCCTCTCCCGTTATACTTTCTTTGATCACTTCGTCCTGAATGTTTTGTTCGGAAAGTCACCTTTCCGTTTTACATTCGGACATGCGGTTGAAGTGTGGCAACCGGGAGGCATCCGCCGAATACTCGATGAACCTCCACCTCGTCAACTGTGTTCATTTTAAGACGTAGCACACAGTCCTGGCGCTTTATAAATAAGGAATGACCTCGATCCTCCTTAACTATTTCAAAATAAAATCCTTTTGTCTCATTTCCGAATGAAAGTCTTTTCAAACATGAAATTCGACAATTTTTTAAGGACATGTTCAATTGTACACAGCCCTCTCAGATGGGTCAATAAAAATTGTAACCGTTACAAAAATGTAAGGGGCCTGTAATAGGATATGCGCAGATCACCCCCATGTGCGACCTGCGCAAGCCCTGAAACTACTCCTTCAAACCAAGCTCTTCTTCAACAACTTGGACAACTTTATCACAATACTCTTCGCATTGTTCTTCCGTAGGTGCTTCCACCATGATCCTTACTAAAGGCTCTGTACCGGATGGGCGTACAAGAACTCGTCCGCTTCCACCCATTTCCTCTTCTACAGCCTGGATGGCTTCCTGAATTCTAGGATGGGTTTGAACTTTATTTTTATCAATGACACGAACATTTTTCAATACTTGAGGGAACTTTTCCATTCCACTCGCAAGCTCTGAGAGTGGTTTGCCCGTTTCTTTCATGACATTGACCAATTGAAGAGCCGACAACATGCCATCTCCTGTCGTATTGTGATCAAGGAAGATGATATGTCCGGATTGTTCCCCACCAAGGTTATAACCACCGCGACGCATTTCTTCCATGACATAACGATCCCCTACGGCCGTCTTATCACTCTTCATTCCATTTGCTTCTACTGCTTTATAGAAACCAAGGTTACTCATAACCGTAGAGACCACTGTCGAGTTATTCAACGTACCGTTTTCATTCATGTGCTTGGCACAAATGTACATGATTTTGTCTCCGTCTACGATGTTCCCTTTTTCATCAACTGCAATCAGACGATCGCCGTCTCCATCAAAAGCAAGTCCTACATCCGCTTTCTTCTCTTTCACAAGGTCTTGTAACGGCTCCGGGTGTGTAGAACCGACGCCGTCATTAATGTTCAGACCATCCGGCGATGACCCGATCGAAGAAATGTCGGCTTCAAGATCTGCAAACAAGTGGGAGGCCAGTGATGAAGTCGCTCCATGAGCGCAATCGAGTGCGATGTGAAGTCCTTCAAAATCATAATCAACGGTTTGCTTCAAGTGTTGCAAGTACTTTTGCCCGCCCTCGAAGTAATCATTGATCTGACCAAGATCCGATCCTGAAGGCCTTGGAAGGTCATCTTGCTCTGCATCAATTAATGCTTCAATTTCCTGCTCTTGATCATCGGTCAATTTAAAACCATCTGGACCGAAGAATTTGATGCCATTATCTTCGACAGGGTTGTGGGATGCGGATATCATAATTCCCGCTTCCGCTTGCAGTGCTTTTGTTAAAAAGGCTACGCCTGGTGTAGAGATGACACCGAGACGCATGACCTCTGCTCCAATCGACAATAACCCGGCAGCCAATGCGCCTTCAAGCATCTCACCAGAGATTCTTGTGTCACGTCCAATCAAAACCTTCGGACGCTCGACACCTTTTGTTACGACATAACCGCCGTAACGGCCAAGTTTGAATGCAAGTTCTGGTGTTAATTCCTTATTCGCGACGCCTCGTACGCCGTCCGTGCCAAAATATTTACCCATAATCATTCGACCTCTCTTTCTATACTTTCCATTGATCTATGTTTTCACGATTGATTCGTTTTGATTAATCTGTGCCGTTTCCGTCATCTCCCGCTTCGCCTTCAACAACTTCAATGTCCACTTCAATGGTTTCAGGTTGAACGGAAGTCACTCCTTCAGGAAGCGGAATATCGACTTCTACGGTTTGATCTTCTGTCACTTCTGATACATCAACAGGGATTTCAGGAAGCGCCTCAATGCCATCAAGTACTTCTTTCGGTCCGGAAATGGTGACTTCCTCTGTTTCCGTACGGACCGATTCAATCAGTACCCCTTCCGTATTCCCTCCACGAGCGGCAACATTTAATGGAACGCTTTTCGTGCGGGTGGAAATCGGAACAGATACATTTACAGTCGTTGGATCCACGAGGACATTCAGCTCATTCCCCTGATTATCATAAATCTTGACAGGAGCTTCCTGCGCTTCAATTGACTCTTTAGCCTCACCGACATCAATAATCGCTTTCACAGAGGCTACACGCTCAATGACCGATGAAGCCCCTGTAATGGCAACTTCAGAAGGTTCCACTTCTGGATCACCAAGCTCAAGCTCACTATCCAGGTTTCCTTGGTTGATATAATCAATGTTCACTTCATAATCTTCGGTCACTTTTTCCTCAATCGTCACTTCAATGATTTTTGGATCGAGCGTGACTGCAAGCTGGTTGGATATCCCTGAGTGCTGTAAGGACACCTCATGTGTGCCCGGACCAAGTCCATTCAAATCTACAAAAACCGTAAAGTTCTTCTGTCTGGAAACAGGAGCGACAGCAGAGGTCGGCCCCTCAACAGAGACGGATACTTCTTGAGGGATTCCGCTGACCACATATTCTTCACTATCAAACCTGATTTCAAGTGGAATGTTTTCCATCACTTCCATATCAGAGGATGACTGATTGAAGAATAAAGAATCTGAGTCCATATTGTTATCCACATTGACCGTCACCCAAAGAAGACCAGCAAGCATAAGGGATATAATTCTTATAAACCATACACTTTTGAACCAATTATCCATTCTTCTTCCCCCTCCAGTTCCAGCTTTTCACCGCAGGGGCGGAGTAATCCAATTCAGTACGCAAAATCTCTTCCAGTTTCACTTGATCAAGGTCTCGATGCAATTCCCCGTTCTTCGTACAGGAAATAGCTCCTGTCTCTTCAGAAACGACGATCGTTAAAGCATCCGTCACCTCACTGATTCCCATAGCCGCTCTGTGCCTCGTCCCGAGCTCTTTCGAAATAAAAGGACTCTCTGAAAGTGGGAGATAACAGGCAGCAGCGACAATTTCATCATTTTTAAGTATGACCGCTCCATCATGGAGAGGAGTATTCGGTATGAAAATATTCGTAAGCAACTCGCTCGACAAATGTCCGCCGACACGTATGCCTGTTTCTACGTAATCCCCCATACCTGTATCTCGTTCTATTGTAATCAATGCACCGATTCGGCGTTTGGCCATATAGTTACAAGACTTAATAATTGCCTGTAAGGTTTTCTCGGTGTCTTCTTCTTCTGAAGTATTCCTGCTGAAGAAACTTCCTCGTCCCAGTTGTTCTAAAGCTCTTCTAAGTTCAGGCTGGAACAAAATGATGATCGCGAGGAAACCCCACGTAATTGCTTGTGACATCAGCCACCTTAATGTGGTCAGTCCAAATAAATTACTCAATAACCATATACCCAGAATAACGAAAATACCTTTTAATAGCTGAACGGCTTTCGTTCCCTGAATCAGCATGATTAATTTATATACAACAAACCAGACAAGGGCGATATCCACAGTAATCAAAAAATAATCTAAAACATCCAATCCCCCATCAAGCATGCCTACACTTCCTTTTAGATATAATAAACCTTAAAAATTCACATTTACCATTATATCACATAACCTTTCCTGTATATATGGAGAACATACCGTCCTTGGGAGAGACCCATACATTTCTATACCATTTTGGTCGTTTCAGGGAGCCTTATGCTCCATTCTGTTCAAAAATAAAGCAAGGAAGCGTAAGCCTCCTTGCTTTTTTAATCCGATTCAAATGAGAAAATCGCCTTGAATGTCTTCTTCGTATGATACCAGATCCATTCGTAAACCTGGTTCACTTCGGTCAGTTCTCCTGAATATGCCCGGAGATTATTACGGTCAAGTTCATCATTCGTTTCTACTTGTCCAGAAGAATCATTAAGGATATCGCCATTGATAAGGGTAATGTCCCCATCGACTTTCCCGTCAATCCTCAAATCCCCATTTCTCACGACAAGATCTCCTTCAACCGTAACGCCTTCCGGTACAATGACCGTATGATCACGTATTTCCAGATTCTCCTGCTTGGATACCGTCACTTGCTGGTCCTGGTTCCATTCGGTAAATATTCCACCGAACATCAATAAGAAGAAGACGGCAGCAGCTGTAAGCAACGGATGCCTTTGGAGCTTACGGAGATAGTTCTTCCTTTTCTTCTCTTTTGGCAAATTCGCCATCACATTCGCAGTAAAACGTGGCGGCGCAGATACAGGCGTCGTGTTTTTAATCAGTGTCGTCGTTCTCTTTAGTTCATGAAAGTGATTTTGGCAGGATTGGCAGCTTTGTAAATGATCTCTCAGTCGTCTCTCTTCTTCTTTATTTAATTCGCCATCTAAATACTTATGCATGAGTTCAATGGCTTCTCTTTTGCAATTCATTCCCTCTCAACTCCTTCACACATGTCGAAGCCTCTTACGTAAAGCCTCTCTACCTCGATGGACCCTCGTCTTAACAGTCCCTACTGGAATATCCAACACCTCCGCGATCTCTTGAAGAGCAAGCTCATCTAAATAACGAAGCACGATAACGCTGCGATATTTAGGTGGAAGTGCTAATATCTCCTTGTGGATGTAGGATTGTAATTCAAGGCTTTCCACTTCTTCTTCAGGTAGAGCTTGGTCGGCAGCTAATTGCGAATACATGTCTAAGCCTTCCGTCCCCTTCACTTCTGCATCCAGATGATAGTCCGGCTTTTTTTTGCGGATTCGGTCAATCGACAGATTCGTTGCTATCCTATACAACCAAGTGGAGAATTTCCTGTTCTCATCAAACGTATGGAGATTCGTGTAGGCTCTGATAAAGGCTTCCTGGGCCAGGTCTTCAGCTTCATACGAGTTCCCAACCATTCGCAGACAAATATGAAAAACTTTATTCTGGTAAAAAGAAACAATGTCTTCGAAAGCGGATTGATTGCCCTTTTTCACTTCTTTTATTTTTTGCTTAATCATGGTTTCCATCTTCTAATACCTCCGCTATACGTGCGGTCGTTAACCTTTACGGATGACCTCGCCACAAAGTTTCATAAATTTAATATTTTTTTAGCTAATATAAGTTTAACTTTTTTTAGTATCGGTTATAAAGCTGTAAATGTAAAAAATTTCTTAGGAGGAAATTTAATATGAAGCGAGTGACCGCTTTGAAGAAAGAAATCGAAGCTTGTCGTGTGGAAATGATTCGTTTAGCCAGCCTCCATAAGTTGAGCTCGCCGGAAGTCATACGAGTGAGTGTGAAATTAGATCGCTTGTTAAATGAATATGATGAAATAACATATAAAAAACAGCAACCCACCTTACAAAAAGCGGGTTACTGCTAGAATTGTGCATTTATTTCAAGCTCTCACCAAATAGAGAACCCATCAAACCTACCGCTACGCTAGCGGTTTTATTTTTTTCATCGAGAATCGGGTTTACTTCTACGAATTCCGCAGATGTAATCATCTCTGACTGATGAAGCATCTCCATTGCTAGATGGCTCTCACGGTAGCTTAAGCCACCCATTACAGGTGTTCCTACGCCAGGAGCTTCATTAGGATCCAGACCATCAAGGTCTAAGCTTAAATGCACCCCATCGGTACGATCTTTCAAATAATCCACTGTCTCTTCCATCACTTGCGTCATGCCCATACGGTCAACTTCGTGCATCGTATAGACTTTGATGCCCTTCTCTTCAATAAGCACTCTTTCTCCTTCATCTAGAGAACGGGCTCCGATAATCACAATATTTTCTGGTTTAATCTTTGGTTCATAATCATGGATACTCGTCAGTTTCTCATGGCCGATTCCTAAGCTTACAGCAAGTGGCATCCCATGAATGTTACCGGAAGGCGAGCTGTCGGCAGTATTCAAATCGCCGTGAGCATCATACCAGATGACACCAAGGTTTTCATAATGTTTGGCAACTCCTGCAAGAGTCCCCATAGCAATACTATGATCTCCCCCAAGGACAAGTGGAAAACGTTTATTTTCTACTACTTCATCAACCGCCTTTGCAAGACGACGACTTCCCTCAGCAATTTCATTCAAGTTACGTAAATTATCTTCTTTCTCATCTGTATTTTGTTTTGGACGAGGAATCTCAATGTCCCCTAGATCTTCAATGTTATATTTCAATTGCTCTAGACGTTCAACCATACCCGCATAACGAATAGCACTTGGTCCCATATCCACGCCTCGGCGCATCTGTCCAAGGTCCATAGGTACACCGATAACTGAAAGCTGTTTATTCATCAAAGTTCCTCCTTTTTTCTCTACTATAATTGTATCCGTTTTTCCCGTTATGACTCAACTGGACATGTTTGTGCATATATATACGGGAAACAGTATGAAAACGTATGTAATCATGCATGTTTACAAGGTTTGAAACCTTTTTCCATATAATAGAAGAAGGACTGTTCATCGAGAGCAGCGTTACAAAATTCGATGAACATCAAAAACAAATGAGAATCTCAATAACTTTTAATCAATGGCTCGAAAACCATTAGAGATTTTCTTTGGGACATCAAAAAATCCTGGATGCAATAGGAAAAGAACATAAAAAACCTGACATCAACTGTTGATGTCAGGTTCATAGAGTGGAGCCTAGCGGGATCGAACCGCTGACCTCCTGCGTGCAAAGCAGGCGCTCTCCCAGCTGAGCTAAGGCCCCGTATGGAGCGGGAGACGGGATTCGAACCCGCGACCCCCACCTTGGCAAGGTGGTGTTCTACCACTGAACTACTCCCGCATATGAAAATGAAAGATGAGCCATGAAGGATTCGAACCTTCGACCCTCTGATTAAAAGTCAGATGCTCTACCAGCTGAGCTAATGGCTCGTATGAAAAATAATGCTCATTATTTTATAAGCAGTGTGCTCGTCACGTTGATAGATTTATCGGTGAAGCATACGCTCCTCGCAAAGCCTACAATGAAGAAAATTCAATGATGATTACGGCTTCTCTACCAGCTGAGCTAATGACTCATATAATAATATCCAGTATAACATCTTAAGAAAATGGCTGGGCCAGCTGGATTCGAACCAGCGCATGACGGTACCAAAAACCGTTGCCTTACCGCTTGGCTATGGCCCAACAGTTACAAAAATAGTATTTACCATCTAAAGATCATTATACAAGAAATGTTTATTTTCATAAAAAATAGCTGATCATGGATGTCAGCCGTTATAGTCAATGAAATAAATGGTGGAGGGAGTAGGACTCGAACCTACGAACCCGATGGGAGCGGATTTACAGTCCGCCGCGTTTGGCCAACTTCGCTATCCCTCCACTTTGACTAAATAAGTGGTGCCGGCCAGAGGACTTGAACCCCCAACCTACTGATTACAAATCAGTTGCTCTGCCAGTTGAGCTAGGCCGGCTTATGAATTTAATGGTGGAGGATGCAGGGTTCGAACCTGCGACCCCTTGCTTGTAAGGCAAGTGCTCTCCCAGCTGAGCTAATCCTCCGATAAGTGGTGACCCGTACGGGATTCGAACCCGTGTTACCGCCGTGAAAGGGCGGTGTCTTAACCACTTGACCAACGGGCCATGTGTTTGATCGTTTCTCAGAGCTTCCAGCCGGATTTGAACCGGCGACCCCTTCCTTACCATGGAAGTGCTCTACCACTGAGCTATGGAAGCAAGTGGCTCCAACGGTAGGATTCGAACCTACGACCGATCGGTTAACAGCCGATTGCTCTACCACTGAGCTACGTTGGAATAATGTTCATTCATCAAAAGCATTAATAAGGAAAGAGAATCAATGTGGCGGCGTCCTACTCTCACGGGGGTAAACCCGACTACCATCGGCGCTGAAGAGCTTAACTGCTGTGTTCGGCATGGGAACAGGTGTGACCTCTTCGCCTTCACCACCACATCAATATAAAGTTTGAGGTGAACCCTCAAAACTGGATAAGGAAACATCTTGTTTGAAAAAGGACGATCTTTTCACGAATGATTTTCATCAGATAGATAAGTCATCGATCCATTAGTATCCGTCAGCTCCACGTGTCACCACGCTTCCACCTCGGACCTATCAACCTCATCGTCTCTGAGGGATCTTATTTGCTTAAAGCAAAGGGAAATCTCATCTCAAGGGGGGCTTCATGCTTAGATGCTTTCAGCACTTATCCCGACCACACGTAGCTACCCAGCGATGCTCCTGGCGGAACAACTGGTACACCAGCGGTGTGTCCATCCCGGTCCTCTCGTACTAAGGACAGCTCCTTTCAAATTTCCAACGCCCACGACGGATAGGGACCGAACTGTCTCACGACGTTCTGAACCCAGCTCGCGTACCGCTTTAATGGGCGAACAGCCCAACCCTTGGGACCGACTACAGCCCCAGGATGCGATGAGCCGACATCGAGGTGCCAAACCTCCCCGTCGATGTGGACTCTTGGGGGAGATAAGCCTGTTATCCCCGGGGTAGCTTTTATCCGTTGAGCGACGGCCCTTCCATGCGGAACCGCCGGATCACTAAGCCCGACTTTCGTCCCTGCTCGACTTGTAGGTCTCGCAGTCAAGCTCCCTTGTGCCTTTACACTCTGCGAATGATTTCCAACCATTCTGAGGGAACCTTTGGGCGCCTCCGTTACCTTTTGGGAGGCGACCGCCCCAGTCAAACTGCCCACCTGACACTGTCTCCGGACCGGATCACGGTCCTGGGTTAGAATGTCCGTACAGCCAGGGTAGTATCCCACCAGCGCCTCCACCGAAGCTAGCGCTCCGGCTTCTAAGGCTCCTACCTATCCTGTACAAGCTGTACCAACATTCAATATCAGGCTACAGTAAAGCTCCACGGGGTCTTTCCGTCCTGTCGCGGGTAATGTGCATCTTCACACATAGTATAATTTCACCGGGTCTCTCGTTGAGACAGTGCCCAAGTCGTTGCACCTTTCGTGCGGGTCGGAACTTACCCGACAAGGAATTTCGCTACCTTAGGACCGTTATAGTTACGGCCGCCGTTTACTGGGGCTTCGGTTCAACGCTTCGCATAAGCTAACGCATCCCCTTAACCTTCCAGCACCGGGCAGGTGTCAGCCCCTATACTTCGCCTTACGGCTTCGCAGAGACCTGTGTTTTTGGTAAACAGTCGCTTGGGCCTTTTCACTGCGGCTCCTCGGCAGAGGAGCACCCCTTCTCCCGAAGTTACGGGGTCATTTTGCCGAGTTCCTTAACGAGAGTTCTCCCGCTCACCTTAGGATCCTCTCCTCGCCTACCTGTGTCGGTTTGCGGTACGGGCACCTCTTTCCTCACTAGAGGATTTTCTTGGCAGTGTGAACTCAGGAGCTTCGGTACTCTATTTCCCTCCCCATCACAGCTTGACGTTGCCGGACGGATTTGCCTATCCGACCGTCTCACTGCTTGGACGCGCACATCCAGTGGCGCGCTCTCCTTATCCTCCTGCGTCCCCCCGTCGTTCAAACGGAAAGGAGGTGGTACAGGAATATCAACCTGTTGTCCATCGCCTACGCCTTTCGGCCTCGGCTTAGGTCCCGACTAACCCTGAGAGGACGAGCCTTCCTCAGGAAACCTTAGGCATTCGGTGAAAGAGATTCTCACTCTTTTTTCGCTACTCATACCGGCATTCTCACTTCTAAGCGCTCCACCAGTCCTTACGGTCTGACTTCACGGCCCTTAGAACGCTCTCCTACCACTGATCATAAGATCAATCCGCAGCTTCGGTGGTGTGTTTAGCCCCGGTACATTTTCGGCGCAGAGTCACTCGACCAGTGAGCTATTACGCACTCTTTGAATGATGGCTGCTTCTAAGCCAACATCCTGGTTGTCTAAGCAACTCCACATCCTTTTCCACTTAACACACACTTTGGGACCTTAGCTGGCGGTCTGGGCTGTTTCCCTCTCGACCATGAACCTTATCACCCACGGTCTGACTCCCAGAACAAAGTCTATGGCATTCGGAGTTTGACTGAATTCGGTAACCCGATAGGGGCCCCTCGTCCAATCAGTGCTCTACCTCCATGACTTTCTATTCTGAGGCTAGCCCTAAAGCTATTTCGGAGAGAACCAGCTATCTCCGTGTTCGATTGGCATTTCACCCCTACCCACACCTCATCCCCGTAATTTTCAACTTACGTGGGTTCGGGCCTCCAGTCAGTGTTACCTGACCTTCACCCTGGACATGGGTAGATCACACGGTTTCGGGTCTACGACCGCATACTCACTCGCCCTATTCAGACTCGCTTTCGCTGCGGCTCCGCTTCTGCTGCTTAACCTCGCATACGGTCGTAACTCGCCGGTTCATTCTACAAAAGGCACGCCGTCACCCATTAACGGGCTCCGACTACTTGTAGGCACACGGTTTCAGGTTCTCTTTCACTCCCCTTCCGGGGTGCTTTTCACCTTTCCCTCACGGTACTGGTTCACTATCGGTCACTAGGGAGTATTTAGCCTTGGGAGATGGTCCTCCCGGATTCCGACGGAATTCCTCGTGTTCCGCCGTACTCAGGATCCACTCCGGAGAGAGAAAGATTTCGACTACAGGGCTGTTACCTGCTCTGGCTGACCTTTCCAGATCGATTCGCCTATCTTCCTCTTTGATAACTCCAATGGAGTGTCCTACAACCCCAGAAAGCAAGCTTTCTGGTTTGGGCTGATTCCGTTTCGCTCGCCGCTACTTGGGAAATCGCATTTGCTTTCTCTTCCTCCGGGTACTTAGATGTTTCAGTTCCCCGGGTGTGCCTGCCTATACCTATGTATTCAGTATAGGATACTGTTCCATTACGAACAGTGGGTTTCCCCATTCGGAAATCTCCGGGTCAAAGCCTACTTACGGCTCGCCGGAGCATATCGGTGTTAGTCCCGTCCTTCATCGGCTCCTAGTACCAAGGCATCCACCGTGCGCCCTTATTCACTTAACTATCTTCGTGAAAAGACGTTTACAATTTCAATTAGATGTCTTGTCATCAATTGTCTCATCGTTAGATGAAAACAATGATTCCTTATCCAGTTTTCAAGGTTCACGCCCTTATTCAGGGTTGAATATAAAACACAAAATAGATTCTTGTGTTTGATGTAACATTTAAATGGTGGAGCCTAGCGGGATCGAACCGCTGACCTCCTGCGTGCAAAGCAGGCGCTCTCCCAGCTGAGCTAAGGCCCCTTTTTGAATGGTGGGCCTGAGTGGACTTGAACCACCGACCTCACGCTTATCAGGCGTGCGCTCTAACCAACTGAGCTACAGGCCCATCCAATTGAAGGAAGATCATATTTTCATAGTTTGATCTTTCAAAACTGAACAACCAACACAGTACGTTTCCGTTATATCCTTAGAAAGGAGGTGATCCAGCCGCACCTTCCGATACGGCTACCTTGTTACGACTTCACCCCAATCATTGGCCCCACCTTCGGCGGCTGGCTCCAAAAAGGTTACCTCACCGACTTCGGGTGTTGCCAACTCTCGTGGTGTGACGGGCGGTGTGTACAAGGCCCGGGAACGTATTCACCGCGGCATGCTGATCCGCGATTACTAGCGATTCCGGCTTCATGCAGGCGAGTTGCAGCCTGCAATCCGAACTGAGAATGGTTTTATGGGATTTGCTACACCTCGCGGCTTCGCTGCCCTTTGTACCATCCATTGTAGCACGTGTGTAGCCCAGGTCATAAGGGGCATGATGATTTGACGTCATCCCCGCCTTCCTCCGGTTTGTCACCGGCAGTCACCTTAGAGTGCCCAACTGAATGCTGGCAACTAAGATTAGGGGTTGCGCTCGTTGCGGGACTTAACCCAACATCTCACGACACGAGCTGACGACAACCATGCACCACCTGTCACTTGGTCCCCGAAGGGAAAGCCCTATCTCTAGGGATGTCCAAGGATGTCAAGACCTGGTAAGGTTCTTCGCGTTGCTTCGAATTAAACCACATGCTCCACCGCTTGTGCGGGCCCCCGTCAATTCCTTTGAGTTTCAGCCTTGCGGCCGTACTCCCCAGGCGGAGTGCTTAATGCGTTAACTTCAGCACTAAGGGGTGGAAGCCCCCTAACACCTAGCACTCATCGTTTACGGCGTGGACTACCAGGGTATCTAATCCTGTTTGCTACCCACGCTTTCGCACCTCAGCGTCAGAAACAGACCAGAGAGTCGCCTTCGCCACTGGTGTTCCTCCACATATCTACGCATTTCACCGCTACACGTGGAATTCCACTCTCCTCTTCTGTCCTCAAGTTCCCCAGTTTCCAATGACCCTCCACGGTTGAGCCGTGGGCTTTCACATCAGACTTAAGGAACCGCCTGCGCGCGCTTTACGCCCAATAATTCCGGACAACGCTTGCCCCCTACGTATTACCGCGGCTGCTGGCACGTAGTTAGCCGGGGCTTCCTCGTTAGGTACCGTCAAGGTACCGCTCTATTCGCACGGTACTTGTTCTTCCCTAACAACAGAACTTTACGATCCGAAGACCTTCATCGTTCACGCGGCGTTGCTCCGTCAGACTTTCGTCCATTGCGGAAGATTCCCTACTGCTGCCTCCCGTAGGAGTCTGGGCCGTGTCTCAGTCCCAGTGTGGCCGATCACCCTCTCAGGTCGGCTACGCATCGTCGCCTTGGTGAGCCGTTACCTCACCAACTAGCTAATGCGCCGCGGGCCCATCTGTAAGTGATAGCAAGAAGCCATCTTTCAACTTTCCTTCATGCGAAAGAAAGTATTACCCGGCATTAGCCCCGGTTTCCCGGGGTTATTCCGATCTTACAGGCAGGTTGCCCACGTGTTACTCACCCGTCCGCCGCTCGTTCCACGAGCTTCACCCCGAAGGGATCCACTCGCTTCCCGCGCTCGACTTGCATGTATTAGGCACGCCGCCAGCGTTCGTCCTGAGCCAGGATCAAACTCTCCATAAAAGTTAAGTTTGACTTGCTCATTTGCACACCGAATGTGCTTGTTTCAAATTTCTTCTATAAAGAAGAAATGTTTTGACGTACTGGTTGGTTCGTTCAGTTTTCAAAGATCAAATGTTTTGTTTGCCGCTTTGTCAGCGACTTTATCAGTTTATCACTTTCGGTTGTTTGTGTCAACAACTTTTTTGTGATGTTTTTTGCTGTCGTTTTGGCGACAAGTAATAATTTATCATGTCTGCCCCGCAGTGTCAACAACTTTTTTCAAATGAAATTCGTTCGTTTCCGCTACGTTGTGTTGCTTTCCGACAACGATTAATAATATATCACAGACTAAAAAAGAAAAGCAATGCTTTTTTAGAAATTCATTTAAAAAATTATTTCAATGAGCAACAGTGTATAGGAAAAGCCCTGATCTACATCCAGGGCTTAGTTTTTGACCATTAGCATTATTGATAAGCTGAAATGATTATAGCGTTAATTTTGTTTCTTTTTCCTTGGCATATACTGTAGACATTCTTCTCTAGTTGCAAACCTTCGGAAGATCTGAAAAAGAACTTCATACCTTTCTTCCATCGCTCTTTTCAGTCCTTGGTCGATTCTGTGGTCTCCTAGGTCAAACGTGATTTCTTCCATCTCTCTCTTTAACAAGTATTCAATTTCACGACGTTCCTGTTCATTAATCATTAAACCATGCACCTTAAAGGACCTCCCTTGAACAACTCTCTATATTTTTACCCTAAATCTTGTGTTTTTAGCATAGGTTGTCCTTTTTTTCATATGTATAGAACATATTGGAAGGAAGGTGAATCGTGCAATGAGTTTCTACACTTGGAAAGCTGAGCGGATGAAACGCTATGGAGTTGTGGTGGCTTTGGCATTTTTTTGTGCCCTTTTCTTGTGGATCGGACAGTGGAGTCAACTCCCCGTCTTTTCTAATGAAGGTGAGCCCCGTGCTTTGACACAAGGAAGCGATAAAAATTCGAACGTTGCACTGACATTTAATATAAGCTGGGGAACAGAGAAGGTCCACGACGTGTTGAAGCAGTTAGAAGCGAACAAGGCCCAGGCAACTTTTTTCGTTAGTGGGGAATGGGCAGAGCGTCACCCCGATATTATTAAGGCTATTCATGAAGGAAAACACGAAATCGGGATGATGGGATATAAATACGAAAGTTACCTTGAACAAAAGCCCGCACAAGTACAACAAGACTTGAACAAAGCGAAGGAAACTTTTGAAAAATTGGGCTTTGAAGAAATCAAATGGATCCGTCCTCCTCATGGTCATATGGATAAAGAGGTTTTGAAGATGATTGAAGACAAAGGAATGCAAGCTGTGCAATGGAGTATTAATCCAAGGGACTGGGAAAACCCTGGAACGAACTCCATCATAGATACCGTTCTGAATGAGGGGTCTGAAGGAGATATCATCTTGATGCATGCTTCTGACTCGGTAAAACAGACGGCAAAAGCTCTTGAGGTCATCTTGCCCGGTTTGAAACAAAAAGGACTGAAATTCGTAAGCATTACTGAACTAGTCAGCGGCGCAGAATCAGAAACCACTCAAATTGAATAATCGCCTAAAAAAACAACCACCGCTACTCCTATGCGGTGGTTGTTTTTTTAAGCAGCTTTTTCAGATGTTTTCGTTATACGGTGAAGTAAAATAAGTTGATAAGCATTACAGATGAACAAAGGAATAATCATAAGCCATACATAATCACTGCCCTGGGCTCTCAAGGCAGGGACCCACTCTACACTCGTAACGACAATCATAAAAAACAGTGCAGGAATAAAAGCATGCCACTTCGTTTCCTTTGCTTTTATATAAGCAACGATTATGGAGAGACCAAGAAGACCTAAGGCTGTCCATAAAAATGGCCAGATGGATGCGTCCTCTGCTGCTGCCTGGTATCTAAAGTACACGAGGTCAAAAAGCGTAAAAGCGATCAAGAAGAGTTGGACAGGGATCCATAAAGAACGGAAAATCCCCTTTCCAAACTGATTGACTGTCAGATAGGCGAAGAAACCCATTTGACTAATGATGCTGAATATAAATCCAAGACCCGCAAAAAATAACAATAAGCCAAAGAGCTCAAAGAGTTGCAACGGCTTCAGCACTTCAGCATAAGAATCATATTTAAAAATAAAACTGATGATCAACGTCGTCAAACCGCCGATCCATAAGGTCGTTAAAAACAACCTTACCCATTTACGACTATTCACGGAAGTTCCCCCTATTATACAAAAAACTTTTCCACCGTATTTTACCACGAAGCCGAGCTTTTTTCCTCCAGTCTTCGTATAATTTCTGTCGAATCGCAGATAGTAAACGTAAGGAGAACTTAAGAAAGGGGACATGCAAAATGTCCAAACTCCGATTCTTATGTCCCGTCCTACTCCTTGTACTCCTGGCTGCTTGCAGCGGGGCATCAAGTGCAAGTGAACAGACGGATTATGATACAACGAAAAAGATGATCGTTGATATTCTGAAATCGGACGACGGGAAGAAAGCGATGACTGAAGTCCTTTCTGATGAGAAAATGCAGCAACAGATGGCCCTCGAGTCAGAAGTTGTTTCGCAGGCTGTCCAACAGACACTCGTATCTGAAGAAGGAAAAGCTTTTTGGAGTAAAATGTTCTCCGACCCCAAGTTCGTCCAAGAGTTCAGTAAAGTCCTTGAAGATCAACAGAAAAAGTTGATGAAAGGATTAATGAAAGATGCTGAGTACCAAAAATTGATGATTGAGCTTTATAAAAACCCTGAAATGATGAAGGAAATGGTTACCGTCATGGAAGGGCAGCAATTCCGTTCGCATCTGCAGAAAACGATAGAAGAAACTTTGAACAGCCCTGTTTTCCAAGCGAAAATGAGTGAAACCTTATTGAAAGCAGCGGAGAAAATGCAGAGTGGTGGCGGAGGGAAATCCGAGTCCTCCGATCAAGGCGGGCAAAGCAGCAGTGAAGAACAATCCGGCAACGGGAGCAGCGGTGAAGGAGAAAAAGGTCAGCAAGGCTAACCACAAGCCAAAAAAACACGCACTTCTTTGAGAAGTGCGTGTTTTGATATTAATATTTATCGATTACTTTTGCAGCCATATTACGGTAAATGACACCGATTGGATGATCTGCCTGGTAGACAGATGGCGCGAAAACATCTTCTTCTTCGTAAGGCTGTTGAAGCGGCACATGGCCGAGAACTCCTGTTTGAAGGGTTTCTGCGAGCTTCACGCCGCCTCCTCTACCGAAGACGAACTCTTTGTTCCCTGTCTCTTTACTTTCAAAATAAGCCATGTTTTCAACGACACCAAGAATTTCATGTTCCGTTTTCAGAGCCATTTGACCTGCACGCGCAGCTACGAAAGCGGCCGTCGGGTGCGGAGTCGTAACGATGATTTCTTTAGAAGACGGAAGCATGGAATGTACATCCAATGCCACATCACCGGTTCCCGGCGGCAAATCAAGAAGCAGGTAATCGAGGTCGCCCCATTCCACTTCTTTGAAAAAGCTCGTCAACATTTTGCCGAGCATAGGTCCGCGCCAGATAATCGGAGAATTATCTTCCACAAAGAAACCCATCGATACAAGCTTGACCCCGAACCGTTCTACAGGAATAATCTTCTCTCCGCGAACGACTGGTCGTTCTTCAACACCCATCATATCCGGAACACTGAAACCATAAATATCCGCGTCAATGATCCCAACTTTCTTACCAAGGCGTGTTAAAGCTACGGCAAGGTTAACCGTGACTGTGGATTTCCCTACGCCACCCTTACCACTGGCAATGGAGATGAACTTCGTCCCTGTATTTCCACCTAGAAGAGAGGCTTCCTGCTCCTGCTCCGCTTCAGGTTGGAACCTTTGAATCACTTCATCTGGAAGCTGGTCGAAACGCAAGCCGACCGTTGCCGCTCCACCGCTTTTCAGCGCATTGACAATTTTCTGCTGCAATTCCATCTGTTCAGCCGTATTTGTCTTTCCGATCAATATTTTCACGCTGACATGATTTTTTTCTTCCTTGATTTTTATCTCTTCAACTCCACCGGTTTCTTCCAACGTTTTATGTAAAAACGGGTCTTCGATTGAATGGAGGATTTCTAGTACTTTTCCTTCTGTCAACAAGCCGGTTCACCATCCTTAGAAATATGTTTCACTATGGCTAGTATAACATATATGAAACGCTTTCTAAGTGATTTGCTTCAATCAGTCGTCAGAAGGAAGCTCTCTTTCTGTGACATACCGGAGCACACCCTGATAGATGGATGCTGACATTTTCCTTTGGTAATCATTATCCTTTAACAATTCTCGCTCCCCTGGGTTCGACAAAAACCCGGCTTCCACTAAAACACCTGGGGCTTTCGCGTGTTTAAGGATATAAATATTAGACAAACCAAAAGCTCCCCGATCCGTATTCCCTATGTTCTCCTTGATTTCAGATTGAATGAACTTCGCCAAGGTTTTGCTTTCCTCATTTTTTGGATAGTAAAAGGTCTGTGCGCCGCTCCATTTTTCAGATGGAATGGCATTCAAATGTAAACTGATGTATAAATCCGCTTCTTTTTCTTCAATGTACTGAACCCTGTTTCGCACATCTTCCGCTTGCCTGCGCCGCGCTTTTTCCGCTTCATCTGATGCAAGGTCATTGTCATCATCACGGGTGAGGTACACGAGTGCACCCGCTTGCTGCAAATAATCACGAAGGTATTCAGCCATTTGCAAAGTAATGACTTTCTCTTCCGTACCATCTTTGCCAGAAGCACCAGCATCAGGTCCTCCATGTCCTGGATCCAATACAATCACTTTCCCCGATAGAGGGGATGACCATACCGTCCAGGCATCCTTTGCCTCCTGAATCGGATAGGATACGGCGCACACCAGTACAATGATTCCTGCTAACCATAAAAATGTTTTTAACCTAGGTTTTCGCATGCCTCACACTCCCTTATACTCCTCCCTTTTTCACTATATGGGACAGGGTGGACAAATATGTGAAGGCATGAGAAAGCTTTTTTAATAGTTAGGAATCCTGGGAATCAAATTCACACAAGCAACCGAATACCATTACTTGATGGGTCCATCGTGTAGATGACTCCTTCTTTTTCATCGACAGACGCTCCCATTTGCAGAATTCTATTGATCGCTTCTTTCCTTGAGTGTTCATGAGGAAAATGAATATCAAACCATTCCAATCCTGCTTCCTGATCTTCTGGAATCGGAGCATCGGCACCCTTCCATGTATTAAGCCCAATATGATGATGGTAATTGGCCGATGAAATAAATAAGGCCTGATCACCGAAAGTGTTCACTATATCGAATCCTAGACCGTCACAATAAAATTGCTTCGCTTGTGCAAGATCTGATACATGAAGATGAATATGGCCCATGACCGTGCGATCCGGCAGCCCCATCCACCCGGCGTTGGTTTCAAATCGGAATAACTCTTCGAAATCCAACGGGTCGACGGTCATTTTCACCTCATTTCCTGACCATTCCCATAATGAGGAGGGCCGGTCGATATACACTTCTATACCATTTCCATCAGGATCCGAGAAGTAAATGGCTTCACTAACGAGATGATCCGCCGAAGCCACCTGGATGTTGTTCTTAAGCAAATGTTTGACCAAATCGGCAAGGTCCGCCTTTTCTGGTAAAAGGAGTGCAAAATGATACAGCCCTGTTGCTTTTCTGTTTGCTGGTATACCCTCACTAACCTCTTCAAGGACAAGAAGCGGCTTTTCTTCCCCTCCACTTAAGTAAACCGCATGACCGGACCGCTTCCATATTTGAAAACCAATAATGGTTGTGTAAAACTCCAACGATCGCTCTAGGTCCATGACTTTCAAAGTAACCTGAGTGACGTGGGTGTTTTCTTTTTCGTGAAAAAGCATGTGAACCCCTCCATACGTATATCTTTTCCCTTAGTATATCGAAATAAGGATTTTACAGATATTTATATGCTTTCAATTATGTCTGGCACCGGTTTTACTTTCATAGGTGCCAGGCACCCGTTTCGTTAAATCCAGTTCCTGGTACCATTTATCAGCCCACGGTGTCTGGCACGACATATAAGATATCACCATCAATAAAACATAAAAAAAGACTCCCAACCGAGTCGGTTGAGAGCCTTTTGTATAAGCATCGATTAACGCTTGGAGAATTGTGGAGCGCGACGAGCACCTTTAAGACCGTATTTCTTACGCTCTTTCATACGTGCGTCACGAGTCAATAGACCAGCGCGTTTCAATGGTGTACGGTATTCAGGATCCGCTTGTAACAAAGCACGAGCGATTCCGTGACGGATTGCACCAGCTTGTCCTGTGAATCCACCGCCATCTACGTTTACATATACATCATAGTTACCTTCAGTTTCTGTAACAGCTAGAGGCTGTTTCAGAATCATACGAAGAGTTTCATATGGGAAAAAGTCTTCAGCATCACGTTTGTTTACTACTACACGACCAGTTCCTGGAACAAGACGTACACGAGCTGTTGAGCTCTTACGACGACCAGTACCTGAGTATTGTACTTGTGCCACTAAGATTACCTCCTTTGATTATCCGCGAAGTTCGTAAACTTCTGGTTTTTGTGCTTCATGTTTGTGTTCCGCACCAGCGTAAACATGAAGTTTCTTGCCCATCTTACGTCCAAGACTTCCTTTTGGAAGCATACCTTTAACAGCAAGCTCTAGCATTTGCTCAGGGTATTTCGTACGCATTTCGTTAGCCGTACGGGATTTCAAACCACCTACGTGGTTAGAGTGACGATAATAGATCTTATCGTTGATTTTGTTTCCTGTAAGTTGGATCTCACCAGCATTGATGATGATGACGTGGTCACCTGTGTCAACGTGTGGTGTGTATGTTGGTTTATTTTTACCGCGAAGGATCGCAGCAACTTCGCTCGCTAAACGGCCGAGTGTTTGCCCTGCAGCATCCACAACATACCATTTACGTTCAACGTTGTTTTCATTTGCCATGAAAGTTGTGCGCATATCGGTTTCCCTCCTGAAATGTTTGATTTCTCATAGACTTCGTTACTACTTTATCATTTATCTCAAATACGATTAGTTTTCCGGGGCTAACCGTGGTACAGAAATAAAATGCCATAGAATATAATATAACACCTTGTAACTATATGTCAAGGGCATGCACACCTGGATTCGTTGTTTTTTTAAAAGGAGAGCATCTTTTTCTAGGTCAAATCCTTCTAGTAAAACACTTCCCATAAGAATAATCCTTGTGGTGGTGCCGTTTTCCCTGCTTCGTTACGGTTTTTCGCTTCGATGATCCGCTTTACATCTTCGGGCTTACGTTCGTTTCTGCCGACTTCCAACAAAGTTCCGACAAGAATCCGGACCATATTATAGAGGAAGCCTGAACCCCGGAAGATAAACACAATGTCATTTCCTTCTTTGGTTACTTCCGCTTTATAGATCGTCCGGACCTTGGTCCCTTTAATGTCTGTCTTTGGTGAACAAAATGAGGTGAAATCATGCTCGCCCTCAAGATGGCTGCACGCTTCTTTCATACGGACGATATCGAGTTCTGCCCGGACGTGGTGAGTATAATGACGGCGGAAGAGGTCAGGCTCATGAGCATGATGGACATAATAGCGGTACTCTTTTCCCTTCGCATCATACCTTGCATGAAATTCTTCAGAAACCTGATCCGCAGAAACGACTTGAATATCATCCGGAAGAAGCGACCCCAGTGCTCTTTTCCAATTCGCCATAGGAATGTGAAGGGGAGTCTCAAAATGAATCACCTGACCGACCGCATGAACACGTGCATCCGTCCGTCCAGAAGCGACCACTTTCACCTGTTCCCCTTTATGCATTTTCCTTAATGCTTTCTCAAGCTCTGCCTGGATCGTATTCCCATTCGGCTGAACTTGATAGCCGGCGTAATTCGTTCCATCATAACGGATGACCATTCGAATTCTTATCATAAAAAGTTCCTCCCCATCAGCTTCTCGTCATGAATAGGGCGATGACTAACAGAGCGAACAGGACATACAATGAAATATCAAGTTTTGATATCCTCAGTTCCCTGAGCTTTGTACGCCCTTCCCCTCCTTGATATCCACGCGCTTCCATTGCCATAGCGAGCTCCTCTGCGCGTTTGAATGCACTCACGAACAAAGGGACTAGAAGAGGTACAATCGCCTTCACACGGTCCTTTAACGTCCCTGTGCGGAAATCTACACCACGGGAAGCCTGGGCTTTGGAGATTTTCTCTGTCTCCTGCATCAATGTCGGAATGAAGCGGAGGGAGATCGACATCATCAGCGCCAGTTCATGAACAGGGAACTTCACTTTTTTCAAAGGACCCAACAGCTCCTCAATGGCATCTGTAATTTCGATCGGCGTCGTTGTCAACGTAAGCAGCGAAGTCACAAGGATCAGGAGGAAGAACCTTAACGAAATGGCTCCTCCCTGGACGAGACCTTCCCTGTAAACATCCCAGCCAAATATAGAAAAAGCGACGTCCCCTTCCCTCGTGACAAACAAGTGTAGGAGGAACGTAAACACAATGAGGAACCAGACCGGTTTCAAACCTTTCATAATGTAACGGAATGGCACACGGGAAAGCAAGGCACTTCCGACAGCAAAGAGAGCAAGCACCCCGTAGCTCATAACAGAGTTAGCAAAAAATACGATCACAACATAAAAGAAGATGATAGCGATTTTGGAACGAGGGTCAAGGCGGTGGATCACGGAATCTGTCGGGATATACTGACCGATAATTAAAGAACTACTCATGATCGCTGCCCCCTCTCACTTTGCGGGCTAATTCTTTTGCTAACTCAGCTATGGTCTGACCTTTATATTCAAGATTAATTCCATACTCTTTCTCCGCTTTACTTAAGAAGGCGATGACTTCCGGAACATCCAACTGGACTTGCTCAAGGTCTTCCTTCTGCCGGAAAATATCCAATGGTGTCCCTTCTTTGTAAAGTTCCCCATGGTTCATAATCAGAATATAGTCGGCATAGGCAAGGGCATCTTCCATACTATGAGTGACAAGAATGGTCGTTAATCCCTTTTCATGATGAAGGTCATAGAACATGTCCATCACTTCTTTTTGGCCGCTGGGATCAAGTCCTGCAGTTGGTTCATCCAAAACGAGAACCTTAGGATCCATCGCAAGCACCCCTGATATAGCCACACGGCGCATCTGACCACCACTCAAGTCGAATGGTGAACGGTCGAGCAAATCTTCAGGGAGCTTGGTCGCCTTAACCGCAGCTTTCGTGCGTCGTTCGATTTCTTCTTGAGGGACTCCGAAATTCTGCGGACCGAAGGCAATATCTTTCGCAACTGTTTCCTCGAACAATTGATGCTCAGGATATTGGAAAACAACGCCGACGTTTTCACGCAGCTCTCTCAAGTGTTTGTTTTTTACACCGGCTTCAATTGTATAATCACCCAGATGAATTTTCCCTTCGGTTGGTTGCAACAGTCCGTTCAAATGCTGAATCAGTGTCGACTTCCCTGAACCTGTGTGGCCGATGACAGCTACAAAAGACCCAGATTCGATCGAGAAGGTCATATCATTCAGTGCTTTGTGTTCGAATGGACTGTTCGGTTGATAGGTATAGCTTACATGTTCAAACGAGATGTGCATAAGTCCTCCAACAACTCCTGGTGATTGAGTGGCTCACGAGATAGGCTCAAACCTTCTTCTTTGAGGTGATCAGCCATTTTACTTACAAACGGAGTATCCAAGCCAATTTCAGTCAACTGTTCTTTTCTAGAGAATACGTCTCGCGGTGTCCCTTCCATCCAAACTTCCCCACCATTCATGACAATCACTCTTGAAGCCAATGTCACTTCTTGAAGGTCGTGGGTGATTGTCACTAATGACAAGTCTCTTTCCTGCTGGACGTCGCTGACGGTCTTCATGATTTCTTTTCTGCCTTTTGGATCAAGCATGGTGGTTGCTTCATCAAGAATGATGAATTCAGGTGATACAGCAAGGACGCTGGCGATGGCAATCCGCTGTTTTTGACCGCCTGATAACCGGTGGGGTTCATGCCTCTCATATGCTTCCATACGGACAGCTCCCAGGCTTTCTTTGATGCGCTCAACCATAAGTTCGCGAGGCATGCCGTGGTTTTCCATTCCGAACGCAACGTCATCCCTGACGGTGGTCCCTACAAACTGGTTATCCGGATTCTGAAAAACCATCCCTACCTGTTTTCTGACTTCCCACACCGTCTCAGGTGTCACTTTCATTCCATCGACGATAATTTCCCCTTCCTGAGGAAACAAAAGTCCATTCATTAATTTAGCAATCGTCGATTTGCCTGAACCATTATGACCGATGATCGCCACCCACTCATCCGGACCTATGGTGAAGCTCACGTCCTTCAACACCCAGGGCATGTCTTCCTGGTATTTAAAAGAAACATGACGAAACTCGACTTGTCTCTCTCCCATCTGTGTTCCTCCTCTGCTCAACTGACTATTTCCCAGGAAATATGACATCATTTCCTATCAACCGAAGGATGGGTCATCTAAAAACCGACCCCATCCGGACGGTATTTTCTTCGATTTGGATATAAAAAAAGGGCTGGATGTAACCTCGCGATGAGATTCAGTCCTGCCCTTTAACCCTCATGGTATTCATTAAACTAGTTCAATGATCGCCATTTTCGCTCCATCACCTTTACGCTCGCCTAGTTTAAGCACGCGAGTGTAACCACCTTGACGGTCTTCATAGCGTGGACCGATGTCAGAGAATAGCTTTTGCAAAGCTGTTTGCTCCCCATCTTCGTCGGCTTGCGCATTGTAAAGGAATGATTCAGCTTGACGACGGGCATGTAGATCGCCGCGTTTCCCTAGTGTAATCATTTTTTCTACAACAGAACGAAGCTCTTTCGCTTTAGCTTCTGTTGTTTCCAAACGTTCGTGAATGATCAAGTCTGTCGCTAAGTTACGAAGTAGCGCCATACGCTGATCAGTTGTACGTCCTAGTTTTCTAGCCATTGATAATCCCTCCCTTATCTGAATCTCTTAGATGTGTTCTATCTATTAATCGTCTTTTCTTAAACCTAAGCCCAGTTCGTCCAACTTGTGCTTCACTTCTTCAAGTGACTTGCGACCAAGGTTGCGTACCTTCATCATGTCTTCTTCAGACTTATTCGCAAGTTCCTGCACTGTGTTGATACCAGCGCGTTTCAAGCAGTTGTAAGAACGGACAGAAAGGTCAAGTTCTTCGATCGTCATTTCTAGAACTTTTTCTTTTTGGTCCTCTTCTTTTTCAACCATGATTTCAGCTTTTTGAGCTTCATCTGTAAGGCCTACAAAGATATTGAGGTGTTCCATATAGATTTTAGCCCCAAGAGAGATCGCTTCTTCTGGACGAATGCTGCCATCCGTCCATACATCCAACGTCAACTTATCAAAGTTAGATGTTTGACCGATTCTAGTGTTCTCTACTTGATACGTTACACGGGATACCGGCGTAAAAATAGAGTCAACTGGAATGACGCCAATTGGTTGATCCTCATGGTTGTTTCCTTCAGCCGGACGATATCCTCGGCCGCGTTCTGCTGTAATACGTGCACGGAAGCTGGAATTGCTATCTAATGTTGCGATGTGAAGATCTGGATTAAGAACTTCTACATCACTGTCGTGCGTAATGTCAGCCGCTGTAACTTTTCCTTCACCCTGTACATCAATCTCCAAAGTCTTCTCTTCGTCGGAATAAACCTTCAAAGCTAGTTTCTTTAGATTAAGAATGACTGTGGTTACGTCTTCGACGACACCTTCAATAGTTGAAAACTCATGAAGGACCCCGTCAATTTGAACTGATGTGACAGCAGAGCCGGGAAGTGAGGATAATAGGATACGACGCAAGGAGTTCCCTAGAGTTGTACCATACCCACGCTCAAGCGGTTCTACGACGAACTTACCAAAAGTAGACTCATCGCTGATCTCGACCGTTTCAATCTTTGGCTTTTCAATTTCGATCATTTACACTAAACCCTCCTTCAAAACGTCGAAACCCCGGTTAGACAATAGGTCTAACCGAAATTCCTCAGGTAGGCAGTCCCGATAAAAAGACAACTGCATATTTTCTCTGTCTACGGCGGTGATGATTAAAAGCTATCATAACCCATTATAGACAGGGTGACAAATTCTATTCAGAACTATTATACGCGACGACGTTTTGGTGGGCGGCAACCATTGTGTGGTACTGGAGTTACGTCACGGATTGCCGTGATTTCAAGACCTGCTGCTTGTAGAGAGCGGATTGCTGCTTCACGACCAGCACCAGGGCCTTTAACTGTTACTTCAAGAGTTTTCATACCGTTGTCCATAGCGTCTTTCGCCGCAGATTCAGAAGCCATTTGAGCAGCGAATGGAGTAGATTTACGGGAACCTTTGAAACCAAGGGATCCAGCACTGCTCCACGCGATAACGTTACCTTGAACATCAGTGATCGTTACGATTGTGTTGTTGAAAGTAGAGCGGATGTGTGCCACACCGGTCTCTATATTCTTTTTCACGCGACGCTTACGACTACGAGTGTTTCCTTTACGTGCCATATAGTTAGCTTACCTCCTTTGTGTTGCTTATTATTTACGTTTGTTAGCCACGGTACGACGTGGGCCTTTACGTGTACGAGAGTTGTTTTTCGTCTTCTGTCCGCGAAGTGGAAGTCCACGACGGTGACGGATTCCGCGATAAGAACCGATCTCAATCAAACGCTTGATGTTAAGAGAGTTCTCACGACGAAGGTCACCTTCCGTGTTGTGTTGTTCCACTGCTTTACGGATTTTACCTAGTTCGTCTTCTGTAAGATCGCGAACGCGAGTATTTTCAGAAACGCCAGCTTCAGCTAGTACGTCTTTGGCAAGGGATTTACCGATACCGTAAACGTAAGTTAGGGATACGACTACTCGCTTGTCACGAGGAATATCTACACCTGCAATACGTGCCATAAGTTACGTGCACCTCCTTCAGTTTTAGCCTTGTTTTTGTTTATGCTTAGGGTTTTCACAGATAACCATGACTTTACCTTTACGTTTGATGACTTTGCATTTTTCGCAAATTGGTTTTACAGAAGGCCTTACCTTCATCATCCATACCTCCTTTAAGATCGGAGTTTTATTTATAACGGTACGTAATACGTCCTTTTGTTAAGTCATAAGGGGAAAGTTCTACCGTTACCTTGTCTCCTGGTAAGATTCGAATAAAGTGCATGCGAATTTTACCGGAAACGTGAGCTAAAACGGAGTGACCGTTCTCGAGTTCAACCTTGAACTGTGCGTTCGGTAAGGTTTCAACGACGGTCCCTTCTACTTCAATTACATCGTCTTTCGCCATCGAGTTGATCTCCCTTCTTCAAATCAGTCACTGCTTCATTGACATATTTTGATACGGCAAATCGAAGCTTGCCATTTGTGACACGACCAGTTTCCAGAAGGCTGTCCTGGACTTCCGGAGAGATGAAATCCATAAGCTCAACATGTTGCAAATTCTTTTTCTTTGGTCGATCATACTTACGTTTCTCTCCGTCGGCAAGCAGCACAAAGCGGCCATCCAGTACATCGATCACTACCGCGTACTGTCCTGCCTCACGCCCCTGCACAATACGAACAATTTGACCTATTCGCGGACTCGACTCAGATTCGTTCAAAAACGATCACCTTCATTTAGGATTTTGTAAGGATTTCATATCCTTCATCCGTAATTGCAATGGTGTGCTCAAAGTGAGCGCACCTTTTACCATCTTGAGTGACTACCGTCCAATGGTCGCCAAGCGTCTTCACATAGCGAGACCCTGCGTTCACCATCGGTTCTACAGCCAATACCATACCAGGCTTGAGGCGTGGTCCTTTGTTTGGCGGGCCGTAATGAGGAATTTGAGGATCCTCATGAAGCTCCTGCCCTACTCCGTGTCCCACATACTCTCTTACGATTGAAAAGCCTTCAGGCTCAACGAAGCTCTGGATCGCATGGGATATATTTGAAAGGCGTACACCTGGCTTTGCTTCATCAAGTCCTTTAAACAATGATTGCTCAGTAACTCTCAGCAGTTCCATGGTTTCATCATCGACGGCTCCGACCGGATACGTCCAGGCCGAATCTCCGTGATAACCTTTATATTTGGCACCAATATCGATGCTGATGATATCACCTTCGTTCAACACCCTGTCTCCAGGAATGCCATGAACGAGTTCTTCGTTGACAGATGCACAGATACTTCCACGGAATCCATTATAACCTTTAAAAGATGGGATTGCATCCATACTGCGTATGAATTCATCTGCAATCTTATCCAATTCCCCGGTTGTTATACCTGGTTGGATGTTTTGTTCCAACTTTTGGTGCGTCAAGGCGACGATCCGCCCTGCTTCACGCATAATATCTAATTCCCGTGAAGTCTTACAAATAATCATTCAGCTAGTTCTCCCAGCTTTTGATCGATGTCTTGGAACACTTCGTTGATATCTTTGTCACCTTCGAATGATACCAAGTACCCTTTCTCTTGGTAGAAATCAAGCAGAGGTTGTGATTGCTCAACATTGACCTCCAGGCGCTTTCTTACGGTATCAGGCTGATCGTCTTCGCGCTGAATCAACTCAGAGCCATCGTGATCACACTTGCCGTTTTCTTTCGGCGGGTTGAAGACCACGTGATAGGTAGCACCGCATGTCGGGCAGATGCGTCGTCCAGTAAGACGCTCGATGAGTTGCTCCTTAGGAACATCGATATGAAGTACATAGTCCAAAGACTCCTCCATATCAGTCAAGAGGTTCTCAAGGGCTTCTGCTTGGGCGATTGTCCTCGGGAAACCATCTAATAGGAATCCTTTTTGACAATCCGGTTTACTAAGACGCTCGCGAACGATTCCGATGGTCACTTCATCGGGAACCAATTCACCTTTGTCCATATAGGATTTGGCTTCTTTGCCCAGTGCTGTTCCTTCTTTGATAGCTAATCGGAACATATCTCCAGTTGAGATATGAGGGATGTCATATTTTTCGACTATCTTCTCAGCCTGAGTACCTTTACCGGCACCAGGGAGACCCATCAGAATTAAATTCAACGTGTTCCCCTCGCTCTCATTTATTCATTAGCTTTGACACTAATTATTTAATGAATCCTTGATAGTGGCGCTTCACAAGCTGACTTTCCAGCTGCTTCATGATCTGCAGGGCAACCCCTACAACAATCAGCAGGCCGGTACCTCCGATTTGAATGCTTGGCGGCAACTGAGCGGCCGAGCCCAAGATGATCGGTAGGATAGAGACAGCTGCTAGGAAGATGGATCCTACGAACGTCAATCGGTACATCACACGAGTCAAGTACGTTTCCGTATTGGCTCCAGGACGAATTCCCGGGATATACCCGCCTTGCTTCTTCAAGTTTTCAGCCATTTGTTCCGGATTCACCTGAACAAAAGTATAGAAATAAGTGAAGGCAATAATCAACGCAACATAGATAATCATTCCAGGCCAGTTTTGATAATCAAATATATATTGAATGACGGAGGCGACTTCGCTGTTCTCAAAAAGTCCAGCGACGGTTCTTGGTGCGATAATGAAAGATATCGCAAAGATGACCGGGATGACTCCTGCAGCATTCACTTTCAGTGGTAAGTGAGTAGAATGCCCACCTACTGGCGAACGGTTAACCAACCGTTTTGCATATTGAATAGGAATCTTACGAAGGGCTTGTTGGATGAAGATAACTCCCACAACAACCGCAACAATAACAAGTACAATCAGAGCGATGATGACCAAATTAATGAACAATTCATCTCCAGCACCGGAAATGTATTGATCATACAACTGGTTGACACCGGTCGGGATTGCAGCAACAATTCCTGCAAAAATCAGGATGGAAATACCATTTCCAACGCCGTGTTCAGTGATTTGCTCACCAAGCCACATTAGAAACGCTGTACCGCCTGTCAAGACAAGAGCAATGATTAAGAATTTCGTAACTCCTGGATCAGCGATCAATTGACCACCAGCCAGTGCATTAAAACCTATAGACATGCCGATGGCTTGAATGAAAGCGAGCACGATCGTTCCATAGCGGGTAAACTGAGCTAATTTTCGACGGCCGACTTCACCTTGCTTTTTCCATTCCGCAAACTTAGGAACGACGTCCATCTGCAACAATTGCATGATGATGGAGGCTGTAATGTAGGGCATGATCCCCATAGCGAAGATGGAGAAGTTTTGTAATGCCCCGCCTCCGAATGTGTTCAGGAACCCAAACGCATTCTGTTCATCCATGAAATTGATGGCTTCTCTATTCGTAAAAGGAACCGGGATGAATGTTCCCAGGCGAAAAACAATGAGCATCAACAAAGTGAAAATAATCTTCCGTCGAATATCACCCACGCGCATAAAATTGGAGATTGTCCGGAACATTAAATCACCTCAGTTTGACCGCCCGCTGCTTCAATTGCTTCTTTCGCGGAAGCAGAGAACTTGTGAGCTTTCACTGTAAGTTTCTTTTCGATTGAACCTTTAGCTAGTACTTTGATTCCGGCTTTTTGGTTGCTTACCACACCAGACTCCAGCAATAGCTCAGGAGTAACCTCTGTGCCTTCTTCAAAGCGATTCAGTGCATCAAGGTTGATAATCGCAAATTCCTTACGGTGAACGTTAGTGAAACCACGCTTAGGCAGGCGTTGGAAAAGTGGCATTTGACCACCCTCGAAACCTGGGCGAGTTTTGCTTCCTGAACGCTGGCCTTGACCTTTATGACCACGACCGGAAGTTTTACCGTTACCAGATGCCATACCGCGACCTACGCGGTTACGTTCTTTACGAGTACCTTTAGCAGGTTTTAGTTCATGCAGTTTCATGCGTTGCACCTCCTTATATCTTTTGTAGAATTAAACTTCTTTAACCGAAACTAGGTGAGACACCTTATTAGCCATACCTCGGATCGCTGGGTTATCTTCAAGTACGACAGTTTGACGGATCTTGTTCAGACCTAGCGCCTTGACAGTAGAGCGCTGATCTTGCGGTCTACCAATAACACTGCGCGTGAGGGTAATTTCTAACTGTTTAGCCATTTTATTTCCCTCCTTATCCTACAGTTCTTCTACTGATTTACCACGAAGTTTAGCGACGTCTTCTGCACGCTTAAGCTCGCTAAGTCCAGTGATTGTAGCACGTACCATGTTGATTGGCGTGTTAGAACCAAGTGACTTAGATAGGATGTCTTGAACACCTGCAAGCTCAAGTACCGCACGGACAGGTCCACCAGCGATAACTCCGGTACCTTCTGCTGCTGGTTTCATAAGAATGTTACCTGCACCAAAGCGTCCGTTGATTTCGTGTGGAATTGTCGTGTTCTTCACTGGTACTGTGATTAGATTTTTCTTAGCATCATCAATGGCTTTTTTGATCGCTTCAGGTACCTCTTGGGCTTTTCCTGTACCGAATCCGACATGACCATTTTTATCTCCAACTACAACCAATGCAGCAAAACGGAAACGACGTCCACCTTTAACTACCTTAGCTACACGGTTGATGGTAACTACGCGTTCTTCAAGATCAAGTTTGTTAGGGTCGATGTTTGTTGTAATCATTTATGTCCCTCCTTTAACTATTAAAATTCTAGGCCGGCTTCGCGAGCGGCTTCAGCTAGTGCTTTCACACGTCCATGATACAAGTAACCTCCACGGTCGAATACAACAACTTTATAACCGTTGTCGATCGCACGCTTAGCCACTAATTCACCGACTTTTTGAGCAGCCTCGACATTGCCTGTAGCATCAAGGTTGAAGTCATTGTCGACAGTAGACGCACTTGCTACTGTTACTTGGCTTTCATCGTTGATTAGCTGAGCATAAATGTGTTTGTTAGAGCGGTATACGTTCAAGCGTGGGCGTTCAGCGGTGCCAAAGACATTCTTACGAACGCGTGCATGACGCTTTTTACGTACGACATTTTTATCTGCCTTCGTGATCATCAGGGTCACTCCTTTCTATACGTTAGCTATGAGTCTTACTTAGCTGTTTTACCTTCTTTTCTGCGTACATATTCGCCTTCGTAGCGAATTCCTTTACCTTTATAAGGCTCTGGAGGACGGATCGCACGGATCTTCGCAGCTACAGCACCAACAAGTTCTTTGTCGATCCCTTTAACTGTTACTTTCGTGTTGGATGGAACTTCGATTTCGATACCTTCATGGTTATCGACTTCAACAGGGTGAGAGTAACCAGCGTTGATTACAACATTTTGACCCTGTTTCTGCGCACGGTAACCTACACCGATGATTTCAAGACTTTTCTCATAGCCTTTAGAAACACCTTCAACCATGTTACCGATCAGGCTGCGTGTAGTACCGTGAAGAGCACGGTGTTCTTTGTGGTCGCTCGGACGAGCTACAGTAAGAACGTTGTCCTCAACTTTAACTGTGATGTCCTTGTGGAATGTACGAGTCAATTCCCCTTTAGGACCTTTAACTGTAATCGTGTTGTTATCCTGGATGATTTCTACACCTTCAGGAATTTCAAGTGATTTTAAACCTACGCGAGACATATGTTTGCACCTCCTGTCTGATCTGTTTTTTTACCAGATGTAAGCTAGAACTTCGCCACCGATGGCTTGTTCACGAGCTTCTTTATCTGTCAATACACCTTTTGAAGTAGATACAACGGCTACACCTAGACCGTTAAGAACTTTCGGAAGTTCTTCAGCGTTAGCGTAAACACGTAGACCTGGCTTACTGATACGCTTCACACCAGTAATTACACGCTCATTGTTTTGACCGTACTTAAGGAAGATGCGAAGAACTCCTTGCTTGTTGTCTTCAACAAATTCATAGTCACGTACAAAACCTTCACGCTTAAGGATATCAGCGATTTCTTTTTTAACGTTGGAAGCTGGAAGCTCAAGCTTCTCGTGACGCACCATGTTAGCGTTACGAATACGTGTAAGCATATCTGCAATTGGATCTGTCATTGTCATAACTCATTAACCTCCTTCCCTGTTTCGGGTTTACCAGCTGGCTTTTTTGACACCAGGGATTTGACCTTTATATGCAAGTTCACGGAAACAAATACGGCAAAGCTTAAACTTACGAAGTACGGAGTGCGGACGTCCGCAGCGTTCACAACGCGTGTATTCGCGCACTTGGTACTTCTGTTTACGCTGTTGCTTCGCGACCATTGATTTTTTAGCCACTATTTTCCCTCCTTATAGTTAGCTCATTATTTTTGAAACGGCATGCCGAATTGAGCCAGAAGTTCACGTGCTTCTTCGTCAGAGTCAGCTGTAGTGACAATAACGATATCCATACCACGCACTTTGTTTACTTTATCGTAATCGATCTCTGGGAAAATCAATTGCTCTTTAACACCAAGCGTGTAGTTTCCACGACCGTCGAAAGCTTTCTTAGAAATACCACGGAAGTCACGCACACGTGGTAGAGATACGGCGATCAGTTTTTGGAGGAACTGGTACATGCGCTCTCCACGAAGTGTAACCTTCGCACCGATTGGCATACCTTCACGTAGGCGGAATCCTGCAATTGATTTCTTCGCTTTTGTGATAACTGGTTTCTGTCCAGTGATCAATGTTAGTTCTTCTACAGCTGTGTCAAGTGCTTTCGCGTTTTGAACAGCGTCACCTACACCCATGTTGACAACGATTTTCTCAACTTTTGGTGTTTGCATGATGGAATCATATTCAAATTTGTTCATCAAAGATGAGACAACTTCTTCTTGATATTGTTTCTTTAGTTCGTTCATCGTGTGGCCCTCCTTTCTTCTATGGCTTATTTATCTAGTGCTTCACCAGATTTTTTCGCGATACGAACTTTCTTGCCGTCCTCGACTTTGTAACCAACACGTGTCGGCTCACCAGTCTTAGGGTCGATTGGCATTACGTTGGATACGTGGATCGCAGCTTCTTGTGTTAGGATTCCACCTTGTGGATTCTCCTGAGAAGGCTTCGCGTGCTTTTTCACTTCGTTCACACCTTCAACAAGAACACGATCTTTCTTCGGATAAGCTTCAAGGACTGTTCCTTGTTTGCCTTTATCCTTACCAGTAATTACCATTACTTTGTCACCTTTTTTTACGTGCATTCTTCGCGCACCTCCTTAACAAGGCATTTCATTCAGGCTTTTATAATACTTCTGGAGCTAGAGATACAATCTTCATGAATTTAGCATCACGAAGTTCACGAGCTACCGGTCCAAAGATACGAGTACCGCGTGGCCCTTTGTCATCACGCACGATTACTGCTGCGTTTTCATCAAAACGGATGTAAGAACCATCTTTACGGCGAACTCCACTCTTAGAACGTACGATAACAGCTTTTACTACTTCACCTTTTTTAACAACGCCTCCTGGTGTTGCCTGCTTCACAGTAGCAGTGATGATATCACCAATGTTAGCTGTTTTGCGGCCGGATCCACCCAATACTTTAATCGTTTGGATTTCACGAGCACCAGAGTTATCTGCGACTTTCAGACGAGATTCCTGTTGAATCATACAATGTAACCTCCCTTCGGATTAACTCCGAGCGAACTTTATTTAGATAATGACAGACTCTTCAACAACTTCTAGAAGACGGAAACGCTTAGAAGCAGACAATGGACGAGTTTCCATGATGCTTACGATGTCGCCGTTTTTCGCTTGGTTGTTTTCGTCATGTGCTTTGAACTTTTTGGAATACTTTACGCGCTTGCCGTAAAGTTTGTGGAACTTATAAGTTTCTACTAGTACAGTGATGGTTTTATCCATTTTGTCAGAAACGACACGGCCAGTATAAACTTTACGATTATTACGTTCAGTCATGTGAGGGTGACCTCCTCTCATCTATTAGTTATTTACGCCTAGCTCACGTTCACGAGCAACGGTCTTCATACGTGCGATGGACTTGCGAACTTCACGGATACGTGCAGTGTTCTCAAGTTGACCTGTTGCCAATTGGAAGCGTAGGTTGAAAAGTTCTTCTTTAAGAGACTTAACTTTTTGTTCAATTTCGGCAGTGGTTAATTCACGGATCTCATTAGCCTTCATTGATTTCACCACCAATTTCTTCACGTTTTACGAATTTCGTACGGATCGGCAGTTTGTGTGAAGCAAGACGCAACGCTTCGCGTGCAACCTCTTCAGATACACCTGCGATCTCGAACATGATTTTCCCTGGCTTCACGACAGCTACGAAACCTTCTGGAGCACCTTTACCGGAACCCATACGTACTTCTAGGGGTTTAGCAGTATAAGGCTTATCAGGGAAGATTTTAATCCAAACTTTACCGCCACGCTTCATGTAACGAGTCATCGCGATACGCGCTGCCTCGATCTGGCGGGCTGTGATCCATGCTGGATCGATTGCTTGCAAACCATATTCACCGAATGCTACTTCAGTACCGCCTTTTGCACGGCCTTTTAAGCTAGTACGGTGTTGACGACGATATTTAACACGTTTAGGCATTAACATAATGCTTTTCCCCCTTCCTTACTTGTCAGTTTTAGTTGGAAGGACTTCTCCACGATAGATCCACACTTTAACACCAAGCTTACCGTAAGTGGTGTCAGCTTCTGCAGTTCCGTAATCGATATCTGCACGAAGTGTGTGTAGTGGTACTGTTCCTTCACTGTAATATTCAGCACGAGCGATATCCGCGCCACCTAGACGGCCAGATACTTGGGTACGAATACCTTTAGCTCCTGCACGCATAGCGCGTTGGATCGTTTGTTTTTGAGCACGACGGAAAGATACACGGTTTTCCAATTGACGTGCGATATTGTCAGCTACAAGAGTAGCGTCAAGATCTGGCTTTTTCACTTCAACGATGTTGATGTGAACGCGTTTACCAGTTAGTTGGTTTAGAGCTTTACGAAGTGCTTCTACTTCAGAACCGCCTTTACCGATAACCATTCCTGGCTTAGCTGTGTGCACAGTAATGTTTACACGGTTTGCTGCGCGTTCGATTTCTACCGTAGAAAGAGCAGCATCTTTAAGACGATTTTCAACATATTCACGAATCTTAATGTCTTCATGTAACAAGTCTGCATAGTCTTTGCCAGCGTACCACTTGGATTCCCAGTCGCGGATTACGCCGATACGAAGACCTACCGGATTAATTTTTTGACCCACTGATTATCCCTCCTTTTTTTCTGATACGACCACTGTGATGTGGCTTGTGCGTTTGTTGATTTGGCTTGCGCGGCCCATAGCGCGAGGGCGGAAACGTTTAAGAGTTACGCCTTCGTTTACAAACGCTTCGGAAACGTATAGGTTTTCCGGGTCCATTTCATAGTTGTGTTCTGCGTTAGCGATCGCGGAGTTAAGAAGTTTCTCAACTACTGGAGATGCGCCACGTTGTGTTAGACGTAGTGTAGCTAGAGCTTCACCAACATTTTTTCCTCGAATTAAATCAATTACCAAACGAGCTTTACGAGGAGCGATACGAACGGTTTTAGCAACTGCTTTAGCTTGCATTAGAGTGCCTCCTCTCTATATTAACGTTTTGTTTTCTTATCGTCGCCAGAGTGTCCCTTGAACGTACGGGATGGCGCGAATTCACCTAGTTTGTGACCTACCATATCTTCAGTCACATAAACTGGTACGTGCTTACGACCGTCATAAACGGCGATTGTGTGTCCGACGAAGTTAGGGAAGATCGTAGAACGGCGAGACCAAGTCTTTACGACCTGCTGTTTATTATCTTCGTTCAACTTCTCGACTTTTT
Organism: Halobacillus sp. SY10; assembly: GCF_045401165.1. Lineage (NCBI taxonomy): Bacteria > Bacillati > Bacillota > Bacilli > Caryophanales > Bacillaceae > Halobacillus > Halobacillus sp. SY10. Next base: position 143,935 of record NZ_CP174345.1, on the reverse strand, counting down.
TCATTAAGTGATCATCTACAAAAGGTCCTTTTTTCAGGCTGCGGCCCATGAATAAACCTCCCTTCGTGATTGAGAGACGGGTGTTATTGCCCGCCCGACAATCCCGTTATTTTTTACCGCGTCTACGTACGATATATTTATCAGACGGCTTGTTGCGTTTTCTCGTTTTGTATCCAAGAGTTGGTTTACCCCATGGAGATACTGGAGATGGCATACCGATTGGCGCGCGTCCTTCACCACCACCGTGTGGGTGATCACTAGGGTTCATTACAGAACCACGTACTGTAGGGCGCTTACCTTTCCAACGAGAACGTCCGGCTTTACCTACGCTGATTAGTTCGTGTTCAAGGTTACCAACTTGACCGATTGTTGCACGGCAAGTGCTTAGTACCAAACGAACTTCACCAGAAGTCAGGCGTACAAGCGTGTATTTTTCTTCACGACCAAGGATTTGTGCAGAAGCACCTGCAGAACGGACAAGCTGTCCCCCGCGTCCTGGCTTAAGTTCTACGTTGTGTACGATTGTACCAACTGGAATGTCTTTCAACTGAAGAGCATTACCTGGTTTGATATCTGCACCTTCACCAGAAAGAATTTCCGTTCCAACCTTCACACCTTTTGGAGCTAGGATGTAACGTTTTTCACCATCAACATAATTGATTAGTGCAATGTTAGCGGAGCGGTTTGGATCATATTCGACTGTAGCAACGCGTCCAGGTATTCCATCTTTGTCACGCTTAAAGTCGATAATACGATACTGACGCTTGTGGCCTCCGCCCTGATGACGAACTGTCAGCTTACCCTGGTTGTTACGTCCACCTTTTTTATGAAGTGGAGTGACAAGGGAGCGTTCAGGTTTGTCAGTTGTGATTTCAGCGAAATCAGATACTGACATGTGTCGACGACCGTTAGTAATTGGTCTGAACTTTTTAATCGCCATCTTTATTTCCCTCCTTCATATTTCAATTCGTGTATTTTATGCTTCGAAGATTTCTAGTTCTTCGCTGTCCTGAGTCAAAGTGATGACTGCTTTCTTACGATCAGAGCGGTAGCCGCCGTAACGACCCATACGCTTGAATTTACCTTTTAGGTTCATTGTGTTGACAGATGCAACTTGAACACCAAAGACTTCTTCAACTGCTTTTTTAATTTCAGTTTTGTTAGCTTTCGGGCTAACTTCAAACGTATATTTCTTTTCTCCCATAAGATCAGCAGAATGTTCAGTAATGACAGGGCGCTTGATAATATCGCGTGGTTCTTTCATTATGAGAGCACCTCCCCTGCTTTTTCAGCTGCTTCCTTAGTAAGGATCAGCTTGTCATGCGTTAGCAAGTCTAACACACTTACTTGCTCTACAGGAAGACTCTTCACTGTAGGGATATTGTTAGATGATAGAGTTACGTTTTCGTCTGCTTCAGCAGTAACGATCAATGCTTTCTCGTTAACATCTAGTGCCTTTAGAATGTTTGCAACTTCTTTTGTTTTTGGAGCATCTAGAGATAGGCTCTCAAGAACAATGATGTTTTCTTCTTTCACTTTAGAAGAGAAAGCAGATTGAAGTGCCAAACGACGTACTTTTCTTGGCATCGTGTAGCTGTAGCTGCGTGGTGTAGGACCGAATACAGTTCCGCCACCTACCCATTGTGGTGAACGGATAGATCCTTGACGCGCACGGCCTGTACCTTTTTGGCGCCATGGTTTGCGTCCGCCGCCACTAACTTCAGAACGTCCTTTTACTTTGTGTGTGCCTTGGCGAAGATTCGCGCGTTGCATCAACACAGTTTCGTGTAATACGTGAGTATTAGGTTCGATTCCAAAAACGGATTCATTCAGTTCGATTTCACCAACATTAGAACCGCTTTGGTTTAATAGTGCTACTTTAGGCATGACATATCCTCCCTTCGTTTATTATTTGCTAGCCTTAATTGCACTTGTAATCTTAACGTAAGATTTTTTCGCGCCTGGTACATTACCTTTGATAAGTAGTAGATTACGCTCAGCGTCCACTTTTACTACTTCCAGGTTTTGTAGAGTTACTGTTTCGCCACCCATTTGTCCTGCAAGACCTTTGCCTTTGAAAACTTTGGATGGGTCAGCACCTTGCCCCATAGAACCGGAACGACGGTGGAAACGGGAACCGTGAGTTTTAGGTCCAGTAGATTGGTTATGGCGCTTGATTGCACCCTGGAAACCTTTACCTTTAGAAGTTCCTGTAACGTCAATAGCGTCACCAGCTTCGAAAATATCAACTTTAACCTCTTGACCTAGTTCAAAGTCATCAAGGTTTGTATTACGGAATTCACGAACGTAGCGCTTAGGTGTTGTGCTTGCTTTATCAGCGTGCCCTTGAGCAGCTTTCTTCAAGCGGTTTGACTTTTCATCAGCAAAACCGAGTTGGATCGCTTCATAACCGTCATTTTCTGTTGTTTTCTTTTGAAGAACAACGTTTGGCTCAGCCTGAACAACTGTTACTGGGATCAACTCGCCATTTTCGGAGAAAATTTGAGTCATGCCGACTTTTCGTCCTAAGATTCCTTTCGTCATCCGTTACACCTCCTATTATCTTTACGATTTATTTATAGTTTGATTTCGATATCCACACCAGATGGTAGATCCAAACGCATAAGTGAATCAACTGTCTGTGGTGTTGGATTAACAATGTCGATTAGACGTTTGTGTGTGCGCATTTCGAACTGCTCACGAGAGTCTTTATACTTGTGAGTCGCACGAAGTACAGTATAAACAGAACGCTCTGTTGGAAGCGGGATCGGACCAGATACATTAGCTCCGGAACGCTTCGCAGTGTCTACGATCTTTTCTGCGGACTGATCAAGTACTCTGTGATCATACGCCTTTAAACGAATACGAATTTTCTCTTTTGCCATTATTTTCCCTCCTTCTTCGCCCATTTTTGAAATAGACATTCTCCGCGAAAAAAACTTGACCACCAGCCATGGCAAAGGGGCCGGGTGTGTCAACAACCTTTCGCTTCATCGCCTTTTATGACCAACATTATTCATTATATAGAAGAAATGCGGTCAATGCAAGGATAAATCCATAATTATTTTCATTACGGACACTTAAAATATTATACTAGCGTCCAGGACGTTTTTCAAGGGGAAACCAAGCATCCATGGGGTTTCCGCCGAATTTCTTTGACCGCCTCTTTGAAATCCATTGTCCATTAAAACAAATATACATTAGAATATCAACCACTTCTGTGTAAAGAATAGTTGTCTGAACATTCGAATGCCTTAGTAAAATATAGACACCACGTAATTCATAGTTGATATTGTTTAAAATACATCTTCCTTAACCTTCACACTGGCCATCCCCTCTTCAATGCTCACATCTCCAGTGTAAATAAGTAACACTTTCCCTTGGATAAAAAAACGTACGTGTGTAATATCATTCAATCAATAGATTAATTCAGTTTCTTTTTCCGTGTAATAGTAAGGGAATTAAAAATAAAGCGTATCCACCAGCCCGAATAAGATTCCGTATGTTCTAAAGCCAATATCGTATAGGAGCATACCTTTTAGTTTAGCTGAGGAAGTAGACGTAGAGCCTTATTTTTTCAATAAAAAAGAGCAACAGCCAGAAGCTGTTGCTCTCTATATTAGGATAGAACTGAAATTACTTAGTGATTTCAGAAACTACGCCAGAACCTACAGTACGTCCACCTTCACGGATGGAGAAACGAGTTCCGTCCTCGATCGCGATTGGGGAAATAAGTTCTACAGTCATTTCAACGTTGTCCCCAGGCATAACCATTTCTACGCCTTCAGGAAGTTGAATAACACCAGTTACGTCCGTAGTACGGAAGTAGAACTGTGGGCGGTAGTTAGAGAAGAATGGAGTGTGACGTCCACCTTCATCTTTAGCTAGTACATAAACTTCAGCTTTGAAGTTTGTGTGTGGTGTGATGGAACCAGGCTTAGCTAGTACTTGACCACGGTTGATGTCTTCACGCTTAACACCACGAAGAAGTGCACCGATGTTGTCTCCAGCTTCAGCGTAATCTAGAAGCTTACGGAACATTTCAACACCAGTTACAGCAGTTTTGCTGGACTCTTCAGCCATACCGATGATTTCAACTTCGTCACCGACTTTAACTGTTCCACGCTCAACACGACCAGTTGCAACTGTACCACGACCAGTGATAGAGAATACGTCCTCAACTGGCATCATGAATGGCTTGTCAGTGTCACGGTCTGGAGTTGGAACATACTCGTCAACTGCGTCCATAAGATCGTAGATTGCTTGCTCATACTTCTCTTCACCTTCAAGAGCTTTAAGAGCAGAACCGCTGATTACTGGTACGTCATCACCATCGAAGTCGTACTCAGAAAGTAGATCGCGAACTTCCATTTCTACTAGTTCAAGAAGCTCTTCGTCGTCTACCATGTCAACTTTGTTCAAGAATACAACGATAGCTGGTACACCTACGTTTTTAGAAAGTAGGATGTGCTCACGAGTTTGTGGCATTGGACCGTCAGCTGCAGATACAACTAGGATCGCGCCGTCCATTTGAGCAGCACCAGTGATCATGTTCTTAACGTAGTCCGCGTGACCTGGGCAGTCAACGTGTGCATAGTGACGAGTTTCTGTTTCGTACTCAACGTGTGCAGTGGAGATTGTGATTCCACGCTCACGCTCTTCAGGAGCACCGTCGATCATGTCATATGCCATTGCTTCACCAGAACCAGAACGCTTGTGAAGTACAGTCGTGATTGCTGCAGTTAGAGTTGTTTTACCGTGGTCAACGTGTCCAATAGTACCAATGTTAACGTGGGACTTGGACCGGTCAAATTTTTCTTTACCCATTGTATATTTCCTCCTTTAGATAAGTAACAAGTTTGGTTTCAAAGATTTATGATGCAGCTTAGGAGTAAGACTAGAGTCACTCCTAAGCTTACAATACAAGTTATACTTTAACTCGTCTAAAAAATCAATTATTCACCAGCATTTTTCTTGATGATTTCCTCAGAGATGCTCTTCGGAACTTCTTCATAGTGGTCGAAGTGCATTGTGTACGTACCACGGCCTTGAGTGTTGGAACGCAACGCTGTTGCATAACCGAACATCTCAGAAAGTGGAACAAATGCTTTTACCACTTGTGCATTACCACGAGTTTCCATACCTTCTACACGTCCACGACGGGAAGTTACATCACCCATGATATCGCCCATGTATTCCTCAGGAATAACGACTTCTACTTTCATCATTGGTTCAAGTAGAACGGGCTTACACTTGTTTTTCGCCTCTTTAAGTGCCATGGAAGCGGCAACTTTAAAGGCCATTTCATTGGAGTCGACATCGTGGTAAGAACCATCGTAAAGAGTCGCTTTGATGTCTACCATAGGGTAACCAGCCAATACACCGTTTTCCATAGATTCTTTGATTCCTTGTTCTACGGATGGAATGTATTCACGTGGTACAACACCACCGACGATCTTGTTGACGAATTCGAAACCAGCGCCTTCTTCGTTAGGCTCGAACTCAACCCATACGTGACCGAATTGTCCACGACCACCGGATTGACGTACGAACTTACCTTCCACTTGCGCACTTCCGCGGAATGTTTCGCGGTAGGCAACTTGTGGAGCACCAATGTTCGCTTCAACTTTGAACTCACGCTTCAGACGGTCAACGATGATGTCTAGGTGAAGCTCACCCATACCTGCGATGATCGTTTGACCTGTTTCAACGTTTGTTTCCGTTTGGAACGTTGGATCTTCTTCAGCTAGTTTACCAAGAGCGATGGACATCTTATCTTGGTCAGCTTTAGATTTAGGCTCGATAGCAACAGAGATTACCGGATCAGGGAATTCCATGGACTCAAGAATAACAAGACTCTTTTCGTCACATAGTGTATCACCCGTACCTGTATCTTTAAGGCCTACCGCACCAGCGATATCCCCTGCATACACAGTGGAGATCTCTTCACGAGAGTTTGCGTGCATTTGTAGGATACGACCTACACGTTCTCGCTTATCTTTCGTGGAGTTTTTCACGTATGAACCAGCACTCAATGTACCGGAGTACACGCGGAAGAAAGTCAATTTACCTACATAAGGGTCTGTCGCAACTTTAAATGCCAATGCAGAGAATGGCTCGTTGTCGTCAGGTTTACGTACGACTTCTTCATCTGTTTGTGGTACGTGACCTTCAATTGGAGGTACATCTAATGGAGATGGAAGATAGTCAAGAACACCGTCAATTAGAAGTTGAACACCTTTGTTTTTGAAGGCAGAACCACAGAAGACAGGATAGAATTCAACACTTAGAGTCGCTGTACGGATTGCCGCCTTCAGCTGGTCGTTCGTGATTTCTTCTCCCTCTAGATACTGCATCATCAAGTCTTCATCAAGTTCTGCAACAGCTTCTACAAGCTTGCCACGATACTCTTCAGCTTGCTCCTGGTACTCATCAGGAATCGGGCGAGCTTCCGCACGTGTTCCCAAGTCGTCCATGTAGTAGTATGCTTCCATCGTTACTAGGTCGATGATTCCTTCGAACTCATCTTCTGCTCCGATAGGAAGTTGAACAGCTGCTGCATTTGCTCCTAGGCGGTCTTGCAACGTGCCTAGGGAGTAGATGAAGTCAGCTCCGATTTTATCCATTTTGTTAATGAATACGATACGTGGAACACCGTATGTTGTAGCTTGGCGCCAAACTGTTTCTGTTTGGGGCTCAACACCAGATTGTGCGTCAAGGACAGCTACGGAACCATCAAGTACACGCAGGGAACGTTCAACTTCAACAGTGAAGTCTACGTGACCTGGAGTATCAATGATGTTGATACGGTGACCTTTCCACTGAGCAGTTGTAGCGGCGGATGTGATTGTGATTCCGCGCTCTTGTTCCTGCTCCATCCAGTCCATTTGGGAAGCTCCTTCGTGAGTTTCACCAATTTTGTGGATACGTCCTGTGTAGAAAAGAATACGCTCTGTCGCCGTTGTTTTACCAGCGTCGATGTGAGCCATGATCCCGATATTCCGGGTCTTTTCCAAGGAGAACTCTCTAGCCATGCATCTTTCTCCTTCCTGTTTGAACCTTTATTTTTTTGATGATTACCAGCGATAGTGAGCGAATGCTTTGTTCGCTTCCGCCATCTTGTGCATTTCTTCGCGACGCTTCACGGATGCACCTGTGTTGTTAGCTGCATCTAGAATTTCGTTAGCTAGGCGCTCTTCCATCGTTTTCTCCCCGCGTAGACGAGCATAGTTTACGATGAAACGCAAGCCTAGTGCCTGGCGACGTTCTGGACGAACCTCAACAGGTACCTGATAGTTGGAACCACCTACACGACGAGCGCGCACCTCCAATACAGGCATTACGTTCTTCATTGCTTGATCAAATGCTTCCATAGCGTCATTGCCGCTACGTTCTTGAACAAGTTCAAATGCTTTATAAAGGATTTTCTGTGCTTTACCGCGCTGACCGTTAACCATGATTTGGTTGATCAAGCGTGTAACAAGCTTAGAGTTATACATTGGATCTGGTAACACATCACGTTTAGCTACTGGACCTTTACGTGGCATATGTTCCCCTCCCTTCTTGAGTGTTTTTATTTAAGCGATATTTGCATATCGATTATTTTTTAGCTTTTGGCTTTTTCGTACCGTATTTGGAACGACCTTGCATACGACCATCAACACTTGCTGTGTCAAGAGCGCCACGTACAACAGTGTAACGTACACCTGGCAAGTCTTTAACTTTACCTCCACGGATAAGAACAACACTGTGCTCTTGAAGGTTGTGGCCTTCACCAGGGATATAAGCGTTAACCTCTAGCTGGTTAGTTAGACGAACACGTGCATACTTACGTAGGGCAGAGTTCGGTTTCTTAGGTGTCATTGTTCCAACACGTGTGCAAACCCCACGTTTTTGTGGAGAAGAAAGGTCAGTCATACGCTTTTTATAGCTGTTGTAACCTTTGTTCAAAGCTGGAGAGTTAGACTGCTTTGTTTTGCTCACGCGTCCTTTGCGTACCAATTGGTTAATTGTTGGCATGTTTGTATCCTCCCTTCGTACTTTTTTAATACCACACATCCAGGTGGTTCATAAAAAGGCAAAAAACAAAGCTTTCGCGTAGAACGCCAAAACTTTATTGCTTTATCGCCACTGTAGCCGCACCAACATCAATACCACATGCATTCCCGAGCTCCTCCATCGAAGGTACCCGTGTGTGAGGAATGTTCAGTTGTTGGGCTAATTTAGCTACTTTTAGTGTCATCGACTGATCAGCATCGTCAGCCGTTATGACTTCAACCACTTCACCATTTTTCATGGCTTTCAGTGTTTGTTTGGTTCCAATGATTATATCGGATTTAGCCTGTGCTACTTTTTCATAAGACATCTTCATATCCTCCAAAGTAACAAGGATAAATGGAAGCACCTTGATTATATTATCACTCACCCAAATGCATGTCAACTGCATCTGGGTGAGTTTTTTGGTGCTCCCTTTAATTTTACACCTTGTTAACATCTACTTCTTTATTTTAAGAATGTGTGACTTCTTCCGTCACTTCTGGAACCTCTTGCCGTTGTTGCTCGGATTGCGCTTGGATCTTGCGGTAACGAGTCATCCCCGTGCCTGCAGGAACAAGCTTACCGATAATAACATTCTCTTTCAATCCTAGCAACTCATCGCGCTTACCTTTAATGGCTGCGTCTGTAAGGACACGTGTTGTTTCCTGGAAGGATGCAGCAGATAGGAAGCTGTCTGTTTCAAGAGACGCTTTGGTAATACCAAGGATGACTGGTCGGCCGACTGCCGGTTGACCACCTTCCATAAGCGCTTTTTGGTTCGCTTCTTTGAATTGGTGGATTTCAAGTAGAGAACCTGGAAGTACATCAGTGTCACCAGAATCAAGGACACGTACTTTACGAAGCATCTGGCGTACCATAACTTCGACGTGCTTATCGGAGATTTCCACCCCTTGCATTCGGTAAACTTTTTGAACTTCTTTGAGAAGGTATTCTTGAACGCCATCAAGGCCTTGAACGGTCAGTAATTCTTTAGGATCGATGGAACCTTCAGTTAGAGGTTCACCTGCTTTGACCTCATCTCCAACTGACACTTTCATACGTGCACCATATGGAGCAGTGTAAGAACGTGATTCTACAGCACCTTGAACGACGATTTCCTGCTTCTCTTTGACTTCATTGATTTCATGGACCGTACCGTCGATTTCTGTGATAACGGCTTGACCTTTCGGATTACGTGCTTCCACGATCTCCTGGATACGCGGAAGACCCTGCGTGATATCGTCTCCGGCTACACCACCTGTGTGGAAGGTACGCATTGTAAGCTGGGTACCCGGCTCACCGATGGATTGAGCAGCGATGATTCCAACTGCTTCACCGACTTCAACTTCATCACCTGTAGCAAGGTTACGGCCATAACACTTCTTACAAACTCCGTGTTTCGTATTACATGTGAATGCCGTACGGATCACGATCTCTTCAATGCCAGCATCAACGATTTGACGTGCGACATCTTCATAAATGACTTCATTTCTTTCTACAAAAATAACGCCGGTTTCAGGATGTTTCACTGTCTGGAATGCTGTACGTCCGATAAGACGGTCGATCAATGGTTCGACCACTTCTGTTCCCTCTGTCAATGCAGCTACAGGGAGACCACGGTCCGTTCCACAGTCATCTTCACGAACAATAACATCTTGCGCTACGTCTACAAGACGACGAGTCAAGTAACCGGAGTCGGCTGTCTTAAGGGCCGTATCGGCAAGTCCCTTACGGGCACCGTGTGTAGAGATGAAGTACTCGAGTACCGTCAGACCTTCACGGAAGCTTGACTTGATCGGAAGTTCGATGATTCGCCCAGCCGGGTTGGCCATCAGACCACGCATACCAGCAAGCTGCGTAAAGTTAGAGGCGTTACCACGGGCTCCGGAATCACTCATCATGAAGATTGGGTTACGCGGGTTCAAGGACTTCATCAGACGGTTCTGAATATCATCTTTAGCCGCAGACCATATTTCGATGACGCGATCGTAACGTTCTTCTTCTGTGATTAGACCACGACGGAACTGTTTCAAGACTTTATCCACTTTCTCCTGTGCTTCATCAAGAATTTCCTGCTTCTCTGGAAGTACGACAACATCGGATACACCGACAGTAATACCGGCCTTCGTGGAGTAAGCAAATCCAAGGTCCTTCATGCGGTCAAGCATCTTAGACGTTTCACTGATGGAGAAACGCTTAAACACTTCTGCGATGATATCACCGAGGATTCCTTTCTTGAATGGAGATACTTCTTCGCGTTTAGAGATCTCTTCACGGATATCTGTACCCTTCTCAATGAAGTAATGATCAGGAGTCTTGATTTCCAAGTTCTCTTTCGTCGGTTCATTGATATATGGGAATGAATTCGGCAGCATTTCGTTGAAAATCAACTTCCCTACTGAAGTCAATAGAAGCTGCTGATTCTGTTTTTCAGTAAATGTTTCGTTATTTAAGGAGCTAGCCTGAACAGCTACACGAGTGTGCAGGTGGGCATAGCCGTTTTGGTAAGCCATTAAAGCTTCGTTCAAGTCTTTAAAGAACATGCCTTCCCCGATAGCACCTTTTCTCTCAAGAGTCAGGTAGTAGTTACCTAATACCATGTCCTGGGAAGGTGTAACGACCGGCTTACCATCCTTAGGGTTAAGGATGTTTTGAGCAGCAAGCATCAAGATACGCGCTTCCGCCTGAGCTTCTGAGGAGAGTGGCACGTGTACGGCCATTTGGTCTCCATCGAAGTCGGCATTGTATGCGGTACATACAAGCGGGTGCAGACGAATGGCACGACCTTCAACAAGTGTCGGTTCAAAGGCCTGGATACCCAGACGGTGCAATGTTGGTGCACGGTTGAGTAGAACAGGGTGTTCTTTGATAACATCTTCAAGGACATCCCATACTTCGTGGTGCACGCGTTCAATCTTACGCTTCGCTGATTTGATGTTATGAGCAAGACCTCGGGATACGAGTTCTTTCATAACGAATGGTTTGAACAATTCAAGGGCCATTTCTTTAGGAAGACCACACTGGTACATCTTCAAGGATGGTCCGACGACGATAACGGAACGGCCGGAATAGTCGACACGCTTACCTAGCAAGTTCTGACGGAAACGTCCTTGCTTACCTTTCAACATGTGAGAAAGAGATTTAAGCGGTCGGTTCCCTGGTCCTGTTACAGGACGGCCGCGACGACCATTGTCGATTAAGGCATCGACAGCTTCTTGCAGCATACGCTTCTCGTTTTGAACGATGATTGTCGGTGCGCCAAGATCCAACAAACGCTTCAAGCGGTTGTTACGGTTGATCACACGACGATACAAGTCATTCAAATCAGAAGTTGCAAAACGTCCACCGTCAAGCTGGACCATTGGACGAAGTTCCGGCGGGATAACCGGAAGAACGTCAAGAATCATCCATGATGGATCGTTTCCTGAGTTACGGAAGGATTCTAATACTTCAAGACGCTTGATTGCACGTGTACGACGTTGTCCTTGAGCTGTCTTCAGCTCTTCTTTCAACGTATCTACTTCACCATCAAGGTCGATATCGTATAGAAGCTTACGGATCGCTTCCGCACCCATAGCTGCCTGGAATCCTTGTCCGAACTTCTCTCGGTAAGAGCGGTACTCTTTTTCAGAAAGCAATTGCTTTCTCTCAAGAGCCGTCTCTCCTGGGTCCGTTACAATATAAGCTGCGAAATAGATGACTTCCTCCAACGCTCTTGGAGACATATCCAACACAAGGCCCATACGGCTTGGGATTCCCTTGAAGTACCAAATGTGAGAGACAGGGGCAGCTAGCTCAAGGTGCCCCATACGCTCACGGCGAACTTTCGCCTTTGTTACTTCAACGCCACAACGGTCACAAACGACACCTTTATAACGGACGCGCTTATATTTTCCGCAGTGACATTCCCAGTCTTTCTGCGGGCCGAAAATTCGCTCACAGAAAAGACCGTCTTTTTCTGGTTTCAACGTACGATAGTTGATGGTTTCTGGCTTCTTAACCTCACCGTAGGACCAAGAACGAATCTTATCCGGTGAAGCCAGCCCTATTTTCATATACTCAAAGTTATTTACATCTAGCAAGGGGCCTACCTCCCTTTCAGTATCCAGGTTTTACCCTAAACTTAGAACACGAGCAGCAGCAGTGTTTCTATCTTAGTCGTCTAAGTTCAAATTCTCGGATTCTTTGGTTTGCTCTTCTTCGATATCGCGCATTTCAATCTCTTGTTCATCACCAGAAAGGATCTTCACATCCATACCTAAACTCTGAAGCTCTTTAATCAGAACCTTGAATGATTCAGGGACACCAGGTTCAGGAACGTTGTCACCTTTAACGATGGCTTCGTACGTTTTCACACGTCCGACGACATCATCTGATTTAACAGTCAAGATCTCTTGAAGAGTATAAGCAGCACCATATGCTTCAAGTGCCCATACCTCCATCTCACCGAAACGCTGTCCACCGAATTGCGCTTTACCGCCAAGCGGTTGTTGCGTAACCAATGAATATGGTCCAGTTGAACGGGCGTGCAGTTTATCGTCAACCATGTGCGCCAGTTTAATCATATACATGACACCGACGGATACTCGGTTATCAAATGGGTCACCTGTACGTCCATCGTATAGGATTGTTTTCGCATCACGTGCCATACCGGCTTCTTGCAATGTTTCCCAAACGTCTTCCTCACGTGCACCATCAAATACTGGGGTAGCAATTCTTTCACCCATCAAACGAGCAGCCATACCCATGTGCAGCTCTAGTACCTGACCGATGTTCATACGCGATGGAACACCTAGTGGGTTCAACATGATGTCTACCGGTGTACCATCCGGAAGGAAAGGCATATCTTCTTCTGGAAGAATCTTAGAAATAACACCTTTGTTTCCGTGACGACCGGCCATCTTATCCCCTTCAGAAATCTTACGCTTCTGAACGATATAGACACGGATCAATTGGTTTACACCTGGTGGAAGTTCGTCACCGTCTTCACGGTTGAAAATCTTCACATCAAGGACAATTCCGCCTGCACCGTGTGGCACACGCAAGGAGGTGTCACGGACTTCGCGGGCTTTTTCACCGAAGATCGCATGAAGGAGACGTTCTTCTGCAGATAGTTCCGTTACACCTTTTGGCGTAACTTTACCAACAAGCAGATCTCCATCGCTTACTTCAGCACCTACGCGAATAATTCCTCGATCGTCCAAGTCACGAAGAGCATCTTCACCAACGTTTGGAATGTCACGAGTGATTTCTTCTGGTCCAAGCTTCGTATCGCGGGCTTCAGATTCATATTCTTCAATATGAATGGACGTGTACACGTCATCTTTAACGAGACGTTCACTCATGATGATCGCGTCCTCATAGTTGTAACCGTCCCATGTCATGAAGGCGACAAGAGGGTTTTGCCCCAGTGCCAGCTCACCCATATCCATGGAAGGTCCGTCAGCCAGGATTTCCCCTTGCTTAACGCGATCCCCTTTAGAAACGATCGGGCGCTGGTTGTAACAGCTTCCCTGGTTGGATCGAATGAACTTCTGCAAACGATAACGATCAAGGTCTCCTTCGACCTCTTTGCCATCCACTTCAGAAATGCGGCGGACACGAACTTCTTTCGCTTCTACGCGCTCAACAATTCCTTCGTGTCTACAAATGACAGCAGCCCCTGAGTCTTTACCAGACACATACTCCATACCTGTACCGACAAGCGGCGCATCAGGCTTGAGCAATGGTACAGCTTGACGCTGCATGTTCGCACCCATCAAGGAACGGTTGGAGTCATCGTTCTCAAGGAAAGGAATACATGCGGTCGCAGCAGAGACAACCTGCTTCGGTGATACGTCCATGTAGTCGATACGGTCACGACTGACAACAGTGTTTTCACCACGGAAACGAGCAATAACTTCTTCATCTGTAAAAGCTCCATCATCTTCAAGCTTAGCGTTCGCCTGTGCGACAACGTAATTGTCTTCCTCATCGGCTGTCAGATAATCAATTTGAGCTGTTACTTTATTCGTATCTGGATCAACGCGGCGGTAAGGTGTCTCGATGAAACCAAACTCATTCACTTTCGCATAGGAGGAAAGGGAGTTGATCAAACCGATGTTTGGTCCTTCCGGCGTTTCGATTGGACACATACGACCATAGTGGGAGTAGTGTACGTCACGAACTTCAAATCCTGCACGCTCACGAGTCAGACCACCAGGCCCCAATGCTGAAAGACGACGTTTGTGCGTCAGTTCTGCAAGCGGGTTCGTTTGGTCCATGAACTGAGACAGTTGGGAGCTTCCGAAGAACTCTTTGATTGAAGCAATCACAGGACGAATATTAATCAATTGTTGTGGTGTGATGGAGGACGTATCTTGAATAGACATACGCTCACGAACCACACGCTCCATACGGGAAAGACCGATTCGGAATTGGTTCTGCAGCAATTCACCAACAGAACGCAGACGGCGGTTTCCAAGGTGGTCGATGTCATCTGTTCCACCAACATCGTGCAACAAGTTGAAGAAATAGCTGATGGAAGAAAGGATATCCGCAGGGGTAATGTTCTTCACGTCACGGTCAATGTTTGCATTACCGATGACATTGATGGAACGTTCACCTTCTGGGTCCGTCGGGTCAACAATTTTGACAGACTGAACCTGGATAGGATCTTCAAGGACTCCGTCTACCGGGTCCAGCGATTCTTCACTCAATGTGCCTTCTTCGTCATCAAAGTGAGGGATCAGCTTATTCAATAGGCGACGATCGATCTTGTCCCCTTTTTCAGCGATCACTTCGCCTGTTTCTTCATCCACCAGCGTTTCTGCCAGCGTCTGGTTAAACAAGCGGTCTTTGATGTGAAGCTTTTTATTCATTTTATAACGACCTACACGGGCTAGGTCATAGCGTTTCGGGTCGAAGAAACGGGAAACAAGCAAGCTTTTCGCATTTTCTACCGTCGGCGGCTCGCCAGGGCGTAGACGCTCGTAGATTTCAAGCAACGCTTTCTCTGTGTTTTCCGTATTGTCTTTTTCCAACGTGTTCTTCAAGTATTCGTTGTCACCAATAAGATCGATGATCTCCTGGTCAGTGCCGAATCCTAAAGCACGTAAAAGCACGGTGATCGGCAACTTACGAGTACGATCGATACGGACGTGTACTACGTCTTTTGCATCGGTCTCAAACTCAAGCCACGCTCCGCGGTTTGGGATGACGGTAGCTGTGTAACCTCTCTTACCATTCTTATCAATCTTCTTGTTAAAGTACACGCTAGGAGAACGAACAAGCTGAGAAACGATAACACGCTCTGCACCATTGATTACAAAGGTACCTGTGTCTGTCATAAGCGGGAAGTCACCCATAAATACTTCTTGTTCTTTCACTTCTCCCGTCTCATTATTTAAGAGACGTACTTTCACACGAAGTGGTGCGTTATATGTTACATCGCGATCCTTTGACTCATCGACTGGATACTTTGGTTCGCCAAGGCTGTAGTCCACAAACTCCAGTGACAAATTACCTGTGAAATCTTCGATTGGGGAAATATCCTGGAACATTTCCTTCAAACCTTCTTCTAAGAACCAATCGTAAGAAGCGGTTTGAATTTCAATCAAGTTCGGTAATTCTAATACCTCACTGATGCGTGCATAACTTCTGCGCTGGCGGTGTCGTCCATACTGAACTAGTTGACCTGTCAACTGATTCACCCCTCAAATCAAGCATTTTAATAACGAAAAAAGGGTCCGGCAAGACATGCCGAACAGGCTTGCGGTTGATCTTGCCACAAGCACTATTTAAACATCCGTTTCGCAACGAATGGTGATTCTTCATTTCTCTCTAACGTTAGACAAAAAAGAAAAAGGCTTTTCATACATAAAAACCTCATTTACTTTCAGTGTTCGATTTTACCATTCTGACCATCTATCAACTTTTTATACATATTTCTAAAAAAAGACTTGACAGACTTCAGATATATTGGCATTTTTCAATACTAGCACAACTAATAGGGCTAGTCAAACTTTTTAGCTTTAAGGATGTAATACCCCTTCTGCTTTTCCATGACCTCTGCGTTACCGAACAATTCTTCGAGTTTCTTCTTTGCAGACGGCGCCCCCTGCTTCTTTTGAATCACGACCCACAACTCCCCTTCAACAAGTAGAGCTTCCTTCGCTTCTTCAAACATCGTGTGGACGACTTGTTTACCGGCTCGGATAGGCGGGTTTGTAAGAATAGCAGCAAACTTCTGATCTTCTATTCCCTGTAAACGGTCACTTTCTCGAATCGTAATGTTCACAACTTCATTATCCGCTGCGTTCTTCTCCGCAAGTCCCAAAGCTCTCTCATTAACGTCGACCATGAATACGTGACGACCTTCATGGACTTTAGCTAGAGACAAACCGATCGGGCCATAGCCACAACCAAGGTCAAGAATGTCCCCGTGAACACCTGGTTCTTGAAAGGTTTCAATCAATAAACGCGATCCGAAATCCACTTCTTTTTTAGAAAAGACGGCATTATCCGTCGTGAATGTGAACACATGACCGAGCAACTCAAAGTTCCACGTTTTTTCTTCACTGCTCGTCGTTGTTTTCTTTGAATAATAATGCTCCGACATAATCCGAACACCTTCTTTTTCATCTATTGAAATGGCAAGGTTTATTCCCTGTTTCTAGCAAGTCTAGCAAAGCATGTGCACTCTTGCTAAATATCCCTGTTAAGAAAAAGAAAGCCCGCCGATAAATCAGCGAGCTTTACTTTAAACATTCTCTTACTTAACTTCGACAGATGCGCCTGCTTCTTCAAGCTTAGACTTGATCTCTTCAGCTTCTTCTTTAGAAATAGCTTCTTTGATTGTTGCCGGAGCACCATCAACCATTTCTTTCGCGTCTTTAAGACCAGCACCAGTGATTTCACGTACTGCTTTAACTACTTTGATCTTAGAAGATCCAGCAGATTCTAGTACTACATCAAATTCAGTTTGCTCTTCAGCAGCTTCGCCACCTGCAGCAGGCGCGCCAGCAGCAACTGGAGCTGCAGCAGATACACCAAATTCTTCTTCAATTGCTTTAACTAGATCGTTAAGCTCAAGAACAGACATTTCCTTAATCGCTTCGATAATTTGTTCGTTAGACATGAGAAATTTCCTCCTTAGTGTTTGTTGTTATAGTTTAAACGAACGCTAACTTACGCGCTTTCTTCTTCTTTTTGATCCGCGATCGCTTTCGTAGCGTAAGCGAAGTTGCGGATAGGTGCTTGTAGTACGCTTAGGAACATAGATACAAGACCTTCGTAGTTTGGAAGGTTTGCAAGTTCTTTGATTTGCTCAAGAGTTGCAACTTGTCCTTCAACTACCCCACCTTTGATTTCAAGACTATCGTGATCTTTAGCGAAGTTGTTCAATACTTTAGCCGCAGCTACAGCATCGTCTTCATGGAAAGCGACAGCTGTCGGTCCTTGAAGGACTTCGTTAAGTTCAGATAGCTCTACTTCGTCAGCAGCACGACGGACCATTGTGTTTTTATACACTTTGAAATCTACGCCTGCTTCACGAAGCTGGGTACGAAGTTCAGTAACTTCTGCTACATCAAGTCCGCGGTAGTCTACAACGACTGCAGATTTACTGTTGCGGAACTTGTCAGCCAAGTCAGATACAATCTGTTTCTTCTGTTCGATAACACTGCTCATTGTTCCACCTCCTATTGACTTTTCATCATACCGTTCGAAGGTTTTACTCGTAAAAAAACACCTCCACATAGACATGGAGGTGTTTTATAGAGCAGGGCAGATCGCGCTGCTCTATTTATATCACACACCTCGGCAGGATATTAAGCGGAAACCCACACCTGCTGTCTACGGTATAACGTATTTATTTATACAACGCTACCTAGTATATATCGTAGATAACGGAAAGTCAACACTTTTTTATTACTTCGTGTAACCAGAAACGTCTACTTTGATTCCAGGTCCCATCGTAGATGAAACAGCAGCGTTACGCATATAAGTTCCCTTAGATGCTTGTGGCTTCGCTTTAACAAGTGTTTCAGTGATTGCTGCGAAGTTTTCAGCCAACTTGTTCTCATCGAAAGAAGCTTTTCCGATTGGAACATGGATGTTTGCCGCTTTATCAACGCGGTATTCTACTTTACCTGCTTTGATTTCGTTAACAGCTTTTTCTACTTCGAATGTCACTGTACCTGTTTTAGGGTTCGGCATAAGACCTTTTGGTCCTAGTACACGACCTAGCTTACCAACTTCAGCCATCATGTCAGGAGTTGCTACTACGACATCAAACTCGAACCAACCTTGGTTGATCTTGTTGATTAGGTCTTGCTCACCTACGTAGTCAGCACCTGCTGCTTCTGCTTCTTTCGCTTTATCACCTTTAGCGAAAACAAGCACACGCTGAGATTTACCTGTACCGTGCGGAAGCACCATTGCGCCACGGATCTGTTGGTCCGCTTTCTTAGGATCTACACCTAGACGGAATGCTGCTTCGACAGTTTCGTCAAAGTTCGCTTTTGAAGTTTCTTTTACAAGCTTGATTGCTTCTTGCACATCATAAGCTTTTGTACGGTCAACAAGCTTCGCTAGCTCTTGTTGCTTTTTCGTTTTCTTAGCCATTATTAATTTCCTCCTCGTTGTGGTTTTAACGGATTTTCCTCCCACGAATAAAGGTTGCGAAAGAGTCACAAGCTCCATTTCCGCAACCTTTTCCTATCTCCATGTGACGCTGTGGGATTAATCTTCGATCGTAATTCCCATGCTGCGCGCTGTACCTTCAACCATGCGCATTGCAGCTTCAACGTCAGCAGCGTTCAAATCAGGCATTTTCGTTTCTGCGATTTCGCGTACTTGGTCGCGTTTAACAGAAGCTACTTTGTTACGGTTCGGTTCACCGGAACCTGATTCAACTCCTGCCGCTTTCTTAAGAAGAACAGCAGCTGGTGGAGTTTTCGTAACGAATGTAAAGGAACGGTCCTCATAAACCGTAATTTCTACTGGAATGATCGTACCTGCTTGTTCCTGTGTACGAGCGTTAAATTCCTTACAGAATCCCATGATGTTAATACCTGCTTGACCTAGTGCTGGTCCAACTGGCGGTGCTGGGTTCGCTTTACCTGCAGGAATCTGAAGCTTTACAACATTAATAACTTTTTTAGCCACGAGACACACCTCCTTAAAGTCCGTGATGTGGTAATAGGGTTCAACCCCTCCCACTCATTGCGATATCTACGCAATCGCCCTCTTTTGGGGCGCATATAGAACATAAAAATTCTAGCATCTTTATTTCCAATATGCAAGGGGAGAAATGAATTTTATAATTTTTCGATTTGGGTAAAGTCTAACTCTACCGGAGTTTCACGCCCGAACATATTGACGTGGACTTTCACTTTTTGTTTGTCCGTATCAATATATTCAATGGATCCTGTGAAGTTTGCGAAAGGTCCGTCTGTTACTTTAACACTTTCCTTCACCTCGAAGTCAACCTCTGCTTTCGGCTGTTCGTTCATGCCCATACGCTTAAGGACCGTCTCTACTTCTTCAGGCAGGAGAGGGATCGGCTTGGATCCGGAACCGGTGGATCCTACGAAACCAGTCACACCCGGCGTGTTCCTTACAACGTACCAGGAATCATCCGTCATGACCATTTCAGCCAATACATAACCAGGGAATACTTTTTTCTTCGCCACTTTCCTCTTGCCATTTTTGATTTCTGTTTCTTCGTCCTCGGGAACAAGTACGCGGAAGATCTTGTCTTCCATTCCCATTGATTCCACACGCTTCTCCAGGTTTGTTTTTACCTTGTTCTCATAACCTGAATAGGTGTGCACTACATACCATCTTTTTTCCATATTCGCAGGACAAGTGCTTGCCCTTCCCTCCCTTATACTAGAGTTGATGAATATTACTCCAACATGAAAAAACCCGCGGAACGGGTTTTTTGTAAGTCTATCTCCTATTATAGCATAAAATCCACTCTACTATTCTTGAGCGATGAGTTCAAGCACCTGGGAAATCCCAAGATCTACAATAGCGAAGAATACAGCTACGAAAGTGACAGTCAAAATTACCGTAATCGTGTACTTCCACAGTTCCTGACCTTTGGGCCAACTAACCTTCTTCATCTCTCGTGCTACATTCTTGAAGAACTTAAACATGCTGTAATACCCCCAAACTTGCGCCAACTGGCTTCCTTCTCTATTTCGTCTCGCGGTGTAAAGTATGCGTTCCGCACTTTTTACAAAACTTGCGGACTTCAAGACGTTCGGATTGGTTGGATCGATTTATATATGAACTATAATTCCGACTTAAACATTCTGTACAAGCTAAAATGACTTTTTTTCTCATTATCCGTCACCTCAATCTAGAGAGGTTTACACATACTCACTAAATGTAGCACTCTTACCGATTACTGTCAATGCAGCTTTCATAGAGTGATTTCATTGATTTCCAAGTATTTTTCGAGCTTTCTCTTCACACGTTGTAAAGCGTTATCAATAGATTTCACGTGTCGATCGAGCTCGACCGAAATCTCCTGGTAGGAACGTCCGTCCAAGTAGAGGGTCAGCACTTTTTTCTCTAAATCACTTAATAACTCCGACATTTTTTCTTCCATGTCTGAAAACTTCTCTTTATTAACAATCAATTCTTGTGGGTCGATAGCTTTTGAACCAGCGATGACATCCAGTAATGTCCGATCTGATTCCTCATCATAAATAGGCTTGTCCAAAGAAACGTAGGAATTCAACGGGATATGCTTCTGTCTTGTGGCGGTTTTAATTGCGGTGATAATTTGACGGGTGACACATAATTCTGCAAAGGCTTTGAAGGATGACAGCTTACCCTCTCTGTAATCGCGGATGGCTTTGTAAAGACCGATCATCCCCTCCTGGACGATATCCTCCCGGTCTGCGCCAATAAGAAAGTAAGTCCGAGCTTTCGCGCGCACAAAATTCTTGTACTTATTGATCAAGTAATCTAGCGCCTGGACTTGTCCTTGATTAATCCGTTCAACGACTTCTTCGTCATCAAGCTTGCTAAGATCCAAATCGTTGGTGCTTTTCTCCGTTTGTAAGATGCTCACACAGGATCCCTCCGACCGTGCTACCTCAATATAGCAATATTATACAGTACGATTCTGAAAAGCGTCAACAAGTTGTCAGAATTATTTATCTCCTCGCCGCCATTTCTCAAAGAGTTCCCTCACCTCTTTATTGATTGGTATTTTAGATTGATAGGGATATTGATTCTGGCTTTCGACATCTTTCTCTATTTGGTTTTCAATATTCTTTACTTCGATATACAGCTCTCTTGCTGATTTCCTGAAAGCTCCCTGCCCGAAGATGGTGCGTTGTTCAGCATAATCGGAAGTAGCTACATAGACTTGAGTACGAACATCATTCAATTCTCCAGCAAGTTTTTCGATCCGTTCATCAGCCGTTTCATTCTCTTTTGTAAAGATGACTTCCACTTTGTAATTTTTTTGTTTTTTTTCAACTCCTCGAACATGATAAGCATCAAAAACAATCATGATCCGGTCCCCGGTATAGGATTGATACTCCGCCATCATCTCTATAAGGAGATCCCGGGCCTGCCCGAGATCTTTCTCCTTTAGATTTTTCAATTCCGGCCAAGCGCCAATCATATTATATCCATCAACGATTAAGACGTTCATGCCTTATTCCCCTAACGGATGACGCTTCCTATAGACTTCGTACATCAAAAGGGAAGCAGCTACAGACGCGTTCAAAGAAGTCACTTCTCCAGCCATCGGCAGGCTGACCGTCCAATCACACTTATCTTTCGTTAATCGGCTCATGCCGCGACCTTCACTTCCAATGACGAGGGCAATTGGCATTTTCCCGTCAAGCTTACGGTAATCCTCCGTACCCACAGCGTCTGTTCCGACCACCCAGACAAACCTTTCTTTCAACTCATCAATCGTCCGGGCAAGGTTCGTTACACGAGCAACTGGTATATACTCAATCGCACCTGTCGACGTTTTCGCAACGGTTGCCGTTAAAGACACAGAACGCCTTTTCGGTATGATGACACCATGAGCTCCTGCCGCATCTGCCGTCCGCAGAATGGAGCCGAGGTTGTGAGGATCTTCAATTTCATCACAAATAATGAAAAATGGAGGCTCGTCCTTTTCTTCTGCTTTCGCAAATAAATCTTCCAAATCACTGTATTCATACGCAGCCACCGAAGCAATGACCCCCTGGTGATTTCCATCCACGAGCTGATCTATTTTCTTCTTTGGCACTTTTTGGACAATAAGTCCTTGTTCTTTGGCCAACTGCTCAAGCTTTTTATACGCCTGGTGCTGCAGGTGATCCGATACCATCACTTTATTGATCGGTCTGCCGGACCGGATGGCTTCCTGTACCGGGTTCTTTCCGATGATCCATTCTCCACTCATTACGCTTCACTCCTTTCTTCAACGATTTGAATTGCATGTTTTATCAATATTTCCAGCCGCTCCGTTTGTCCGGATAAATACAAAAACCCTAACACTGCTTCGAATGCGGTCGAATAACGATAGGTTTGTACATTGGTGTTTTTAGGGACGGATCCCGATTTAGCGTTCCGCCCTCTCCTAAGCACCCCTTCCTCTTCTTCCGTGAGCGTTCTTTCTTCCTGCCATACACTAACAACATTCGCCTGCGACACAGCCGATACGAACTGGATCGCTGCCTGGTGAAGGTGTTGAGGCTTTACCTCTCCTTTTTCCAGCAGATGCTGTCTGACATAAAGCTCATAAACAGAGTCGCCCATATAGGCGAGAGCAAGACTCTTCATTTGTTTCGCATTTGCGATCGCCATTGTCTTACCCTCGCTTCCATCTCGTGCCCTGGGATGTATCTTCAAGGATAATGTTGCGATCTTTCAACTCATCACGAATTTGGTCGGCACGTGCGAAGTCTCGGTTCTTTCTAGCTTGCTTACGCTCCTCAATCAGAGCATCCACTTCCTCATCAAGCAATTCTTCATGTGCCTGCAGCTGAATGCCGAGGACACCTGTTAATTCTTCGAACAAACCTTGAAAGGCCGTTAATACCTTTTCATGAGTCTGGTCTTCCTGTAAATATAAGTTCGCCGCTTTAGTTAAATCAAACAGGACAGAAATCGCATTCGCCGTGTTAAAGTCATCATCCATTTGTTTAATGAATTGCTCCTTGAACTCAGCCACTTTATCAAGCCACCCGCCTTGATCATCCTCTAAGCTCATCGTGGATTCTTTCCGATGCTGGATGTTCTCATACGCATTCTTGATGCGGTCAAAGCTGCTTTTCGCCCCTTTCAATAACTCATCACTGAAGTTGATTGGATGACGGTATTGTACACTCAGCATGAAAAAGCGGATCACTTGGGGGTCATGCTTTTTCACTAGATCATGGGCAAGGATGAAGTTACCGAGGGACTTCGACATTTTTTCATTGTCAATATTAATGTACCCGTTATGCATCCAATAGCGTGCAAAAGATTCCCCATTATGTGCTTCTGATTGCGCGATCTCATTCTCATGGTGTGGGAAGGTCAAATCCTGCCCACCTGCATGGATATCGATCGTTTCGCCAAGGTATTTCTTCGCCATCGCGGAGCACTCGATATGCCAACCCGGGCGGCCGCTTCCCCACGGACTATCCCAAGTGATTTCGCCTTCTTTCGCATCTTTCCAAAGTGTGAAATCAAGCGGATCTTCTTTTTTATCCCCGACTTCAATTCTCGACCCGGACCTTAACTCATCAATGGACTGGTGAGAAAGCTTTCCGTATTGGTCGAAGGATCGCGTACGGAAATACACGTCCCCTCCCGCTTCATAAGCGAAGCCTTTGTCGATCAATCCCTGGATAAAGCTGATAATCTCATCCATGTTTTCGGTCACGCGTGGATGATCCACTGCTTCTTTTACGCCGAGGGCACCTACATCTTCTTTGTAAGCCGTAATGAAGCGATTGGCGATATCTGTGACTCCTTCGCCCATTTCATTCGCTGCTTTAATCAATTTGTCATCGACATCGGTAAAGTTGAGCACATAGTGCACATCGTAGCCTCTGTATTCAAAGTATCTTCTCACTGTATCGAATACGATCGCCGGCCTTGCGTTCCCAATGTGAATGTAGTTATAAACCGTTGGACCGCAAACGTACATTTTCACTTTTCCTTCTTCCAGCGGCTGAAACGGCTCTTTTTTTCTTGTCAGTGTGTTGTATATGTTAATCGCCATGTTGGTTCACTCCTTTGGTTTCCTCCAATTGTTTGCGCAGTTCCGCCATTTCCTTCTCGATCTCATTCAACCGGTCGTACACAGGATCTGGGAGTTTGTGATGGTCCAGGTCCTTCTTTTGGACTTTCTTGCCATCTTGGATGACGACATGACCAGGGATGCCGACGACCGTCGAATTGTTCGGAACATCGTGGAGCACAACAGAACCGGCCCCTACTTTTGAGTTTTCCCCAATCGTGATCGACCCCAGCACTTTCGCTCCTGTGGCGACTAATGAATTATCAAGGAGAGTCGGGTGTCTTTTCCCTTTTTCTTTCCCTGTCCCTCCAAGCGTCACCCCTTGAAAGATCGTCACATTATCTCCAATCTCACACGTTTCCCCAATGACGACCCCCATGCCATGATCGATGAAAAACCGCCGCCCGATTTTCGCTCCGGGATGGATTTCAATGCCTGTCAGGAAGCGGCTCCATTGGGATATGAGCCGGGCCAGGAAGAAAAACTTCCTTTTGTGACAAGCATGGGCCACCCGGTGTGCCCATATCGCATGCAGTCCTGAATAGGTCAGAATCACTTCAATATAAGAACGAGCAGCAGGATCTTGATCGAACACCACATCGACATCTTCTTTAAACATTTTGAACAGCCCCATACTTGCTCCCCTCCTTGTACTGAAACAGAAGCGTTCCCAATAAAAATAAAAAACGCGCCTTTGTGCCAATGGCACAGAGACGCGTTGAACGTGGTTCCACTCTGTTTGGGATCGGCTTTTTTGCCTTTCCCCGCTTCACCCTTGATAACGGAAGGTACCCGCTTCGGCATACTTCGTTCAGCCGAAGACTCCGAGGTGCATTTCAAAGGCTTCTCTACGAATCACTCCCAGCCGTGGTGATTCTCTCTGTAGAAGAGAGGGGCCCTTTACTTCTCCTCATCAACGTTTCGTATAGGTATCTCTACTATATGATATTCTTTCCCACTTGTGAACGAATTAAGCTTGTAACTTGCTTAATACATCATCCAGACGGACCGTTACCGTTTCCAGCCCAAGCAAATGAATCGCGTTCGGAAGTTCAGGGCCATGGGTTTGACCTGTTGTGGCGACACGGACAGGCATGAACAGCTTTTTCCCTTTATGGCCGGTTTCTTTTTGAACAGCTTTGATTTGCTTTTTAATGTTTTCAGGTGTGAATTCTTCAAGCTCATGAAGGTTCTTCTTGAACGTTTCCAACACTTCCGGTACTTGTTCACCTTCAAGAACTTCCATCGCAGCTTCATCATACTGAATTTCCTGTTTGAAGAACAATTCGGTAAGCTCGACGATTTCTGCTCCGTAGCTCAGTTGTTCCTGATAAAGGCTGATCAGTTCACGAGCCCACTTGCGATCTTCCTCGCTCATATCTTCAGACAAGCGTCCAGCCTCAACTAAATGAGGAAGGGCAAGTTCGACTACGCGGTCCAAATCAGAGGCTTTGATATACTGGTTGTTCATCCACTTCAGCTTCGCGGGATCGAAGACCGCTGGTGAAGTAGAAAGTCTATCCGCATCAAAGATTTCAACAAGCTGATCCTGTGTGAAAATTTCTTCTTCCCCAACTGGCGACCAGCCTAGTAAAGTGATGAAGTTGAAGAGAGCTTCTGGAAGGTATCCAAGGTTCTTATATTGTTCAATAAACTGAAGAATGTGCTGATCACGCTTACTCAGTTTCTTACGCTCTTCATTGAGGATCAACGTCATATGACCGAACTTCGGAGGTTCCCAATCGAATGCTTCATACACCATCATTTGTTTCGGTGTATTGGAAATATGCTCTTCCCCACGAAGGACGTGTGTAATTTTCATTAAGTAATCATCAATCGCAACAGCGAAATTATACGTTGGTGTTCCGTTCTGCTTAACGATGACCCAATCACCAAAATCACTGGATTCAAAAGTAATGTCGCCGCGGACGATATCATTGAACGTGTACGTATGGTTTTCAGGGACACGGATACGAATACTAGGCTTACGGCCCTCCGCTTCAAATGCTGCGATTTGTTCCTCTGTAAGGTCGCGGTGCGCCCCAGAGTATTTCGGCGCTTCGCCTCGTGCCATTTGCGCTTCACGTTCTGCTTCAAGCTCTTCTGAAGTCATATAACATTTATAAGCAAGACCGCGTTCCATCAATTCGTCCACATATTTCTTATAAATATCGAGACGTTCCATCTGACGGTAAGGACCATATTCGCCGCCTTTCTCTGAACTCTCGTCCCATTCAATTCCCAACCACTTCAAGTAGTCGAGCTGGCTTTTTTCTCCGCCCTCGACGTTTCGTTTTTCATCCGTATCCTCAATACGAATGACTACCTTTCCACCTGCATTTTTCGCATAAAGGTAGTTGAATAAAGCAGTCCTTGCATTACCAATGTGAAGATGCCCTGTCGGACTTGGTGCATAGCGCACCCGTACTTCGTTAGACATAATTGTTCTCCTTTCCTATTCCGGTCTATATCCTTGACTTATTTTATCATTTTTTGTCTAGGAATGCTGATTATTTTGCAAAAGGACAACCGCTTGAGCAGCAATTCCTTCTTTCCGGCCCGTAAAGCCGAGTTTTTCCGTCGTCGTTGCTTTCACGTTGATCCGTCCAGGTTCAACCCTAAGGAGGGAAGCGATGTTTTCACGGATTTGTTCAATGTAGGGGGCCATTTTTGGTGCCTGGGCAATGACCGTACAATCCATATTCCCAAGTTCATATCCATGCTCTGTCACGATATCCCACACATGCTGAAGCAATTTGCCGGAGTCGGCGTCTTTAAAAGCAGGATCCGTGTCTGGAAAATGTTTACCGATATCCCCTTCGCCAATCGCTCCAAGACATGCATCTGCAATGGTGTGAAGCAGAACATCTGCATCTGAATGGCCGAGCAGCCCCTTTTCATAAGGGATTTCAATTCCTCCGATGATACACGGGCGTCCTTCCGTCAATTGGTGTACATCAAATCCTTGGCCGACACGAAACATAGGGCCATCCCCCACCTTTCCATTTCTTTGATTACTCAAGTAAGCTTGGGCTTTATGTAAGTCTTCCGGAGTCGTAAGCTTGATATTGTCATAGCTTCCCTTCACGATTGCCACTTCTTTGTCCAACCGCTCCACGAGGGAAGCGTCATCTGTGCCGTAGTATCTGCTTTTCCTCGCTCGTTCATGCGCTTCATAAATTAAATCATAAGAGAAGGCTTGAGGTGTCTGAGCCGCCCATAACGTACTTCTATCCAGTGTATCCAAACCATGATCTGACTTCTGCTTGATTGTATCCGTCACAGGTACGGCAAGAAGTGCGGCCTTTTTTTCGTATGCCGTCACAGACAGTTCGTGTAAGAGTTCTTGGGGTACAAACGGGCGCGCGCCGTCATGAATAAAAACAGGAAGTTCTCTGTTTCGAACAGCTTCCAGCCCTGCAAATACACTATCCTGCCGTTCTGCTCCCCCATCAACAAGATGAACCGATTGTCGGAGCGGATATTCTTTTAGAAGTTCTTCCATCTGAGACCGTTCGCGTTCATTGGTTACTAAGATCAACTCTTCACACCACTCATCTTGATCAAAGACGGAAAGGGTGTGACAGATCAGTGGCTGGTCACCGATTTTCAAAAACTGCTTATTACGACCAGCGAGCATCCGTTTACCCTGTCCTGCCGCAAGTATAATGGCTGTATATTTTTTCATGCGTATCCATCCTACGTTTGTTTAGACGTTCATAAAACAACAAAAGCGATAACACGCATGTTATCACTTTTGTCATTCTCTATTTGTTTATACCGTTTTTACAAGGCTTTTTCAAGTGATTTCGGCTTTGCAAAGATCATACGGCCGGCTGATGTCTGCAACACGCTTGTGACTACGACTTCAATCGTCTTTCCGATAAAGTCTTTTCCTTCTTCGACTACGATCATTGTGCCGTCATCCAAGTAGGCGACCCCTTGATTCTGCTCTTTCCCGTCTTTGATGACTTGAATCGTCATCTCTTCTCCTGGAAGCACGACCGGTTTAACAGCATTCGCAAGATCATTAATGTTCAAGACTTGGACATTTTGAAACTCACAAACTTTATTCAAGTTGAAATCGTTCGTTACAACAATTCCGTTCATTACCTTCGCAAGCTTCACAAGCTTACTGTCCACTTCCTGAATGTCTTCGAAATCCCCTTCGTAAATTTCAACATTCACCGGGAGGTCTTTTTGAAGACGGTTCAAGACATCCAACCCACGACGACCACGATTTCTTTTCAGACCATCGGATGAATCAGCGATGTGCTGCAATTCTTCCAATACGAATTGTGGAATCACAATCGTTCCTTCAAGGAAATGTGTATCACAAATATCCGCGATGCGGCCATCAATGATAACACTTGTATCCAAAATTTTTCGTTTTGGAATCAGAGCAGGATCCGCAGTAGAATCTTCCTGACGCTCTTCCTCTGGCTTCCTGTCTTTCTTTGAAACCAAGTTCAAGAATTCATCCTTACGCTTAAAACCGACCTGAAAACCGAAGTAGCCTAATAAGAATGTTAAAAAGATCGGGACGACCTGGTTAACCACTTGAATCTGGATATCTTGTACAGGGATGTTGATCAAGTAGGCGATGATCAGCCCGACAATCAAACCGAGACTACCGAACAGCAGATCCGCTACCGGCGCCCGGACGAGGGTATCCTCGACCCACCTTAAAAAATCGACAATATAATCCACAATCCAAAAAGTAAATAAAAATAAAATAAGTGCTCCTAGTACGGCCCCTAAGACAGATTGAATCCAATTCTGCCAAGTCAGACCCATGGTTGTAAACAGCTCTGGGAAATAGAGGTAACCGATAGTTCCGCCGGTTATGACAATAAACAACTGTACGATACGTTTAAGCACTTGTATTCACCTCCTCAAACACAGTATGACCAAACCTAACAACCATTAACCATATAAAAAAGGAATGATGGTTTTTAACTTAGCACAACTTCCAAATTAAGTCAATGAGTAAACAAATTATCATATCACATTCTTCACAAATAAGTCAATGTTCTTATATATGTCGGTCTACGAACAATTGTTCCTGTATGCGGTCAAGACCATCTCTAATTTTCATCGCACGAATCTCACCGACACCATCGACTTTAACAAGCTCTTTCGGAGAAGCCTGGATCAATTCTTCCAACGTACCGAATCTTTCGACCAAGTGTTCAATAATGAGCACGGGAAGTCTAGGGATCCGGCTTAAAATCCGGTACCCTCTTGGTACGATAGGGTCTGCCAACTTCGTATTCGGTGAATACCCCAAGAGTTTCAATACTTGCTCATCTGAGAGAAGTTCCGTATTGGTGATTTCCTGCATTTTTCTCAAAATATAATATGGTTCATAATCAGGACGCTTACTGTAATCGCGCAAAAGCAAGGTTGCTTCATCTTCGATATTCGAAACTAATTCTGTTAATTGCAGCTGAATCAAACGTCCCTCTGTTCCAAGCTCATTCACATAGTTCAAAATCTCTGTTTTCGTCCGTAGCACCATTTCAATCCGGTGGACCACCTGAACGACTTCGGAAAAGGAAACCATGTTTTCAAACTCCATCGCACCAAGATTCGTTACGCTTTGGTCGAGGACATTTTTATACTTTTCCAACGTTTGAATCGCCTGATTGGCCTTCGTCAAAATCACACCAATATCTTTCAGTGAGTAACGGAGAGAGCCTTTATACAACGTGATCACGTTTCGGCGTTGAGATATAGCAATGACGAGCGCGCCCGTTTGTTTAGCCACACGCTCTGCCGTCCGGTGCCTCATCCCCGTTTCCGTGGATAGGATGTCCGGGTCCGGCATCAACTGCGCATTAGCATAAAGAATCCGCGTCCCTTCATCATTCAAAATTAATGCCCCATCCATTTTCGCCAGTTCGTAAAGGTGGGCGGGGGTGAAATCAGACTGGATATGGAAACCACCATCGACAAGTTCCCGCATGTGGTCGCCATATCCGAGCACAATCAACCCGCCTGTCTTTGCACGCAAGACATTATCAATCCCGTCTCTTAAAGGGGTCCCAGGTGCCACCAGCTGAAGAATTTCTCCGATTCCATTTTCTTTGATTTCATGCCATTCCATTTATGAATCCCCCAGTGTAACCTTCATCGCCTCCTGAACGGTACTGACACCGATCACTTCGATTTGAGAAGGAGGCGTCCAGCCATCCATGTTCTTCTTCGGAATGATGACCCTTTTAAAGCCTAACTTCGCCGCTTCCTGGACTCTTTGCTCAATTCTGGCCACTCTTCGTATCTCACCCGTTAAGCCAACTTCCCCAACGACGACATCATCTCCATTCGAAGACTGATCCCTGAAACTTGAGGCAATGCTGATCGCAACCGCTAAGTCAATCGCCGGCTCATCCAATTTCACTCCACCAGCGACTTTTACGTAAGCATCCTGGTTCTGAAGCAGGAGCCCTGCTCTCTTTTCCAAGACCGCCATTAAAAGCGGTACCCGGCTGTTATCAAGGCCTGTAGCCATCCGTCTCGGGTTGCCGTAAGCTGTAGGTGAAATCAGGGCTTGAATTTCTACAAGTACCGGCCTTGTCCCTTCCATGGAAGCCACTACGATCGAACCTGCAGCCCCTTGCGAGCGTTCTTCGAGGAAAATCTCTGAAGGGTTCAGAACCTCTTCCAGACCTTTCTCCTTCATTTCGAAGATTCCCATTTCATGAGTGCTTCCGAAACGGTTCTTCACACTTCTTAGAATTCTAAATGTATGATGCCGCTCCCCTTCAAAATAAAGAACTGCATCGACCATATGTTCAAGCAGACGTGGGCCGGCAATCGAACCTTCTTTAGTAACATGCCCAACGATGAAAATAGGAATACCTTTGCTTTTAGCAATTCTCATCAAATGACTCGTACACTCACGAACTTGAGAAACACTCCCTGGAGCAGAGGTGACGTCTTCTTTGAAAATCGTCTGGATCGAGTCTATGACCACAAACCTTGGTTCAATATTTTCAATTTGGTTGATGACATCCTGTAAGTTCGTTTCCGATAGAACATAGAGTTCATCGGATGTAATATCTAAACGTTCGGCTCGAAGCTTCGTTTGTCTCGATGACTCCTCTCCGGATATGTAGAGGACAGGAAAATCTTTTTTGGCGATCTGCGCAGAGACTTGGAGTAAAAGAGTGGATTTACCGATTCCCGGATCTCCGCCGATCAAAACTAAAGACCCCGCCACGATTCCTCCACCTAAAACCCGGTTGAATTCAGGCATATCCGTCGGCATACGCGGTTCTTTTTGTGATTTGATTTGTGTGATTTTTTCTGGTTTCGTTGTTGCGGAAGTGGAGCTTGTCTGAAACACATGTCTGGAATTCGCCGGAGCAGCCGTCATTTCTTCGACCAGCGTGTTCCATTGATTACACCCCGGACACTTTCCCATCCATTTAGGTGTCTCATACCCACATTCCTGGCAAACAAACTTCGTTTTCCTTTTTGCCAAGATCATCTCGCTCCTTATTTTTATTATTCTATACGTAAAAGATTGTGAAAGAGTTTCACAATCTTATCAATTGTATTAAATCATTCTTAGTAAAATCATAGCGGAAGAAGAAAAAAATCGGAAGGCAAACCCTTCCGATTTTTCTTAGGCCCTGTTCACTTTATGATGGACTTCTATGAAATAGAAGAAAGGGAGCAGCCCTTTCTTCGCGTTCCTTCAATCATCTGTAGTCAAGCCTTTATAACTTCTATACATCTATTTAATTTGTAGACTCTTGCTGCGTGGAGACGACAAAGTTCTTATCGTCATCGAGATCAATTTTCACACTTTGCCCTTTTGCAATGTTCTCTTTCAAGAGTTCTTCTGAAAGCAGATCCTCAACGTTCTTCTGAATGGAGCGGCGCAATGGACGGGCCCCGTATTCAGGATCGAACCCTGATTCTGCAATATGCTGAATAGCGTCATCGGACAAGACAAAGTCGATCTCTTGTTCTTTCAGACGTTTACGCAGTTCTTCGACCATCAATGTTACGATATCTTTCATGTGCTTTCTCTCTAGGGAGTGGAACACGATCGTTTCATCGATACGGTTCAGGAATTCTGGACGGAACGCTTTCTTCAAGGCATCCGTAACTTTAGACTTCATGTCTTTGTAATCCTGATCCGCATCGCCCATGGAGAAACCGACATATTTGTTTTGCTTCAATTCTTGAGCTCCAACGTTTGATGTCATAATCAACACGGTGTTACGGAAATCCACCACACGTCCTTTGGAATCAGTCAGACGACCATCTTCAAGCACTTGGAGTAGAATGTTGAATACTTCCGGGTGCGCCTTTTCAATTTCATCAAGGAGGACAACAGAGTAAGGCTTATTGCGTACTTTCTCTGTTAATTGCCCGCCTTCATCATAGCCGACGTAACCTGGAGGTGACCCAACAAGTCGAGACGTACTGTGTTTTTCCATATACTCGGACATGTCGATTCGAATCATCGCATCTTCTTCTCCGAACATGCTCTCTGCTAAGGCACGGGCCAGTTCTGTTTTACCGACACCTGTTGGTCCCAGGAAGATGAACGAACCGATTGGACGTTTCGGATCTTTAAGTCCGGCACGAGCACGGCGGATTGCTTTGGAAATCGCTTTGACTGCTTCTTCCTGTCCGATGACCCGGTTGTGAAGCGTATCTTCAAGATGAAGGAGACGTTCACTCTCATCTTTGGTCATCTTGGATACAGGCACTCCCGTCCAAGTGGATACGACAGAAGCAATGTCTTCCACTGTAACTTCGGAATCCTCCTGCCCTTGCTTTTCTTTCCACTCATCTTTCGTTTGTTCCAACTCATCTCTCAAGCGCTGTTCACTGTCTCTTAAGGAGGCAGCTTTTTCAAATTCCTGACTCTGTACAGCAGCATCCTTCTCTTTTCGCACTTCCTCAAGCTTTTGCTCTAACTCTTTCAAGTTCGGTGGAGCTGTGTAGGAGCGCAGGCGGACTTTGGATGCAGCTTCATCAATTAAGTCAATCGCTTTATCCGGTAGGAAGCGGTCTGTGATGTAACGATCAGAGAAACGGACCGCAGATTCAATGGAATCATCCGTAATCGTCACACGGTGGTGGGCCTCATAACGGTCACGAAGACCTTGCAAGATTTGGATGGATTCATCAAGGTTCGGTTCATCCACCTGAATAGGCTGGAACCTACGCTCAAGAGCGGCATCCTTTTCAATATATTTACGGTACTCATCGAGTGTCGTGGCACCGATACATTGCAATTCACCTCGGGCAAGGGACGGCTTAAGAATGTTGGATGCATCAATGGCACCTTCTGCGCCACCAGCACCGATCAACGTGTGAAGCTCGTCAATAAACAGGATGATGTTCCCCGCCTGACGAATTTCTTCCATCACTTTTTTCAAACGATCTTCAAATTCACCACGATATTTGGTGCCGGCAACGACGGTACCCATATCAAGTGTCATCACTCGCTTATCGCGAAGAATCTCTGGTACTTCATTGTTCATGATCTGCTGGGCAAGACCTTCTGCAATGGCTGTCTTACCAACACCAGGCTCACCTACAAGAACCGGGTTATTTTTCGTACGGCGGCTCAATACTTGGATAACACGTTCGATTTCTTTACTTCGTCCGATGACAGGATCAATGTTGCCCTCTTTCGCAATCGCCGTAAGGTCACGGGCAAGGGAATCAAGGGTCGGTGTATTCGCATTCGCCGCCTGAGCACCTGATCCGCCACCACGACGGTTTTGACCTCCTGTGGACTCATTGTTCCCAAGCAATTGTAAAACTTGCTGACGGGCCTTATTCAAGCTCACACCCAGGTTATTCAGTACACGGGCAGCCACTCCTTCTCCTTCACGGATCAATCCAAGAAGAATATGTTCTGTTCCCACGTAAGAGTGTCCCAGTTTACGTGCTTCATCCATAGAAAGCTCGATGACTTTTTTCGCACGAGGCGTATAATGAATCGTTTGGGAAACTTTCTCTCCCTTACCGATTAATTTCTCTACTTCTTGTTGGATTTTTGAAGACTCAAGGCCTAATGCGGTCAGAGCTTTGGCAGCTATGCCTTCCCCTTCACTAACTAAGCCTAAAAGGATATGCTCCGTGCCAATGTTATTATGACCTAAACGAACAGCTTCTTCCTGAGCCAGTGCCAATACTTTTTGTGCTCTTTCTGTAAATCGCCCAAACATCATGGACATTCCCTCCTAACATTATTCTTCATTTTCTAATTGAAGTCGTTCGCGAATTAAAGATGCTCTTCTTACATCCCTTTCATCAGGGGATAAAGGAGTCTTAGCGTATTGTTGCAAGAATCCGGGCTGTGTAAGAACCATCAATTCATTTAAAATCGTGCGTGGGATATGATCAATGAATCCTAGATCAATGCCAAGTCTCAGGTCAGAAAGGCATTTCGCCGCCTCCTTAGATTCTATGATTCGACTATTGGTCAAAACACCATAGGAACGAAAGATACGGTCTTCCAACTGAACGCTTGAACGAGTCATCAATGCTTCTCTTGCTTTTCTCTCCTGTTCTATCAGTTGCTTAACGACACTGTGAAGATCCTCAACAATATCCTCTTCCGATTTACCAAGGGTAATCTGGTTGGATATCTGAAAAATGTTTCCCAGAGCTTCACTACCTTCCCCGTAAATGCCTCTCACCACAAGACCCAGCTGGTTAATGGCCGGTGTCATCCGGTTGATCTGGTTCGTCATGGATAGGGCGGGCAGGTGCATCATGACTGAAGCTCTCATCCCCGTACCTACATTGGTCGGACAGGCGGTCAAATAACCACGCTTCTCATCAAAAGCATAATCCACTTTTTCTTCGAGCCAATCATCCAATTGACTGGCTTGTTCTAGTGCCTGATCCAACTGAAAACCAGGGAAATATAACTGTATGCGAATATGATCTTCTTCATTAATCATGATTGATACTTGCTCATTTTGTGAAATGAGAGAGGCCGACTTCTCCGCTTTTTCAGCCAAGTGTGGACTGATCAAATGTTTTTCTACCAACACTCTCTTTTCAATTGGCTGTAAATCTTTCATCTGGACCAGCTCAAAATCTTTATAATCTCTGAAGGACTTCTTTTGGAACTCTTGTTGGAAGAATTCCAATACTTTGTTCAAAGTCTCTTCGGAAGCAATGATAGGAAAAGGATGTTGTGAGAAATTACGAGCAAGTCGTATACGGCTGCTGAGTACAATATCGCTGTCCGGACCTTCTTGCTTCATCCATGGACTAATTGCTTCATTCATGAATTGCTGTAAAGACATTACTCATCACCATCCTCCCTATGATGCAGTTGACTTTCTAAAGATCTTATCTTATCTCTAACTTTCGCTGCCTCTTCGAATTCTTCCTGCTCAATTAATTGTCGAAGATTAGTTTTATATTCTTCCATCTCTTTTTTCAGGTGCAAGTTGCCACCTTCACGTTTCGGAATCTTGCCATCATGTCTGGTATTCCCACTGTGAACACGGCGCAGGATGGGATTCAGGCGCTCATCGAACGTTTTATAGCAGTCCGCACAACCAAACTTCCCTATCC
This sequence comes from Halobacillus sp. SY10, assembly GCF_045401165.1. Taxonomy (NCBI): domain Bacteria; kingdom Bacillati; phylum Bacillota; class Bacilli; order Caryophanales; family Bacillaceae; genus Halobacillus; species Halobacillus sp. SY10. Next base: position 108,093 of record NZ_CP174345.1, on the reverse strand, counting down.
TTGCAAACTCCTCATAGCTGAGCCCACAGTTGGGACATTTCAGTTTCGGCTTTTTAGTATAAGAGTGAGCGCTCTGCCCTTTTAAAGGAGAAGGTCCCTCGGAATGGAACAGACCTGAAAGGAGATCATTCAAGGTGAAGTTCTCTTCCCCGTAATTCATGTACCCATTTTCCTTCGCACATTTTTCACATACATGGACTTCTGATTTTTGACCATTAATCACCTGCGTCAAATGGACGGTTGCAGGACGCTGATGACATTTCTGACACTCCATCTGAATCTCTCCCTTCTCACTCAACATTTGTATTTAAGGGTGAATAGCATGGCTGTCATGATTCGCGCGCGAACTTCATCACGAAGAGGTAAAGAAAAAGCAAGGACGTCGCGATCGATGACACTTGCCATCAGTTTGCTTTCCCGATCAGTGATGATCTCATAGTCTACCAGCCTTTCAAGAACATCAATGGCTTTCGATTGAGAAACATGGGGATTGATGAGCTCCATCACCTCTTCAATCATCTCTGACCCTTTACGGTGTTGGATTCGGCTGATACGAATATACCCGCCGCCTCCTCTTTTACTTTCCACTATATATCCTTTTTCCACTGTAAAACGTGTCTTAATCACATAATTGATCTGAGAAGGTACACAATCAAATTTCTCGGCAAGTTCACTACGCTTGATTTCAATCGCCTGGTGCCGATTTTCATCTAAGATCTCCTTGAGATATTCTTCAATAACATCAGAGATATTCCGCATGCTCCCTCCCCCTCTTTTGACTTTGACTATCTTTGACTTTAATTTTATTATACTCATTTTCTTTTGTCATGCAACTTGTTTGTTTAGAAGAATTACATCTTCTATGTTTCCCCTTTTCATCATGAAATAAAACAAAAAGACTGCACAGATTCAACTGTGCAGCCCTTTAATACCGATGTCCACATTCTTCTACACCATCCATCAAAGACAGACGTTCTAAAAGAAGGGCTCGATCATACTTTTGTCCTTTATTCAGTTCAACAACAACCTTTTTTTGGTCTTGATCCAAGGCAACAATATCTATTTTCCTGACATCCAGCTTCATTTGTTCGAATTCAGTTAACACTTTATTAACCGGGGCATCCTTACCAACGGTTACTTGATAAATGTTTTTTCGATTCCCATTAAACTTTTCTTTCTCTATCTTATTTAGGAAGACTAAACTCATAAGCACGAAGATCGTTGTGACCGTCGCCACATCATACATTCCTGCACCAACGACGAGACCAATGCCAGCCACCGTCCAAATGGATGCTGCTGTAGTTAATCCTCTAATGGTCATTCCGTTGACAATAATTGTCCCCGCCCCTAAAAATCCAATGCCGCTAATTACATAGGAAGGGATACGAGCCGGGTCGAAACGGACTTGTTCATATTGATCAATGAACGTTTCAAATCCATATAAAGAAAGAAGCATCATCATACAAGCCCCGACCCCCACAAGAATATGGGTACGGAAGCCAGCCGAATGATTCTTGACTTCCCTTTCAAATCCAATCACCCCTGAAAGAATGAGTGCAAAAAATAACCGGAATACAAACAAAAGAATGTCATCATGAAAGAAATATGACCAGTTCAAGCTATCCCTCCTTTCTTTATATCTATGTTTAAGAAAGTAGATATAGAAAAAAACCAGAAGAAGGATCTTCTGGTTTTCCAAATGATGTGGCGGCGTCCTACTCTCACGGGGGTAAACCCGACTACCATCGGCGCTGAAGAGCTTAACTGCTGTGTTCGGCATGGGAACAGGTGTGACCTCTTCGCCTTCACCACCACATCAATATAAAGTTTGAGGTGAACCCTCAAAACTGGATAAGGAAACATCTTGTTTGAAAAAGGACGATCTTTTCACGAATGATTTTCATCAGATAGATAAGTCATCGATCCATTAGTATCCGTCAGCTCCACGTGTCACCACGCTTCCACCTCGGACCTATCAACCTCATCGTCTCTGAGGGATCTTATTTGCTTAAAGCAAAGGGAAATCTCATCTCAAGGGGGGCTTCATGCTTAGATGCTTTCAGCACTTATCCCGACCACACGTAGCTACCCAGCGATGCTCCTGGCGGAACAACTGGTACACCAGCGGTGTGTCCATCCCGGTCCTCTCGTACTAAGGACAGCTCCTTTCAAATTTCCAACGCCCACGACGGATAGGGACCGAACTGTCTCACGACGTTCTGAACCCAGCTCGCGTACCGCTTTAATGGGCGAACAGCCCAACCCTTGGGACCGACTACAGCCCCAGGATGCGATGAGCCGACATCGAGGTGCCAAACCTCCCCGTCGATGTGGACTCTTGGGGGAGATAAGCCTGTTATCCCCGGGGTAGCTTTTATCCGTTGAGCGACGGCCCTTCCATGCGGAACCGCCGGATCACTAAGCCCGACTTTCGTCCCTGCTCGACTTGTAGGTCTCGCAGTCAAGCTCCCTTGTGCCTTTACACTCTGCGAATGATTTCCAACCATTCTGAGGGAACCTTTGGGCGCCTCCGTTACCTTTTGGGAGGCGACCGCCCCAGTCAAACTGCCCACCTGACACTGTCTCCGGACCGGATCACGGTCCTGGGTTAGAATGTCCGTACAGCCAGGGTAGTATCCCACCAGCGCCTCCACCGAAGCTAGCGCTCCGGCTTCTAAGGCTCCTACCTATCCTGTACAAGCTGTACCAACATTCAATATCAGGCTACAGTAAAGCTCCACGGGGTCTTTCCGTCCTGTCGCGGGTAATGTGCATCTTCACACATAGTATAATTTCACCGGGTCTCTCGTTGAGACAGTGCCCAAGTCGTTGCACCTTTCGTGCGGGTCGGAACTTACCCGACAAGGAATTTCGCTACCTTAGGACCGTTATAGTTACGGCCGCCGTTTACTGGGGCTTCGGTTCAACGCTTCGCATAAGCTAACGCATCCCCTTAACCTTCCAGCACCGGGCAGGTGTCAGCCCCTATACTTCGCCTTACGGCTTCGCAGAGACCTGTGTTTTTGGTAAACAGTCGCTTGGGCCTTTTCACTGCGGCTCCTCGGCAGAGGAGCACCCCTTCTCCCGAAGTTACGGGGTCATTTTGCCGAGTTCCTTAACGAGAGTTCTCCCGCTCACCTTAGGATCCTCTCCTCGCCTACCTGTGTCGGTTTGCGGTACGGGCACCTCTTTCCTCACTAGAGGATTTTCTTGGCAGTGTGAACTCAGGAGCTTCGGTACTCTATTTCCCTCCCCATCACAGCTTGACGTTGCCGGACGGATTTGCCTATCCGACCGTCTCACTGCTTGGACGCGCACATCCAGTGGCGCGCTCTCCTTATCCTCCTGCGTCCCCCCGTCGTTCAAACGGAAAGGAGGTGGTACAGGAATATCAACCTGTTGTCCATCGCCTACGCCTTTCGGCCTCGGCTTAGGTCCCGACTAACCCTGAGAGGACGAGCCTTCCTCAGGAAACCTTAGGCATTCGGTGAAAGAGATTCTCACTCTTTTTTCGCTACTCATACCGGCATTCTCACTTCTAAGCGCTCCACCAGTCCTTACGGTCTGACTTCACGGCCCTTAGAACGCTCTCCTACCACTGATCATAAGATCAATCCGCAGCTTCGGTGGTGTGTTTAGCCCCGGTACATTTTCGGCGCAGAGTCACTCGACCAGTGAGCTATTACGCACTCTTTGAATGATGGCTGCTTCTAAGCCAACATCCTGGTTGTCTAAGCAACTCCACATCCTTTTCCACTTAACACACACTTTGGGACCTTAGCTGGCGGTCTGGGCTGTTTCCCTCTCGACCATGAACCTTATCACCCACGGTCTGACTCCCAGAACAAAGTCTATGGCATTCGGAGTTTGACTGAATTCGGTAACCCGATAGGGGCCCCTCGTCCAATCAGTGCTCTACCTCCATGACTTTCTATTCTGAGGCTAGCCCTAAAGCTATTTCGGAGAGAACCAGCTATCTCCGTGTTCGATTGGCATTTCACCCCTACCCACACCTCATCCCCGTAATTTTCAACTTACGTGGGTTCGGGCCTCCAGTCAGTGTTACCTGACCTTCACCCTGGACATGGGTAGATCACACGGTTTCGGGTCTACGACCGCATACTCACTCGCCCTATTCAGACTCGCTTTCGCTGCGGCTCCGCTTCTGCTGCTTAACCTCGCATACGGTCGTAACTCGCCGGTTCATTCTACAAAAGGCACGCCGTCACCCATTAACGGGCTCCGACTACTTGTAGGCACACGGTTTCAGGTTCTCTTTCACTCCCCTTCCGGGGTGCTTTTCACCTTTCCCTCACGGTACTGGTTCACTATCGGTCACTAGGGAGTATTTAGCCTTGGGAGATGGTCCTCCCGGATTCCGACGGAATTCCTCGTGTTCCGCCGTACTCAGGATCCACTCCGGAGAGAGAAAGATTTCGACTACAGGGCTGTTACCTGCTCTGGCTGACCTTTCCAGATCGATTCGCCTATCTTCCTCTTTGATAACTCCAATGGAGTGTCCTACAACCCCAGAAAGCAAGCTTTCTGGTTTGGGCTGATTCCGTTTCGCTCGCCGCTACTTGGGAAATCGCATTTGCTTTCTCTTCCTCCGGGTACTTAGATGTTTCAGTTCCCCGGGTGTGCCTGCCTATACCTATGTATTCAGTATAGGATACTGTTCCATTACGAACAGTGGGTTTCCCCATTCGGAAATCTCCGGGTCAAAGCCTACTTACGGCTCGCCGGAGCATATCGGTGTTAGTCCCGTCCTTCATCGGCTCCTAGTACCAAGGCATCCACCGTGCGCCCTTATTCACTTAACTATCTTCGTGAAAAGACGTTTACAATTTCAATTAGATGTCTTGTCATCAATTGTCTCATCGTTAGATGAAGACAATGATTCCTTATCCAGTTTTCAAGGTTCACAAGTTGAAAGATCGTTTGATCTCTCAAAACTGAACAACCAACACAGTACGTTTCCGTTATATCCTTAGAAAGGAGGTGATCCAGCCGCACCTTCCGATACGGCTACCTTGTTACGACTTCACCCCAATCATTGGCCCCACCTTCGGCGGCTGGCTCCAAAAAGGTTACCTCACCGACTTCGGGTGTTGCCAACTCTCGTGGTGTGACGGGCGGTGTGTACAAGGCCCGGGAACGTATTCACCGCGGCATGCTGATCCGCGATTACTAGCGATTCCGGCTTCATGCAGGCGAGTTGCAGCCTGCAATCCGAACTGAGAATGGTTTTATGGGATTTGCTACACCTCGCGGCTTCGCTGCCCTTTGTACCATCCATTGTAGCACGTGTGTAGCCCAGGTCATAAGGGGCATGATGATTTGACGTCATCCCCGCCTTCCTCCGGTTTGTCACCGGCAGTCACCTTAGAGTGCCCAACTGAATGCTGGCAACTAAGATTAGGGGTTGCGCTCGTTGCGGGACTTAACCCAACATCTCACGACACGAGCTGACGACAACCATGCACCACCTGTCACTTGGTCCCCGAAGGGAAAGCCCTATCTCTAGGGATGTCCAAGGATGTCAAGACCTGGTAAGGTTCTTCGCGTTGCTTCGAATTAAACCACATGCTCCACCGCTTGTGCGGGCCCCCGTCAATTCCTTTGAGTTTCAGCCTTGCGGCCGTACTCCCCAGGCGGAGTGCTTAATGCGTTAACTTCAGCACTAAGGGGTGGAAGCCCCCTAACACCTAGCACTCATCGTTTACGGCGTGGACTACCAGGGTATCTAATCCTGTTTGCTACCCACGCTTTCGCACCTCAGCGTCAGAAACAGACCAGAGAGTCGCCTTCGCCACTGGTGTTCCTCCACATATCTACGCATTTCACCGCTACACGTGGAATTCCACTCTCCTCTTCTGTCCTCAAGTTCCCCAGTTTCCAATGACCCTCCACGGTTGAGCCGTGGGCTTTCACATCAGACTTAAGGAACCGCCTGCGCGCGCTTTACGCCCAATAATTCCGGACAACGCTTGCCCCCTACGTATTACCGCGGCTGCTGGCACGTAGTTAGCCGGGGCTTCCTCGTTAGGTACCGTCAAGGTACCGCTCTATTCGCACGGTACTTGTTCTTCCCTAACAACAGAACTTTACGATCCGAAGACCTTCATCGTTCACGCGGCGTTGCTCCGTCAGACTTTCGTCCATTGCGGAAGATTCCCTACTGCTGCCTCCCGTAGGAGTCTGGGCCGTGTCTCAGTCCCAGTGTGGCCGATCACCCTCTCAGGTCGGCTACGCATCGTCGCCTTGGTGAGCCGTTACCTCACCAACTAGCTAATGCGCCGCGGGCCCATCTGTAAGTGATAGCAAGAAGCCATCTTTCAACTTTCCTTCATGCGAAAGAAAGTATTACCCGGCATTAGCCCCGGTTTCCCGGGGTTATTCCGATCTTACAGGCAGGTTGCCCACGTGTTACTCACCCGTCCGCCGCTCGTTCCACGAGCTTCACCCCGAAGGGATCCACTCGCTTCCCGCGCTCGACTTGCATGTATTAGGCACGCCGCCAGCGTTCGTCCTGAGCCAGGATCAAACTCTCCATAAAAGTTAAGTTTGACTTGCTCATTTGCACACCGAATGTGCTTGTTTCAAATCTCTTCTATAAAGAAGAAATGTTTTGACGTACTGGTTGGTTCGTTCAGTTTTCAAAGATCAAATAAATTGGTGGAGCCTAGCGGGATCGAACCGCTGACCTCCTGCGTGCAAAGCAGGCGCTCTCCCAGCTGAGCTAAGGCCCCTCTATATTAGGAATGGTCGGGAAGACAGGATTCGAACCTGCGACCCCTTGGTCCCAAACCAAGTGCTCTACCAAGCTGAGCTACTTCCCGTTAAAAATGGCGCGCCCGAGAGGAGTCGAACCCCTAACCTTCTGATCCGTAGTCAGACGCTCTATCCAATTGAGCTACGGGCGCATATTTGTTTATGGTGCCGAGGGCCGGACTCGAACCGGCACGGTGGAAACCCACCGCAGGATTTTAAGTCCTGTGCGTCTGCCAATTCCGCCACCCCGGCCTGGCAATTTTTATGTTTAACATCGTTGTTGTTTGTTAAGTAGCTCGGTTAAAATTCTGGAGCGGAAGACGGGATTCGAACCCGCGACCCCCACCTTGGCAAGGTGGTGTTCTACCACTGAACTACTTCCGCGTAAAGTGCGGGTGGAGGGACTTGAACCCCCACGCCGTGAAGCACTAGATCCTAAATCTAGCGTGTCTGCCAATTCCACCACACCCGCAAATGAATGGTGAGCCATGAAGGATTCGAACCTTCGACCCTCTGATTAAAAGTCAGATGCTCTACCAGCTGAGCTAATGGCTCTTATCGATAAACGTTAGCGCAAGCAACTAATGGTGCCGGCCAGAGGACTTGAACCCCCAACCTACTGATTACAAATCAGTTGCTCTGCCAGTTGAGCTAGGCCGGCTAACTTGATAAGAAATGGTGGAGGATGCAGGGTTCGAACCTGCGACCCCTTGCTTGTAAGGCAAGTGCTCTCCCAGCTGAGCTAATCCTCCGGATTATTATGAAATTATGATCAAGGCTTGGCGGCGTCCTACTCTCACGGGGGTAAACCCGACTACCATCGGCGCTGAAGAGCTTAACTGCTGTGTTCGGCATGGGAACAGGTGTGACCTCTTCGCCTTCACCACCAAACCTTTTTTCAAGGACAAGATATATTATATTGTCTCTTGAATTAAATTTCAAGGGTTAATTTCAAGTTTTTTTGAAAACCCTCAAAACTGGATAAGGAAACATCTTGTTTGAAAAAGTACGATCTTTTCACGAATGATTTTCATCAGATAGATAAGTCATCGATCCATTAGTATCCGTCAGCTCCACGTGTCACCACGCTTCCACCTCGGACCTATCAACCTCATCGTCTCTGAGGGATCTTATTTGCTTAAAGCAAAGGGAAATCTCATCTCAAGGGGGGCTTCATGCTTAGATGCTTTCAGCACTTATCCCGACCACACGTAGCTACCCAGCGATGCTCCTGGCGGAACAACTGGTACACCAGCGGTGTGTCCATCCCGGTCCTCTCGTACTAAGGACAGCTCCTTTCAAATTTCCAACGCCCACGACGGATAGGGACCGAACTGTCTCACGACGTTCTGAACCCAGCTCGCGTACCGCTTTAATGGGCGAACAGCCCAACCCTTGGGACCGACTACAGCCCCAGGATGCGATGAGCCGACATCGAGGTGCCAAACCTCCCCGTCGATGTGGACTCTTGGGGGAGATAAGCCTGTTATCCCCGGGGTAGCTTTTATCCGTTGAGCGACGGCCCTTCCATGCGGAACCGCCGGATCACTAAGCCCGACTTTCGTCCCTGCTCGACTTGTAGGTCTCGCAGTCAAGCTCCCTTGTGCCTTTACACTCTGCGAATGATTTCCAACCATTCTGAGGGAACCTTTGGGCGCCTCCGTTACCTTTTGGGAGGCGACCGCCCCAGTCAAACTGCCCACCTGACACTGTCTCCGGACCGGATCACGGTCCTGGGTTAGAATGTCCGTACAGCCAGGGTAGTATCCCACCAGCGCCTCCACCGAAGCTAGCGCTCCGGCTTCTAAGGCTCCTACCTATCCTGTACAAGCTGTACCAACATTCAATATCAGGCTACAGTAAAGCTCCACGGGGTCTTTCCGTCCTGTCGCGGGTAATGTGCATCTTCACACATAGTATAATTTCACCGGGTCTCTCGTTGAGACAGTGCCCAAGTCGTTGCACCTTTCGTGCGGGTCGGAACTTACCCGACAAGGAATTTCGCTACCTTAGGACCGTTATAGTTACGGCCGCCGTTTACTGGGGCTTCGGTTCAACGCTTCGCATAAGCTAACGCATCCCCTTAACCTTCCAGCACCGGGCAGGTGTCAGCCCCTATACTTCGCCTTACGGCTTCGCAGAGACCTGTGTTTTTGGTAAACAGTCGCTTGGGCCTTTTCACTGCGGCTCCTCGGCAGAGGAGCACCCCTTCTCCCGAAGTTACGGGGTCATTTTGCCGAGTTCCTTAACGAGAGTTCTCCCGCTCACCTTAGGATCCTCTCCTCGCCTACCTGTGTCGGTTTGCGGTACGGGCACCTCTTTCCTCACTAGAGGATTTTCTTGGCAGTGTGAACTCAGGAGCTTCGGTACTCTATTTCCCTCCCCATCACAGCTTGACGTTGCCGGACGGATTTGCCTATCCGACCGTCTCACTGCTTGGACGCGCACATCCAGTGGCGCGCTCTCCTTATCCTCCTGCGTCCCCCCGTCGTTCAAACGGAAAGGAGGTGGTACAGGAATATCAACCTGTTGTCCATCGCCTACGCCTTTCGGCCTCGGCTTAGGTCCCGACTAACCCTGAGAGGACGAGCCTTCCTCAGGAAACCTTAGGCATTCGGTGAAAGAGATTCTCACTCTTTTTTCGCTACTCATACCGGCATTCTCACTTCTAAGCGCTCCACCAGTCCTTACGGTCTGACTTCACGGCCCTTAGAACGCTCTCCTACCACTGATCATAAGATCAATCCGCAGCTTCGGTGGTGTGTTTAGCCCCGGTACATTTTCGGCGCAGAGTCACTCGACCAGTGAGCTATTACGCACTCTTTGAATGATGGCTGCTTCTAAGCCAACATCCTGGTTGTCTAAGCAACTCCACATCCTTTTCCACTTAACACACACTTTGGGACCTTAGCTGGCGGTCTGGGCTGTTTCCCTCTCGACCATGAACCTTATCACCCACGGTCTGACTCCCAGAACAAAGTCTATGGCATTCGGAGTTTGACTGAATTCGGTAACCCGATAGGGGCCCCTCGTCCAATCAGTGCTCTACCTCCATGACTTTCTATTCTGAGGCTAGCCCTAAAGCTATTTCGGAGAGAACCAGCTATCTCCGTGTTCGATTGGCATTTCACCCCTACCCACACCTCATCCCCGTAATTTTCAACTTACGTGGGTTCGGGCCTCCAGTCAGTGTTACCTGACCTTCACCCTGGACATGGGTAGATCACACGGTTTCGGGTCTACGACCGCATACTCACTCGCCCTATTCAGACTCGCTTTCGCTGCGGCTCCGCTTCTGCTGCTTAACCTCGCATACGGTCGTAACTCGCCGGTTCATTCTACAAAAGGCACGCCGTCACCCATTAACGGGCTCCGACTACTTGTAGGCACACGGTTTCAGGTTCTCTTTCACTCCCCTTCCGGGGTGCTTTTCACCTTTCCCTCACGGTACTGGTTCACTATCGGTCACTAGGGAGTATTTAGCCTTGGGAGATGGTCCTCCCGGATTCCGACGGAATTCCTCGTGTTCCGCCGTACTCAGGATCCACTCCGGAGAGAGAAAGATTTCGACTACAGGGCTGTTACCTGCTCTGGCTGACCTTTCCAGATCGATTCGCCTATCTTCCTCTTTGATAACTCCAATGGAGTGTCCTACAACCCCAGAAAGCAAGCTTTCTGGTTTGGGCTGATTCCGTTTCGCTCGCCGCTACTTGGGAAATCGCATTTGCTTTCTCTTCCTCCGGGTACTTAGATGTTTCAGTTCCCCGGGTGTGCCTGCCTATACCTATGTATTCAGTATAGGATACTGTTCCATTACGAACAGTGGGTTTCCCCATTCGGAAATCTCCGGGTCAAAGCCTACTTACGGCTCGCCGGAGCATATCGGTGTTAGTCCCGTCCTTCATCGGCTCCTAGTACCAAGGCATCCACCGTGCGCCCTTATTCACTTAACTATCTTCGTGAAAAGACGTTTACAATTTCAATTAGATGTCTTGTCATCAATTGTCTCATCGTTAGATGAAGACAATGATTCCTTATCCAGTTTTCAAGGTTCACAAGTTGAAAGATCGTTTGATCTCTCAAAACTGAACAACCAACACAGTACGTTTCCGTTATATCCTTAGAAAGGAGGTGATCCAGCCGCACCTTCCGATACGGCTACCTTGTTACGACTTCACCCCAATCATTGGCCCCACCTTCGGCGGCTGGCTCCAAAAAGGTTACCTCACCGACTTCGGGTGTTGCCAACTCTCGTGGTGTGACGGGCGGTGTGTACAAGGCCCGGGAACGTATTCACCGCGGCATGCTGATCCGCGATTACTAGCGATTCCGGCTTCATGCAGGCGAGTTGCAGCCTGCAATCCGAACTGAGAATGGTTTTATGGGATTTGCTACACCTCGCGGCTTCGCTGCCCTTTGTACCATCCATTGTAGCACGTGTGTAGCCCAGGTCATAAGGGGCATGATGATTTGACGTCATCCCCGCCTTCCTCCGGTTTGTCACCGGCAGTCACCTTAGAGTGCCCAACTGAATGCTGGCAACTAAGATTAGGGGTTGCGCTCGTTGCGGGACTTAACCCAACATCTCACGACACGAGCTGACGACAACCATGCACCACCTGTCACTTGGTCCCCGAAGGGAAAGCCCTATCTCTAGGGATGTCCAAGGATGTCAAGACCTGGTAAGGTTCTTCGCGTTGCTTCGAATTAAACCACATGCTCCACCGCTTGTGCGGGCCCCCGTCAATTCCTTTGAGTTTCAGCCTTGCGGCCGTACTCCCCAGGCGGAGTGCTTAATGCGTTAACTTCAGCACTAAGGGGTGGAAGCCCCCTAACACCTAGCACTCATCGTTTACGGCGTGGACTACCAGGGTATCTAATCCTGTTTGCTACCCACGCTTTCGCACCTCAGCGTCAGAAACAGACCAGAGAGTCGCCTTCGCCACTGGTGTTCCTCCACATATCTACGCATTTCACCGCTACACGTGGAATTCCACTCTCCTCTTCTGTCCTCAAGTTCCCCAGTTTCCAATGACCCTCCACGGTTGAGCCGTGGGCTTTCACATCAGACTTAAGGAACCGCCTGCGCGCGCTTTACGCCCAATAATTCCGGACAACGCTTGCCCCCTACGTATTACCGCGGCTGCTGGCACGTAGTTAGCCGGGGCTTCCTCGTTAGGTACCGTCAAGGTACCGCTCTATTCGCACGGTACTTGTTCTTCCCTAACAACAGAACTTTACGATCCGAAGACCTTCATCGTTCACGCGGCGTTGCTCCGTCAGACTTTCGTCCATTGCGGAAGATTCCCTACTGCTGCCTCCCGTAGGAGTCTGGGCCGTGTCTCAGTCCCAGTGTGGCCGATCACCCTCTCAGGTCGGCTACGCATCGTCGCCTTGGTGAGCCGTTACCTCACCAACTAGCTAATGCGCCGCGGGCCCATCTGTAAGTGATAGCAAGAAGCCATCTTTCAACTTTCCTTCATGCGAAAGAAAGTATTACCCGGCATTAGCCCCGGTTTCCCGGGGTTATTCCGATCTTACAGGCAGGTTGCCCACGTGTTACTCACCCGTCCGCCGCTCGTTCCACGAGCTTCACCCCGAAGGGATCCACTCGCTTCCCGCGCTCGACTTGCATGTATTAGGCACGCCGCCAGCGTTCGTCCTGAGCCAGGATCAAACTCTCCATAAAAGTTAAGTTTGACTTGCTCATTTGCACACCGAATGTGCTTGTTTCAAATCTCTTCTATAAAGAAGAAATGTTTTGACGTACTGGTTGGTTCGTTCAGTTTTCAAAGATCAAATGTTTGTTTGCCGCTTCAAAACAGCGACTTAATTAATATATCATGTGCAGTTGTTTTCGTCAACAACTTTTTATGATTTATTTTGTTAAGCCGTTTGCGGCTGGCCGCTCTGTTAATGCGACAAGTAATAATATATCACGGGATCCAAAACCACGCAATAGGTTTTTCGTAAAAAGATAATTCAGATTATTGCCCTTCATATAGTGAGTAGTCCTATAGATAAAAAAACAATCCCCCAGAAGAATCCGGGGGGATTGATAACCTTATGATTCACGATTTCTCATTTGCGGGAACAGTAGAACGTCACGAATAGAAGGGGAATCTGTCAGCAGCATGACTAGACGATCGATCCCGATTCCTAGACCACCCGTTGGAGGCATTCCATATTCAAGGGACTCAAGGAAGTCTTCATCCATCATATGTGCTTCATCATTTCCTTCTTCTCTTTCTTTCAGTTGAGCTTCGAAACGTTCTCTTTGATCAATCGGATCATTCAACTCAGAGAAAGCATTCGCATGTTCACGTCCAACAATGAACAATTCGAAACGATCCGTAAATCTTCCATCCTCTGGATTCTTCTTCGCAAGAGGAGAGATCTCTGTCGGATGGCCATAAATAAAGGTAGGCTGAAGTAATTTTTCTTCTACGCGCTGTTCAAAGAATTCATTCACAATATGACCAAATGTCATCGTATCTTTAATTTCAACGCCGTGCTCTTTAGCAAGCTCTTTGGCACGATCATCAGTCATTTGCTCCCAGAAGTCCACCCCTGTGTGTTCTTTGATGGCATCTACCATATGAAGACGTGTCCACTCTGGCTCTAAATCGATTTCTTGTTCATTGTAAGTGACTTTCGTTGTACCAAGAACCTCTTTAGCGATATGAGCAACCATGTTTTCTGTCAGGTTCATGATGTCATGGTAATCGGCATAGGCTTCATACAGCTCAATCATCGTAAACTCAGGGTTGTGACGAGTTGAGATTCCTTCATTACGGAATACACGTCCGATTTCATATACTTTTTCCAAACCACCTACGATCAAACGCTTCAGGTGCAGCTCGATAGCGATACGCATATACAACTGCATGTCCAGTGCATTGTGGTGTGTAATGAAAGGACGGGCGGAAGCTCCACCTGCGATCCCGTGCATCAATGGAGTTTCTACTTCTAAGAAACCTAAACCATCTAGATAACGGCGCATAGACTGAATGATCTTACTACGCAGTACAAACGTGTCTCTACTATCAGGGTTTGTAATAAGGTCTAAGTAACGCTGGCGATAACGTTGTTCGACATCTTGCAAGCCATGGAATTTTTCAGGAAGTGGGCGTAGAGACTTCGTAAGCAATTGGTAGTCTGCTGCTTTCACGGAAAGTTCTCCAACGTTTGTCTTGAACATCACGCCGGAAACTCCTACGATATCTCCTAAATCAGCAGATTTGAACAGATTGTCGTAAGCTTCTTCTCCAATTTCATCTTTACGAACATAAAGTTGGATTTGGCCGGTCAGATCCTGAATATGTGCAAAACCTGCTTTTCCTTTTCCACGCTTCGTCATGATTCGTCCAGCAATGGTTGCTGGGAACTGCTTTTCCTCCAGTTCCTCTTTCGTATATTGATCGTACTTCTCTATTAAGTCTTGGGCGTAGTCTGTGCGGTCGAATTTGTCACCGAATGGGTCGATGCCCTGTTCGCGGTGAGTATTCATCTTATCGCGACGCACCCGCATATGTTCATTAAGTTCTTCCGTCATTGCTATCACTCCATTCCCTGATCTTTTTGGGTACTTACCGTTACAATAACAAAAACTGCCAGCATGGGACTGGCAGTATCTAACTATCGTTTAGTATAAAAAAGTACTATGAGCGTGTCAATGTTGAAAGGGTAAGGATTCTTACATTTACTCCCCTATTTCAACAGCCAACGAATACCAAGCCCCTTCTATTTGACCTTGCACGATATCACTATATTCTTCCCCACTTCTTCATGCTTCTCACTTCTTCTGATGGAAGCAACCCAAGAACTTCTCCCGCTGTTTGTTGTAAATGAGGAAGGAAAGCTTGAGCATCCAAATCTGCTAAAGGGACCATCACAAACGCCCGTTCGTGCATATGAGGATGGGGGATCGTTAATTGCTCTGTTTTCATATCATCCTGGTTATAAAGTAATATATCGAGGTCGATCGTACGCGGCCCCCACTTTATCACGCGCTTTCTCCCAAGTTCCTGTTCAATGCCCTGGCAGTACTCCAGCAATAAGGGAGGGGACAAAACCGTTTCCACTTGAATGGCCATATTTAAAAAGTCGTTTTGTTCTGTGTATCCGACAGGGGCCGTTTCATAGACCGCTGACTTTTTTCGGACCGTTATATCCTCATGCTCCTCTAGCAGCGAGATCGCATCTTTCAAAAATGCTTCCCGTGGTGAAATATTCGACCCTAACGCAATATACGCGATATTCATGTTTCCCGTCTCCGGTAGATCTCGATCGCAACCGATTTATAATGACCAGGAATTGGAGGGTCAGGCTTATATACTTTTATGAGGCATCCTTCCAACAGGGGAAACTCTCCGAAAAGTTCATTGGATAGTTTTTCCGCCACTGTTTCGACGAGTTTATGGTGTTTTCCTTCCACTGTTTTTTTAGTGACCTCGTAAATGGCACCGTAATCAATCGATTTTGTCATATCATCAGATTCTGCTGCTGGCCTCAAGTCCAACTCAAGCTCAAGATCCACATAGAACCGTTGTCCGAGTTTGTTCTCTTCGGGAAAGAGACCATGATAACCCCAGAACTCCATTTGATTCACATATATTTTATCCAATTCCTTCACCCTTCCCGAGCATAGCATCCATCATTTTCGTCATTCGTACAATGGGCTTTACATCATGCACCCTTACAATATCCATGCCTTGTGCCACTCCATAACAGACAGTTGCACCTGTCCCTTCCATCCGTTCCTCTTTCGGAAGATCCAGGGCTGTACCGATAAATGATTTCCTGGAGGTTCCTAATAAAATCGGGTAACCAAGTTCCTTTAATTCTGCTAAATTTCGCATGACCTCCAAGTTTTGTGCTTGAGTTTTGGCAAAACCGATACCTGGATCGAGGATGATGTTCTCATCTTTAACACCCGCATCCTTGGCTATCTTAATGCTTTTTCGGAGATCATTTTTCATGTCATCCATTAAAGATTCGTAATTTCTGTCTGACCGGTTATGGGTAAGGATGATAGGTACACCATAACGGGCAGCGACTTCAGCAATAGCGGGTTCTTTAATCGCACCCCATACATCATTAATGATCGACGCACCTGCCTCGACCGCCTTCTCAGCCACTTCTGCTTTATAAGTATCAATGGAAAGAGGAAGGGGAACTGCCTTTTTGACCGCCTGGATCGCAGGGATGACTCGTTCCAGTTCCTCCTCAGCTGTTACGGGTTGATGGCCGGGACGTGTGGATTCACCGCCGATATCAATGATATGCGCTCCTTCTTCTTCCATCATCTTCGCTTGTTTGACAGCGTGATCGAGATCAAAATAAAGCCCTCCATCAGAAAAAGAATCTGGCGTAATATTAAGAATCCCCATCACAAGAGTTTCCTTTGTTAGGTCGAACGTTTTTTCAGAAGTTTTTAATTGGGTGTTCATATGTTTCCCTCGTTTCCATCATTCTCTTCCCCTATCTTACATCATTTCAAAATTTCTATCACACGTGCACGGTTGGAAACACAAATAAAAACTGCACCCCATAGAGGTGCAGTTGCCTAACCTTATTCTTCGTCGAACTGATAAAGAGGAGTAGATAGATAACGCTCACCATTACTAGGGATGATCGCTACAACCTTCTTCCCTTTGCCAAGCTTTTTGGCTACCTGCTTCGCAACGTGGATAGCGGATCCGGAAGAGATTCCTCCCAGAATTCCATCTTTTCTAGCGGCTTCCCTCGCAGCTTCGAATGAATCTTCTTTCGTTACTTTAATGACTTCATCATAGATTTCCGTATTCAGGATACCAGGTACAAAGCCTGCCCCGATTCCTTGGATCTTATGTGGACCAGGGTCTCCGCCGGATAAGACCGGAGATTCTTCCGGTTCGATCGCATAAATTTTGATGTCCGGGTATTTCTCCTTCAACACTTTACCCGCGCCCGTAATGGTTCCACCTGTTCCGATACCCGCAACGAATGCGTCCAATTGGTCACCCATTTGCTCGACAATTTCCGGTCCGGTCGTTTTTTCGTGAATGAGTGGGTTTGCTTCATTGTTGAACTGTTGAGGCAGGAAGTAGCCCTTCTGTTCTTGGAGTTCAGCTGCCTTTTTAATGGCGCCTTTCATCCCTTCACTACCTGGAGTAAGAACGAGTTCTGCTCCATAGGCACGCAGAAGGTTACGACGTTCTTGACTCATCGTGTCTGGCATAACGAGTATGGCTTTGTAACCTTTGGCCGCTGCAATCATAGCCAGACCAATCCCCGTATTCCCGCTCGTCGGTTCAACAATAGTATCTCCCTCTTTGAGACTTCCATCTTTTTCAGCTTCTTCAATCATGGAAAGAGCAATACGGTCTTTAACGGAACTGCCCGGATTCATGTATTCCAGTTTAAGATAAATATCTGCACTGTCTTCCTCCGCGCTTCCGTTCAGTTTGACCAATGGAGTTTGCCCAACTAATTCGCTTACGTTATTTACGATTCTCAATACACTCACTCCCAAAACCAAGTATTTTAATAGGATTTAAACCTAATGTACTGAATAAGAAGACAATTGTCAAACATTTCAATCCTGCATTATTAAAGGAAAAGGCGAAACCGCGGTTTCGCCTTTTATTATATCATTTTTGGTTTTCGTTTATGATGTGGAATCCGTATCTTGAGATTGCAGCTCTTTTAGGTCTTCTACATTGAACTGGTAATCTTCGTTACAGAAGTGGCACTTCGCTTCTGCTCCCTGATCCTCGTTGATCATGCGTTCAATTTCTTCATCCCCTAGGCTCGCAATGGCCATTTCCACCCGTTCACGTGAACAGTGGCACTGAAACTTCACTGGCACCGTATCCAGTACACGCACATTTTCTTCTCCAAGAACCGTGTGCAGAATTTCTTCTGGGGTTTTGCCGTCGCGTACGAGAGAAGAAATCGCAGGCATTTCTGAAAGTCTCTTTTCAATTTGGCTGGTCATCTCTTCGTCAGCTCCCGGCATCATTTGGACAATGAACCCCCCGGCAGCAAGAATGGAATAGTCCGTATCTACAAGCACTCCAGCTCCAACAGCTGAAGGCACTTGCTCAGAGTTTGCAAAGTAATAAGTGAAGTCTTCACTGATCTCGCCGGACACGAGGGGGACTTGACCTGTAAAGTGGTCTTTCATACCCAAGTCCTTCACGATACTTAACGTTCCTGACGTTCCAACAGCTCGGGCCACATCCAATTTCCCTTGGGCATTTGATTCGAAATCCACATGAGGGTTTTTGATATATCCACGAACTTCCCCTTTAGAGTTTGCATCTGCGATAATGGCGCCAGCAGGGCCGTCCCCTTCGACCTTCACTGTGAGCTTATCATTTCCCTTAAGCATCGCTCCCATCATGCCGCTGATGGTTAACGTACGTCCTAGTGCTGCTGATGTCGTTGCCCACGTATCTTGTCTGCGTCTTGCCTCTTCGACTGTTTCTGTTGATTGAATGGCATAAGCCCTCACCTGGCCGTCGAAACCTATGGCACGCACTAAATAATCTGACATGCTATTCATTCTCCTTTAAACGCTTTTTTCTCTTTGTTCCTTTGATATATCTTATGAAGACCTTTCAACGTCAAGTAAGGATCGACATGATCGATCGTCCTTGACTGACCGGCAATTAAATTGGCAAGACCGCCTGTAGCGATAACCGTCGGTGTCTGATCGGATGTTTCCTTCATACGACGAACGACTTCATCGACCTGACCTACATATCCATAGTAGACGCCGGACTGCATGGCTTCAACAGTGCTTTGACCAATAACATGTTCCGGACTCTTAATTTCGATTTTTGGAAGTTTGGCTGCTTTCGCGTAAAGAGCTTCCATCGAGATATTAACCCCTGGGGCAATGGCACCTCCAAGGTATTCCCCTTCAGCATTAATATAACAATAAGTTGTCGCTGTTCCAAAGTCGATGATGACTAAAGGAAGTGGATACTCATCAATGGCACCTACCGCATTGACCACTCGATCTGCTCCGATTTCATTCGGGTTTGGATATTTCATCGGCAATCCGTGATCCACCATCCCCTCACCTATGATCATCGGTTGCTTTTTAAAATAATATCGAGACATACGATCAAGTGCAAACATAATCGGTGGTACGACGGACGAAATTATTACGCCGTCCATATCTTCGAAACGCAACCCTTCGTGATCGAAGAGTGATTTAATCAACATTCCGAACTCATCTTCTGTTTTATGACGATCGGTTTTGATCCTCCACTGATATTTCAAAGAGTCATTCTCAAATACGCCTAGTACAGTATTGGTATTTCCCACATCAAGGACAAAATTCATACATGAAGCCTCCCGTGTCATTTCCTTCGGCTACCATCATATCACATGAACCCGCCGTTACGCTCTTTTAGCACACAGAAAAAGCCACACCACCCATTTCCGGGCTGATGTGGCTTTGCTCATGAACCTTTAAGAACGACGATCCTCTGAATCAGATGAATCTTCATCTTTTGAATCTTTCTTCGTTTCTTCATGAGTTTCTGTCTCTTCTTCTTGTTCATCTTCTTTGGATTGAATAGTCACACGGACATCCTCATTGTTGGAAGACGTGTTGTTCTTGATTTTCGCATTGTGTTCACGTGCGATTTCTTCAAGCTCTTCATCCGTCGGAAGACGACCTTTATCAAATAGAGAACGAATTTGAGTTGCATCAAGTGTTTCGACATCTAATAGTGTCTTCGCAATCAACTCAAGCTTGTCTTTATTTTCAGTAAGGATCGTTTTCGCACGGTCATAACAGTACTGAATGAAGTTCTTCACTTCCTGATCGATTTCATAGGCAATTTGATCACTGTAGTTCTGTTCATTCTGGATATCACGTCCAAGGAAGACCTGTCCGCCAGAATTAGAGCCGAACTGAAGTGGACCGAGTTTTTCACTCATGCCATACTCTGTGACCATTTTGCGTGCGATGCTGGTTGCACGCTGGAAGTCATTGTGAGCTCCAGTACTTACTTCACCAAAGATGATTTCTTCGGCTACACGACCACCGAGTAATCCTGTAATCTTATCGAACAATTCCGGTTTCGTCATAAAGTAACGATCTTCTTTAGGAAGCATGACGGCATATCCTCCCGCCTGCCCACGAGGAACAATCGTAACTTTATGGACCATATCCGCATCATCAAGCACCATACCGATTACTGTGTGTCCACTTTCGTGGTGGGCAACAATATCGCGTTCTTTCTTAGAAATCACACGACTCTTCTTAGCAGGCCCTGCAATCACGCGGTCAATCGCTTCATCTACGTCATCCATATCGACTTTCTTCTTATCTCCACGCGCAGCTACTAGAGCAGCTTCGTTCAATAAGTTTTCCAGGTCGGCACCAGAAAAGCCTGGTGTACGGAGCGCAATCGTCTTCAAGTCGACGTTCTCAGACAACGGCTTGTTCTTCGCGTGTACAGCAAGTACTGCTTCACGGCCTTTAACATCTGGACGATCAACTGTAATTTGACGGTCAAAACGACCCGGACGTAGAAGGGCTGGGTCCAGGATATCCGGACGGTTGGTCGCAGCGATGATGATGATTCCTTCATTGACACCAAAACCATCCATTTCAACAAGCAATTGGTTCAACGTTTGCTCGCGCTCATCGTGACCTCCGCCAAGACCAGCTCCACGTTGACGACCTACGGCATCAATTTCATCAATGAAGATGATGCCTGGTGCGTTCTTTTTCGCATTTTCAAACAAGTCACGGACACGGGATGCACCGACACCGACGAACATTTCAACGAAGTCAGAACCACTGATGGAGAAGAATGGTACTCCTGCCTCACCAGCTACAGCACGTGCAAGTAATGTTTTACCTGTACCCGGAGGTCCAACTAATAAGACACCCTTAGGAATACGGGCACCAACAGCAGAGAATTTACGAGGGTCTTTAAGGAAGTCAACGACTTCGACAAGCTCCTGCTTCTCTTCATCTGCTCCAGCAACATCTTTGAAGCGCACTTTCTTCTTCTCTTCTGAATACATCTTCGCCTTACTCTTACCAAAGTTCATGACACGACTTCCGCCGCCCTGCGCCTGATTAAGCAAGAAGAAGAACAAAATAAAGATAATGACGAACGGGATGATGGACGTTAGAAAAGTCACCCATGCGCTAGGCTGCTCTTCTTGTTCAACAGTCAGATTACTCTGTTCTTGAGCTGTCTGTGTGATTTGAGCAATCACTTCATCATTAGCTGGAAGTTGCGCGACGAAAGTTTCGCCCTCTTCCGCTCCCTGTTCTGTACCAGTTACACGAACCACCCCATTGACAGGCTGAATCGTCATTTCCTGGATTTCACCATTATTCAATTTATTGTAGAATTCATTGACATTATATTCTGTTTGCGGATCACCTTGACCTCGGAATAGACCGACCACGCCGATAACCACGAGGAAGATAAGTAAGTAAAATATGGTATTACGAAAGATCCGGTTCATTGCCTACCTCCTCCCAAACGAGAAAAACTATAGTAAATACTACCATACCAAAAACGGCCGACACAACTAATTACCCTTGACATGGACACTTTCAAACTTGCCATCGCAGGTTGACCCTCAGCCTCCATAAACCTCAGGCTTCAAGACTCCGACGTACGGAAGATTACGATACTTTTCTTCATAGTCTAAGCCATACCCTACAACGAATTCATCAGGAACTTCGAACCCGACTGTATCTGCTTTGATATCCGCGCTTCGTCCTGTCGGTTTATCAAGCAGTGTAACGATTTTGATCGACTTAGCTTTACGGTACTTGAACAAGTCGACAAGATAGGCAAGTGTTCGACCACTATCGATAATATCTTCAATGATCAAAATGTCTCGACCCTCAACCTTCGTATCAAGGTCTTTAACAATTTTGACTTCTCCTGAAGATTCCATACCTCCGTGATAGCTGGAAACATCCATGAAATCCATTTCCAAATGAGTTTCCATGCGTTTCAGTAAATCAGTCATAAACGGAAGGGCGCCTTTCAGTACCCCGATCGCCAAAGGAAAACGATCCTCATATTCTTTCGAAAGTTCCGCTCCCAGCTCTTTACACTTCGCCTGAATTTCCTCTTCAGAAATCAAGACCTTTTCAATTTCGTTATGCATGATTGCTCCTCCTACGTGTCTGCTTTGTTTTTATAATGTAACCGAAGCCATGGACCTGATGAAAGGCTGGTACGCTCCCCGCCTTTTTTCAAACCGACGACCCAAAGAATCTTTCCTGCTTGATCTGTAACGATCGGCCAGGTAGGGCGCAGACGGGCCGGGATCTTTTGGTCGATAAAAATATCTTTTACTTTTTTCGATCCGTTCATCCCTCTCAGACGCATTCGGTCCCCCTCCTGCCTCGTGCGGACGACAAGAGGAAGATTTACGTGATGCGAATCACATAGGTACGTATGAGCATCTTCTGTTCCGTCCCCGCTGAACCAATCCGCCCTGATTTGCGACCCATCAGGAAGTTGAAGCTCCTCTCCCATTTCGAGAATGTAGGAGTACCCTTTCCATTCTTGTTCTTTCGAAAAAGAAAAGGAGATGTCATCATAGGCACGGATGATTTTTAACCCTTCCGGAAAGTCCAGGGAAGCATTCGGTTTTTCATCATTCAAAAGGTTCATGAACATTTCTTCATGCAAGTAAGAAATGTCTTCGTTTTGGTTCACATACAGATAGTTCAATATTAGATGAAAGGCTGTCCTTTGTAAAGCAAGCGGGAATGTTTTGAAAGTTTGTTTTGATAATTGTACGAATTTCTCAACATTTGAAGAAAAATGGACAGTTTCCAAGACTTTTTGGGCCTGCTCATTTATGTATGACCTTTCTTCTCTAGCTCTCTCGCTCCACACCTGCATATGCTTATGAAATTGCGGATTGCTCTCTTTCATAAAAGGCAAGAGGTACTGCCTAACCGCATTCCGAGTGTACTCGGTTTCCTCATTGGATGGATCCATCCTTACCTTTAAGGCTCGATCTTCCAGATAAGAAGCGATTTGGTCTTTAGAGGCTGTAAGGAATGGACGAATGATTCTTCCGCAAGCAAAACGTCTTGTGGCGGGCATCCCCTGAACCGCTTCCGGTCGTGCACTGCGCATAAGCTGCATCAGAATTGTTTCTGCCTGATCGTCACCGTGATGCCCCATAGCGAGAGCATCCGCTTCATAGGCATACATCATCTTTTCAAAAAACGCATACCTCAATTCCCTGGCCGCTTCCTGCGTGCCTTTCCCCGTATCTTTCTTATACGCCTGGACATCCACAGAGGTTCCGACAAATTCGACTCCCCATTCTTCGCACATCGTCTCAACAAAACGAAGATCTGCTTGAGATTCTTCTCCTCTTAATTGATGATCGACAGAAAGGGCAATCAAATGAAGGGAAAGCTTTTCTTTCATCGCACAAAGAAAATGCAAAAGAGCGACCGAATCCGGCCCTCCGGACACAGCGACCAATATGGTCTCATGCGGCTGGATCATATGGTGTTTCGAGATGAAAGTATGGACAGCATGATCCATCAGGTGTTTTCCCCCTGTCTCTGTCTGTATATCTCTTCCTATCGTATCACTATTCGTAAGCACTTCAAAAGATAAGCTTCCATTTCCTCGTTATTTTTATAAAGGAGACGACATCCCCTCCCCTATCCACCTGTTCTCATCTTCACAAGGTGGTCTGATTAGAAGAAGAAACTTACAATCGACACCGCAAAAAACACCCCCGATGCCACCGTTAAAGCAGCAAGTTCGACATTCTCAGATTTTTTATTGTGCACACGCCTCTGACGGGACGAAGCCGGTGGGCTTTTGCGTTTCATCAGTACACCGGAAAGGTGGTCTTTCATTTGTGTCGCATTTTGTATATTCCCTTTCCAACATTGTTGAATCACCCGTCTATAGGGTTTCAGGATCGGTGATGAAGCCAGTTTATTTTCCAGCGTCTTTTGAGGGTGACTCCCTTTTTCAAACCTCTTCGGGTGGCCCATTTCCATTATGATCATCGTGACGGCAAATAAATCATACGTCGGTTCTGCTTTTCGAGAGCCCATGTTCCAATAGCCCCGATCATAAAATTCAGTGTATTCTTTAATGGCACGACCTATAGCCGTTACTCCGCCCACATCGATCCAACGGACTTTTGAACCGGATACTAACAAGTTGTCTGTCTTCAAATCACCGAATACAAATCCCGCTTTGTGAAGATTCTCAAGGTCCGCGAGTAATTGGATAGCTAGAATGCCGATCCAATCCTTCGTCTTCCCTTTCAAAAATTCTGTCACGGGGGTTCCTTCTACGTATTCCATCACATAAAAAGGGTGCGTCCGGCCAGACACATCCACCCAATCATCCACATCAAAAAAAGAAGGCCCAAGTTTCACCCCTTGGACCTTACTGAATTTTTTGAGCATATTCACTTCCAACATCATTCGCGAACTATCTTCCCCAAGCTTAAGGGCATACGTATCCCCTTGATGGGAACGGCATAAAAAAACAGTTCCGCAGGCTCCAGCACCCACTTTTTTGATGATGGTATAAGTACAACCGCTCCATTTACCGGTTACTCGACTTCCAGGGGATAAGTCAAAAACCTGTTTCTTCATATGGACCTTCCTCATTTCTCAACCGCTCATCGAGAGGTTTCCCTGCAAACGCATAAAGTGCCTCTTTCAACGCAGGTCCCGTTGGCGTGTATCCTCCACTGTTTAATTTGGAAAAGATCCCATGTATTTCACCCAATTCCGGTGTCCAACCCACCATTTTCGTAATGGTTTTCTTCGGATCCGGGAAGGCATATACACTGAATTGGTTAGATCCTGATCTCGCATTCAAGCTAAGGGACAAATCGAAAAGAGCCTCCTTCACGGTCGGCAGCTTATGGTGCATACTTGCACTTGTATCCACGAGCACAAGCACCTCAAGGTCGCAGCTCTCTCCGAGTTCGTCCACCACTTCAACCACTTCTCCCCGCTGCTCTGGAGGAAGTTCTTCAATGGTCTGTTTTTTCCCTAAGATCTCTTGTAATTCTTTATTAACAACCCCTTGAATCGTCTGGGTCATGGCTTGTCTCGTCACCATTTGCACGGTTTGGGACAAACTTTTCTGATATACAATTTGACTGACGCCTCCACCTGCCTCAGCAATCGATTCTACTTCTTCAAGCCCTTGTGGGTTGCCACTTTGCCGATCGTCAAGAACGCCAATCACATTGACCGTTATTCCCTGATTCCTCGCAAGCGCTGCGACGACGACAGGGTCTTCTCCATGGTTCGAGCATCCATCCGTCAATAAAAGAATCTGCTTTAATCGGCCTGGTTTCATTGTGCATATCCCTCCTGATTCGTTGCTTCCATCATCGCCGAAAAGGAGAAATTCTATACTACAATCAGGCCTCTTTTTTCACCGAAGGAATCGACGTCCACTCCGGCATATAACGATCAATCCGCGCTACGATAATCGTCATATCATCCATGATCGTTCCAGATTGGGTCCGTATCACCTCTTCTAATAAAAGATCAGCCATCGCTTGGGGATCTTCATCTGATATTTCCCTGATCTTCCGCTTAAGCCACATGTCTACATTACCGATTTGCTTCGGACCTTCCAAAATCCCGTCGCTCATCATGATGAGGAAATCTCCTGCCTTCAATTGTTCACTCCTCATATCCACGTCGACATCCGGGATGATTCCCATCGGCAGGTTTCCGGCCTCGACGGTGAAAATTTTATCGCCTCGTTTTATATAGCTCGGCGTGCTGCCGACCTTAATGAACTTGGACGTCGCCTGATGCAGGTCAATCACCGCTAAGTCCAACGTTGAAAAAATTTCATCGTTCGTCCGTAAAGACAATATGGAATTAATCGACTGAATGGCTACGGACTCCTGGATGCCCGATTGAAGAATCTGTTTCAACAGCCTCAGCGTTTCCATACTTTCCTCATGAGCACGTTCCCCGTTACCCATTCCATCACTGATCGCTAATGCATATTTCCCCCTTCCTAACTCCATCATTGTAAAGCTGTCTCCTGAAACGAATCCCCCTCCTTTAGCGGCGTGTGCAACTCCCGATTCAATTGAATAATGCTTCGCTGATCCAAATGATAAATAACACCTTCCGTTTGGATATGGAGAGATTTCTTCCATTGTGACAACAATGGTTTCTCCCAGAATATCCGAAAGGACAGGTGCAATGATTTTCGCTCCTTCCCCTCTATAATTATCAATCTCAACAATTAATTCGAGATCCATGTTTCCCGCATCCAAGGAATAGATTTCTAATTTTTGAATGACCATCCCCATTCGTTCAAGTGCATGGTAGATCACCTGTTCTTTATGCTCATGGTGCTCACGCTCTTTCACAATTTCCTTTGCAAAATTATTCATCACATCAGATACGCCCTGGAGCTGCTCGGCTACAAACTTCCGGCTTTCGTGCACCTGGCGCTTCAATTCTTTGTTGGCATGATAAAAAGACAATTCATGATTCATCGTATCAATCAACTTTTGCGGTTTGACGCAATGCTGATCGACGTTCTTTCGCATGACACGGCTGGGCTCCCCTCTTTCATCCAATTCATGCATAAGATCGGTCATTAAGTTATGGGTGTCGTCGAATTGATTGACCCAACATTTTTCTTTCTTAAAACATGATTGGCAGGTTTTTTCCGTGACATGACTTAAAAAATAGTCCACTTCCTCTGCTTCCCCGTTATCCTCCTTTGGAGACTCTAAATGAGTAAAACTTTTTGATAAAGCCTGAAAAACGTCCGAAAACTTCCCGACCCTGACAGCCGTGACGTCTCGCACTTTTTGTAAGTATTTTTGCTGTTCCGAATGGTGTTCATCCGTCCCCGGAACATATCGTGATAATTGCTTGACCCACGAATTCGGGGTCAGCATAAACAAAACCACCGCACAGGCCGAAGCCCACAGCGAAGATGGAAGATCAGCTCCACTGCTCACATAGAAACCAATCAATAAAGTACCGACGATGAGTCCTACGCTCACCCCGGCCTTTTTCCCTTCTTTTAATAACCCCCCTAATAAGCCTGAGAAAGCGAGCAGGCTCATTTGATAGATATGATCCATATTGGATAGGCTTAAAACCAGTCCGGTCACTACACCGACCGTTGATCCAATCGCAGCCCCGGCAGTATAGGCCATCAAAATAACTAAGTATCGAGCAAAAATATCGACGACGGCAACGCCCTGTACCTGCCAGCCGATCATTCCCGTTAAAACAGAGGCCAATAATATGATTAAACAAACAATTTCTTCATTTGTTAACGATGGTTGATATCTTTGTGGTGTTAAAAGCGGAATGCTTTGCATAAAGATGAGTACAAGGATAAAAGCTAGTACTCCTTCCGCCACCATCAAAGTAAGTTCGTAGAGCTGCCAACGATCCAGCAGAGCGAGACTCACGGTTCTCGGAATCAAGCTTGCCATCAACGCGATCATCGGCAGCCATTTCTGGGGGTGACTTGTTTTGCGCAATGCCAGACTTAAGAGCAAAAAAGTCGTCGACGCCCCTACAATAAAACCCGCATGACCGTAGCTGTATGTAGAAGCCCCGGCGGCCATCATAATTGTGACGGGTATGACAAGCGGGCGCTTTAGCCACCAGATCACCGCTAAAAATGCTACGCCAAAAGGGGCCATGGACGATAGAATGATGGCTCGTCCTAATAATAACGCCAGCACCATGTGGAAAACCCCTTTGTTTGCCATAAAGGAAAACGTACCGAATGAAGCCTTTTGTAACCCTCTCACGATCCCGGATCCTCTGACGGCCGATGGACGACTTTCTCGTTTTGATACAGTTCCTAACATTTTCATCACTCCTTCTTTGTGAAACCTATTAAACCACACCCAGAACAAGCATTTTGTCAAAACAACAGGAGAGCAGAAACAAAAACTTCGATGGTTTTCACAAGAAGAAAGGTCGTTTCTACAAAATCTCCCCAACCGCATCCCTCTACGTTCCAAAAATCTTCCTCATTCCCTAGCGAAATAGACAGAGTTATCTGATATTTTTATTTCTTGTTGACAGTTTATTTATCATGGTGTAATATATTTTTTGTGCTTCCGAGAGAGCATTCAATTAAATGGCGGTGTAGCTCAGCTGGCTAGAGCGTACGGTTCATACCCGTGAGGTCGGGGGTTCGATCCCCTCCGCCGCTACCATTATTTTTTTTGCCATACATATTGGCCCGTTGGTCAAGTGGTTAAGACACCGCCCTTTCACGGCGGTAACACGGGTTCGAATCCCGTACGGGTCATCAGAAACATTCTTGTCCTAAAAAAGTCGCGTCTCTATATAGAGACGCGACTTTTTTTATTTACTTTACTTATTCAGCTAAATGGCAGGATTTTTGAAGAATTGATTTCGAGACTTCTGTGAGAGTTTAGGGACTCCGGGAAAAGGTTCGCTTTCCGTGGGCGAGTGATGAGCCTCCTCGAGCTAACGCTCTGCGGGGTCTCATCTACCACGCACTTCCCACAGGAGTCTCACCGTTTCCCTCCGCCCCCTTTGCCATATGAGGTTCTCGAAATCCCTCTACTAGTAACCTGCCGAGCTCTGTAATACAGCCCTGTTCACCTACGCCGTTATAGTATCGTTTTAATCATAGATCCTTCACGAATAAGGCATGGGAACAGGGTCTGGGAAACGTCCGCATGAAAAGCGAATGGGGGCACGAACGTGGGTGTTTTTCTACTGACTGATTCAAAGCACTGCAAATCGTCGTTTCCCTGACCCCGTATCCATGGTCAGGAACTATCATTAATTATTTCAACTAGCCAAGGCTTCCTTTAACGATGCGCGGTATGTGCACCTTGCACTCCCGCGGAAAGCGAGTCGTCCCCCGCAGCCCCAACCCACCGCACAAATATCTCGAAGCTGAGTCTTTAAGAATAAGAAGTTATAGTGGAGGAAATGATGGCATACAAAAAAGCAGATCCGTTATGGATCTGCTTTTTATTTATGAAGACGTGCACCTTTTACTCATTGTCCTAGACAGCAAGCTATCCTCTTTTAGCACCTCGACCTCCACGTTTGGATTCCGTGTGCTTCTTCAGTGATGCCAGTCGCTCGTCACTATCCTTGATAAATCGGTTCATTTTCTGTTCGAATGATTCAGCCGGCTTACGAGGTTTCTGTGGGCGACGACCGTAATTCTCTTTTGCTTTCTTAATGGAAAGACCAATCTTCCCATCATCTCCGACATTAATGACTTTCACATCCACCTGGTCTCCCTGGCTTAAGTGCTCATTAATGTCCTTTACGTAGTTATCGGCAACTTCACTAATGTGAACCAACCCCGTCTTACCATCTGGAAGCTCGACGAACGCTCCGAAATTAGTGATACCCGTTACCTTACCCTGCAGCTTGCTGCCTACTTCAATTGACATAAAAAAAATGCTCCTCCTTAAATTTTCGATAAAAAAATTATCCTTCTTATATATTATATATAAGCTTTGAAAAGAGTGTCAATATGACGGGTCCTCATTAGGCATTTTAAATATAATTTCTCCTTCTTTTGAGAAGAAATAGTTCGTCCGCGCAATCTGCAGCACATACTCTTCATCCTTAAGAAGTTCAATTTCCTGCTCTAAACCTTTTTCCTCTTTTTTCAAAGCGGTCATCTCTTGTTGCAACTGTTCGTATTTCTCCTGCTTATCTGCATACAAAGACTGTTGTTTCATAGAATAAAACACCATGGAGCCAGCAACGATCGACACTAACAGGGCAAACATAACGAGACGGCGGACTAATCGCTTTTTCTTACGTTGGTGTCTGTCCATATAGGCATCGTAGTGCTTCATGTATGTAGAATCCAGACGTGCCACAGACTCCGTTTGTCTCTTTGCCATGAAAGTAGGCCTCCTTTACTTCTTGATTCGTTTCATCCAATTGTTCATTGTATTCTTCATTTTATCCAGAAACCCTGCTAAATCCCTTAAGTAATTTTTCATGTTTTTCGGCAAGAGTCGCCAAATGATTCGAAAAATTACCCGGATCGGATAAAATACGACAAGAAACAATATAATGGTACCCTTTAAAAGTATCTTATAAACGCCAAGAAGTAAAGAAATTATAAGGAAAATGATGGATTTCGAGGGTATAAAAATTAAATAATACACGGTCTTTTTCAAAAAACGGAAAACAGCCATGCTGATCCGTATCCACATTTCAAGTGTTTTTAAGTAAAGGTTCTGAAACATCGCACGATACGCGGCAAAGCCACAAACGATCGCTACGAAAACATAAACCCGCAGCTCTCCATAATTAGCGAGGTACAACAAATAGAAGAGAAAAGAGGCTTGAAGGAGCCAAAAGCCCAGTTGATAAATGATTTCAAGCCAGCCCCTCTTTCTTTTTCCGAAAAAGCGCTCAAACGTATCCAGTGAAGCGCCGACAAACACCCCTCCCCCAATCATGGCAAGAATCGTTATGAACTGAGTAGTAAGGGTCATTTGAACAGCTTGCTAAACAGGCCTTTAGCTTTCTCCCCTTGATGCTCGTCCAAGTAGGTCATTTCATACATTTTCCCTTTGATCGATACGACTCCAGAATCCAAGTCCAGGTTTTTCATTTGCAGGTTTTGTCCACGGACAACAAGATACCCCATCGATGTCTGGAGGAGGAATTCTTCACTATCGAAACTATCCACCTCTTTCACACCTGAGATTTCTATATTTCTTCTATTCCATACTTTCACATTATGTTCCACTGGTTGCTGACTGCGTATCCCTTGATTCTTTTCATAACCTTCCATCTCATCACAGCCCCCTTCTCTAGTACAAGCTATGAGAAAAAAGAAGAGATTAGAACTCTAGAATGCGGAAGCGCCTGGGGGCAGCCCCGACAACCATAAATTACAATTACCAACCAATGTGTACCGTGTCTGGCACCGACTAAAAGCTTTTCAGTGCCAGGCCCCTTTTATACACGGGCGGTGCCTGGCACCAATGAGAGCTACGCCAGGGTCAGGCATATAAAAGAAATACAGAAAAGCAGAAAAAACCACTGCCTAAGCTGGCAGTGGTTTTTGTCAGGATTGATTGACAGGCTCTTCTTTTTTGATTTCATAAAGAGTCGCCGCTTCATTTTTCGTGACATTCTCTTTTAATGATTTCACTTCAATCGTCAGCACTTTCTGCCCGAATTGAATCGTCAGTTCATCCCCGACCGCTACATTACTTGCCGCTTTACTTTGAGCACCATTGATGCTGATGCGCCCTTGATCTGCTACTTCTTTCGCCAGCGTACGTCTTTTGATTAAACGGGAGATTTTCAAAAATTTATCCAAACGCATGTGTCATTCCGCTCCTTTATGTTTTGCTTTCGCTTTTACCCACAATTCCTCTAATGAATCTAAATCATAATCTTTTAATTGGCGTCCTTCTGCGAGGGCATCCTTTTCCATGGATGAAAGACGGGTCCTGAATTTACGGTTCGTCCGCTGAAGCGCATTTTCACTACTGATCTTGTAGTGCCTTGCAAGATTAGCGATCGCAAACAGCCAATCTCCGAATTCTTTTTCCATCTCTTCACGGTCTCCGGAGTCACGTGCTTCCTTAAATTCCTGCCACTCTTCTTCCACTTTTTCAATGACAGGAGCAACGGTCTCCCAGTCGAATCCCACTTTAGCCGCTTTTTTCTGCAACTCTTCCGCTTGAAGGAGGGCGGGGAAACTTTCGGGAACCGAATCAAGAATGGAAGCAGACTGTTCCCCTTTTTCCTCTGCTTTAATGGCCTCCCAGTTGGTAACCACTTCATCTGAGGAATCCACTGTGATCTCACCGAACACATGAGGATGCCTGCGAATCATTTTTTCCGTTATGGATACTATTACGTCGTCGATTGTAAAATATCCTTCATCTTCCCCAATTTGGCTGTGCAGCATGACTTGAAGCAGCACATCGCCAAGCTCTTCTATCATATGGTCGTCGTCCATACGGTTGACAGCATCAATAAACTCATACGCTTCTTCAATCATGTATTTCCTTAGTGATTCGTGCGTCTGTTTGCGATCCCAAGGACAGCCTTCCGGACTCCTCAAAATCTTGATGACTTCTCTCAGGCGGAAGAATTGGTGATTGAGAGCCTCTTTTTTAACAGGCGGGATATAAACACTCGTTAAATTATTCACTTCCACACGGCGGTCCAGCTCTTCCAGAGGGACCGTCGTAATCTTTTCATGTTGACTTCCTGCAGCTGTGACTATGGTTACAGGATAATCGGCCGGTAAATCTTCCAGCAATGTCAATTTCACTTCCGATGCGACTAAAGAATCGTATACCTGGCAGAGGATGAGATGGTTCAAAAACTGAAGCTCTTCTCGTTTCAAATCTGTAGCGTCTACAAATTGAAACCCCTCAATCGGGTCAATTTCAAGTGCGGTGAACGTGGCATCAAGAAAACTTTGGCCGCCTTTGATATCAAGGGAAACTTCTCCTCTGTCCCTCGCTTGAATCAGCAATTGAACCGTTCGTTCAGCAAGCATAGGATGCCCAGGTACGACATAGGT
Source organism: Halobacillus sp. SY10 (assembly GCF_045401165.1). Lineage (NCBI taxonomy): Bacteria > Bacillati > Bacillota > Bacilli > Caryophanales > Bacillaceae > Halobacillus > Halobacillus sp. SY10. The sequence goes on along the minus strand of NZ_CP174345.1, from coordinate 75,751 downwards.
TAAATCCTGTCCACCGGAAAAGGTAAGGAGACGGGAGACGATTTCTGTGTACACATCTCCAAATTGATCATGGGATTCATATACGGAATCAAAACTTTCAAATGTGATCCCTTCTTTTTGCAATGCTTGAATGACTGGGTGGTCAAGAGTTCGTGCATAGAAATGGGGTTGGTTTTGTGTTAATTCACGGTAGATCCCGAGCGGAAGCTGCTCTAAATCCGCAGCCCCAAGTCCGATGATTGTTATGGTGTTCATTGATCCATTCCTTTCGGCGAAAGTTTCCATACGACCTTACGAAAAGGTATGACATGTAATTCTTCATTTGTGAAGCTGCCCGTTCTCAGGAGAAGGACGGCATAAACCAAAGCACCAAATCCTGTGACAGACAACGTATATAGGAACAAAGGTAATCTTGCATCTAAGTCAAAAACCAGAAAGGCAAGCATTTTAGCCAGCCATAGTCCGAACAACATTCCTAAAAGAGAGATTAGGATCCCTTTCCAGGGGAGGCTGGTCCATTTTTCCCAAGGAACTTCATGTCTTAAGGTTACGATATTTCCGATCAAAACAAAAGCGACAGCCATCACTGAGGCGATTGCTGCTCCGTGTAAATCCAAAAAAGGAATCAAGAGCGTATTTCCAGCCCATTTAACGATCAGCCCCCCTGCAATCATCATGGCTGTTTGTTTCATATAACCAAGTCCCTGCAAAATGGAAGAGAGCGTAATAGACAGGGAACTGCCAAGGATGACGAGCATCAGAATTCTTAATGCACTCGTTCCTTGATCGTCCTGGAAAAAGGATTGATTGATGGCGGGAAATAAGAAAATCAGCCCCGCCGTCGCTCCAACACAAAGGAAGACAGTCATTTTCACGGCGCTCACCACTGACTTTTTCACTTTACCAGGATTCTGATTCATTCTTGATCTAGTGACAGAAGGAATGAGCGCGAGAGCAAGTGAAGAAGCAAGAACCGTCCCTAATTGAATAAGGGGCTGCCCCCTGTCGAATACCCCTTTCCACATACGCGCATCTTCAAGCACTATCCCTGCTTTTTGAAGATTCGGGACCAATGTCAAGGCATCAACGAGCTGCAAAGATAAAAGCAGCATGTAGTTTAAACAAATAAGGATGCCGTGCAGAAAAATTGTCCGTTTGTATGAAACGTGCTTGTCCCACCTGCGCCATGTCCACATGTCCCCCTTTTTCATCAACCAATAAAAAAGAACGGAGAACGCAGCGACTGCACCTGCTATTGAACCTAGTGACGCCCCTCTTCCTATTGTATAAACATCTGTTCCCCGCATGACCAAAACAGCAGAACCTATAATGATTCCGACCCTGAAGACTTGTTCGATGATTTGTGATACAGCTGTAGGGCCCATATCATTTTGTCCTTGGAACACGCCTCGGACGACCGAAACAAAAGGAACAAGCAGGAAGACAGAAAATGCCGTCTTTAGTGAAGCTGTTAATTTTTCATCCCCCATGACAGAAGAAATCCACGGGGAAGATAGAAATCCAGCAGCAAAAATCAATCCAGATGCCATCATCACCCACCAGAAAACAGGTAGGTAAAACGACGGGATGGATAAAGGGGATGATTCATCGTCGATATCAGAAACGATTTTTGAAATGGCTGCTGGAAACCCATACAAGGCAAGGATCAGAGCGATGCCGAGAATGGGATACACTTGTTGGTAGACATAAAAGCCAAGATCTCCGGTTAAGTTTTGAAGCGGGACTCGATATCCCGCACTGATCACCTTACTGATCAATCCGGCTAGTGTTAGAATGAATGCTCCTTGTAAAACAGAGCGTGAACGTAATTTGGTCATTTTGGACCCTTTCTAATTTATATGTATTCAGAACATTCATTATATCATAGGAAAAGGTCAGACCCCGTACCCGCCCGGATCTGACCTTACTTGCTACTCCATTTGTTTGGCTAAAAAACTAGCGGCTGTCTGTACAGCTTTACTGACCCCGTCTTCCAATGGAGAACCTTCTTTGTTGAAGGCGACGACGCAGCCGATGGGATCTCCTTGCGCAATGATAGGATAAATAAGATATGATATCACATCTTCTTCCTGACCCCGAGTCAATTCAACCGGCTCCGGATGCTTCTCAAAAGACATTGTTCTAGAATCCATGACTTCTTCAATCTTAGACCCGATCGATCGGTTCATATAATCCTTTTTCGCACTTCCCGCCACAGCTATATACTCATCACGATCGCAAATCAACACAGGAGCTTCTAAAGACTCACTGAGCGCTTCTGCGTACTCTTTTGCAAAATCACCCAACTCGCTGATAGGTGAATACTTTTTAAGTATGACTTCACCTTCACGGTCTACAAAAATCTCTAAAGGATCACCTTCACGGATCCTCAGCGTACGGCGGATCTCTTTCGGGATAACAACACGTCCTAAATCATCAATACGGCGTACAATACCAGTTGCTTTCATTCTTTATGCTGCCTCCTTTTCTGTGATGACTGCCTATCTATACCTGTTGAAGCGCAAGCAGAACAAGCGGGTGATTAAAGATAGTATGATACAGCAATAAAAACCTATACACCCTTTGGATGGATTTTTTCATAAAAAATGTAAACACCGGATGTGGAGGCGACTGATTAGACACGACAAGCATAAGTCAAAACACGCTCGATCATCCACCTACGAAGCGGACTGATACCCTCTCCATTGCTTTTCCCTGTACCAGGTACGTCAAAGTAAAAAGCTGTACCTGGTACAGGAAAATAAAAGCATGGTACCAGGTATGACATTCTTCCACATCTGTACCTGGCACAGGCCGACATGGACCTTGTACCAGTTATGAATGCTGAATTTAATTGAATAGATTAGAAAAACCTCACCCCTATGCAGGGGTGAGGTAACAATCAAGCGGTTGATACTTCTCTCATCATTTCAGGCAGTTTACTGATAAACTCTTCAACAAGTTCATATCGTTTAAATTCTGTCTTACGGTCCCATGTAAAGGTCACTTTCAACCGGGAATCTTCCGTTCCCAGTTGAACCATACGGCCATATTTATTAGCAAATTCGAACAGTTTGGTTCCATCAATTTGCTGACTTTGCTCGGCTTCCATCAACATTTCGATTTTCTTTTTCTTCTCTGTCACGTTCTCAATTCTTGAGCGTTTTGCCTGCAGACGAATAGAGGAAACGCGGAATAAGTTATCAACCTCTTGCGGATAGTCCCCGAAGCGGTCAATCAATTCATCTCGCAAGTCATGGATATCCTCGACCGTTTCAATCGCCTGGAACACTTTGTACATGTCGATTTTCTGCTTTTCATCAGCGATGTATTCATCCGGAATATACGCATCCAGCATCATATCAAGCTCCGGTTGGAATGGCTGTACATTCTCCGGTTCTTTTCCTTGTCTTTTCGCTTCGATGGCGTCTTTCAGCATCTGTGAATACATATCGAATCCGACAGAGTCGATATATCCGTGCTGCTGGGCTCCGAGAAGGTTTCCCGCTCCCCGGATGGACAAATCACGCATAGCGATTTTAAATCCAGATCCGAGTTCCGTGAATTCCTTAATGGCCTGCAATCGTTTCTCGGCAACTTCTGTGAGCACTTTATCCTTTTGATAAGTAAAGTACGCATACGCCACTCGATTCGACCTTCCGACACGACCACGCAGTTGATACAGCTGACTTAATCCCATACGATCGGCATCATAAACGATCAGTGTGTTCACATTCGGAATATCGACACCCGTTTCAATGATTGTCGTACTGACGAGCACATCAAATTCACCTTCAAGGAAGGAGAACATAACATTCTCAAGCTCGGTCTCATTCATCTGTCCATGGGCAGAAGTGACTCTCGCCTCAGGTACGAGTTCAGCAATTTGCTGAGCCATCCGTTCAATGTTTTCCACACGATTGAACAGGAAAAATACCTGTCCACCCCGGGCCATCTCCCGTTCCACCGCTTCCCGAAGGAATATCGGATTGTATTCAAGCACATACGTCTGAATAGGAAAACGGTTGGCAGGAGGTGTTTCGATGACAGACAAGTCCCTCACCCCAAGCATGGACATGTGTAACGTTCTCGGGATCGGGGTCGCCGTCAACGTCAGCACATCCACATTGTTTTTCAACTGCTTGATCTTCTCTTTGTGTTTAACTCCGAAGCGCTGTTCTTCATCGACAATCAACAATCCTAAGTCCTTGAACTGCATATCTTTGGATAAAATCCGGTGTGTCCCTACGACCACATCGACAAGGCCTTTCCTCAGACGATCTGTTGTTTCCTTCTGCTGCTTTTTCGTACGGAAGCGGCTCATAAGACCAATGTTAATCCCAAAACCTTGGAAGCGCTCTTGAAGGGTCTCATAGTGCTGCTGAGCAAGAATCGTCGTAGGGACAAGCAAAGCCACCTGTTTCCCATCGACAATTGCTTTGAAAGCGGCACGAATCGCGACTTCTGTCTTCCCATAACCAACGTCTCCACAAAGCAGACGATCCATTGGACGCACACGTTCCATATCCGATTTGATTTCTTCGATACAACGGATTTGATCTTCCGTTTCTTCGTATGGGAAGGCCGCTTCAAAGTCTTTTTGCATTTCTCCATCTTCACTGAAGGCAAATCCTTTGGAAGCTTCGCGTTCGGCATAGAGTTGAATCAAATCATCGGCAATATCTTCTACCGAGGATTGGACTCGGCTCTTCACCTTTTTCCACTCACTGCCGCCAAGCTTATAAACTTTCGGCTCTTTCCCTTCCGAACCCACGTATTTTTGAATCAGATCGATTTGGTCGATCGGCACATACAACTTGTCATTTCCAGAATAATTGACCATAAGAAAATCTTTATGGTTTCCGCCCATTTTCAGCGTTTCAATTCCTAAATATTTCCCGATTCCGTGGCTGGCGTGGACGACATAATCGCCGACCTTCAATTCCTGATAATTTTTAATCCGCTCAGCATTCGACATTTTTTGTTTACGTTTCGGTTTAGCGGTCCTTTTTTTGAACAGCTCATTTTCGGTCATGACCGCAAGCTTATGCATCGGCCATTCGAACCCATGACTGATGTTGCCTGTGATAATGGTCGGTTTCACCAATGGAAGCTGGACGTCTCCTTCCGCAATAACCGCTTCCATATCATAGTCACGAAGCACACCTTCGATCTTGGACTTCCGATTTTCATCGGGAGCTAGAATTACGACAGAGTAATCCTGCTTTTCCCAGCGATCCATTTCATTTTTTAATAAATTCATCTGCCCGTGGAATTGCTGCATCTGACGACTCGAGATATTCACGATATTCTGTGGCTGCGTATTAGGGATATGCCTCATAAAAACAGACAGATAGAGACGAGGATGCTCGATCTTCATCCAGGCATCCTGCCAGTCGAATGATAGATGAAGCTCTCGTACGGTCTGGTTAGCTTCCAGCATACTGTTGTGCCATTCTGCTTCTTCCTGGTCGAGACGATTGGCCGTTTCCTGGATCCGGCTCATTTCATCCAGAATGACAAGACCCGTTTCGGGCAGGTAGTCTAGTAGACTTACAGGTTCTTCATAGAAGTATCCAATGTACTTATAAATTTCCTGGAAATGCTCTTTGGCTTTCAAAAGATCCAAATCATGCTCGACTACTTGAGCGAGCGTCTCTTTCGCATCCTGTTTGGTCAGTTTCTTCAAGGAATGGCTCAGGGCGTTCTCCAGGCGATCATGGGCTCTGGCAAAATCTTCATCCTTGAGCAGCAGTTCCGTTGCCGGACCGATTTGGATCGCATCTAGTTTGTCATGAGAGCGTTGCGTCTCGGAATCAAACGTTCGTATTGAATCCACTTCAGTGTCGAACAACTCAATCCGATACGGAAACTCAGCGGTCAGTGGATACACATCCATGATTCCACCGCGCAGAGAGAACTCCCCTGGTGTGGCCACCATCTCTGTACGGTCATACCCCATGTTCACCAAGCGTTCTAAGTATTCGTCGAGGTTGATTTCTTCCCCAACACGAAAAGGGAGCTGACTCTGCTCCCAGTAAGATTTCGGTGGCATCATTCGTTTTAGTGCTGCCACAGGCGCAATCAGAATCCCTTTTTCCTGAGACAGCCACTGACTTAATGCGTCGATCCGCTGACTTCTCAGTTCAGGGCTCGCAACAGCGATCTCCGATGCGATCAGTTCATTGACCGGATAAAGGTGAACATGTTCGGCATCGGTCAATTCTTGCATATCCTCATACAATTGTTGCGCTTGAATCAGTTGATGAGTCACGATGATGACCGGTCGTTCCAAGGACTCTTGAAGCATGGAAACCATTAAACTTCTTGAAGCCCCGGACAATCCGGCCACCATCTGTTCTTTCATCCCCGATTTAAAGCCTTCGACAACAGAATGAACATCATCCTGCGGAAATAAATAATCCTTAATACCTTGCATAACGAATTCCTCCACCACCCAGATTTCCGATCGATTCAGAAACCAAGATTTACTGTATAAAAAAGTCTAGCTCATGGTAATGTGGATTGTCGTCTAATGATTCTTTGCACGAGTCACAAATGGTTCGAATGTCCATGTCGCCGCTCGCTGTCATATGAACCATTTGCTCTTGGTCCTGATCATTTAAGATATCAAAGCCCAACTGGGACACATCCACATGTTCCGCATCTAATTCTCCGACCTGATTTTCACAATGACGGCAAAAATAACGTATTTTCATTTCCATCCTCCTTGAGGGGTTGATGGTAGATAGTTTTACCGTCATTCGGGACTGTTATACGAACACAGTAATCCAGTCACTTCACATTAAAATCATTCATCACTTCGTTAAACGGTTTCTCTATCCATGCTTCACAAGCTTTTACCGCATGATCAATGCTTTCTTCAACCGGCCCTTGTTCTTCTTTAGAGAAGCCACCTAACACATGATCGATGACCGTTTTTGAACCTTCCGGACGACCAACACCGACACGCAGCCGTTTGAATTCTTTTGTTCCCAGCTGGTCGATAATATTACGAATGCCATTATGCCCGCCATGGCCGCCTTTTTTCCGTAAACGAATCTTCCCTGGTGGCAAATCCAAGTCATCATAGATCACCAATACATCTTCAATATCGATATCATAAAATTCCATCAAAGGCCGTAGTGCTTCACCGGATAAATTCATGTACGTTTGGGGTTTCAACAGGATAATTTTCTCCCCGTTGAAACGCTCCATCGTGAATAAACCGTTAAATTTTTTCTGTCTCAAGGACCACTGATTTCGTGAAGCCAATTCATCTATAATCATAAACCCGATATTGTGACGGGTCTCTTCGTACTTTTTCCCTGGATTTCCAAGTCCTACAATACACTTCATACATAACTTCCTTTTCTGTCTTTATACTATTGATTCATTATATCAAAAGGAAACGCGGAAAGATGTCAAAATGCGTTCCATCCATGCAAAAACTTACTCCTAATCTGTCGTCCGTTTATACAATCCCCATAACCCGGATTCTTAACCGCAGGACAGCGAAACTGGTACAACAATAGCATAAGCCCATCAACAGTTTAAAGCTTCTTTAACACCATTGATTGGCTTATGCCTACAGGAAAGGAATATAAAGAATGAACGATTAAAAAGGGCGCGCCTGCTCGGCCACGCCCTTTGTGTGTTTCCCATTACTGTTCTTTTTCTTCGGAATCTTCTTCTGCATCCTCTGATTTCTCATTAATGACTTCAGGTTCAGCATCAGAATCTGTATCCGGCTCGTCTTCCGGCATTTCTTCCGGAGGAGTAACGGATACAATCGTCGTATTTTCATCTTCGGTAATCTCATAGTTTCGGGACTCTTTCAAGTCACCAACCATGATGCTGTCACCGATATTCAATTCTGAAATGTCAACAACGATTTCCTCAGGAATATCGCGTGGCTTCGCACGGACAGCCAAATCGTAAAGCGGCTGCTGGACGACGCCGCCCTCTTTACTTCCTGTCGCTTCACCTTCTAAATGGACAGGAACTTCGACATCCATTTCCTCAGACATGTTTACAACATAGAAGTCTGCGTGGATCAATTCATCTTTCAATGGATCGACTTGATATTCATGCAACATGACATCTACGGTGTCTTTTCCATCAATATCAAGGGAGATAATTGCGTTCTTACCTTCATCACGAACGGTTTTAAGTAACTCTATGCTGTTAACAGCAACCGTGATCGGTTCTTTATCCTTCCCGTATACGACACTAGGAATGTTACCTTCCAGGCGAAGTTCACGGGTTACAGATTGCTTGAGATTTTGTCTTTGATTTGCTTTTAATGTAATAGCCAAATTAATCAACCTCCAGTAATTTACCAATCATTATTCCAGTTTCCCGTTAAAAACAAGAGTTAAACCTAATTATTCAAAATTAATCAAATAAAATACTAATGGATTGACGTTCATGGACACGGACAATGGCTTCACTGATCAAGCCAGCTACAGACAACTCTGTAATTTTCTCGCTTGATTTCTCTTCGCCAAGTGGAATCGTGTTTGTAACCACAAGCTCTTTAATTTTTGAATTATCGATACGCTCGATAGCAGGTCCAGATAAGACAGGGTGCGTACAACAAGCAAACACTTCTTTGGCGCCGTTCTCGACAAGAGCGTTGGCCGCCAGTGTAATGGTACCCGCCGTATCAATAATATCATCGATTAAAATCGCGGTCTTGCCTTCGATGTTACCGACGATGTTCATGACTTCAGCAACGTTTGGACGTGGACGGCGCTTATCAATGATAGCTATAGGGGCTTTTAGACGATCCGCCATCTTACGCGCACGTGTTACGCCTCCATGGTCAGGAGAAACGATGACAACATCCTCAAAGTTCTTCTCCTCAAAATAGTCGGATAGAATTGGAACACCGACAAGGTGATCGATCGGCAAGTTGAAGAATCCTTGAATTTGCGGTGCGTGCAGATCAAGCATCAATACGCGGGAAGCTCCTGCCGTTTCAAGCAGATCAGCAATCAATTTCGCTGTAATCGGCTCACGGGCACGCGCTTTTCTGTCTTGTCGTGCATAGCCATAATAAGGCATGACAATATTGATTGATTTTGCTGACGCACGTTTCAAAGCATCGATCATGATTAGGAGTTCCATGATGTGTTGGTTGACAGGCTCACATGTGGATTGGACAACATATACATCACACCCACGGATACTTTCTTCAATGTTGATTTGAATCTCTCCGTCACTAAAGCTCGTGACTGTACATTTACCTAGCTCGACTCCGATGTTATCAGCAATCTCTTTCGCTAACTCAGGATTTGAGTTGAGTGAGAATACTTTCAGTTTTGAATCCTTATATCCAGTTGCCATGGATGGAACCCTCCGTTAATCTTTTTTGATCGATTTCATTTTACTTGCATAGCCTTCTTTGTTCGTCTGACGGGAACGGGCAATCGACAAAGCCTCGGACGGGACATCCTGGTTAATTGTAGAGCCCGCAGCTACATAAGCACCTTTTCCTACGGTGACAGGAGCAATCAAGTTGGAATTGCATCCGATGAATGCATCATCTTCAATCGTCGTCAGATGCTTGTTCTCTCCATCGTAGTTCACCGTGATGGTTCCACAACCGATGTTGACACCACTTCCAACCTCAGCATCCCCGATATAACTTAAGTGAGAAGCTTTGCTTCCATCGCCGAAGGAGGCTTTTTTCACTTCCACAAAGTTTCCGACTTTCACATCATCGCCTAAAGAAGATTGCGGACGAATGTGAGCAAAAGGCCCAATCTGGACACGGGAGCCGATTTTACTATCAGCAGCGACACTCTGTTTAATGGTCGTCTCACTACCTACGTAACTGTTTGTAATCGTCGTATGTGGCCCGATAAGAGCATCATCTTCAATGGTCGTTGCCCCTTCCAAAACGCTTCCAGGATAGATGACAACATCTCTTCCTATGGTCACATCTGGACCGATATACGTTTGTTCAGGATCGACAAGCGTAACCCCGTTTCTCATATGTTGCTCGTTAATCCGTTGTTTCATTAGCTTTTCTGCTTTTGACAACGCCACACGATCGTTAACGCCAAGAGATTCCGAAAACTCCGGTGTTTGATAAGCACTGATTGTTTCGCCCTGACCTTTCAGGATTTCAATGACATCTGGCAGGTAATATTCGCCCTGAACATTATCATTGGAGACGTTTTTAAGTGCATCAAACAACATAGCATTATCAAAACAATACGTACCTGTATTGATTTCTTGAATCGCCTGTTCTTCATCAGAGGCATCTTTTTGCTCAACGATTCGTTCCACCTGGCCATTTCCGCCACGGATGACACGTCCGTACCCATGCGGATCTTCGGCATGTGCCGTCAGAACCGTCGCCTTCGCTCCTTCTGCATCATGATGATCCAGGAGCTTTTGAAGCGTTTCCCCTGTCAATAACGGCGTATCGCCACAGACAACCACGGTCGTCCCTTCTTTATCAGCCAAAATATCATCCGCTTGCAAAACAGCGTGGCCTGTTCCCAACTGCTCCTCCTGGATGACATAATGACTATCCTCACCAAGCTGTTCCTGGACTTTTTCAGCGCCAAAACCTACAACGGTGATCAACTCTTGCAAATCTAATGTATTCAACTGGTCGACAACGTGCTGAACCATCGGCTTTCCACATACGGGATGCAAAACCTTATAAAGTTTAGACTTCATACGTGTACCTTGGCCAGCGGCTAGAACGACAGCATATCTATTAGTCATGAACGTACCTCCATCCTAAATATCCACTTTGAATCATATCTCAATACAACACGTATTTCAACATTTAGAGGAGGAACACGGACGGAAATCCCACCAAGCTCTAGCATTAAAAAAAGAGTCTAACCTGGTTCGGTTAGACTCGTGTTGTGCGTAAGTATTAGGAAGCGCCGGCTTCTTCGAATTCCACCTCAGCTTCTTCCTCATCACCAGCACGGTGATAAGCTTCAAGTACAGCGTCCTGGATCTTTCCACGAGTACCTGAATTAATCGGGTGTGCAATGTCACGAAACTCCCCATCCGGAGTGCGTTTGCTCGGCATCGCCACGAACAGTCCATTGTTGCCATCAATCACCCGTATGTCATGGACAACAAACTCCTGGTCCAAGGTAATAGAAGCAATTGCTCGCATTCTTCCATCAGTATTCACGCGTCGCAGTCTTACGTCAGTTACTTCCATTAGATTCACCACCTTTTATACAAAAGAACTTATGTAAGACAAATTCCACAAAACGGGAAAAAATCCTGCTAATTTTTCTAAAAAATTTTTTGATTCTGTATATTCGAGTGTGAAACCATGAAAAAAGCCCTCATACAAAAGGATGAGGGCTCTTTTCAAAACATATTTTTTATATATTTTCTAACAAGTTTCCAGGTCGGACTTCGATGGAGGATTTACGTTCATCTGCATTAATGATCTGCACAACCGATAAATAATCATCCACAACACGATCTTCCTCTTCGTCTTCTGCTTCAGCAAGTACACCGATTCCTGCCAATTCAGCATCAAATTCCATTAATAAGTTCCGCATTCCATTAATGGTTCCACCAGCTTTCATGAAATCATCAATGATGCATACCCTTGATCCTTGAGGAAGAGATCTCTTCGTTAAAACCATCGTTTGAATCTTCCGTGTCGAACCGGAAACGTAATTAATGCTCACCGTTGATCCTTCGGAAATTTTTGGATCTCTTCTCGCAATCACTACGGGAACGTTCAAGTAGGAAGCGACAGCGTAAGCGAGAGGAATCCCTTTCGTTGCTACCGTCATCACCACATCGATGTCTTTATCACGAAAAGCAGAAGCGAACAGTTTGCCGATGTTACGCGTTGTTTCCGGATCACCGAGCAAGTCACTCATAAATAAATAGCCACCCGGGAGGAGTCTCGCAGGATCCTCCAGCTTCTCACATAACTCTTCAACGAAACGATGGCTTTCTTCTTTTGAGAAAGCAGGGATATATTTCACTCCCCCTGCTGCTCCAGAAACCGTCTCTAAATAGCCGATTCCCTCATGTTGGAACATTTTGTTGACGATTCCTAAATCTTCACTGATAGATGATTTCGCAGCATCATACTTTTCTGAGAAAAAAGGAAGAGAAATAAGCTCTCGTGGTCGATCTAGAATATAATGAGTCATGGCGACAAGTCTTTCGCTTCTTTTCATACAAAGACACCTCTAAATCCGAATGTTTTCATTAAATATAACAAATTCGTACGTTATTTATCAAGTGGTTCTCTGTATCCGAGCATACGAACCATGAAAACTTCCGTACAAAAGCCCTTTAAACTGTTATAGATTCTTTGGGCCCGTGCATCGTGTTCAACGAGGGAAAAGACGGTGGGGCCACTTCCACTCATGAGAACCGCATCAGCTCCTGCTTGTTTCATCTGCTCTTTGATTTGACCGACTTCCTCATGCATCTGAAGCGTCACACCCTCAAGTGTATTGCCGACGTTCTTACAAATGCCGTAGTAGTCTCCTTTTTTCAAAGCTTCTACCATGGCTTCCGTATTCGGATGCTGAGCAGCACTCAAATCAAGGTTCTTATAGACCGACTGGGTCGATACACCAAGCGTAGGTTTGGAAAGGACCACCCAACATGGAGGAGGGGCAGGAAGGTGTTGGATTTTTTCTCCGCGGCCGGTCGCAAGTGCCGTTCCTCCATACACACAGAAGGACACATCCGAACCAATTTCCGATCCTAGTTCAGCTAATTCATCCATGCTCAAACCTAACCCCCACATCCGGTTCACACCTCGTAGGACAGCTGCAGCATCACTGCTGCCTCCTGCAAGCCCAGCAGCTACAGGGATGTTCTTTTCAATAAAGATTTTTACCCCCTGAGTCACGCGGAAACGATCTTTCAACAATTGGGCCGCACGGTAGGCTAAGTTACGCTCATCATTCGGGACAAAACGGCTTTCCGATTCCACTTTGATTTCATCGTCAGAGAGGAGGGTCAATTCAATGCGATCCGCAAGATCGACAGTTGTCATGACCATCTCTACTTCATGAAACCCGTCTGCACGTTTATGTAAAGCATCAAGAGACAAATTAATTTTCGCAGGAGCTTTTTCAAGTATTTGCATGCAAACACCTCATCTTCCATTTGATTCTGAAAGCATTGTACCATACTTGATGGGTTGGTGAGGGGCACGAGAAAGGAAAAAGCCCCTGGAGCATCAAGCGCCAGGGGAAAAGCTTACTGTTGGTGGTTCACCATTTGTTCTTCTGCCATTTGAATTGCTCGTTTTACCATATTGCCGGCATCCCGCCCAGAAATGCCGCCCCATCCGTCTTTTTCTACCTTGTCGTAAAACCCAAGTTCTTTCGCGATCTCTTCTTTCAACGAATCGGACATCATGCTACGCTTACGTCCCATCGTCTTCAGCTCCTTTCGCTTTCACTCAGCTACGACAATGTTAGTATGTGCGGAACATGTAACGGACAAGCAAGGGAGTTGTATGTAAGGATGGTAATGATTCCTTCTTTATCTTTGTGAATGATATTCCATTTTGCAGACAAAATAAAAAAGCAGCAAACGGTTGGTTCACTGCTCAAGTGCCATAGTCTGTAGGTCGTCGAAGTTCAATTCGACTGTCTCTGTAAGTACATCTGCATAGCTGTAAGATACACGTTCAAAAGCATTTTCTTCTTGATCCAGCTCTACAATGAAAACAGCAGGATATGTCTCTGCCAATACACCGGATCGCTCGATTGTTTTACGGCGTCCGCCGTTTGCTTTCAAAGTTAGGCGTTTACCAATTTGCCCTTCAAGGGATTGCTTGATTTCTACTAACGTTTTAGCCACTGCACTCCACCTCACTGTAAATTAGTTTATCACAGACTTGGGACAAAGTCAAATAAAATTATTAATTATACCAACTGATCATTCACAATGCAACAGAATGATATAAATAATCGGTCTTGGTTAGCTTATCCATTTCAAGGAAAAGTATGTAAGCTTTTTTCATTTCCTTAAAATCCGTACATATCCCTCTTCCGCTAACACTCCCTTTAGTTGAAGACTCAGTTTCGAGATGTTTCTGGGTTCGTTGCCTGGGTTGAGGTCAGGGGTGGCTGGGAAGCAACTCGCTTTCCTGTGGGGAGCGCCGAGCTTCCTCGGACTGCGTCCTGCGGGATCTCGCCTATCTCCTTCTCCCACGGGAGTCTCGCAGCTTCCCAACCACCCCATTTCATATGAGGGAGAAACGAACCCCCTATACCGAGATGGAGTGCCCACCACTCTCCCATCTAGAGTGGGATAAGCTTCTGTATCAAGCTTTCACTTTCTGAATGCCACTGGTCAGAATTAATATTATCCTTTTTCCAAAACCATACAAGCTGATTTTAAAGTAGTGGTTTCGAGAACCTCCCTTGGTTAAGGGGCGGAGGGGAATGGCGAGACTCCTGCGGGAAAAGAGTGCTAGGTGAGACCCCGCAAGGCTTAGCATGAGGAGGCTCACCGCGCTCCCGCGGAAAGCGAGTTATTCCCCTCCGCCCCATCCACTCAACAAAATTCTCGAAATTGAGCCTTACACAATCCTGCCATTTAGCTGAAGGTGAATAAAAAAAAGCCGTCATCACGTGATGACGGCTTTTTTTTTATGGTTCCTGGATTTCTTCTGTTTGGTTTTCAGTGTAGGGCATACCGATCCGGAGCAATCCTTTGGTTTCAATCCCGCCAAGGCCATCTTCTCCACTGATGGTATTACGAATGACTTCCCATATGTTGATATGGTCCATAAACGAAGTGTACGCCACACGAGCAGCGACGTAGACCGGGTCGATGGCGTGAATGTTAACTCGGGCGGGGGAGCTCGCAAAGTTCGCTCCTGCCCGTATGATTGACTCAAAATGGGATTGGCAGGCACCCGCAAAGACGACCATTTGATCGAAGTTCGGATATTTCCTCCTTATGTTCCGGACAGCTTCTACAAAGTATTTGGAATGACGATAAGACTCTAACTCCCTGACAGTTCCTTTCGCTTTGGAGTAAGAGTCGTGTCCCGTCAAAACGACAATTTCCGGGTGCACTTTTTCGATTAGAGACAGGACTTGGTTCGGCATTTCTTTTTCATGAAGGTATTGCCCATGGACTTGCAAACCAAGTTGTTCATATAAAGCAATACATTTCTTCAAAAACAATGGATCTCCATCTATATGAAGAATGCGGGGTGGTATTTGAAAGTAATTGGTTTCTTTCTTTTCTGCATACCCGCTCCCCGCTTCTGCTTCTCTTTTTTCTTTGAGGAGCCTGTAATCCTGACGAAACAATCGGTAGGAATAGGCTTCTTTCTCATCGACTTCACTTTTTCTACGGTGATACTCAGCTCCGGTTACTTTTTCAAGATCATCGAGAGGGGCGTCGGCCTCGAGTCGTACATGCTCGCCCATCAATTTTAAGAGCGGTCCCTTCTCTGACTTTACTCGAAAAATGATGTCGTGCTGATAGGATTTCCGTGTTACAAGGTCTCCACTTGATATCATCACTTCCCCACCTCACTCTATACACTACTGTAGTGTATGTGTGAGCATGGGCTTTGTGTCTCTTTACCGCTACTTATATAAAACGTTGGCTAGGTCAGCAAATTCCTTCATCGACAAAGATTCCCCACGCCGAGATGGTTCGATATTAATCTTTTCCAGACGGCTTCTGAGCTCTTCCTTATCCATTTCCCCTTTAAAATGACGGGCTAAGTTGTTCATTAACGTTTTTCTGCGTTGACCGAACGTCGCTTTTACGACGTCGAAGAAGAACTCTTCATCCTCAACCTCCACGGGTGGTTTCTCCCTCATTTCTAAATGCAGAACGGAAGAATCAACGTTTGGTTGGGGCATAAAGACGGTCTTAGGTACATTCAAGACGACACTTGCTTCTGTATAATACTGGACGGCAATGGAAAGGGAACCATAACTTTTTGTATTGGGTTCAGCAGCCATACGATCCGCCACTTCTTTCTGGATCATGACCGTAATGCTGTCGATAGGTAATTGGTCCATTAAAAGTTTCATCAGAATAGGCGTCGTAATATAATAAGGAAGGTTAGCTACGACACGAACCGGTTGACCAGGCTTGAAATGGTCAGCGATGACACGTGCGACATCCGCTTTGAGAATATCCTGGTTGATGACTTCGACATTGTCGTAGCTCCCAAGGGTTTCTTCCAAAATCGGAAGGAGGCGCTGGTCGATTTCAAAGGCAACCACTCGGTCAGCGTGCTGAGCCAGCTGCTCTGTTAAAGCCCCGATTCCTGGTCCAATCTCTATTGCATTCGCTGAACGGTCGATTCCCGCCTCTGCAATGATATTTTTTAAGATATTGACATCAATTAAGAAGTTCTGCCCCAAGCTTTTCTTAAATGAGAACCCGTAGGTCTGTAAAATTTCTTTCGTTCTTGTCGGTGTGGCTACTGCTTTACTGTTCATCTCTTTCCTCCTGTATGATCTGATCCATCACTTCATTTAGCTGGTGGGATGTAATGTGGAACATATTCAATCGCTTCAGCAACTGTTTTCCGTTCGTCTTGCCTATTCTGAGGGCGAGTCCCAATTTTTCTCGGCGCTTGGCAGCTTTTGGCCCTCCGATGAGCCCGTAGTTGACGAGATCAGCTTTTGCTATTTCGCCTTCTTGGATATCCACTAATTCATAAACCGCAGAAAGTGCCTCCTGGATATCAGCAATCGTCGCATGCTCGATCCCAATCCCCTTGTCATGCTTAGCTCGCGCACGATGTTTTGGTAAGAAGGCATGCTTGCACGCAGGAATGTGTTGGCTTACGATATGCCTGATCCGTTCTCCGGGGTAATCTGGATCAGTAAAAATGATGACCCCTCTTTTATCCTGGGCATGTTGGATTTGCTCAAGAACACTCTCATCAATCGCAGACCCATTCGTCTCAATGGTATCTGCATCCACGGCCGATTTAATTCGGGCGGTATCATCTTTCCCTTCCACAACAATCACTTCTTTAATTTTCACTGTCTTTCCTCCTGTTGCGTTCCCTTCATCATCTTTCCATAGCATACCATGAGTCTATACACGGAAAAAAGCAGAGGAACGATTCCTCTGCTATCTCCATTAATCTAATATTTTTACTTTTACATTACGAGACCCGAATTTAAGAGCCTCACTCCTGGAAGGAACGAATAGATCGATTCGGTTTCCGTTTATGGCTCCGCCTGTGTCTCCGGCAACGGCATACCCATATCCCTCTACCCAGACGCGACTTCCAAGTGGAATGACGCTCGGGTCGACCGCTACGACTTTTTGATTAGGATTCGCTTTCAAGTTGATGCCTGTAGCCGTAATACCGGAACATCCTGCGCAGTTAGCGGTGTAGGCCGTGGCATGCATATATAAAGTCTTCGCTTCACTTGTATCGTTACGCGAAACCGTCGTAGAAGCTTGACTGGAAGTAGAACGGGAAGAGCTGGACGAGTTGGATGAACTTGAAGCAGCAGCTGTCGCTTTTTTCTCTACTTTCGTTCCAAGAGCAACCACTTCTGTCTTACTCTCTTGTTCCACCGTTTCTTTGATCAGTTCACGGCTTGCTTCCTCGCCGTTTTTCAAAATCACTTCGTATTCCTTCGTAATCAACCCTTTTTCACCACTGGAAACGACTTTCTTTTCTCCTTTTGGAAGGGAGTCGTCTTTCTTCGTTTCCACTGTAAAGTCCACTTCCTCTTCCACAATGTCGGTCACTTTTTCAACTCTGGTAATCATGACCTTTTTATCAGAGGAGAGATCTTCTTCTTCACTTAGATTCAACTCATCCAGTTCGTTCAGGGTGATTCCCTCTTCTTGAAGCAATTCGTCAACCGTGGATGCGGTCGTCCAGATTCTTCCGGATTCCCCGCCATCATTGACGGTCACTTGGAAGGCCTGCTGGACTTCGATGTTCATGCCTTCTTTAATGAGAGCATCAGGATTATGGGAAACTTCATCCCGCTTGTTGAACTCCAGACCCTCCTGCTCAAAGAATTCCTCCACCGTCGAGGCTGTTGTATAGTATTCTTCTGTATGATTACGATCGATGGCTAGATTGATAGACTTAGATGCTATGTACGTGACATCCATTCCATATTCAACCGGATCGGATAAGTTATGCGATAATTCATCATGTTGTTGGACAGTGACATCGAGCTCTGATAATAATTCATCGATTGTATCAGCATGAGTGCGTATCAGTTCTTTTTGCCCATTTTGTGTCACTTGAACAGAAGCTTTAGTAGCTTCATACGAAACGGTTACTAAAAAGGCGATGCATAGGACGGCAATCACAGTTGCCCATACCATCATGTGACTAATGGCTGATTTTAACAGGTTTCCTATTTTCATCCTTTGGCCTCCTTTCTAAAGCACGCGTTTTATTGTAGTCAAGTGACAAACACATGTCAAACGGACCCTCTTTACACAAAAATAGAGGAGCCAGCGTGACCATCACTGACTCCTCTATTATGCTATTTTACCTAGACGATTAACATAACAAACATGTTACAGTTCCCATACAATTGGATGAGTTTTGTAATATACCTTCCAAGGTCCCCTTTATTGCGACTGGATTCCAAAGAATTCGAGGGCATTCGAGGTCGTGGTTTCGCTGACCTCTTCATAGGAAATCCCCTTCAATTCAGCGATTTGTTCCGCAACGAGCTTCACATATGCAGGTTCATTTCGCTTCCCGCGGTTCGGATGCGGAGCAAGGAACGGGCAGTCCGTTTCTACTAACAAATGCTCAAGGTTCACCGCTTTGGCCACTTCTTTTGGTAATTTTGCATTCTTGAAAGTGACAGGACCTCCTAAGGAAATCATAAAGTTCATATCAATGCATTCCTGCGCCGTTTCGACAGGCCCACTGTAACAGTGCATGATGCCGCCGACATCCGCCGCATTCTCTTCCTTAAGAATTTCAACGATATCATCGGTTGCCTCACGATTGTGGATGACAATCGGCATCTTCACTTTCTTTGCCAGACGGATCTGTTTACGGAACACTTCTTTTTGGACGTCTTTCGGTGATTTATCCCAATGATAATCCAGTCCCATTTCCCCGATCGCGACGACTTTAGGGTGCTGAGACAATTCCTCGATCCATTGAAGATCCTCATCCGTCATATCAATGGCATCGACTGGATGCCAGCCTACAGCGGCATAGATGTTCTCATACCGCTCGGCAATTTCCATAGCTTTCGGAATCGTTTTCCTGTCGAAGCCTACAACGGTCATATACTGGACACCAGCTTCTTGTGCTCTTTCAATTGTTTCTTCCATGTCCTCCTCGAACTGATCTGCATTCAAATGGACGTGCGTATCAAACAACATTCATTCTCCCACCTTCATCAAGTAATCATCATGTAAAAAAAGGGAAAGCACTATGGAGAGCTTTCCCTTTTTATTGGTGTGTTATTTCACTTTCGTGCCATTCTTCAACGTCTGGTCCACGGATGCTAAAGATAGGCCATTGTCATCTTCACCCGCAAGAATCATCCCTTCAGACAATTCTCCACGGAGTTTGACCGGCTTCAAGTTGGCTACACAAATGACTTTTCTTCCCACAAGATCTTCCGGAGTGTAATGTTCAGCGATGCCAGAAACGACTTGGCGCTGCTCATATCCGAGATCCAGTTGGATTTTCAGCAGCTTATCTGCTTTTTTCACCTTGTCGACTTTCAGGACTTCTGCGACACGGAAATCAAGCTTCATGAAATCATCAATCGTTACTTCTTCCGCTTCATCCTTTTTCTCCTCTTTCTTCTCTTCTTTTTGAGGACCTGATTTTTTCATCATGTCTTTAATGATTTGAGTCTCTTCTTCCGCATCAAGACGCGGGAAGATCGGCTGGTCTTTTTGAACCTTCGTTCCTGCTGGAAGGATGCCGAATTCGCTGAGGCTCTCCCATGCTTTATGCTCATCTGCTGTGACACCAAGCTGCTGGAAGATGCGCTCAGGCGTCTGCGTCAAGAACGGCTGAAGCATGACGGCGATTTGACGAAGAGATTCAGCCAGGTGAGCCATCACATTACCAAGGCGTTCTTTGTGGTTTTCATCTTTAGCCAGCACCCAAGGCTGTGTTTCATCAATATATTTATTCGTACGGCTGACGAATTTCCAAAGATCTGCAAGAGCCACAGAAAACTCCATGTTTTCGAGGGAATCTTCTACAGATATTCTCGTCTCTTGGGCAAGTTTTTCAAGGCTTTGGTCAAATTCATCTTCACCTAATGTCAGTGCTGGAATTTCACCATCGAAATATTTACTGATCATCGCGACCGTACGGTTCAACAGGTTCCCTAGATCATTCGCAAGGTCATAGTTCGTGCGCTCAACGAATGCTTCTGGTGTAAAGACTCCATCAGAACCGAACGGTACTTCACGAAGCAAGTAGTAACGCAGCGCATCCAGACCATAACGATCACTCAGTTGGACCGGGTCCACGACGTTTCCCTTGGATTTGGACATTTTTCCGTCTTTCATCAAAATCCAGCCATGGGCAAATACCTGCTTTGGTAAAGGGAGATCCAGAGCCATCAGCATGATCGGCCAATAGATCGTATGGAAACGTACAATTTCCTTCCCGACAAGCTGGACATCTGCCGGCCAGTATTTTCGGTATTTAGAATCATCACCACTATCGTAACCTAGCGCTGAAATGTAGTTACTCAAAGCATCGATCCAAACGTAAATGACGTGCTTTTCATTTCCTGGTACACCAATTCCCCAATCGAATGTGGTCCGGGATACCGCCAAGTCTTCAAGGCCTGGCTTAATAAAGTTGTTGATCATTTCATTCTTCCGGCTTTCCGGCTGGATGAATGTAGGGTTCTTATCGTAGAACTCAAGCAATTGATCCACATAGTTGCTCATCTTGAAAAAGTAGGATTCTTCTTTTACTTTTTCTACCTCCCCGCCACAATCCGGGCAGCGGCCGTCTTCCAGCTGACGCTCTGTGAAAAAGGATTCACAAGGAGTACAATACCAACCTTCGTACTCATCCAAATAAATGTCGCCCTTTTTCATTAAGTAATCGAAAATTTTCTCTACCACTACTTTGTGGCGATCCTGCGTTGTACGAATGAAGTCATCATAGGAAATATCGAGTTTATCCCATAATTGCTTAATTCCGCTCACAATATCATCAACGTAAGCTTGTGGGGACACTCCTTTCTCCTCTGCCTTTCGCTGGATCTTCTGTCCATGCTCATCCGTTCCGGTCAAATACATGACATCATAGCCCCGCAAACGTTTGTAGCGTGCCATCGCATCACCCGCTACGGTCGTGTAGGCATGTCCAATATGCAAATTACCACTAGGGTAATAAATAGGTGTCGTTATATAAAATGTCTTGTTTTCCTCAGGCATCCTGTTCCCTCCTCAAAATCTTCATACCATAAGTCATAAAAGGTCATGGTATCATTCTATCGATTTATCTCCTTTATTTCCATTCCTAACATTAAAATATACCGAATTTTACGTAAAACTGTCAAAAGAACCAAACATTATAATTTCACATCTGTAAATACTCTGGTAAAATAAAATGTATATAGACAGGTTGGATAAACCAACCAGATATGGGATGAAAGGGATGGGTTGAGTTGGAAAGAGGCCTGGATGAAACGCTACACTCACCCATTTTCAATACCTGCACCAGTATGTGGAGTTGGAAATTCTTATCCCTTTTTAAGTAATTGACACGTCTGGGAATGGTTGGTACTATATTGTCGAGACATATGTCGAAACATGACAGCTAAACTTTTGATTGAGGGGAGACAGAAATATGAAATCTACAGGTATTGTACGTAAAGTCGACGAGCTCGGTCGCGTGGTTATTCCGATCGAACTTCGCCGCACACTAGGAATTAACGAAAAGGACGCGTTGGAGATTTATGTGGACGATGACCGCATCGTTCTAAAAAAATATAAGCCCAACATGACTTGCCATGTCACAGGGGAAGTTTCAGATGAAAATATGAAACTGGCAAACGGCAACCTAGTCCTAAGTAAGGAAGGCGCGCAAATGCTCCTTTCAGAACTACAAGACAACCTAAAATAAATTAGATTTAGAGATAAATAGAAAAGAGACGATTGACTGGTAAAAGAGAGAAAAAAGACATATGTTAAAGCAACCCCTTACTGTTCACAGGCCTGACAGTAAGGGGTTTTTTGATGCTTTTTTTATTTTTCTTCTACATGATAAGCCTGATAGACATCCCGTTTCGGGAGCTTCCGGTCTAAAGCCGTCTGCTTGATCGCTTCTTTATTCCTCATTCCATCGTTTTCGATATAGTGCTCGACGTGATCGACGACCGATAAGCTGGCCCACCACTGGCCATCCGCAGATTCTACATCGTCGGCCCCTTCAATCACTACACAAAATTCCCCACGAACTTGTTCAGAATGAGACCAATCGACTAATTCTCCCAAATCCCCACGGACATATTCTTCATACCGTTTCGTCAGTTCCCGGACTAACGAGGCCTTTCTATCCCCAAGCACTTCATGGACATGGCTCAACATCTCTTTTAATCGGTGGGGGGATTCATAAAAGATCAGAGTAGCTTGAATGGATTGAAGCTGCTCTAAAACGGCAGCGCGATCTTTCTTTTTCCTAGGAAGAAATCCATGAAAATAAAACCCTTCTGTGGAAAGCCCTGATCCGGCGAGGGCAGGCAAGGCGGCATTCGCTCCAGGTAGAACAACGACTGGCACATCTGCTTCCACTGCTCTTTGGACGAGGTCTGTTCCAGGATCTGATATTCCCGGCATGCCGGCATCACTGACGATGGCGATATTTTGCCCATCGCGAAGTCTCTCCATCAACTCCGGCCCTTTCGTATGTTTGTTATGTTCGTGGTAACTAACAAGTGTTGTAGAGATCTCAAAGTGATTGAGCAATTTTCTAGAATTTCTCGTATCCTCAGCGCCAATCATATCCACTTCTTTTAAAGTGTGGACGGCACGGAAGGTCATATCTTCCAGGTTCCCAATGGGAGTGGGTACAATATAAAGCGTCCCTTGTTCATGATCCATGAAACTTTTTTGTACATTCATCCACGCTCACCCCTTCCTTTCTTTGTTCAATCCAGTATTCTTTCTCTTTCCTTGTCATCCGTTTCAGCCGATATTCTTGTTGTAAGGCTTCTGACTTCGTTTCATACACCTCATACGCTTCTAATACTAGTGGGCCCCTTCCTCTCGTGTACTTGGCTCCTTTGCCTCTCTGATGCTTATCTAGTCTAGCTTCCAAATTGTTGGTGTAACCGGTATAAAGGGTCCCATCTTTACATTTGAGCATATAGACGAAATGACTATTCTCCATAAAGAATTTCCCTTAGTTCCTGGGTATATTCGTCATCATTCGTAAGGGCGTACAATGGAGGTAAAAATTTCAGTCCTGGCTTTCCGTCCCGGACTCCTTCAACCAGCAGAATGTTCGCCTCTTTTCCTTCTTTCGGATATACGAGCCGCATCCGTTTCGGTTCCAACTTGTACTTCTTGAATAGTTGAATAATTTCTACCATGCGCTCAGGGCGATGAACCATAGATACTTTTCCCCCGGACTTGGCAAGCCTGCTGCAAGCCTCTACAACGTCTTCTAAACTGCAATGGATTTCATGCCTGGCAATCGCCAAATGCTCATTCAAGTTCTGTTCATCTGCTTTTGGAGTAGGAAAATAAGGAGGATTGCATGTGACAAGATCGAATTTGTCATTGCCGTAATGGCCGGGCATGTCCTTTAAATCCCCATGAATCATATCAAGTTGATCTCCGAGGTCATTCAGGTCTATATTACGGAGGGCCATGTCATAGAGCCGCTCCTGAATTTCCACCCCGGTAATTGGAACATTTGAGCGGGTGGAAAGAAAAAGAGGAACGACCCCATTCCCTGTACATAAATCAAGGATTTTCCCGCGCGTTTTTGGTACGTAAGTAAAGTCAGCGAGTAACACCGCATCCAACGAAAAAGCGAATACGCTCGGGCTTTGTATAATCCGCATATTTTCTTTTGCTAATAAAAAGTCAATTCTTTCATCTCCATATAATTGAACCATTTCCGCTTTCCTTTCTATTTCTCGCTTTATTTTCTATCACTATTAGCTCCCTATTCTGGAAGACTCAATTTGGTGATAACCGGGGTTCGTTTGCCGTATTTGGGGTCAGGGGTGGTTGGGAAGCCACTCGCTTTCCTGTGGGGGAGCGCCGAGCTTCCTCGGACTTCGTCCTGCGGGATCTCGTCTATCTCCTTCTCCCACGGGAGTCTCGCAGCTTCCCAACAACCCCATTCCATGTGGAAGAGAAACGAACCCCTATACCAAGATGGTGCGTCTTCCACACCCTCCTCAGAAGCAGGCATAAGGGGCTCTATTTCAGGCTTTCGAACTTGAAATGACTACTAGGTAGAGTATTATATTTGCTTGCAGCGTTTCCAGAAATCGTTTCGAGACAATTACATGGCAAAGGGGCGGAGGGGAAGGGAGAGACTCCTGCGGGAAAAAAGTGCATGGTGAGACCCCGCAGGACGAAGTCCGAGGAGGCTCACCGCGCTCCCGCGGAAAGCGAGCAATTCCCCGCAGCCCCCATCCACTCAACAAAAGTCTCGAAACTGAGTCTTCCACAATCCTGCCAGATTATTTAATAATGCTCTTATGAAAAAATCAACCGAACTCAGCCATGATATAAAGAGAGCCCTTCCTCGAACGAGCAAGGAAAGGCTTGGACCTGGAATTATTTCTTTTTGTTCAAGAAAGATAAGCAAAACAGACAATCTTCGTCTCTCGGGCTGCCAAAATGAAGATTACAAATATGAAAGCCTTCTTCGTATAGCCTCGCGAGGTTATCATAGCCTTCCCCGACGACCGCACCCTTGTCCTGTTTGGATCCTGAGGAGGATTGTTCTTTTTCATTCTCTTTCTCTAACCGTTGTCGCAAGTGATGATTTTCAAGCGATAAATGCTGGTTTTCTTCTAAGAGATAGGCCAGCTGTTTTTTTAAATCGCCGAGCTGTTCATAGAGCTCACCGATTTGACTTTCAAAATGGGATACTTGTTCAAATATGGCTTTCTTCTTCACGCTCGACTCCACCCTTTATTCTGAGGCTTCGGTTTGAAGAACTCCTTCATCGATCAGCTCTTGCAGAGAGTATTCAAGGACGCGCTCTTTGTCGCGGAATTCAATCTGCACCATACGCTCCAGCATATTAAGCCCGACGACTTTTCCTTTACCGAAGGAAGTCGCAATGCTTTCACCGAGGTCAGGAAGCTCTTTCTTCGCATTTTCGTAATCATCATTTTCGTACTTGAGACAACACATCAAGCGGCCGCAAAGCCCAGAAATTTTCGCTGGATTCAAGGATAAATTCTGGTCCTTGGCCATTTTTATAGAAACAGGTTCGAAATCACCTAAAAACGTTGAGCAACAAAGCATCCGTCCACATGGACCGATCCCCCCGAGCATTTTCGCTTCATCCCTGACACCGATTTGGCGCAGTTCGATCCTCGTCTTGAAGACTGACGCAAGATCTTTGACTAATGTACGGAAGTCCACACGGCCATCAGCCGTGAAGTAAAAAATGACTTTGTTACGATCAAACGTGTATTCGACATCCACAAGATTCATGTCCAATTTATGTTCACGGATTTTCTTTTCGCAAACCCGGTAAGCTTCTGCGGCGTTGTCTTTGTTTTCATCCACCGTCACTTTATCTTTATCATCTGCCATACGGATGACTTTTTTAAGAGGTAAAACAACGTCTTCTTCATCTATGGATTTATTAGCAATGACAACTTTTCCGAATTCGATCCCGCGTACGGTTTCGACGATGACATAATCATCCGTCGTCATCCGCAGTCCCCCCGGATCGAAATAATATACCTTACCCGCCTGCTTAAATCGGACACCTACAACTTCGATCATTCGATCATCACCTCTGTAGTTGAAGGGTAAGTTGTTCCATCACTAAATTAGGATGGACATTTTGATTTATCTTTCGTTTCGCCTCAAGAATATCCGTTAAGCTCCGCGCTGCTGACTGACGTGACCAACGCATCGCTGCCTGGTTCAAATTTTCTCTCTCTGTCGTAAAAATGATCGATTCTTCCCGGTCCAAAAGTTGGTTGATCACATCCTGGAACCAGAGCATCAATACATCCAGACCACGTTGCAGCTGCGTTCGCTCTTTGAAATGAGGCATCCACTGATGGTTGATAAACAAAAGTCCTTCATTTGGTTTATTTTGAAGCACTTCAATTAATTGTATCACTAGTTTTCGCACATTCGCAAACCACTCATCTTCATTCATCTCGAGGGCTTCTGTCAAGTTATTCGTTAACGATGACAAAAGTCTCGCATTCGATTCAGAGACGCCTTCTTCGACCAGTTTCTCCCGAACACGCAAGGGATTCAGAGGCTGAAAGGCGAGCAATTGACAGCGGGACCTGATGGTATCGAGAATGGTCGGACCGCTCTCTGTGAGTAGCATCGCTGTCGTCTGCTGGTTCGGTTCCTCTAAAAATTTCAATAACCGGTTCGAAGCGTTGACCGTCATTTTTTCTGCATCGACGATGATATAGACTTTCCGATTTGACTCCAGACCTGTGTACGTAAATTCTTTTTGCAAGTGAAGAATTTGTTCTTTTTTAATGGATTGCCCCTCAGGCTCTATCCAATGTAAGTCAGGATGGTTCCCTGAATCGATTCGGTGGCAGTCCCGACAACTCTGGCAAGGTTCCGCCCCTTCTCTGTTTTTGCAAAAAATGCTTTTCGCAAAAAGGATGCTCATCTCCCGTTTACCGGTTCCGCGATTCCCCTGAAATAAGTAAGCATGTGAAATCCGATCCTTTTTGAAACTGTTCATAAGCATTTGGGCAGCTAGAGGCTGGATGTCTTTCATTTGTGTCCAAGTCTGCATACTACTTCCGTCCTTACGTATATAAATTAATGAGCAAACCTTTGATTTCACCGATCAGCCCAAGCAGATCAACCGTACGCTTTTCTTGATCCATGACTGCCTCTGTCAGTTCAGAAAGCTTCTCATCGACTGATTCTACAATCGTCAACTTACGGGTCTGCCCATGTGCATTCCAACTGTGAGAATGCTTCAGATTCATCCCATATTGAACGGATTCTTTCATGAATTCTTTGATGAGACGCTTATATTTAGCCAAATCACGAAAGGACCGAGCCCTTGCCACCCGTTCCCCCTGTGCCGTTATACTATTCATCAGCCGGTTTAATTGGGCTTCTTGAAGCTGCCGTGATTGGGACTGCACCATCGCATCAAAACTAGGCTTCCCGTTCGTCTGATGAGAGGAATGTTTTTTTGCCGCATCCATCTGTGTCCGTATCTCTTGATTGATCTTCATTCTTGTACCCCTTCTAAGTTAAAACTGAAAAAAGGAATCGACCGGCAAAATAAATACAGTGGCTCCTCCTACCTCGACCTTTACTGGTTTTGGAATGTAAGAGTCCGCATTCCCCCCCATTGGTGAAATCGGTGCAACCATCTGTTCACGCTGGCTGCAATTATCTTTAATAATATCTAAAGCATCATCCACTTCATCATCATTACAACCGATCATGAACGTTGTATTTCCTTCTCGTAAAAATCCACCTGTCGTTGATAGTTTGGTCGTTTTAAAATCATTCTCCGCTAAGGCATCCGTCAAACGATTGCTATCCTTGTCCTGAACGACCGCAATGATCATCTTCATGCAATCATACCCTCCTGTTGGGTGTTTTCTCCTATTATAACAAATGGCTGGAAATTATGATGGCAAGTGACCACATAAAACGTGGTACGCATCTTTTTTGACCGACTCGAACTGCTGATCAGCATCAATCACCTTGATGCGGTCCTTACTTTGCGCAGCGAGTCGTTGGTAGGCATCATAAACTTTTTCGTGAAAATCGATATGTTCAAGGTCAAGACGGTTTTTCTCTCTTCCCTGGTTTGCAGCAATCCTCTCCAACCCTCGTTCAGGCTTAATATCAAACAACAAAGTCAAGTCCGGCATATGATCATCGATTGCGAATTCGTTAATTTTAAAAACTTCATCCATACCCAGGTCTCGGGCCACTCCCTGATAGGCAAGACTGGAATCCACAAACCGGTCACAAAGCACAATTCTCCCTTCGTTTAATGCTGGTATGACTTTTTCCACGAGATGCTGCCTGCGCGCAGCTGCATAAAGCAGAGCTTCTGTACGACCATCCATTTCTGTGTGAGAAGGATCAAGGATCACTTCTCTTATCTTTTCTGCGATGCGGATCCCGCCAGGCTCTCTCGTTTCCAGCACGGAATACCCTTGCTCTCTCAATTCTTTTCCAATCTCACGCAAGATGGAAGATTTACCAGCCCCATCGCCACCTTCGAATGTTACAAACAATCCTTTCACATCTATTCTCCTTTAAAAACAAGAACGCCTTGTTCCATACCTGTATTTTGAAAGCGTGCACCCTGACTCAGCAAGGCATGCACCTGAGCTATGTGTTGCTCATCCAACCGCTCCCCCTTCATGACTAAAGGAATGCCGGGTGGATAGGGGATAATCGCTTCTGCTGCGACATACCCTGCAGCTTCCTGCCAACCCACTCTCACCACATCCATTCTTTGCATGAGCGAATAGCTGTATTCCAGCTTTTGAACCGCTGGAAATTGGATTTGATTCTCTATTATTGTAGCACGGTTTGTTTGCTTTTTTAATTGGGAATCCAAGGTCTTGAGCCGTTCTTCCAATAGCAGCAGATCCACACTCGGAGCGAGCCCGAACACGAGTAAAACTTGATTCGTTGTTGCAAGTTCCGGTACGATTCCCACGGCATCCAGGGCATCCGCCCATTCAAACCCTGTACCGCTTAGAACCTCCAACGTAAGCTTCAACGGATCATCCGTAGCTTTCACATCCCAATAATTATACGACCTGAACAAGGACTTCACTTGTTCTAAGAAAGAAAATAGATCCTCCTTATCAGAGGCATTCCATGAAGCTAAATAAGCCCTTGCCACATCTAAACTCGCCATCAGTGGATAGGAAGGACTGCTCGACTGCAGCATTTGCAAATAATGACGGACCCGGTTCAGGTCAATTCTGTTTCCTTGTACGTGAAGGAACGAAGCCATGGTCATCGCAGGAGCCATTTTGTGCGCAGACTGGGCCACACCATCTGCGCCTGCAGTTAAGGCAGCCTGCGGGAAGGGGGGTCCGAGTTGAAAGTGAACCCCATGGGCCTCATCAATCAGTAAGGGTACACGGTAGCGATGAACGACTTCTGCGATTTTTTTCAAATCATACGTCCTTCCGAAGTAATCCGGGTAAGTCAAAAATACGGCTTTACTGTCAGCGTGGTCCTTCAAAGCTTGCTCGACGTCCTCTGCAGAAACGTGA
Organism: Halobacillus sp. SY10; assembly: GCF_045401165.1. Lineage (NCBI taxonomy): Bacteria > Bacillati > Bacillota > Bacilli > Caryophanales > Bacillaceae > Halobacillus > Halobacillus sp. SY10. The sequence continues at coordinate 46,340 of NZ_CP174345.1, read as the reverse complement.
CTATGTCGCCCTGTTTCCCTTTCATACCTTGGAGAGATAAATACAGGAGATGCACCCGAAAGTTCGAGAGCATTCAGTACGGACTTATGACAATTTCTCTGTACAATAATTTCATCCCCAGGATGACAAACAGATAAGATCATTGCCATATTGCCGACCGTCGTACCATTTATCAAGAAAAAGGTATGATCACTATGAAAAAATTCACTCGCTAACTGCTGAGCTTCTTGGATCACACCTTCTGGAGCATGCAGATCATCTAGTCCTTCTACTTCAGTAGCATCCAACTGCAGGATTGATTGAAACTTTTCATAGGCCTGCTTCTCAAACACTTTTCCATACTTATGGCCAGGCACATGGAAAGATAAAGGTTTTTGTTCTATATTCCGTTTAAGCGCTTCGTACAGCGGTATATATGTAGAAACCATATGAATCACCTTCTTCCATGTTCAAGCTTACATAAATAGCCTCAGACAAGCAATACACCCTTCGGCATAGAACAAAGGCTCAGAGCCCCTGGTAGATACGAAATGTATATATAACGGCTGGATATAGGTGCCCTTCCGCAAGACGCATAGCTTTTGGCGCTAGTGTCTGACGTTGGATATCCGTATACGGGTTCCCGCGCCAATAAAAAAATCCATCCTACATACAAGGATGGATGTGTATTCTTCTTCATAGCTGCTACGCTCATTTATATTAAGACGGAATCATAGACCGATGGGCTTTGGCCATACGCTTCACAAAGTAATCATACTTTGGGTCATCGGCAGGTGTGTCGATCATTTCTTCCTCACAATCTTCACAAATAAAAACCCTTAATAGATAAATTCCCTTTTCTGTTTCTTTTTCACATATACTGCAATGATCTTTACGACTCACTCGTTCTCCCCCTCCCTTTAATCACTACGTCTTTACACTTAGTATCTCCGAATCTATCAACCTTATACATTAAATTTAAAGAAAGTAGATTTTCATGGAACAGAAGAGAATGGATGAGTTTTAATATTAAAGTACAAAAAAAACCTTCAGGAATCAATCCTGAAGGTTTTCTAAATGACGTGGCGGCGTCCTACTCTCACGGGGGTAAACCCGACTACCATCGGCGCTGAAGAGCTTAACTGCTGTGTTCGGCATGGGAACAGGTGTGACCTCTTCGCCTTCACCACCACATCAATATAAAGTTTGAGGTGAACCCTCAAAACTGGATAAGGAAACATCTTGTTTGAAAAAGGACGATCTTTTCACGAATGATTTTCATCAGATAGATAAGTCATCGATCCATTAGTATCCGTCAGCTCCACGTGTCACCACGCTTCCACCTCGGACCTATCAACCTCATCGTCTCTGAGGGATCTTATTTGCTTAAAGCAAAGGGAAATCTCATCTCAAGGGGGGCTTCATGCTTAGATGCTTTCAGCACTTATCCCGACCACACGTAGCTACCCAGCGATGCTCCTGGCGGAACAACTGGTACACCAGCGGTGTGTCCATCCCGGTCCTCTCGTACTAAGGACAGCTCCTTTCAAATTTCCAACGCCCACGACGGATAGGGACCGAACTGTCTCACGACGTTCTGAACCCAGCTCGCGTACCGCTTTAATGGGCGAACAGCCCAACCCTTGGGACCGACTACAGCCCCAGGATGCGATGAGCCGACATCGAGGTGCCAAACCTCCCCGTCGATGTGGACTCTTGGGGGAGATAAGCCTGTTATCCCCGGGGTAGCTTTTATCCGTTGAGCGACGGCCCTTCCATGCGGAACCGCCGGATCACTAAGCCCGACTTTCGTCCCTGCTCGACTTGTAGGTCTCGCAGTCAAGCTCCCTTGTGCCTTTACACTCTGCGAATGATTTCCAACCATTCTGAGGGAACCTTTGGGCGCCTCCGTTACCTTTTGGGAGGCGACCGCCCCAGTCAAACTGCCCACCTGACACTGTCTCCGGACCGGATCACGGTCCTGGGTTAGAATGTCCGTACAGCCAGGGTAGTATCCCACCAGCGCCTCCACCGAAGCTAGCGCTCCGGCTTCTAAGGCTCCTACCTATCCTGTACAAGCTGTACCAACATTCAATATCAGGCTACAGTAAAGCTCCACGGGGTCTTTCCGTCCTGTCGCGGGTAATGTGCATCTTCACACATAGTATAATTTCACCGGGTCTCTCGTTGAGACAGTGCCCAAGTCGTTGCACCTTTCGTGCGGGTCGGAACTTACCCGACAAGGAATTTCGCTACCTTAGGACCGTTATAGTTACGGCCGCCGTTTACTGGGGCTTCGGTTCAACGCTTCGCATAAGCTAACGCATCCCCTTAACCTTCCAGCACCGGGCAGGTGTCAGCCCCTATACTTCGCCTTACGGCTTCGCAGAGACCTGTGTTTTTGGTAAACAGTCGCTTGGGCCTTTTCACTGCGGCTCCTCGGCAGAGGAGCACCCCTTCTCCCGAAGTTACGGGGTCATTTTGCCGAGTTCCTTAACGAGAGTTCTCCCGCTCACCTTAGGATCCTCTCCTCGCCTACCTGTGTCGGTTTGCGGTACGGGCACCTCTTTCCTCACTAGAGGATTTTCTTGGCAGTGTGAACTCAGGAGCTTCGGTACTCTATTTCCCTCCCCATCACAGCTTGACGTTGCCGGACGGATTTGCCTATCCGACCGTCTCACTGCTTGGACGCGCACATCCAGTGGCGCGCTCTCCTTATCCTCCTGCGTCCCCCCGTCGTTCAAACGGAAAGGAGGTGGTACAGGAATATCAACCTGTTGTCCATCGCCTACGCCTTTCGGCCTCGGCTTAGGTCCCGACTAACCCTGAGAGGACGAGCCTTCCTCAGGAAACCTTAGGCATTCGGTGAAAGAGATTCTCACTCTTTTTTCGCTACTCATACCGGCATTCTCACTTCTAAGCGCTCCACCAGTCCTTACGGTCTGACTTCACGGCCCTTAGAACGCTCTCCTACCACTGATCATAAGATCAATCCGCAGCTTCGGTGGTGTGTTTAGCCCCGGTACATTTTCGGCGCAGAGTCACTCGACCAGTGAGCTATTACGCACTCTTTGAATGATGGCTGCTTCTAAGCCAACATCCTGGTTGTCTAAGCAACTCCACATCCTTTTCCACTTAACACACACTTTGGGACCTTAGCTGGCGGTCTGGGCTGTTTCCCTCTCGACCATGAACCTTATCACCCACGGTCTGACTCCCAGAACAAAGTCTATGGCATTCGGAGTTTGACTGAATTCGGTAACCCGATAGGGGCCCCTCGTCCAATCAGTGCTCTACCTCCATGACTTTCTATTCTGAGGCTAGCCCTAAAGCTATTTCGGAGAGAACCAGCTATCTCCGTGTTCGATTGGCATTTCACCCCTACCCACACCTCATCCCCGTAATTTTCAACTTACGTGGGTTCGGGCCTCCAGTCAGTGTTACCTGACCTTCACCCTGGACATGGGTAGATCACACGGTTTCGGGTCTACGACCGCATACTCACTCGCCCTATTCAGACTCGCTTTCGCTGCGGCTCCGCTTCTGCTGCTTAACCTCGCATACGGTCGTAACTCGCCGGTTCATTCTACAAAAGGCACGCCGTCACCCATTAACGGGCTCCGACTACTTGTAGGCACACGGTTTCAGGTTCTCTTTCACTCCCCTTCCGGGGTGCTTTTCACCTTTCCCTCACGGTACTGGTTCACTATCGGTCACTAGGGAGTATTTAGCCTTGGGAGATGGTCCTCCCGGATTCCGACGGAATTCCTCGTGTTCCGCCGTACTCAGGATCCACTCCGGAGAGAGAAAGATTTCGACTACAGGGCTGTTACCTGCTCTGGCTGACCTTTCCAGATCGATTCGCCTATCTTCCTCTTTGATAACTCCAATGGAGTGTCCTACAACCCCAGAAAGCAAGCTTTCTGGTTTGGGCTGATTCCGTTTCGCTCGCCGCTACTTGGGAAATCGCATTTGCTTTCTCTTCCTCCGGGTACTTAGATGTTTCAGTTCCCCGGGTGTGCCTGCCTATACCTATGTATTCAGTATAGGATACTGTTCCATTACGAACAGTGGGTTTCCCCATTCGGAAATCTCCGGGTCAAAGCCTACTTACGGCTCGCCGGAGCATATCGGTGTTAGTCCCGTCCTTCATCGGCTCCTAGTACCAAGGCATCCACCGTGCGCCCTTATTCACTTAACTATCTTCGTGAAAAGACGTTTACAATTTCAATTAGATGTCTTGTCATCAATTGTCTCATCGTTAGATGAAGACAATGATTCCTTATCCAGTTTTCAAGGTTCACAAGTTGAAAGATCGTTTGATCTCTCAAAACTGAACAACCAACACAGTACGTTTCCGTTATATCCTTAGAAAGGAGGTGATCCAGCCGCACCTTCCGATACGGCTACCTTGTTACGACTTCACCCCAATCATTGGCCCCACCTTCGGCGGCTGGCTCCAAAAAGGTTACCTCACCGACTTCGGGTGTTGCCAACTCTCGTGGTGTGACGGGCGGTGTGTACAAGGCCCGGGAACGTATTCACCGCGGCATGCTGATCCGCGATTACTAGCGATTCCGGCTTCATGCAGGCGAGTTGCAGCCTGCAATCCGAACTGAGAATGGTTTTATGGGATTTGCTACACCTCGCGGCTTCGCTGCCCTTTGTACCATCCATTGTAGCACGTGTGTAGCCCAGGTCATAAGGGGCATGATGATTTGACGTCATCCCCGCCTTCCTCCGGTTTGTCACCGGCAGTCACCTTAGAGTGCCCAACTGAATGCTGGCAACTAAGATTAGGGGTTGCGCTCGTTGCGGGACTTAACCCAACATCTCACGACACGAGCTGACGACAACCATGCACCACCTGTCACTTGGTCCCCGAAGGGAAAGCCCTATCTCTAGGGATGTCCAAGGATGTCAAGACCTGGTAAGGTTCTTCGCGTTGCTTCGAATTAAACCACATGCTCCACCGCTTGTGCGGGCCCCCGTCAATTCCTTTGAGTTTCAGCCTTGCGGCCGTACTCCCCAGGCGGAGTGCTTAATGCGTTAACTTCAGCACTAAGGGGTGGAAGCCCCCTAACACCTAGCACTCATCGTTTACGGCGTGGACTACCAGGGTATCTAATCCTGTTTGCTACCCACGCTTTCGCACCTCAGCGTCAGAAACAGACCAGAGAGTCGCCTTCGCCACTGGTGTTCCTCCACATATCTACGCATTTCACCGCTACACGTGGAATTCCACTCTCCTCTTCTGTCCTCAAGTTCCCCAGTTTCCAATGACCCTCCACGGTTGAGCCGTGGGCTTTCACATCAGACTTAAGGAACCGCCTGCGCGCGCTTTACGCCCAATAATTCCGGACAACGCTTGCCCCCTACGTATTACCGCGGCTGCTGGCACGTAGTTAGCCGGGGCTTCCTCGTTAGGTACCGTCAAGGTACCGCTCTATTCGCACGGTACTTGTTCTTCCCTAACAACAGAACTTTACGATCCGAAGACCTTCATCGTTCACGCGGCGTTGCTCCGTCAGACTTTCGTCCATTGCGGAAGATTCCCTACTGCTGCCTCCCGTAGGAGTCTGGGCCGTGTCTCAGTCCCAGTGTGGCCGATCACCCTCTCAGGTCGGCTACGCATCGTCGCCTTGGTGAGCCGTTACCTCACCAACTAGCTAATGCGCCGCGGGCCCATCTGTAAGTGATAGCAAGAAGCCATCTTTCAACTTTCCTTCATGCGAAAGAAAGTATTACCCGGCATTAGCCCCGGTTTCCCGGGGTTATTCCGATCTTACAGGCAGGTTGCCCACGTGTTACTCACCCGTCCGCCGCTCGTTCCACGAGCTTCACCTCAGATGAGGATCCACTCGCTTCCCGCGCTCGACTTGCATGTATTAGGCACGCCGCCAGCGTTCGTCCTGAGCCAGGATCAAACTCTCCATAAAAGTTAAGTTTGACTTGCTCATTTGCACACCGAATGTGCTTGTTTCAAATCTCTTCTATAAAGAAGAAATGTTTTGACGTACTGGTTGGTTCGTTCAGTTTTCAAAGATCAAATGTTTTGTGCGCCGCTTCAAAACAGCGACTTAATTAATATATCATGTGTAGTTGTTTTCGTCAACAACTTTTTTATGATTTATTTTGTTAAGCCGTTTGCGGCTGGCCGCTCTGTTAACGCGACAAGTAATAATATATCATGGCATTTCGAATGACGCAATAGATTTATTAAAAAAATATACATATTTTCAAAGAATGTTTCTTCTATAGAAGTTGTTCCATTCATAGAGGTTCTCCTTAAGCTCCAAAAAGGTAAATCATATAATAAGGAAAGTTCTAATCAAAAGGGCTTTTTCCGCAAAATAAAAAGGCGAAGCATAAAACTTCCCCCTTTTAAATAATCCAAAAATGAATAGCTGTTAAAGATAATACTCCAGGAACCCCCAGGATAGCTGATACGATTGCCGTAAAGCCATTGATCGGAACATGTAACCCAAATTGGGCACCGAACAGATTTACAAAAAACAACAGAATGACAGCTACAATCAGCCTGGTCATGACCTGACCCACCACCTTCAACGGTTTGGTCGGCATGCCTATAATGAGTAATAATGGGATGGCTAGTCCTAGTAAGAGAATGACGAGTACCGGATCCATAAAAAACCCCCCTTGTCCAAGAACTGTTCTATCAACAGCCTATGCTCGTAGACAAGAGGGTAGTACATCGATTAAGACAAAGCATTGATTCCTCTGAATCTCGCTTCTCTTAATAAGTAGAAATATTTCGCTTTGACGACCGCTAAATCATTCAAACCGTCTTCGCTCGGTTCGATGCTCTGTTCAATGATCGTGTTTAAATTTTCCCACTCCCGCTTCAACTCTTTAATGTGAATGAGGAGTTCTCGATCCATTTCTTTTTTCACTGTTTTTTTCCTGCCAAACAAATCTTCTCCCCCCTCCTAAAGTTCTCTTCGTCCTTCAAGAGCTTTGGAAAGGGTCACTTCGTCTGCATATTCAAGGTCGCCCCCAACCGGCAGACCATGAGCAATCCTCGTCATGCGAATACCAGAAGGCTTCACGAGACGGGAAATGTACATCGCTGTCGCTTCCCCTTCAATGTTCGGGTTCGTTGCGAGAATCAATTCTTCAATTCCCTCATCTTTCAACCGGTTGATCAGGCTTTCTACATTGATATCTTCCGGGCCGATGCCATCCATAGGCGAAATCGCTCCGTGAAGCACGTGATACTTCCCACTGAATTCTTTCATTTTTTCCATTGCAATGACATCTTTTGGATCCTGAACGACACAAATGAATGTTTGGTCTCTCGTTTCATCCTGACAGATGGAGCAAGGGTCCTGGTCTGTTATGTGCCCACAAACGGAACAATGGGTAAGTTCCCTTTTCGCATTTACAAGTGATTTGGCAAAATCGAGGACATCATCCTCTTCCATTTCTAAAACGAAAAAAGCCAGGCGAACAGCCGTCTTCGGTCCGATTCCTGGCAGTTTCGTAAAACTGTCGATCAGTTTTGATATAGGTTCCGGGTAATACATGAAAATTCCTCCTAGAACATTCCACCAGGCATACCTTTCGTGAATTCTCCCATAGTGTCGTTCGTCTTATCGTCTACTTGCTTCAGTACATCGTTTGTTGCTGTAATGATTAAATCCTGAAGCATTTCTACATCATCAGGGTCTACAACCTCTTCATCAATTGCAACGTCCGTAATCTCTTTCTTACCGTTAGCTGTTACTTTCACCATACCGCCACCAGCAGAAGATTCGAAGGTCATTTCATAAAGCTCTTCTTGAGCCTTCATCATTTTCTTCTGCATTTTTTGCATTTGTTTCATCATGTTATTCATGTTTCCTCCACCACGCATGGAGCATTCCTCCTTTAAATAGCTGTTAATCTTGGACTTCTATTAAATCATCTCCGACTAGTTTACGGGCTTCTGAAACTAAGGGGTCCTCTTCACCCGCTTGGGATGGAGACGTTTCACTTTCTTCCCCATCTACTCCAGGCTCTTCGTCAGATGATTGTTTCTGTTTCCGGACGTATTCTTCCCTGATTTCCTGCCAGTTCTGTTCAGGAATCGGAATGATCGTCATCGGTTTCCCAATGAATTCCGTCAGCAATGGCTCAATTGTCTTCTGGTGTTCCGATGCCAATGAACAATGGATATCGTACCGGAAGGCAAGCACAAGCGCCTTCGAAGAGGCAGCTCTCGGCTTACTGTTCAAAAGCGTTGCATGAGCCGGAGCGTTCGTCCGCTTCAAAGCTTCCATAAAGTCCGCCCAGCGTCCCTGAACGTTCTTGATGTCTTCTTTAGACGCTTCGTTCAGCACTTGACGAATACGTTCATAAGGAACATTATACCCTTTTTTCCCGGATTTTGCAGGGGCCCGCTTTTTCGCCGGTGTCTGTGGCTGTGTTGCTGCACTGACCCCTTTTTCTTTCAGACTTGCCAGCTCCTTTTCAAGGCCTTCAATCTTTCTTGCCAGCTGATCTACAGCTTCTGATTGGACCGGTTGTCCTTGGGGAGGTCCCGCCTGGACTTCCACCATATTCAGCATAGCGATTTCTATGAAAACTTTCGGGCTCGTCGTCCATTTCATTTCCTGTTGGCAGCGATTCAGCTCACGAATGGCTTGCTGAATCCAAACCGGAGACAATTCGCCTGCTAAGCTTTTGAAAGCTTCATCAGGAATCGCTCTTTCTAAATTATGCTCAAGGTCTGGTGCACTTTGGAATAATAGCAGATCCCTTAAGTAATAAATCAGATCGAAAACAAAGCGGCCAGGGTCTTTTCCTTGTTGAATCAAGTCATCCACCGCTTCAAGAGCTGCTCTTGCATCCTGGTTGTGAAGCGACTGCAAAACCGCTGTTAACTTACTTTGAGAAACGGAACCTGTCACTGCAAGAACGTCTTCAATCGTCACTTCATCATCACTGTAGGAAATCGCCTGATCGAGAAGACTCAAGGCATCACGCATTCCACCTTCTGCTGTGAGCGCTACAATCTCCAGCGCTTCTCTTGCGATAGCGATTCCTTCAATCGATGTAATTTTTTCCATCCGTTCAACCATCGCTTTTTGCGAAATCCGCTTGAAATCGAATCGTTGACATCTGGAAATAATCGTTAATGGAATTTTATGAGGCTCCGTTGTTGCAAGTATGAATATGACGTGCTTCGGAGGTTCTTCTAATGTTTTTAATAAGGCGTTAAAAGCCCCCATGGAAAGCATATGAACCTCATCGATGATGTACACTTTGTAAGGCACCGCACTAGGAGCATATTTCACCTTGTCCCGGATTTCCCTGATTTGCTCGACACCATTGTTTGAAGCGGCATCAATTTCTATGACATCTGAAATCGATCCATCCTGAATACCAAGGCAAGCATCACACTCGTTACACGGTTCCTTCACAGGGGAACGCTCGCAGTTGACGGCTTTGGCGAAAATTTTGGCAGCACTCGTTTTCCCTGTCCCCCTCGGTCCAGAGAATAGATACGCATGCGAAAATTTATTCTGCTCAATCGCATTCTGCAGTGTCCGTGTAATATGCGTTTGTCCGACGACTCCTTCAAAATTTCGCGGGCGCCATACGCGATATAAAGCCTGATAGCTCATAAAACCGTTCTCCCTTAATAGTCTCTTCCTCATTATACCTGATTCAAGGTTGTGATGTGAACCTTGGAAAATAGGTATAAAAAAAGAGCTGCTATGAACGGATCATAACAGCTCCTTGTGTTTGCATATGTAATGCCGTGCACCCATCTTCGATGATGTGGCCCCAAGCGTTACTTATGGTTGTGGCTCGACCCAGGCACTCCCACGGCACACGGGAGAGACAGCTTACTGCTGCTTCCTTCCGGACCTGACAGGATTCACTGGTTCCCGTTGCGCAGGACCTGGGTGTCAACACCACTCACATAAGGCAGACCTTGAGGCCGCACCACCTCGGATGGGGATTCGGCCTCGCTATAGCGGATTGCGAGTACAGGGCACCGCTACCTCCCCGCTTAGCACGGCATTAACAAGTATAGCGAGTTTTCGAGAAAAATGCAATGATAAAACACTGTTAATTATTAGTCGATGGCTTATTTTTCTTACGATCCCGCAGGTTGCGGAAGAAATCCGTCAGTATTTTTCCGCATGTTTCTTCCATAACTCCCGGTAGAACTTCTGATTTATGATTGAAGCGATCGTCGTTTAATAGATTAAGAAGCGTACCTGCACAACCTGCTTTCGGATCCTTGGCACCATAAACAACCCTTGGAATTCTCGATTGCAAGATTGCACCCGCACACATTGGACAAGGCTCTAAAGTGACAAACAACGTACATTCTTCAAGCCTCCAGCTTCCTACTTGCTGGTTCGCCCTTTCAATCGCAATGAATTCAGCGTGGGACGAGGCCAATTGGGATGTTTCCCTCTGATTGTACCCTGTCGCAATCACTTTTCCATCTTTTACGATGACAGCACCAATCGGAACTTCTCCATCCACCTCTGCTTTTTCTGCTTCTTCTAAAGCAAGTTTCATATAATATTCATCGTCAAGCATGATGTTCCTCCTGTGATTTTCAAGAATAATTCCGTTTTCCTCTTTCATACATTATTAAAGATGAGAAAGGAGCGAATCCATATGCAAATCCACGTCGTTCAAGAAGGAGATTCGGTATTCTCCATTGCTGGTCTCTACGATAGTACGCCAAATGCCATTATCGAAGCAAATGAATTGGAGACCCCGGGGGACCTTGTCATCGGTCAGGCTCTTGTCATACCGATTGTCGGTCAATTTTATTTTGTCCAGCAAGGGGACAGCTTATATTCCATTGCTCAAAAGTTCAACACCACGGCTGAAAAACTTGCTCAAGTCAATGGCCTTCAAGTCGGGGGCCCTCTTCCTGTCGGTTTACGTCTCTACATTCCAGATGAGCCACCAAGACCGATTACGGCCAATGCTTATATAGAGCCCTATGGTGGGGAAGTCTCCGACACGCTTCGTGCTTCTGCTGAAAACAGGGCGGGGTCACTGACCTACCTGGCTCCGTTCAGTTATGAAATTCAGGAAGACGCTTCGTTAAAAGCACCGCCGCTTGATAATTTCAAAGAGATTGCTCAACAAAACGATACGGCTCTTATGATGGTCGTCACAAACCTGGCGGAAGATGGATTCAATGCTGAATTAGGCAGGAAAATTCTTTCCGATGAAGCCCTGCAGGATAAACTGCTCGACAACATCATTCAAACCACCAAGCAAGTAGGTTTTAAGGACGTCCACTTTGATATGGAGTTTCTCCCTCCTGAAATGAAAGAGAACTATAACCAGTTTCTGAGAAAAGCAAAGCAGCGATTATCGGCTGAAGGCTTACTCATATCTACTGCCCTTGCTCCTAAAACGAGTGCCGATCAAAAAGGAGCTTGGTACGAAGCCCATGACTACAAAGCGCACGGAGAAATTGTAGACTTCGTCGTTTTAATGACGTATGAATGGGGATACAGCGGCGGCCCTCCACGTGCCGTATCTCCTATTGGTCCGGTCACAGAAGTAGTCGATTATGCGTTGTCAGAAATGCCGGCAGAAAAAATTCTACTCGGTCAAAATTTATATGGATATGACTGGACCCTTCCTTACGAGCCAGGTGGAGAGTTTGCAAAGGCGATCAGTCCACAGCAGGCCATTCAAATTGCGAGAGAGAACAATGTGCCGATTTCCTATGATCAAGAAGAGCAGGCCCCTTACTTCACTTATACAGATAACGCCGGAAAAAAACACGAAGTATGGTTTGAAGATGCACGCTCGATTCAAAAGAAATTTGACTTAATCAAAAATCGCGGCCTTCTCGGAATCAGCTATTGGAAACTGGGACTTTCCTTTCCCCAAAACTGGGTGTTGCTCGATGGACAATTCAGTATTGATAAGAAATAAAGAGATACTTTTGCCGGAGAAATATCAGGCAGAACATAAAACAGTCGCTTACACCATTGGAAATGTAAGTGACTATTCTTTTTTCACAAAAGTAATGACGTGCTTTTGAACCTCTGTATCGTGAAACGCTTGAGACAGACCTTTTTCATCAATCTCCTTTTTTGAAACAGGACGGTAAGGAACCTCTATGCTGAATGGCTTTTCAAATGGAAAAGGGTAAACGGAAACTTTCTTTTTATCTTCCCAATGGGCGATCATGCCAGCCGGGGCGAAATCAAAGGACTGTCTGAAGCCGTTTTTGAACCATGGAACTTCTTTTTCCTTCGGTATTCCAGGCTCCTGCATACATACATAAAGGGAGAGATCATCACAAAATTGCAACCGACGAAAATGAAGGTCATAGATATCATAGGGAATGTCCATTTCCATCGATTCGAACAGATCCTGCTGCCGTGTTTTTTCTTCGGCTAAAAACGTCTGTACAACCGGATCCTTGTCATCCTTAGAAAAGAATGACGCATAGTGCATACTGCAGAGCATACCGGCATACAAAGAGCGGTCAGCTACCTCTTTAATCCCGCGTTGATAGGCCTGCAATTTTTTCTCTAAAGGATAATCAACGAACGTATAAGGGCGCTGCTTTTCTTCATTCCATTCAGGATAATCATCCAGTTGGATCCAGGCTCTGTCGTGCTGCTGAATCGCCCAATCCGCTTCTTCTCTCAATTTTGAGCGCAATAAAAAATTGTTCTTCCAATGGGCGACGATTTGTGCTGATATTTTGGCGTGCTCATGCTGAGGAATCATGTGAAAATGGTGTTCTTTTTCAATGACAATCATCGTTTGGTCCTCCTTCTATACGTATGCATGTATGTAATATAGAACGATCTATGGTCTTCCTTTCATTATATAGGAAGTTTCTTCTCCTCTCTACAATAGCAGGTTACAAAATTGGTACTGTTATGGTAATCTCTCTTCAACAATATGGCAGGATTGTGTAAGACTAGATTTCGAGACTTTTGAAAGAGTTTAGGGGCTCCGGGAAAAGGTTCGCTTTCCGTGGGCGAGTGATGAGCCTCCTCGAGCTAACGCTCTGCGGGGTCTCATCTACCACGCACTTCCCACAGGAGGCTCTCCGTCATCCCCGCAGGAAAGCGAGCTGCTTCCCAACCACCCCTGACTCTCAATATGGCAAACGAACCCCGGGGTTACCTCAAAACCGATTCTTCCACAATCGGGAGCTTATGTGACACAAAGCAGTTGATTTATTAAGACGATGAAAAAGGCCATGAGGGAGAAGTTCCCTCATGGCCTTTCTGTTTATTATTTCAAGAGTTTTAGAGCCTCACGGTTGAAGGCTGGAATATCATCGGGCTGGCGGCTTGTGACCAGCTGGTCCTGACAAACGACAACTTCTTTATCTTGATAGTTGACGCCTGCATATTCCATATCGACGGAAATGGATTTGAACCCGGTTGCTGTGCGGCCTTCGAGAGTTTTAGCCGTGATCAAAAGCTGGGGACCATGGCAGATCGCAAATACTGGTTTCTTTTCATCCATAAAATGTTTCGCGAAGGAAACGAATTTGTCATCTCCGCGCAGAATATCAGGTGAAAAACCACCAGGGATGAACAACGCATCAAAGTCTTCAGGTTTCACATCATCGATGGATGTATCAATTTTAACGGAAGCTTCTCCCTGTTTTCCTTCCACTTCTTTGCCAGCTTCCCATTCAATGGTCGTTACTTCATGACCTTCGTTTGAGAACGCTTCTGCCGGTTGTGTATATTCTACATCTTCAAACATGGACGTCATAACACAAGCAATCTTACTCATATCTAAATCATCTCCTTGAATGTATGGGTTATATTTGAACACATAGCATATTTTCCCCTATGAAATGATTTTAAACCTATTTTCCACTTAATGGTTATTGGAACTCTTTCATGGAAAACTGCTGGAAGGTTGTATCCGATTGGTTCCGATATACTTCTCTTCCTGCAATCGTATTGATGATATGCACATTCCGGTGTACGGATAATCCTAAATTCGTAGCTCCTGCTCCGTGTGAGTGGACGAGGTTAGTCAACGTAAAGAAGTGATGGTCACGATCATCGTTGAAGAGAAGCTGATAATCGCGCGATACTTTATACATCCCTTCCTCTTCCCATTCGATTTTTTCTTTGAAACGGTTCATGAACCAGCCAGGAAAATGAGGTTTATATCCTGTGGCCAGCACAACTTTTTCCGTAGGATACGTGTACTCGACTTCTTCCTGCCACTGTTTACATTGAAGGTGATACCCGTCTTCGTTCGCTTCAATCCCTGTAATTTCAGTCATCGGTTGAATAAGAACACGACTATCCTTCATGCCGGCTGTTCGATGATATAGCTTCGTGTACAGTCGTGTGAGTGTATCAGGATCGATCCCTTTCCGAAGCGGGCCGAGAGTATCCAGTGCATCTTTCCGTTGATGGAGACTCAAGGCATGAAAGTAATCGACGAATTCCGGTGTAAACATTTCTTGAGCAAACTTAGCCGTATCCAATTGAAAAAGCCCTCCGGATCTCGTAAAGAGGCTCAATGTCATATCCGACTGTCTGTCTTGCTCTTCTAGTAAATCAAGGAAAACCTCTAAAGCACTCTGACCCGATCCGACGATAGTCACATGTTTTGCTTTCAGTAAATGATCTTTTTCAAAAAGGTAGCGACTCGTATGCATCACGTCTTCGTTAGGTAACCGATCCATACCGTCCAAAATCAGCGGTTCGCTGCCAGTCCCCATGACAATGTGCTTGGCTTGGTAATATTTTTCTTCACCCGTCGCTGTTTCTTTGACCACCACTTCATAATGGGGGACATCGGCGTCTTTATGGTCCATCACGTCAACGACAGTATGGCCGAAAAACAGACCACCCAGCTGCTTGGCCACCCACTGCATGTAATGATTGTATTCCTGACGCGGTATTTCAAAATGACGATGGAAGAAGAAAGGGAACATCCGGTCATGCTCGTGCAAATAATTCATAAAGGTATAAGGGCTTTTCGGGTCCGCGAACGAGACCAGGTCCGCCAAAAAAGGGACCTGTAGATCCATCTTTTCAATAAGCATGCCTGGATGCCAGACAAACTCAGGGCTCTTGTCAAAAAAGACAGCATCCAAATCTTCGGTCTGATCAAGTAATGCGGCCATTCCTAAATTATAAGGACCGATTCCGATCCCGATGACATCATATATTTTATTTTCCATTCCATCACTTCCTTGTACCATCAATTTTCCCTATGATGACGTGTTTGATTCTTTCCAAAGACGGTCCAGAACAATGACGAGTACTGTTCCGACCAGCAATCCATTACTCAGTAAGTTTTGTAAAATCGCCGGAACACCACTGAAAGCTTCTGGCGGGAGGAACATGAGTCCAATTCCCAGTAAGAAAGACAGTCCTAAAATGGTAAGTCTCCGTTCATCCAGGGTTTCACTCGTCATGTTAGATAATCCAAGCCCCATTAATTGGACAAAAGTTGCGAGCAAAGCTGCGTTAGCTACCGGTGCGGGAATGCCAGAAATAAACGCCACCACCGGGGGGAAGAACGAAAACAACACCAATAATAAAGAAGCATATAAAAAAGGACGTTTCTTTTTTTGCCCAGTCAATTGCATGAAACCCGAAGATGATGCAAGCGAAACGTTAGCCACTGCAGAAAAAATGGCTGTAATTCCATGGTTAATCCCTAGAAAACTGCTTCCTTTATTGACCTGATCATATGTATACTGTGGTTTTCCATAGACGGTATGGCTGACCGCAATAATGGATGCCACAAGATTCGACAATAAGATCACAGCGGTAATAAATCCTAAAGGGAGCGTTCCCCACGTCAGTTGGGGTGGGCCCCATGCAAAGATATCGGGTAAGGAAAAAGGTGAGGTCTCCCCTGTATCATTGGCATTTCCATTGAAAGTTATGGCATACAATACCCATCCCACGCCAATTCCAATCAGAACAGCAAAACTTTTCAACCAGCCTTTTCCCATTACTGATAAACCAATGACAAGCGCAAGCGTCACAAAAGCGACAAGCGCCTGTTTTCCATCCACCGCTTCTGTCGACTGCTGGATGCCTAACATTCCTTGAAGAAATGTCCCGCTCAATTGAACGGTCAGTAAAAATAAAAAAGCACCCGTAACGAGTGGCGTGAACACAAAAAGCACCCGGTGCGACAAGCGGAATACGCCAAACAAGAACAGAAAAATTCCAGTCCATATCATCGTCCCCTGGAGAACTTGTAATGTTTCCATATAGCTGTCGCCGGACTGCGCCCCACTATAGGCCATGACAGCAAAAATACTGATCCAGAGGCCGGCGGGTCCTTCCATAATCGGAAGGCGATGTCCGAAAATCCCTTGTAGGAAGGAAGCGATGCCGACGACAAAGAATGTCCGTTGCATCAAGCCTGCCACTTCATTGAAATTCAATTCAAAAATAGAACCGATAACAATGGGCAGGGCAACTGCACTCGCCAACAGAAATACGAACCATTGAATGGTCTCTAATGAGCCATCCAAAAACCGTGTAGATTCTTCTTTCATCATTGTGCCACCTGCAATCTATGTAATATCTCTCCATATCTTACCATAGGATACATGAAAATTATGTCCCCACGCTTGGTCGTTTCACGTGAAACAAACTCCCAAACGAGAACCAAAAAAAGAAAAGCACAACCCTAAAGCGGGCTGTGCTTTCGTCTATTACTCTTCGAGAGTAGAAGTATCGCCAGTCGGTAATCCAAGCTCCCAGGACTTCAGGAGACGTCTCATAATTTTACCACTACGTGTTTTAGGAATCGTGTCCTTAATTTCGATTTCCCTTGGAGCTGCGTGAGCGCTCAACCCTTTTTTAACGAACTGACGGATGTCCTCGAGCAGTTCATCGGATTGTTCATGTCCTTCTCTGAGGGTGATGAACGCTTTAATGATTTCCCCACGTTCAGGGTCCGGTTTACCGATGACTCCCGCTTCCGCTACCGCTTCGTGTTCGATCAGCTTACTCTCCACTTCAAATGGTCCCACACGTTCACCGGAAGTGTTGATGACATCATCAAGACGGCCCTGGAACCAGAAATAACCATCTTCGTCTTGGTAAGCACTATCGCCGGAAACGTACCAGCCATTCAAGAAATAGCTCTCATATTTCCCTGGGTTCTTCCATACCGCACGCATCATGGACGGCCATCCCTGTTTGATCGCAAGGTTCCCCATTTGATTGGCAGGGAGTTCATTCCCTTCATTATCGACAATGGCCGCTTCGATGCCAGGGAACGGTTTACCCATGGAGCCAGGACGCATATCCATCGCTGGGTAGTTACAAATCAACATACCCCCTGTTTCCGTCATCCACCATGTATCGTGGATACGTAAGTCAAAGGCTGAAAGCCCCCATGTTACAACTTCAGGGTTCAATGGCTCTCCTACACTCAACACGTGGCGAAGGGAAGATAGGTCATGCTTTTTCGCCACTTCCTCCCCAGCGCTCAACAGTTTACGGAAAGCAGTCGGAGCGGAATACCAGACGGAAACATTTTTCTCGGCAATCGTTCCATACCAATCATCAGGACTGAATCGTCCACCTCGAATGACGTTTGTCACCCCGTTTAACCATGGAGCAAAGATACCGTAACTTGTGCCTGTTACCCAACCTGGGTCTGCTGTACACCAGTACACATCATCCTCTTTAAGGTCCAAAACCCATTTACCTGTCTGGTAATGTTGAAGCATAGCATTATGGACGTGATAAACTCCTTTCGGCTTGCCTGTTGAACCAGACGTATAGTGAAGGAGCATGCCGTCTTCAAGATCCACCCACTCGATTTCAAATTCATGCGAAGCTTTCTCCATTTCTTCTTCATAAGAAATGTAGTTACCCGGTGCATCACCGCCTACAAGCACGACTTGCTTCAAGTTCGGAAGCTCATCTGCAGGTACACGCTCAAGCAATTCAGGCGTCGTAATGAGCATCGTCGCTTCACTGTCCTCCAAGCGATCTCGTACGGCTTGTTCCATGAATGCCTCAAAAAGAGGACCAGCAATCGCTCCTACCTTAAGAATACCAAGGAAGGTTGCATAAAACTCAGGACTTCTCGGCATGAAAAGAAAGACACGATCGCCCTTTTCTATATTGTGTTTTTTAAGTACATTCGCGAATTGATTACTTTTCAGCTTCAAATCTTCAAAAGTAAGGGTCTCTTCTCTATCCGGTGCAGAGTAGATCAGAGCTGCCTGATCTTTCTTATCAGGATTTTCTGCATGGCGGTCGACAGCTTCATATGCAATGTTTACTTTGCCTGTCTCGTTCCATGAGAACTGTTTCTTCACTTCTTCCCACTGGAAACTCTCATACGCTTCTTTGTAGTTTTCCATGTTGTGATTGCCTGATCGAGCTGGAATTGGTTTCATGTCCATATTCATCATCACCTCATAAGAATGTTTTGTAAACGTTTTCCCTTTGTGGCTGAAGAAAGCTCTGATCCTTTCAGAGCCACGAACTGCATACTTTTCTGAAAATTTTATGAATTACTTCTATTGTAGGGGATTTCTATTCATATTTAAAGTGTTATCTCCAAAGATTTACAGAATTAGGACAAGGGAACGAGGTAAATTGACAGCATTCTCCTCTGTTTATATAATGAAACAAGCATGAAAGCTTCATAGAAGAGGTTTCTTAGCCCACCCCTCTATAAAAAACTAAGGACCACGTCTTATGATAAGCCGCAGCCCTTAGCCGCTGCGGCTTTTTTTATTGAAAATACATTCAAAAAGGAGCATGACCCATGCCAGGACGCAACGATCAAGACCTTGATTTATCTCTCCTTGGTAACCAAGGAAATTCCTATTCTTTCGAGTATGACCCGGATGTCCTCGAAACGTTTGATAACCAACACCCGAACCGTGACTATTTCGTAAAGTTCAATTGTCCGGAATTCACAACCCTTTGCCCAAAGACACGCCAACCTGATTTTGCAACGATCTACATCAGCTACATTCCGGACGTTAAGATGGTGGAAAGTAAATCACTTAAACTCTATCTATTCAGCTTCCGGAACCACGGCGATTTTCATGAAGACAGTGTGAATACGATTATGAACGATTTGATCGACTTGATGGATCCCCGTTACATCGAAGTTTGGGGCAAGTTCACCCCTCGTGGGGGGATTTCTATTGATCCTTACTGCAATTACGGGAAACCTGGCACAAAGTTTGAACAAATGGCGGACCATCGCTTGATGAATCACGACCTTTACCCCGAAAAAATCGATAACCGATAAAAAAAGAGCTGCGACAAGTATCGCAGCTCTTTTGCTTCTTATTTTTTATCATCTTTATATTGCATATAAACAACTTGTGTGACAAGGAAATCTTCCATTCCGTGTTTTCCGTCCGCTCCACCAAGTCCTGACTTTCTCATTCCTGCATGATAGCCCTGAACAGCTTCGAAGTTCTCACGATTAACGAATGTTTCACCGAACTTCAGTTCATTCACGACACGCATCGCTTCATTCATGTCATCGGTATAAACAGAAGAGGATAATCCATAATCTGTATCATTACCTTTTTCAATCGCCTCATCCAATGTTTTGAATGTCGTCACAGGAATCACAGGACCGAAAATCTCTTCCTGCATAATCTGCATATCATGGTCTACATTTGTGAGAATCGTCGGCTTATAAAAATACCCTTTGTCTAAGTCGCCTCGTTCTCCACCAATTTCAACCTTCGCCCCTGAATCAATCGCTTCTTTTACCATGCTCTCCACTTCTTCAAGACGATCTTTACTTACGAGAGGACCGACATCGGCTTCCTTATTTTCACGGGGGTCTCCCATAGTCAGTGATTCAAATTTATGGCGTAATTTAGCTAGAAGCTCATCCGCCACACTTTCATGAACATAGACACGCTCAGCGTTCGTACAGGCTTGTCCGTTGTTAGCGAGACGGGAAGTCGTAATGCTTTCAGCTGCAACATCAAGGTCAGCATTAGCGGTGACAATGGCAGGCGCTTTACCTCCAAGCTCTAAGTTCACTTTCGTAATATTTTGCGCCGCCGCTTCCATCACTTTTGTACCTGCTGGCACACTTCCTGTCATGGTTACCATGTGTACGTTCGGGTGAGAGGCAAGCCTGTTTCCTATTTCTGAACCTGTACCAGTTACCACGTTATACACACCTTTTGGAATTTCGTCCATCGAATCAATGATTTTTGTAAATTCCATCGCTGTATTCGGTGTTTGCTGACTTGGTTTCAATACTAATGTATTACCTGTCACAAGTGCTGTGGCTACTTTGCGGGCTAAAATGAACACAGGGAAGTTCCAAGGAACGATACCAGCGACTACCCCGATTGGCTTTTTATAAATGAAGATGTTCTCATTCTTACGATCACTTGGTACAATTTCTCCTTCAATTCTACGTGCCCACTCGGACATATAACGGAAGTAATCGATCGCAAGGTCCACTTCTCCACTGGCAAGCTCATAATCTTTCCCTTGCTCTTCTTGTAATAGATCAATAAAAGTGGCTCGGTTTTCTTCTATTCGGTCACCAAGCTTCCTTACGATTTTTCCGCGTTCAATATTAGGTGTAAGCTCCCACCCTTTTTGAGCTTCAAATGCTGCTTTCACCGCACGATTCACATCGTCTTCGGTACCTTTAGGTATTTGAGAAACGACCTCCTCGGTCGCCGGGTTCAGGATATCAATCCATTCTGATCCGTTTGACTCTGTATATTCTCCGTTAATGTAAAGTTTATGTTGTTGCATGCAAAATGACCTCCTGTTGGGATTTACCATTTTCATTCCCCTTGTGATTCAAAATAAACAAACCAGTATTCAACAATATGGCAGGATTCTTGAAGACTCAGTTTCGAGATGTTTTTTGAGTGGATGGGGCTGCGGGGAATGACTCGCTTTCCGCGGGAGCGCGGTGAGCCTCCTCGAGCTTCGCTCTGTGGGGTCTCACCAAGCACTTTTTTCCCGCAGGAGTCTCCCCATTCCCCTCCGCCCCTTTGCCATGGAAGATTCTCGAAACCACTTCTGGAAAAATCAGCTTGTATGATTGAGGGAAGTGGATAATATCCCCCCCTCCACAGCTAGTATTCACAACGTAAAAACTTGATACAGAGCGCTTTATGCATGCTTAGGAGAGAAGGGTGGGAGAAACTCCTTCTCGGTATAGGGGTTCGTTTCTCCCTTATATGGAATGGGGTTGTTGGGAAGCTGCGAGACTCCCGTGGGAGAAGGAGATAGGCGAGATCCCGCAAGGCAATAGCCTGAGGAAGCTCGGCGCTCCCCCACAGGAAAGCGAGTAGCTTCCCAACAACCCCTGACTCCAAATACGGCAAACGAACCCCGGTTATCTTGAAACTGAGTCTTCCAGAAAAGGGAGCTTATCTGTAATTGGTATATTTTAATTTGGGCATTAAAAAAAGCCCTGTGAGGACAGGACTTTTACCATTCGAGGATGAAACCTTTGATTTTCTTGCCATCTCCAGACTCTGATTGCTGCTCTGCTTCGAAATAAGGATCCTCTTCCTTAAAGTGATAAGAAATACTTTCAGGCTTGAGATAAAGCTTGTACTCTAAATCCGTTACCTTTGGCAGGGAAATGTCGGCAACTGTTGATTGGTCGCCCTCTTCATCAATAAGAAGAATATCAATGTGGTCATACCCATGTGCAATTAAGTGTTCTTTTAAATCCATAAACGACTCCTCCGTCCAATTATTCTAGTTTCATGATACCCTTTTCCAAACTTCGAGAAACGTTTGATTTTATGTATCAGCGGGAAAAGATTCCCGCCTTCTTATTTATTAGTATCCATAACCGTATCCACGGCCACCCATATAAGATGCACCGATGATGATCAAAAGGATGAACAAAACAACCAATAGCGCGAAACCGCCACCGTATCCTCCGCTCATTCCATTCCCCCCTCTCTTACTTACTTTACTACCTTATTCAGGAGGACTTAAGAAGGCAGGGCATGAGCGGATTTTATTCTTTTTTCTTCTTTTTATTCACACCGTCAGAAAGGAAAGACACGCTTAATGGAAAGGAGAGCAAAGTATAAGGCCTGAACGAAAAAGGCCAATCCCCATAAAGGGGCGGGGATGAATGCCGTCGCTTTTGCCAAGTTTGCTGCGTCACCGGCTTGTCCTGGAGATACAAAGCTGATCCACATCACCTCAAACGCACTGGTCACAGACTCAACAAGTACGAGTGAAGCTAGAAACAATAAGACATATTGGACGACTTGTTCATGACCGGTTCTCAAAAGCCATAGAAACCCTGCTCCAAAGGTGAGGATCCAGAATAGTCCATACACATTCCTCACCCAGAATAGGAGATTGATCGCAAGGAACGCCATTAAAATATAAATCATCCATTTATATTGACCACGACTGATTAGGAAAAAGAAGACGAAGGCGAAGAAAGAAGCAAATACATAGCCGGCCATGCTTGTTAATACTTGCCCGATCCAAGATGTATGTCCGGTCAAAGCAAAACCGGATGTGTTGGGAAACAGGGAGATTCTCCTTACTTCTCCCCCTGTAATCAGCGCCATCAGGGAATGACCACTCTCATGGATCATTGTGTTCAAGATAGCGAAGTATTTCCCTACGACAGGGAGTTGTGTGAGCAGTAAAGCAAGGATAAGAGTTGAAAAAACCTGTAATTTCATAGAGAGCACTCCTTTCTTCGTGACCTTTTAATCGCTTTCGACTTACATATGACGTATCTTTAGAATAGAACCAATGGGAACAAAGGAGAATCGACATGCGAAAGTTGATATGGATATGGAGTTCGATGATCTTACTATTTTTATGCAGTTGTGCTTCTCCATCGGATTCAAGTGAAACGAGTATAAGAATTGCGGCTGCTGCAAGTTTGAAAGATGTGATGGAAGAGCTAACCCCTCTTTTTGAGGAACAATACAATATAGAAATAAAAACCATATACGGAGGCTCAGGTAAACTGGCAAGACAGATCGAACAAGGAGCTCCTGTAGATGTATTCTTGTCTGCGGATCTTCGTTGGATCGAACTTCTCAAGGAGCAGAACCTTGTCGAAAAGGATACGTACATAGAATATGCCACCAACCGGATTGTCCTTATTGGTGATGATTCCACGAGTCACTTGGATACCATCCAGGAACTGAATCTTAAGGAAAACGAACAGCTTGCTGTTGGCAATCCAGAGAGCGTGCCTGCTGGTACTTATACGAAACAAGCATTGGAAAGGATTCAACTTTGGAGCAGGTTAGAAGATCAGATGGTATTCGGAAGCGATGTTAGACAAGTCCTTGCATATGTTGAATCTGGTCAGGTGGACTATGGCTTTGTCTATGCCAGTGATGCCATGATTTCAGACAAGGTAATCACTCTTACAAAAGTTGACCATAACCTCCATGATTCGATTGTCTATCCAGGAATCGTGATTTCAAAAAGCCGGTCTAAGGAACAAGGGCAGAAATTTCTCACCTTTTTAACCAGTGATCCAGCGACAGAAATTTACAATGCTTATGGATTCAATCCTATGAGAGGTGGAAAGATAGAACAATGAACGTCGAACCTCTTCTTTTGTCTCTGAAAGTAGCAGGGATCGCTACTTTCATCGTATTTATAATCGGAATCATCAGCGCACGAATCATTTCCAGAAAATTATTTCCCGGGAAAAGTATCTTAGAATCGATTCTTTTACTCCCTCTCGTCCTTCCTCCGACAGTAATCGGATTTGGCCTGCTTTATTTATTTGGCAAAAACGGCTGGATCGGACAATGGCTCATGGACTGGTTCGGTTTTCAAGTGGTTTTTTCCTGGACTGGGGCAGTCATTGCGTCTGCCGTCGTCTCATTTCCTCTTATGTATCAGAGTGCATCGGCAGCTTTTCAAAATTATGATCAAAACCTGGAGAATGCAGCTTTGACGATGGGGGCTTCGAAAATAAAGGTATTCTTCACCATATCACTTCCGTTAGCTTGGCCCGGATTGCTGGCGGGGCTAGTCATGACTTTCGCTCGTTCTCTTGGCGAGTTCGGGGCTACATTAATGATTGCAGGCTATATCCCTGGTGAAACAGACACCATTCCTCTAGCCATCTACTTTGCTGTCGAATCAGGTCGAATGGAAGAAGCACTCATGTGGGTGATTGTCATTCTCTGCCTCGGATTCAGTGCGGTATTATGGCTCAACACGTGGAGCCGAAGGAAAATCATTTTTGTAAGAAAAGCATAAAAAAAGCTGAAGCTCCAATCAGCTTCAGCCAGCGCCCCCGGCAGGATTCGAACCTGCGGCACACGGTTTAGGAAACCGATGCTCTATCCCCTGAGCTACGGGGGCGTATGAACGTACGAGTAATATTATACAAAATAAACCAAAGATTGAAAAGCAAATGCACCTTAAAAATATCGCTCGGATGTTACTTCCAACGTATGTATGTGATAAAATATTATTTGTCTGTCTAAAAGTATCGTATTTTTTAAGTGAGTGATGAACACTCACGTTTTTTTTAATTGAGTTTGAAGGAGGAAAAGAGATGGGAGATTTACCTTTCATATCCGTTGAAGGGCCCATTGGGGTTGGGAAAACGTCTCTGTCTAAAAAGCTCGCCTCCCAGTTTGATTTTCATTTGCTGAAGGAAATCGTTGAGGAGAACCCATTTTTAGGCAAGTTTTACGACAATATTGAAGAATGGAGCTTCCAAACGGAGATGTTCTTCTTGTGCAATCGTTTCAAGCAGCTCGAAGACATCGACCGCAAATATTTGCAATCGGGGAAGCCGGTGGTCGCCGATTACCATATATCGAAGAATATGATTTTCGCACGACGTACGTTAAGAGAAGATCAATTTGACAAGTATGCGCAGATTTTTGATATATTGACACACGATATGCCTAAACCGAATATGGTCGTCTATTTACATGCGAGTTTAGATACACTGCTCGAACGCATCCGCATGCGTAATCGTGATGTAGAGGCAAATATTCAACCCTCTTATCTTGAACAACTCTCTCAAGACTACGAAGACTTCATGAGACATTTTGAAGCCACTCATCCAGAGATTCCTGTGATCCGTTTGAACGGGGATCATATAGACTTCGTAAAACATCAAGACGATTTAAATTATATTGTTGATCAAGTAGAGCAGCATTTAAATAAAGGAGAAGTTATCAAATGAATGCACGTGAACGCTATGGAATTCCACATGACAGCGTCATAACGATTGCAGGTACGGTCGGTGTCGGCAAGTCAACGATGACCAATGCTCTCGCTGATGCCCTCAACTTTCGTACCTCTTTTGAAAAAGTCGACACAAATCCTTATCTCGACAAATTCTATCAGGATTTTGAACGCTGGAGCTTCCATTTACAGATTTACTTCTTGGCGGAACGCTTCAAAGAACAAAAGAAGATTTTTGAATATGGCGGTGGTTTCATCCAGGACCGCTCCATTTATGAAGATACCGGCATTTTTGCACGGATGCACTACGAAAAAGGGACGATGTCCGCAACCGATTATGAAACGTACCGGAACCTGTTTGATGCGATGGTGATGACACCATACTTCCCTCATCCTGATCTTTTAATTTATTTAGAAGGTTCGTTTGATGACATCCTTTCCCGCATCAAAGAACGTGGACGTCCGATGGAACAAGAAACACCAATTGAATATTGGGAAGAGATGTTTACGCGTTATGACAATTGGATTGATAATTTCAATTCGTGCCCTGTCCTGCGCCTCAATATTGCCGACTACGACGTATTGAATGACAAAACAAGCATCGAACCCGTTCTTGAAAAAATCGGTCACTTCATCCAACAATCACGTAAATGGCGCTCCAGTCATTTATTAACGTAATAACAAGCGAAAAAACTCCTGAACGCTTAGCTGGCGTCAGGAGTTTTTTGTATATAATCCTCTATCATCATCCGGTGACTGCCAATCATTTTCTCAGGTAAATCATGAAACTCGAAAAACTTCACCTGCACAGTTTCTTCGGGATCAAAAACATAGTCCCCACTAAAATGACTGGTGAAATAAGCCGTTGTCACCACGTAAAACTCATCTCCATTCGGAGCTCGACTGAACTGATCCTCTCCAGAGTAAACATTCAATAATTGTAAGTCCTCGATTTCTAATCCAGTCTCTTCGAAAGCTTCACGCTTCGCGACTTGTTCGGTGCTTTCTCCAAGCTCCATCAAACCCCCCGGCAATCCCCATACACCTTCAGGAGATGTTCGTTCCTGCAGCAATATACGTCCCTCTTCATCAAGGATCATCACAACAGATCCAACTAATATAATGGGCCGATGACCGATGATTGCACGTAAGTCCTCGACATAACCCATGCCATCCCTCCTTTCTCTCCCATACTATTATAACAAGAGAAAAGGACCCCTTTGAAAAAGGAGTCCTTCTCGGAGATTATCTTTCCATCGTATTCAGCAGCTTTGTTAAGATAACAGCGCCACCCACCATCACTACACCGATCCATGGTGTGTGAACAAGACCAATCGTATCAACGATCACACCACCAACAGTAGATCCAATAGCGATTCCCACATTGAATGCGGCGATATTCAAAGCGGAAGCTACATTGACCGCAGATGGAACATATTTCTCAGCTAATTGAACGACCAAAATCTGCAAAGCAGGTACGTTCATGAAAGCAAATAATCCCATAAAAAACAATACAACCAAACTCAACACTTTAAATGGAATAACGAAGGCCAAAAGGAGCAATACGATTGCCTGCAACACAAACATCCAAAACAGCGCTTTGATCGGCCTTTTATTGGAAACTTTCCCGCCAATCGTATTTCCGATCGCCACCGCAACTCCATAAATGAGCAGGATGACACTGACATATTTCGGATTGAAACCTGTCACTTCTTCTAGTAAAGGAGCAAGATACGTGAATGCCACAAACGTCCCGCCATATCCTAGTCCTGTAATGGCGAAGGATAGCAGAATTCTTCTTTCTGTTAAAATTTTTAATTGATCACGAAAACTTGCCGGTGGTGCTTCTTCCAGGTTTTTCGGGACAAGCAAAGCACTTGCGATGATGCCGATCACGCCGAGCAGGGCTACACCTGCAAATGTCGCCCTCCAACCAAAGGTTTGTCCAATGAAAGTTCCTAGAGGCACACCGGTCACTGTTGCAACCGTCAATCCCGTAAACATAAAGGCAATGGCACTTGCCCGTTTATGTTCAGGGACTAAACTTGCAGCAATGGTCGAACCGATCGAAAAGAAAATTCCGTGAGAAAAAGCGGTGATGATCCTCGCTATTAACAGCAGCGTAAAACTTGTCGAAACGGAAGCCACCAAATTACCAAGAATGAAAACAACCATTAGAGCCAACAATAAACTTTTCCGACTCATCTTATTTGTGAGAGCCGTCAAAACAGGTGCTCCCACAGCAACACCGACCGCATAACCGGATATTAATAGACCCGCAAGCGTAATGGATATTGAAAGGTCATCAGCCATCGTTGATAACAAACCTACGGGTACGAATTCTGTCGTTCCTATTCCGAACGCACTAATGGCAAGAGCTAATAAAGCAAACGGAAAACTTTTTGATTTATGGTCAAGAGATATTTCCTGGGTATTTTCTACGTGTGAACTCATCATTTTCCTCCTAACAAAAATAGATAAGAATGAATACTGAAATCTATATCTCCAGGGCGCCTCTGGATGACAAATCTTATTATGAGGGCGAATCGAATACTTGAGAAGTACGCACTTCTATGTGCTATAGGCACCTGGGAGTAACTATTGTATAAAATAGGCATTGAGGAAAGCTGTTCGTGCGAAATCTTTTTAACTTAACTATCTTTCGTGTATAGTGAATCAACGGATATACATGCTAAAAAGAAACTTAGAGGATCCAGAGGAGGTAAATCTCATGCCCAAATATAATATTCCGGTTGAAGCCGCACTTGAAGTGATCGGGGGCAAGTGGAAGGTCGTCATCCTTTGTCATTTGATCGAAAATAAACGACGGACAAGTGAACTGAAACGGTTAATGCCAGGAATTACACAGAAAATGTTGACCCAGCAGCTGAGAGAATTGGAAAGGGATGGAGTCATTAAGCGAATCGTCTATAACCAAGTACCACCTAAAGTGGAGTATGAATTGACGGAATACGGATGGACATTAAAAGGGGCATTAGACATGCTGTGTGCCTGGGGGGAGCAGCATATTGAAAAGACCTATCCCAATAAAGGAGAGGTATTATTGGATTCCTAAAAAAAGTATAAAAAATAGCCCTCACCGATCCTGTCGCGTGAGGGCTTTTCTTTGTTTTCATTCTACGAAAGTAAAGAAAACAAAATAAAAAATCGTTACACGAAGTAACGATTTCTGTTCTATAAAATCTCCAATATTTATGCGCTATTGTTGATAATAATATGGCGGAGGAGGAGGGATTCGAACCCCCGCGGGGCGTAAACCCCCTGGCGGTTTTCAAGACCGCTCCCTTCAGCCGGACTTGGGTACTCCTCCGTGTGACCGACAATGAATATAATATCATGGTTGTCCGAATCCGTCAACAAAATCCTTTAATTTTTTTAAAAAGAAGTTGTTGTCGAACAATCACGAAAAAATGTCACCTCGTAATTATACAAATTCCCTTCAACAGAGTCAAGAGCGACCCTAAAGCTTTGTCTCCAAAAAACGAAATCAAAAAAAACGTCTGGAATCATCAATAGGATCCAGACGTTCTTCCTTTTTTCTCTATTTGTTTTAGTTACTTGATGACTTCTTTTCCGCCCATGTATGGACGAAGAACTTCTGGTACGATGACCGTCCCGTCTTCCTGCTGGTAATTTTCAAGAATGGCTGCAACGGTACGACCGATGGCCAGGCCAGAACCATTCAACGTGTGTACAAATTCAGGCTTTCCTTTTTCTTCTCTACGGAAGCGGATGCCTGCACGGCGCGCCTGGAAATCTTCGAAATTAGAGCAAGAGCTGATTTCACGGTAGGTCTCCTGGCTCGGGATCCACACTTCAATGTCGTATTTCTTCGCTGCTGTAAATCCTAGATCTCCAGTGCACATGCTCATCACACGATAAGGAAGTTTCAACAGCTGAAGGACTTTTTCTGCATGTCCGGTCAGTTCTTCCAGAACATCATAAGACTCTTCCGGCTTTGCCAGCTGGACAAGCTCGACTTTATTGAATTGGTGCTGACGGATCAATCCTCTTGTATCACGACCGGCAGACCCTGCTTCAGAACGGAAATTCGTGCTGAAGGCTACGAACTTTTGTGGAAGGTCTTCAACAGATAGAATTTCTTCTCTGTGGAAGTTCGTTACAGGTACCTCAGCTGTTGGTACAAGGAAATAATCCCAGTCTTCAATTTTAAAAGCGTCTTCTTCGAATTTCGGTAATTGACCTGTTCCTGTCATCGCTGTGCGGTTAACCATTTGTGGTGGCAGCATTTCCTGATAGCCGTGTTCATCTGCATGCAGGTCCATCATGAAATTAAGTAACGCACGCTCTAAACGAGCACCTAGTCCTTTGTAGAAAACGAAGCGGCTTCCAGTAACCTTGGACGCTCTTTCGAAATCAAGGATGCCTAAATCTGTCGCTACATCCCAGTGAGGTTTAGCTTCGAAACCAAATGTCGGAATCTCTCCGTCTTTTCGTGCTTCGATATTGTCTTCTTCATCCCCACCGACAGGTACACTTTCGTGAGGGATGTTCGGGATAGATAATAGAAGTGTTTCGAGTTTCTCTTCTACTTCTTTCAGCTCTGTATCAAGCGTTTTTATGCGATCGCCGACTTCACGCATTTCTTTAATTTTATCATCCGCGTCTTCCTTCGCTTTTTTCAGCTGGGAGATTTCCTTGGAAACTTCATTACGCTTTGCTTTCAATTCTTCCGTTTCCTGAATCAGCTCACGGCGCTTGCTATCCAAATCGCCGAAGGCATCCAAGTCAGAAAGGTCTTCTCCCCGGTTTTGCAGTTTTCCTTTTACTTCATCAAAGTTCTGGCGTAAGTATTTCATGTCCAACATGTTTACTTCCTCCTTTATATACTCATTTCAATTGATTTGAAGCTAAACAAAAAGCTCCCGTCCCTAAATAAGGGACGAGAGCTTTGGTTTATGCTTCCCGCGATACCACCCAAGTTGAAGGTACATATGACCTTCCGGCTTCACTCATAACGGTGAGTACCGGTCTGACCTACTTCATTCAGTCAGACACTCGAGGATGGATTCACATGGCTTCTCCGTCAGTTCACACCAGCCACTGACTCTCTTTGAGAAGAAGGGACATGTTACTATTTCCTGTCATCGCGTTCAATTATGGTTTGTGTTACATAAGATTAGCGGATTCAGAATTATAATGCAAGTGTTTTTTTAGCTTCTTCTACCATTTTCACAAAATGGTCCGTTAAACGATGGTCGTCTGTCAATTCCGGATGGAAGGAACAGGCTAAATAGTGACCTTCTTGAGCGGCTACGATATGACCGTCGTAGCGTGCCAACACTTTCGTATTTTCTCCTACCCCTTCAATGTAAGGAGCACGGATGAATACGGCATTGAATCCTTCTGCCACACCTTCGATATCCAGATCGGCTTCAAAACTTTCTCGCTGACGCCCGAAAGCATTACGACGGACTTTGATATCCATGACCCCTAGATGGACGTCATAAGAACCATCGATTTCTGAAGCGAGTAAGATGAGCCCCGCACACGTACCGAAAATCGGGTTGCCGCTTTTTCCGAATTGTCGGATTGGCTCTAGAAACTCGTACTTATCGATCAGTCTGCGGATGGTCGTACTTTCTCCACCAGGGATAATCAAGCCATCGATCTCTTTCAGCTGTTCTGTTCTTTTGACGACGACGGCTTTGGCACCTGTCGCTTCGACAGAACGCACATGCTCACGGAAAGCGCCTTGAAGGCCTAATACACCGATTGTAGTCATGCTGCATTCTCCTTTATTTACTGGCTGCGATCCTGCATACGCTGTTCAGGAGTAAGGGTGGACATTTCCATCCCTTTCATGGCTGTTCCAAGACCTTTGGACAATTCACCAATCAACTTGTAATCGTCATAGTGAGTCGTTGCTTCAACAATTGCACGTGCAAACTTTTCAGGATTGTTGGATTTGAAAATACCAGATCCAACGAATACTCCGTCTGCTCCAAGCTGCATCATCAAGGATGCATCAGCAGGAGTTGCAATACCACCGGCAGCAAAGTTGACGACAGGCAGACGTCCTTCTTCACGGATCTCCATCAATAGATCGAATGGAGCGCCATTATCTTTTGCATAGACCATCACTTCATCTTCGGAAAGTCCGCGCAAATGACGGATTTGAGACTGAACCTGACGCATATGGCTGACAGCCTCTACAATGTTTCCTGTTCCTGGTTCGCCCTTCGTACGAAGCATGGATGCACCTTCACGGATGCGGCGTGTCGCTTCACCAAGGTTACGGCAGCCACATACGAATGGAACTGTGTACTCATCTTTTTTGATGTGATAGATTTCATCAGCTGGAGTAAGAACTTCACTCTCATCGATATAGTCAACGCCCATCGCTTCAAGGACGCGTGCTTCTGTAATATGCCCGATACGAGCTTTTGCCATAACTGGAATAGAAACGGCATTCATCACTTCTTCAACGATCGTAGGATCAGCCATACGAGCGACCCCGCCTGCTGCGCGGATGTCTGCTGGAACTCGTTCAAGAGCCATTACGGCTACTGCTCCTGCTTCTTCAGCGATTTTTGCTTGTTCTGCGTTTACGACGTCCATGATGACGCCACCTTTTTGCATTTCTGCCATGCCGCGTTTTACGCGATCCGTACCTGTTTGTGCCATGTTGATTCCTCCCTAACAGCTCTATAGTTTAAGCATTTTATTTCGAATCATAGATTCTTATCCTCTATTGTAACGCATTACTATATTAAATCCCACTGGTTATATAGGGATTTTTTCACCTAAAACCAGCCTTTAACCATATCGACCGCGCCTGTGAAGATATCACTGAAAAATTCACCGATGGCACCGAGGGTAAGCATGAACCAGTTTGCTTTTTCCACGCTGGAAGAAGTGACGATCTCGACGGTTTGTCCACCTTCAGAAAGGATATTTCCATAGTCTTCTTCCCCGTTGTATACAAGTTTCGCTGTCCCGACTTTCTGGCCTTTTTCTACAGGCGCGACAAGGTTACCTTCGTCATCCAACTGATCCTCAGAAATGTTGAACTGAATCTCATATTGATCTTCTTCTCCGCTTTTCAACAGTGTGCTTAAGGCTGCACTCGTTTCAATCGCTACTTCCTCTTCTTTTCCTTTTGCGACAGGAAGCGTCGACTTTTCTTCAGGAGTGGCTCCTGCTGCGAAAAGTTCCTGTCGTGAGAATTGATTGAAACCGTAGTCCAGCAGCTTCTCTGTTTGGTCGAAACGGGAGGCCCTGGATTCGGATTTCATGACGACTGAAATGAAGCGTTGTCCGTCTCGTTCTGCCGTCCCTGTAAATGTGTTTTGAGCAAGTTCTGTGTATCCTGTTTTCAATCCGTCCATACCTTCGTACTCGAACTGCTTCAAGTTCTGACCCGGCATGCCTGGAAGCATCCAGTTCCAGTTCGTCACGGTTTCTCCAGCAAATTCAAGTGTCGGTTTGCTTGAGATTTCAAGCGCTTCCGGATAGTCGTTCGTCAAATGGTAAGCGAGAAGCGCTGCAGATTTTGCAGAAAGCATGTTTGTTGCATCCGGATCTGTTCCTTCAGGATAGTTGTCTCCTAAATGAGAGTTATTCAATCCAGTAGAGTTTACGAAATCGTAATCAGGAAGACCCATTTCCGCTCCCTTTTCGTTCATCATTTGAACAAATTCAGCTTCACTGCCAGCAATCAATTCCGTAAGCGCAATAGTTGTTGCATTATCTGAATTAATTGCCATTGCTTCATAAAGTTCACGTACCGTATATTCTTCATCCAATCTCAGGCCAACTCCTGAAAATTCAGGATTCGCCGATATATCAAAAGCGTATTGACTAATTTGTGTTGTCGTATCCCAGCTGATTTGACCTTCCTCAATCGCTTCCATGACAAGATATTCAGTCATCATCTTCGTCATACTGGCAGGAGGTAATGTCAAATCTGCCTCTTTTTCAAATAAAATCTTCCCTGTTTCCGCGTCCACGAGTATTGCCGATTCTGCGCCAACATCTACGCTTGCGTATGTATGTCCAGGATTCATGGACACAGCAAAGAACCCCATAAGCAATGCCACCATCAAGGCCATAGATGTTTTTATTCTTTGTGTCACTTTCTCAACCTCCACCCTTAAAATATGCATCTTTGTTATTTTATCACATGCTTATATAAAAGAATAGACAGGGAAAAGTCCCTGTCTATCACTTTTTATACGGGTCAAACGGAGTAGTTTGGCGCTTCTTTTGTAATTTGAACATCATGTGGATGGCTCTCTCTTAAACCAGCCCCTGTAATTCTTGTGAATTGTGCGTCTGTACGTAAAGCACTGATGGTTGGTGTTCCACAATACCCCATACCCGAGCGGATACCTCCGAGAAGCTGATGGATGGAGTCTGCCAATGGTCCTTTATATGGCATGCGTCCTTCAATCCCTTCAGGCACAAGTTTCTTCGCTTCTTGGTCATTTTGGAAGTAACGATCTTTGGATCCGGATTCCATGGCACCGACAGATCCCATCCCCCGGTAGACTTTGAACCGGCGGCCTTGGAAGATTTCCGTTTCGCCAGGGCTTTCTGAAACACCGGCTAGTAAACTTCCGAGCATAACGGCATGTCCACCTGCAGCAAGAGCTTTCACGATGTCACCTGAATATTTGATTCCTCCGTCGGCAATGACCGGCTTATTGTATTTCTCCGCTTCCTTCGCACAGTCATAGACGGCAGTGATTTGAGGAACACCGACACCTGCAACGACACGGGTCGTACAAATCGATCCTGGTCCAATACCTACTTTTACAACGTCCGCCCCTGCTTCGATCAATTCGCGTGTCGCTTCTGCTGTCCCTACGTTTCCTGCAATGATATTCACTTTTGGATGACGGTCACGGATCCGCTTCACCTGATCAATCACACCCTGAGAGTGACCATGGGCGGTATCGACGACAAGAGCATCGACCCCTGCTTCCACTAATTTATCAATACGCGTCATCGCATCTGCCGTGACACCGACAGCTGCCGCACAGAGGAGACGACCTTGTTCATCTTTTGCTGATAATGGGAATTCGATCACTTTCTCTATATCTTTGATGGTGATCAATCCTTTGAGGATCCCATTGTTATCTACCATCGGTAGCTTTTCAATCTTATATTGCTGCAAGATTTTTTCTGCTTCATCCAGTGTCGTTCCTACAGGTGCTGTGACAAGGTTCTCACGGGTCATGACGTCACTTATTTTAATCGAATAATCTTCGATGAAACGGAGGTCACGGTTGGTGATGATTCCGACAAGTTTCTGTTCTTCCACAGTATTAACGATCGGCACACCGGAAATACGGAATTTCCCCATTAAATGTTCAGCATCAAATACTTGGTGTTCCGGAGTCAGAAAGAACGGGTTCGTAATGACGCCGCTTTCGGAGCGTTTCACTCGGTCGACATGTTCTGCTTGCTCTTCAATCGACATATTCTTATGAATGACGCCAAGTCCTCCTTGACGTGCCATACCGATCGCCATTTTAGCTTCCGTCACCGTATCCATTCCGGCACTGATGATCGGCATATTCAGACGTAATGTCGGAGATAATTCTGTTGCCAGCGAAACATCACGGGGCAAAACATCGGACTTAGCAGGCAAAAGTAGTACATCGTCAAACGTTAAACCTTCTTTTGTAAACTTGTCTTCACGCATGCTTGACCTCTCCTTTTCTTCTTAAAATAGTTTGGGTGAAAGTGGGTAAAATAAGTGGTATATTCTCGTAACACCATTTCTTATTGTTATTTACAATACGACAATGGTCGGGCTTTTTCAACCATAAAAAAATGGGGGAGAATTCCTTTTATGTTAGAAAGGAGGAACTTTCTTTGCACTCCACGGATCCGATTCTCACTTATCTTCAAGTGACCGCACATACAAGACCTTTTTTGTTTGCTTGTTATGAAAAGATCAATCATTCAAGAGCCGAACATCATGCTTACAATAATGCAGAACGGTTCATTCACGGTCTCAGCCTCGGTCAAGATTATTGGTCGACCGCTTTACATACACCCTTGAGTGTAAAGCCTCTTCTTTTTTATTATGGAATGAACCATTTCATCAAAAGCTGCCTGTTGACGGTTGATCCTGGATATCCTGCCACCGCAAAGGTTCTCGCCCATGGGCTGTCGACACGTAAAAGAAAAAAACAGCATTACCGTTTTTTAGAAGACGATATCCGTATTCAGCCGCACGGGTTATTCCCGCACGCAGCTGAGCATTTGTTTCAATTTTCTTCAGAAAAAACCAAGATATCCATGGATGAATTGCTCCGTCCCCTCCCTGGAATGGAAGAGCTGTTTCAACTGAAGAACCCGAGTCCTATCACCATTGAAGAAGAATGGCCTGAGCTGTTGGCGTATTTTGCTGTCCTTTATAACTTGAGTATGCTAGTGCGTTATGAAGGGGAATGGTGGGGAGAGATGGAGCAGATGAAAGATCGTGAGGATTATGTATTCATTGTACATTTTTTAAATTCAGCTGCGGAACGTATCCCGAAAATTTTCGCTTCCTGGCTCAAAGACCAGTTTGCATCCATTTCATGACGCAAACTGGTCTCTTTTTATTCATATACTTCTTCAATATGAAGGTCCAGCTGCTCTTTCAACGGGAGAATCTGTCCATCTTCAATGATTCGCACAAGCGGTCTTGTCGGGTTGGTTTTTTCAACGAAAATCACTTCTGCTTCGCGATGATCAGACAAGCGGATTTGGGTCCCCGTAGAATAATTGGTCATTTCTTTAACTAAAGCGCTGATCACTTTATGATCATAGCGGCCGAACTGCTCCTGGAGGATTTCTTCGAGCACTTTATAAGGCGACTGTTTCCTCCGGTACATCCTCTCAGACGTCATGGCGTGGTACATATCACAGACAGCGATAATCTGGCTGAACGGATGGATTTTATTCTGACTGACTCCTAATGGATAACCTGTCCCATCCAATCGTTCATGATGCTGTAAAATAGCGACCTTTGCGTGGTTACTCAACGTAGATATTTTTTCTACGTTTCGGTAACTGTAGGTCGGATGGTTTTTCACCATCTCATACTCCCTCTCTGTTAAAGGGGCCTCTTTCCACGTAATTCGTTCACTGACTTTCGCCATCCCGCTATCAGCAAGAAGCCCGGCTAAACCGACTTGAATCCATTCACCGTAATTGTAGCCCATTTTCGACGCCACATAACTAGATAACAGCCCCATCGCTACACTGTGATGATAGATGTAATCTTTACTGGAGGTATAATGATGGAGCGAGAAAACTTCCCGCCCTGCAGAATCGACAGCTCTCTCAAGGAGGGGAACCATCACTTTGCGGATCGCACTGATGTTTAAAGGCGATCCACCTTGCCATGAAATGAACCATTTTTTATACTCCTGCACAGCAGCTAGGTAGGATTCGAAGAAAGGAAGATCAGGTTCCTCAGAACGCATCTCCTGATGTAGATCTTCTTCTTGGTCTGTCGGCTTGGAAGCTATGAAAAGCGAACCGTCCGACCGACGATTGGAAACTTCAACAATATCAATTTTAAATTTCTTCAGTACATCAATATGGACGGGCTGAATGGTCGTATTTTTAGGCACGATCGGTCGATTCGTCCGACCCATGACGTCTTTCGTCAAGAGACAGCCCGGTTCCAATTGTGATGTAGCTACCCTCATGGCAACGAACCACCTTCCACTAGTTTCTTTTATGTAAAGATCTCTTGAATCTCAAATGATATTTATAGTTCTATATTACCATGAATATTTCAACAAAATAGCAAATATTGAAAAATTTAATGGATAAGTATGAATCTGTTCCTCCGCCCTATAAAAAAAGTCACCTGCCGAAATAAATCGACAGGCGACGGATCATGGAAGTTTGCTTACTTATGATTCATCTGACTCTTCTTCTGTTGGTTCGTCTGATGTTTCTGCACTTTCTTCAGAAATCTCATCTTGAGATTCAGCTTCTTTTTCCAGCGCTTCTTCCACAAGTTCTTCTTCCTCTTTTTCAGACTCGACACGAGCAACGGTAGCGACTTCTTCACCTTCTCCAAGACGAATCAAGCGTACACCCTGTGTGTTCCGTCCTGTTTCAGAAATACTTTCCATCGGCATACGGATTAAGACACCACTGGCAGTGATAATCATGATATCCTCTTCGCCATTGACGGCTTTCGTAGCGACGACTTTACCATTCTTATCTGTCAGATTACACGTAATGATTCCTTTACCACCACGGTTGGTAATCCGGTACTCGTCAGCTGGTGTGCGTTTTCCGTAGCCTTTGCTTGTAACGGTGAGCACTTGCAGGGAATCGTCGAGGATTTCCATGGATACGACTTTGTCGTCTTCACGAAGGGAAATCCCTTTGACACCTGCGGCTGTACGTCCCATCGCACGGATTTGATCTTCATTGAAACGAATCAAGTAACCGTTCTGCGTGCCGATCATGATATCTTTCGTTCCATCTGTCAGTCGGACCGAGATCAGCTCATCATCTTCACGCAGTCCGAGAGCGATCAGACCGCCTTTTCGGATATTCGCGAATTGGGAGAGCGTTGTCCGCTTCGTGATTCCGTTCTTCGTTGTAAAGACGAGGTACCAGTCATCAACGAAATCTTCAACGGAAATCACAGCATTGATCCACTCATCACGTTCAACGTTCAACATGTTGATGATTGGAATTCCTTTAGCCGTTCGGCTGAATTCTGGTACTTCATAACCTTTAGCTTTATATACTTTCCCTTTGTTTGAGAAGAAAAGCAGGGTATTATGAGTCGACGTAGACAATAGGTGTTCGACGAAGTCTTCTTCGTGTGTGCCCATGCCCTGCACGCCTCGTCCACCTCTTCGCTGTGAACGGTAAGTGGATGCTGGAAGACGTTTGACATAGCCCTGGTGAGTGACCGTGACGATGACCGTTTCTTCAGGGATCAAGTCCTCATCCTCGATGAAGTCTGTTCCGCCAAGAACGATTTCTGTACGGCGCTTATCATTATAGCGCTCCTTCACATCAAGCAGTTCTTCACGGATGATTTCAAGAACTTTTTCATCGTCAGCAAGGATCGCTTTCAATTCTTGAATCAATTTCATGACTTCTTGATATTCATCCTCTATTTTTTCACGCTCTAAACCGGTCAGTCGCTGCAGACGCATATCAAGAATCGCTTGTGCCTGCTTTTCAGAAAGACCGAAACGCTCCATCAAACCGGTACGTGCGATTTCAGTCGTTTGCGATTCACGAATAAGTGAAATCACTTCATCCAGGTGGTCAAGGGCAATACGCAGACCAGCAAGGATGTGAGCGCGCGCTTCTGCTTTTCTAAGTTCGTATTCCGTACGGCGGCGAATGACGACTTTCTGGTGTTCCAAATAGTGCTCGAGGCACTGTTTTAAGTTGAGCACTTTCGGGTGCCCATTGACGAGTGCGAGCATATTGATGCCGAACGTTGATTGCAGGGCCGTCATTTTGTAAAGGTTGTTGAGAAGGACGTTCGGATTAACATCCCGGCGTAACTCAATAACGATACGCATACCATTACGGTCCGATTCATCGCGGAGATCTGTGATGCCATCGATTTTCTTATCGCGGGCAAGATCAGCGATTTTTTCAACGAGACGGGCCTTGTTCACCTGATAAGGAAGCTCGTGCACGATTAAACGGCCTTTGCCGTTGGCTTGTTCCTCAATTTCTACATCCGCACGGACTGTGATCGAGCCTTTCCCTGTTTCATAGGCTTTGCGAATTCCACTTAAGCCGAGAATTTTACCAGCTGTCGGGAAATCCGGACCATAGATATGGTTTTCCATCAGTTCCTGGATGGTAATCTCCGGGTCCTTACTAAGAGCGAGTACTGCATCAATAACCTCACCAAGCTGATGCGGAGGGATGTTCGTCGCCATTCCGACCGCAATTCCTGAACCGCCATTGACGAGCAAGTTCGGGAATTTGGCTGGAAGCACTGCAGGCTCCCGCTCTGTTCCATCGTAGTTATCGTTATAATCGATCGTATCTTTGTTGATGTCGCGCAGAATCTCCATAGAAATTTTGGACATCCGTGCTTCCGTATAACGCATGGCGGCTGCGGCATCTCCGTCCACAGAACCGAAGTTTCCGTGTCCATCGACGAGCATGTATCGGTAGTTGAAGTCCTGTGCCATACGCACCATCGTGTCATAGACAGCAGAGTCTCCGTGAGGGTGATACTTACCGATGACTTCTCCGACAATACGTGCCGATTTTTTGTAAGCTTTGTCCGAATGCATACCAAGGTCATGCATCGCATATAATATCCTTCTGTGTACAGGTTTCAGGCCGTCTCTGACATCAGGAAGGGCACGGGCTACGATGACACTCATCGCATAATCCAGGAATGAGGTGCGCATTTCGTGACTGATGTTTACTTCCTGTACGCGCGGACGT
The DNA here is from genome assembly GCF_045401165.1 of Halobacillus sp. SY10. Lineage (NCBI taxonomy): Bacteria > Bacillati > Bacillota > Bacilli > Caryophanales > Bacillaceae > Halobacillus > Halobacillus sp. SY10. The sequence continues at coordinate 6,756 of NZ_CP174345.1, read as the reverse complement.
TCGGGTTGATCCACCATTCTTTTACCTCCTAGTTACCTAAAAGGGGAAAGGATATGTTCGTCTCCCTTCCCACTCTTTCATGACATTCGTTTTATATTAAACATCAAGGTTTTGTACATATTGGGCGTTCTCTTGAATAAAGTTACGACGCGGTTCGACTTTGTCTCCCATAAGAATATCGAAGGTTTCATCCGCCCCCATCGCATCCTCTAAGCTGACCTGAAGCATCGTTCTCGTTTCAGGGTCCATCGTCGTTTCCCAAAGCTGTTCCGGGTTCATCTCTCCAAGACCCTTGTAGCGCTGAACGCCAGGTTTCGGTGATTTGGACAGCTCTGCAAGCTTCGCATCCAGCTGCTTATCACTGTACGTGTAATAAATCGCTTTTCCTTGCTGGATTTTATAAAGCGGCGGCTGAGCGATATAGATATAGCCATGTTCAATCAATGGACGCATATAACGATAGAAGAACGTCAATAGTAAAGTACGAATGTGTGCACCATCGACGTCGGCATCGGTCATGATGACGATCTTATGATAACGTGCCTTTGAAATATCGAACTCTTCACCGATTCCTGTACCAAGGGCTGTAATGATGGCACGGACTTCGTTGTTGGAAAGGATTTTATCCAAGCGTGCTTTTTCAACGTTGATGATTTTACCGCGCAATGGCAGAATCGCCTGGAAATGACGATCCCGTCCCTGCTTAGCAGATCCTCCGGCAGAGTCACCCTCAACAATGTAAAGTTCAGAGATGTTGGCATCTTTGGAAGAACAGTCCGCTAATTTACCTGGCAGGTTGGAAACCTCAAGTGCATTTTTACGGCGCGTCAGTTCACGTGCTTTCTTCGCGGCCATTCTTGCTCTTGAAGCCATCAATCCTTTTTCAACAATCGTTTTAGCCATGTTCGGATTTTCAAAAAGGAACTTTGTGAAACGTTCCGAGAACAGAGAGTCCGTAACGGTACGTGCTTCACTGTTGCCGAGTTTCGTCTTTGTCTGCCCTTCGAACTGCGGGTCCGGATGTTTGATTGAGATGATCGCTGTCAAACCTTCCCTGACATCGTCTCCTGTCAAATTCGGATCCGTCTCCTTGAACATGTTGTTTTTACGTGCATAGTCGTTGATCACACGTGTCAAACCGGTCTTGAAACCGGATTCGTGCGTTCCGCCTTCGTACGTATGGATGTTGTTAGCATAGGAATAAATATTACTCGCGAATCCATCGTTGTACTGCATGGCGATTTCAATAGAAATCTCATCTTGTTCATCCTCGATGAAGAAGGCATCATGCAGGGTTTCGCGCGTGCGGTTCATGTGTTCGACATAGGAAAGGATTCCGCCTTCGAAATAGTAATTCACAGGCTCTTCATCCGTACGTTTATCTTCAATCGTGATGGTAAGACCCTTGTTTAGAAAAGCGAGCTCACGCAAACGATTAGCAAGAATCTCAAACTTATATTCCTCTGTCTCTGAGAAAATTTCAGGGTCTGGTTTGAATTGGATGCGTGTTCCTGTCTGATCAGTTTCTCCGATCACCTTCAAGTCTTCTTCTGGAACACCACGGTGATAAGCCTGGTAATGAATGTTTCCATCACGGTGGACGAACACTTCTAGTTTCGTAGATAAGGCGTTTACGACGGATGCCCCTACACCATGGAGCCCTCCGGATACCTTATATCCGCCCCCGCCGAACTTACCTCCGGCGTGAAGAACGGTTAGAATGACTTCAACAGCGGGACGTCCCGTTTTCTCCTGGATCCCGACAGGAATACCACGGCCGTTATCGGTAACGGTAATGCTGTTGTCTTTTTCGATCGCGACTTGAATATGATCGCAAAAACCGGCCATCGCTTCATCGATACTGTTATCGACGATTTCCCATACGAGGTGGTGAAGGCCTTTTTCGTTCGTAGAACCAATATACATTCCTGGACGTTTTCTTACCGCTTCTAATCCTTCCAGTACCTGTATTTGACTCTCATCATATGCCTGCTGCTCTTCGATAATATCTTCCTTCATGGTACTCACCTACATTTCTCAAGTGGTTTATCTCTAATCCCTTACGTCTCTCATCTATCGGTATATTAAAAATCGGACTCTTCCGAGAAATCTTCCAGTTTATTCAGTGTTGTCATCATGTTCGCCCGCTTCTTCAATGTATAGACAGATAGTGGGCTGAAATAGATGACATCATTCGTAATTACAATCGCTTTCGCCTGGTGGTCTTCCGTTTCAATGACCTGCTTTTCCTTACGTTGGTTATGAATCATTTCTTCGATGATAGAAGAAGATGAAATCAAACTATGATCAATGATCGCCACGACATCCTTCGACTGGATGACGTGATCATCCCCGATATGAATGAACAATTCGCCACCTCATTTCTCTACGTCTATCGTTCCTTCTTTCACACGGAAAATCTCCGCTTGTTCCAGTGCTTCGTGTTCAATTCCGTCGATACTCGTTGTAGAAACGAACGTCTGGACTTTTCCTTGAATCGTATGAAGCAAATGCGATTGTCTAAAGTCATCCAGTTCACTAAGTACGTCATCAAGAAGCAAAATGGGGTATTCGCCTACTTCACTATGAATCAGTTCAATTTCAGCGAGTTTCAAAGACAATGCCGTCGTCCGCTGCTGGCCCTGTGATCCATACGTTTGGACGTCTTTTCCGTTCACGTAAAAAACCAGATCATCCCTGTGTGGTCCTGCCAACGTCGTCCCGCGTTCCACTTCTTTTGATTCAATTTCTGCAAACTTTTCAGAGAATGTATCTTTTATTGTTTCCAAATTCATATCCTCTGATACTCGCACACTCGCATCATAAGCAATTTCCAGCTTCTCCAACTGCCGACTGATTCCTTCGTGGATCGGTGTCGCCCATGACCTAAGGAGCTGCAGAAATTTGAAACGGCGTTCGACAATCGTCGTTGCATGTTCAATCAGCTGCTCTGTCAAAACACCGAGCATCGTCCGGTCCGCTCCCGGCTTTCGCTGCAAATCTTTCAACAGATGATTTCGTTGTCTGAGAATCTTCTGATATTGACCTAAATGATAAATGTATGTGGGTTGTATTTGGCCGATTTCCATGTCAATAAACCGACGACGCACCTGAGGGCTCCCCTTCACAAGATTGAGATCCTCAGGTGCAAACATCACCACGTTCAAAGCGCCGATGTAGTCGCTCAGACGCTTTTGCTCAATATGATTCAATTTCGCTTTTTTCCCCTTTTTAGAAACGATGATTTCAAGAGGAAAGCGACGATTCCGTTTAAAGATACTCCCTTTTATTTTACCATACTCTGCATCCCACTGTATCAGTTCTTTATCTCTGGGCGTACGATGGGACCTAGTAAAAGCGAGTACATAGATCGCTTCCATCAGATTGGTTTTTCCCTGGGCATTTTCACCAATGATGACATTGATCTTATGGTCGAACGTCAATGAGAGCTCATCATAGTTCCTGAAAGAACGTAATGATAACTCATGGATATACATAGAGGAACGCCTGACCTAAGCTTCTTTGACGACAGTGAAGCTGCCGAATTCTTCAACTTCTACTGTATCGCCCACATACAGTTTGCGGCCACGACGATTGTCAGGTTCTCCGTTTACGTAAACTTCAAATTCCGACAAGAAAACTTTCACCATTCCACCAGATTCGACAATATTGGCTAATTTCAAAAACTTCCCTAATGGAATATATTCTGTACTAATACCGATCTCTTCGTTCATATCATTTCACCCTATTTCATGAATTCACCTATCTTTCATTTTACTAAAGATAGATGTGTAAGGAAAGTGTGAGACAACGAAACAGGTCTGTATGCCTCTTTCATCTCTTGTTTAGTGACATTTCAACCTTCTTATTGCCCCATTCTTCCATCATTCGCTCATTTTCATTTTTCTTTGTCCTCACCAATAAACTTAGGTACCTAAGTATCTAGTGCTGTAAAAACGAACAGTTATTAACAAAGTCATCGCTTCCTTGAAATTCCAAAGGATGATACATAAAAATCTGACCAATAAGAAAAGGTGCTCTATGCAAAACATAAAGCACCTTTTTACCTTTACCTTTTTCGGAGATTTAATAAGTTCTGACTGGAAGAATTAACTGTAAAATCTGGTCGTCATCGACAGGGCGAATCAAGAATGGGCGCATCGCTCCTGTAAATTCGACTTTCACCTGGTCATAATCGACCGCTTTCAGTGCATCCATCATGTATTTGGCACTGAAAGATATTTTCAGATCTTCTCCATCGACATCAGTCGCCATCACTTCTTCGACAACATTCCCTACTTCCGGGGAATTCCCTGTGATTTCAAGATGATTGTCTTCTTTTGTAATCAAACGAACAACATTGTTGCGATTCTCTTTCGCGAGAAGAGATGCGCGATCTACTGATTGCAGCAATTCCTTCGTGTCAATTTTGACGATCGTTTTGCTTTGTTCAGGAATCAGACGAGAAGTTTCCGGATAATTGCCCTCAAGCAAGCGGGAAAGGAAGTACAGGTGTTTCGTACGGAATAAGACTTGATTTTCTGTCACACTGACTTCAATCGTATCTTCGGAATCATCAAGAATTTTGTTTAATTCCGTCAAACTTTTACCAGGAATGACTACAGCCGGTAAAGATTTTCCTTCTGGTTGTTCCAAAGGAATTTTACGTGAAGCTAACCTATGGCTGTCGGTCGCAATGAATTCCAGTCTTCCGTCATCAAGTTTTACATGAACACCCGTCAGGATCGGTCTTGTTTCAGAAGTCGATACCGCAAAAACGGTCTGGCGGATTAAATTTTTTAAAAGGTCAATCGGCAGTTCAAAACTATCTTCTGTATGAAGTTGCGGAAGTTGTGGGTATTCTTCTGGATCTTGGCCATTCAAATGAAATTCTGCATTTCCAGAACGTATCGTGACATTACGAGTATGGTCACTTTCTATTTCTACAGTATTTTGAGGAAGCTTACGGACAATATCAGGGAAATACTTGGCCTGAAGAACGATGCTTCCCGGTTCAATATTTTCTACATAAACAATACCGTCTTCTTCACTAGGAATGAAAGATTCAATAGAGATATCTGAATCACTACCTGTTAATTTGATTCCTTCTTCACTCGCTTCGAGTTTCATTCCTGTAAGAATTGGAATCGTGGTTCTGGAAGAGATGGCTTTCATGACGTTTTGGACACTATTGATCAATTGATCCCTTTGGATAACGAATTTCATTTTGAATACACTCCTCCTACTTGAGCATATATTAATTATTTTTATATAAAATGTAGTAATAGTACTAGTATGGGCTGTGGAAATGTGGATAACAAGGTTAAACGTTTATTTCATAAGGTTATCCACATGTGGATAGGGTGTTGACGAACGTGCAATCACTATTCACATTATCCACTAGTGAGATTTTAACTGTTCTCTGATTTCATCCAATTCTTTTTGCAGCTGTTGATCATCGGCAACCATTTTTGAAATTTTTTCGTGAGCATGAATGACCGTTGTATGATCGCGTCCTCCAAACTCTTCCCCAATCTTCGGCAATGAGAAATCTGTCAGTTCCCTGGATAGATACATGGCAATCTGTCGTGGAAAGGCGACGGATTTTGTCCGTTTCTTCGCTGGGAAATCTTCCAGTCTCACATTATATTTTTCACCGACCATTTCCTGAATGGCTTCAATTGTAATGACCTTAGGTTTTGAGCTAGGAATGATATCTTTCAAAGCTTCTGCCGCAAGTGATGCGTTGATATCACTATTAATTAAAGAAGAATAGGCAACGACACGGATCAGCGCACCTTCAAGTTCGCGGATGTTTGTATCGATTTGATTGGCGATATAAAGCATCACTTCGTTCGGGATATCCAGTCCTTCCGCTTTTGCCTTTTTACGAAGGATCGCGATTCTTGTTTCTAAATCAGGCGGTGTGATGTCCGTGATCAGTCCCCATTCAAATCGTGAACGCAGACGGTCTTCCAGTGTCGGAATTTCTTTTGGCGGACGGTCACTGGAAATGACAATCTGCTTGCTTTCTTCATGAAGTGTATTGAACGTATGGAAGAACTCTTCCTGTGTTTGTTCTTTTCCTGCAAGGAACTGTATATCATCTATTAAAAGCACGTCGACACTACGGTATTTATTTCGGAAATTGACGGCCTTGTTGTCTCTAATGGAATTAATGAATTCGTTCGTAAACTTTTCCGATGATAGATACACCACTTTGGCATTCGGATTATGATCGAGTACATAGTGTCCGATCGCATGCATCAGGTGCGTTTTACCAAGCCCTACGCCACCATAGATAAACAATGGGTTATAGGCTTTGGCTGGTGCTTCTGCCACAGCTAAAGAAGCAGCATGAGCAAAACGGTTGCCTGAACCGATAACAAAGGTATCGAATGTATATTTGGAATTCAGCATGCTTTGTGGTGATTCTTCGTTTCCATTGTTTTTTACATTCGGTACTTTTTTAGACGATAGTTTCACATCTTCTAGTGAGTCGTCTTTAGATTCCGGAATAATGAACTTTGTATCAAGTTTCGCCCCTGTCACTTCATATAAAGTTTCCGTAATCAAGCTCTCATATTGATTTTCAAGCCAATCTCTGGCGAATTCATTCGGAGCAACGATCGTCAGCGTATTTTCATTCAAAGAATCTGCTTTGGTTGCTTTCAGCCATGTTTCAAAGCTCGGTTTGCTGATTTTTTCTTTAATCTGCTCGAGCGTATTGTTCCATAATTCATTGATGTTCTCCAA